>DBGDFS010000073.1:0-1948 GCA_048342015.1 Collinsella sp. | reverse complement strand
CTCGACGAGCGCGTCCGCGCGTTCCTGACCCGCGGCGTGACCGGCGACACCGACATCAACGTCATCGACACCGCCGAGTTCGCGATCCCCGGCCTTGACGACGAGTTCCGCGTCATCGTCTCCCCGTGGATTCTGACGGTGCTCGTGACCGACCGCCTGGCTCGCTACTACGAGACGGTCACCAAGCACAACCTCAAGTATCGTCGCTACTATCACCAGTTCGACTACTAAAGAAAACGGGTGCGGGAACGTGCCGGGCTATTGAGAGGAACACAGAATGAGACAGTACATCATCGCCAGCCATGCGCACTTCGCTACCGGCATCAAGGAGAGCGTCGAGCTGCTCTCGGGCGCTCGCGACAACGTCCACGATCTTTCGATGTTCGTCGATGGCCGCATGGACGTGGCCGAGGAGGCCCAAAAACTGCTGGCAGGCATGTCTGCCGACGATGATGTCGTTGTCTGCACCGACCTCTTTGGCGGCAGCGTCAACAACGAGTTCACCAAGATCGTCCAGACGCGTCCCCGCACGTACCTCGTTACCAACATGAACCTTCCTCTCCTCATCCAGTTGCTGTTCTCTGACGAGTCGGCGCCGGTTGAGGAGACGATTCGCGCCATCGTCACTGCGGACGATACGCGCGTGAAGTTTGTCAACGATCTTTTGGTCGATGACGACGAGGAAGAAGAGTTCTAATCCGCAGCACCTACTGACACGCCGTAAGACGGCACAAGACCTTTGGGGGGTCACATTATGATTCAGCTACTTCGCGTTGACCATCGCCTGCTTCATGGCCAGGTCGCAGTTTCCTGGGTTCAGGGCCTTGGCTCCAACTGCATCTTCTGCGTGGGCGATAAGGTCGCTAACGACCCGGTGTGGAAGACGACGCTCAAGATGGGCAAGCCTGCCGGCTGCAAGCTCGTCATCAAAGATATGGAGCATGCAATCGAAGCTATCAACTCGGGCGTGACCGACAAGTACAAGATGATCATCTGTGTCGCCACTATTGCTGAGGCAAAGCAGCTTGTTGAGGGCTGCCCGCAGATCAAGTCGGTCAACCTGGGCAACACCAAGCCCAAGGACGAGAAGCGTCCCGATGCGCGTCAGGTCTCTCATCAGGTCTTCCTGACCGCGGCCGAGGAAGCCGATGTGCGCGAGATGCTGGATCGTGGCGTTGAGGTCGAGATTCGACCCCTGGCCGATGACCCCAAGGTTGACTGCGCCAGCGTGCTCTAGGCGTTCAATTTCGAAGAGTCTGAGCTCTTCGTAGTTTCCTATTAGGAAAGGGGGATATATGCTTACCCAAGCAATCCTCATCGGACTTATCGCCGCATTTGGTAAGTTCGACTGCCAGCTCGGTACGCTCTATGCGTTCCGCCCCATCGTCCTGTGCCCGCTCGTGGGCCTGGTGCTGGGGGACCTGCAGTCCGGTCTCGCAATCGGTGCGAGCCTGGAGCTGCTGTTCATGGGCTCGATCTCCATCGGCGCCTACGTGCCGCCTGATGAGACGATCGGCGGCGTGCTCGCCTGCGCCTTCGCTATCCAGCTGGGCCAGAGCACCGAGACAGCCATCGCGCTTGCCATGCCCATCGCCACGCTGTGCCTTGCCATCAAGAACATCCTCAACGCCGCCCTGCCGATCCTGGTTGACCGCGCTGATGTCTTCTCCGGCCAGGGCAACCTTAAGGGTGTCTATGCGATGCACTTCCTGATCGGTTTGACCGGTATCATCATGGCGTTCCTGCTGTGCTCGCTGTCGTTCTATCTGGGTGCTGACGCCATCCAGGGCCTGCTCGACTTCATCCCGCCCTTTGTCCTTGCTGGCTTTGGCGTTGCCGCCAACATCCTGCCTGCCATGGGCTTCGCCATGCTCGGCCGCCTGGTGCTCACCAAGCAGCTCGTGCCCTTCTACTTCCTGGGCTTCCTGCTGTGCTCCTACGCCAACGT
>DBGDFS010000072.1:0-38650 GCA_048342015.1 Collinsella sp. | reverse complement strand
TTCGCTCACAGGCGCCCGCTTGCTCCCCCAGCAAGCGGGCGCTTCGCTTTTGACATGGCATTGAACCAGAAGAGCCCGGCACCGTAGCGGTACCGGGCTCGATATTCCTCTGGTGCCCCGTTTGCAAAAATACTCGAACGATGATAACCGTGGTAAACGGGGCCGTCTACCTCATGATTCCGCGAGCGGCGTAGGCATGACGGCCGCCATTCAGACGATTACCTCACACGAATCTTCTGCCCAGTATAGATCTTGTTCGGGTTGCTGATGCCGTTCATCTGGGCGAGCTTGGTGTAGGTCGTGCCGTACTTCTGGGCGATTCCGGAGAGCGTATCGCCGGGCTTCACGACGTAGACGTGCTGGGGCGCCGGTTTCGAGGCTCCATTGATCTTGTCCTGAACGGCCTTGTAGCGGGAGCCAAGAACGCGTTCACGAATGGGGTCGTTGCCATATCGGCCTGTCTTGACCTCGGCCACGAGGGTGTCGACGCTCGCCTGGTCGATGTGGTTGATGAAGTTCTGCACCTCGTCGTAGCGGATGCCGAGAGCGGCACGGCGGGCCTCGCCGTCACCGAACTCGCCGCGCATGACGCGGTCGACAAGATCGAGGGTCGAGCCCTGCGGGGCAGTCGGATGAGGGGTCGGCTGCGGCTGGGGGGCGGGCTGAGCTGAGCCCTTGGGATTGGCGTAGCGGTCCCAAGCGGCGGCGTCGCCGTAGAACTTGTTCAGATCGAGATTGCCGTTGTACCCCGACAGACGCCCGCTCGAGGAGTACTGGCGCATCGCGCACGAATACTTGCCCTCGTTCCACGGCGTGTCCTGATAGCCTGTCGCGTCATTGTTGGCGTATTGCGCGACCCACGAGCCGCAGTTGTGCTTCTTGCACAGGCCCCACGGGAAGACGCTGGCCGAGGCGTAAACCACCGGCGGCACGCCCGTGCGCTCCTTGACGCGGGCGATGCACTGCTCGAGGTAGCCGAGATTTCCCCAGGCGGAGTTCTCACCGGACTCCCAGTCGAGCACGATCATGACCTTGCCGACCCAGTTCTTGATGGAGTCGATGAAGAAGTCCATCTCGGCGACCGCGCCCTGACCGCCGATGTAGTGGTAGACGCCGACCTTCTTGCCGAGCGACATTGCCTGCTCGACCTGACGCACGCAGTCGGGCGATGTGTAGCCGGTGCCCTGCGTCGCCTTCGCGATGACGAAGTCGCACGGGACGGCCGCGAGGTCGATGCCCTTCTGCCAGTTGGAGATGTCGATGCCCTTCATAGACATTACTAGCCCCTTCCGATTGAAATGAAATATCCCCAGTCCACCTTTTGGAACTGGGAGCTGTTGATGGTTACCTCGTATATGCAGCACGGGTCGTGTATCGTGATCTCGTTCCCGTCAACGCCGCATATCAGAACGATGTGCCCGCCGTAGCTCTTTCCGCCTTCAACGAGCTGTCCCTTCATGGAGCCGAATACCATACGGCCACGCGAGCATTCGTCAATGGCCCTCTGCTGGTCTTCGTACAAAACGGTGTAGTCGAGCGTTGGGTCTCGCTGCTTCATCCACTCGCAGAATCCGGGCATGTAGTTCTGCCCATCCTGCACGTAGTTGTTTCCCACGGCGTCAAGCATCCTGTCTGGCGTCCAAGCCTCCTCGCTGAGATAGCTCCACGCCATGGCTGCGCACGTGAGGCCGCAGCCGGACGTGGCCAAGTCTGACCCGGCGTAGGGAAGCCCTCCCCAGCGCTCGTCCGTCTGCGTGTAAAGCGGGACGATGCCCGGTGCCATGGTGTCCTCGATGACCACGGGCTCGGGCTCTGGCTCCGGTTGCGGCTTCGGCTGGGCCGCCTTGACCATGTAGGCCAAGGCGATTACCTCAACGACGAGGACGAGCGCCGCGACTACTGCTGCGGCTTGGAGAGCGGGCTTGCGCCCTCGTCCACCTCCGGTACACCCACGATGCTCGTGAGGATGGACGCCACCGCTGCGGTCGCCGCAAGGGCCGCGATCTGCGGCCAGTCCAGCGCGGTGATGGACACCACCGTGGTTCCCATTGCCGCGAGCGCGGTCTGCGCTGCGGTCTTGACCGCGCGCACGCCAGCGGCGACGCACCACTTCTTGATTCCGTCCTTGGTCATGGTTGAACCCCTTTCTACTATTCACCGCGCACCTCCCGGCGCACGACGATGGCGTGGATTTCATCGATCTGCCCGGCCATGTGGGTGGTCGTGCTATCGATGCGCCTGACGCTTCCGCCCATCTCGGCGCTTTTCTCCTTGCTGTCGCCGATTTGCGTAACGGCCGTGTTCACCGTGACGTTCAGCGCTTCGATTGCCCGCGTCGATTCCTCTTGCGCGGCTATCTGCCTCTGGGTGGTCTTGATGCGCTCTCGCTCGCGCTCGTCCAGTGCAGCCTCGGCCTTCTCCTGCACCTCGATGCGGTAGCGCTCGTTTTCAAGCTGCTTCTCCTTGAGCTTTGAGCGCTGAGGGAGCGCCCACTTGACCACGACGAAAAGCACCGCCACGACGGTGAAGGCGAGCAGCGCGGCTATAGGCTCGGCGACAGCTGCGGCCTCGAACCCACCGGCTAGAGACTCGCCGCTCATGCTTCATCCGGCACGTAAGCCGAGGGAGCCGTCTCAAGCTCGACCTCGCAGGCGTTGATCTTGGCACGCAGCTCCTCGCGCTCAGCCTTGACCGGCTCCCATTCCTCGTCGGTCATAACGCCGTCGGCATGCTTGAGCGCCTTGTAGTCACTCTGGAAAAGAAGCTGCTTGTACCCGTTGATTTCGGCCTCTATGGCCTCGCGTGTTCGCTCCATGGCGCACTCCTTTCGTAGGGTGCGCCCATCGTATTAGCGGCGTGAGATTACTTGAGGTGTATGGCATCCTCGGCGCGCATGCCGAACAGCTGCAGGAAAAGCGCTTCCATGCTCGCGATGGTGCGGTGCGCGTCGAGGTGCACGAGGCCCCCGCGCCATGACATGAATTGCTGCGCCACCTGCCACAGCTCTATATCGCCGCGCTCGTACATGCGGTGCAGGGCCTTGAGCTTGCGGCGCTCACGCGTTATGGTCTCGCGGCACGGCTTGACTATCACCCGCCCGGTTTCCGTGTAGAAGAACCTTTTCTTCAAGAAGGTGAAGCCGTGGGCGAGCTTGGTTATCTTTGTTTTGATCGGGTGAACCTCTATGCCGTAGTCTCCGCACAGTATCTCGACGCATGCCGCCACGAGCCTCAGATGCTCCTTGCTTGTGTGGATGGCGTAGCTATCGTCCATGTAGCGCCCGTAGCTCTCGACGTTGCACATCTCGGTAACGTAGTGGTCGATGGGGTCTGGGAACGCCACGGCGCATATCTGGTTCGGCTCGCTTCCGAGCCCTAGCCCAACCTCGCCCTGCACGTCGATGAAGTGGTTCTGAAGCTCAACGAGGCGAGGGTCTGAAATCCTCTGAGCTATCTGGCGCTTGAGCGGGTCGTGCGCTATGCGAGCGAAATAGTCGCGGAAGTCCATCTGCAGTATGTACCCTTCAGCGCCGTGCTTGCGGTAATGCTTCACGAGCTGCTTCTTCATGAGCCTGATGGCGTACTCCGTCCCCCTGCCCTTGATGTTGGCGCTGTTCGCGTGAATGAGGCTTGGGACGGTCGCCGGTATGAGCGCGTTCTGGGAGAGAGACTTCTGCGGAACCCTTTCTGCTATGTGCACGGAGCTGATGTGGCGTAGCTTACCGCGCTCCTTTATGTCGAAGTGGATAAAGCCCCGGTGAAGCTCGTTCCCCTCTAGGATGTCGCGGCGAGCCCTTACGATGTTCAGCAGGACGTCCTTCTGGTATCGCTGTATAGACGCCTTCCATGAGACGCCGCGCCCTGCCTGCATCGCCGCCTTGTAAAGCGCGTTGAGGTCTGCGACCGCCTCAAGATTAACGTCCTTGAGCCTATCGTCCCTCTTACGCGCGCGTTCACGCTCCCGCCTAGCCCTTCTCGCGGCGCGCCTATCGTCGGAGTTCAAAGGAGGCACCCCGCACGGCTATCACTGGCGTTCCGGCAGCCGCTTGCAGGACGGGCATGAAACCGCGACGAACGCCGAAGCTCGCAGCCATGCAAGAAGCGTCCGCCCGCCTGCGCGGGGTGCATATTTACGGCGCTGAGGCCGAAGGTCACGCCTTCCTTCCTCTTTATGCTCGGCTTTCGGACTTGCCTACTCGGTCTGGCGATAAGGGAATCAGGGGCGGGGCCGCACCCAGTCATTCGTCGGGGAATTGTAGTTGGCATTCCCGTTGTTGTTGACGTAGCACACGTCGGACGAGGACGAGCCGGACACCGACCGCAGCCACCAATTGATGCGACTTTCAAGGCGTGACCGGGGACATTATACCGAACGAAGCCGCTCAATCTCTTGCTCCAAGTCCGCTATGCGCTCCTCCGTTGTCTGCTTTCCCGTCAGCTTCACCGACTTGCGGTACCCCTTCAGCAGGGCTATCTCCTTGTCGATCATGTCCACGACGTTCTCAAGGACGTTTGCGTTGACGACAACCCCGAGCGCCATAAGGCATTGCATGTCCTGCAGAAGCTGGTCGCAGTCTGCTATCGCAAGCGTTATGTACCGCTTGCGCTCAAGCACGTTGAAGCTCGTGTTCGGGTAGAAGTGGTCGGCCCGGTTGATGTTGTACACGACGCTCCGCGCAGTCTCGGCTGTGGGGACGCCGTTCAGAAGCCGGTACTTCTTCGGGCACACGCGGTCTGAGGCCATAAGCCTGTTGACCTCTACGCGTATCTGTATGGCGTTGTGGTAGAACTCGAACTGCGATAGCGTCCGGTTCCTCGCGAGCACTCCGCTCATGGGGCAGCCTTCCTCGAAACATCCCGGCCGCTTCGCGGCAAGATGCCCCGCGCAAGGCGGGGCATCGTAAAGTATACCGAATCGGTTTAACCGACGAGGAAGCAGGGGCGGGGCCGCACCCAGTCATACGTCGGGGAATTGTAGTCGGCATCCCCGTTGTGGCGGACGCAGCACACGCCGGACGAGGACGAGCCGGACACCGACCGCAGCCACCAAGAGATGCGACTACCCATGATGCGGTCCTTTGTCTGCTTGAAGATCGGGAACTGGCAATCGAAGCCGGTGCCGTAGCCGGGCTTGCTCCATACGTTCTGGCCGTATACCTCTACCTCTGACAGCGACCATATCTTGCCCAAGTCCTGCCACGACCAAGATGACGGCTCGGTGAGCTTCCCGGATGCGCTGTAGCGCTCCTCAAGCAGCACGCGCTGCGTCATGAGCACGGCCTGAAGCTCGGCGGGGAGCGCGGGAAGGAAGTCCTCGATCTCCCACTCGTGAAGGAGGCTGCAGAGATAGGGGTTCTTCACGTCGGCCGTTCCGTTGTTGTCGTTGGTGCTTCTCCAAGGGAGGTACGACGTGTTCACGGCCTTGTCGCCGCGAACTGAGACGGTGGTGCGCGGAACCATGGCGATGTGATGGCCCTTCGCCGAATCGCCGCACTGGTAGTAGGGGTCGATTGCGCCGATCTGGTAGCGGATGGTCTGGCTGTTGACGTTTGCGCCCTGCGCAACCTGCACGTCAACGTAGTCGCCGATGCGCAAGCCTGCGAAGTTGCCAGCCTTGACGCGGCCTTGGAGCCAAGCCCAGACGTTGCCCTTGCCGGAAATCTCCTCGGCGAACTCGGACGCGAGCGAGCGGCCGGAGAACGCGCCGATTGAATCCTGACGGTCGTACTCCTCGTTGTTGATGGCGCGCGTCGCGTTGTCCCGCGCGGTCTGGTCGATCATCGTGTAGTTGGTTCCCTTTACGTTGAGGGTCTTTACGTCTGCCATTTCTGTTTCCTTTCTACGCCAGCGTGATGGTTGTTCCGCTCACGGAGCACGTGCCCCCGAATGTCGCCGTGCTGCCGGATACGGAAGCCTTCGCGCTCGGGCAGTACACGGTTCCGTCCATGTAGTAGAAGCCCGTTTCATCCGCCAGCATGGAGCCCAGCTTGTCGATTTGAGCTTTCATCGCCGCAACGTCCTCGTCTCCGATAACGGACTGGCTCAGCCCGTCCGCCACAGTCTGGGCGTAGTTCGCTGCGGAGTTCGCATTGCTCGCTGCGCTCTGTGCCGCCGTGGTTGCCGCCTGCGATTGGCTTTTGAGCGTGTTGAACTCTGCCACTCGCTGCTGCTCAGCGTTGACCCGCGAGGTCTCTTGGTTCTTGCGCGTGGTCTCGTTGCTCTGCCGCGTGGTCTCGTTGCTCTTGCGGGTGTTCTCGGCGGTGACGCGGGCCTGCTCTTGGCTCTCGGCCTGCTTCTCGAAAGCCTGCCACTTTTCGTAGAGCTGCGTGAGCATATCGTCGTAGTACTCGGACTCCTCCTCCGGGTCTGAGGTGTCCACGGCGGGCAGGATGCGAAGCTCGAAGCCCTCCGTTGACTCTGCCTTGGTGGTGCCGGAATAGAAGACGAAGTGAGCGAGGCGCGCCATGCCGGGAGAGGACACGGCCTGAGACGGGAGCGTGCAGCTGACGGTGCTTCCGGATATGCTGGCGGTGCACCGCGCCCACGTCCCGTCGGCCTTGAGTATGTCGAGGCGGGCGCTCCCCGTAGGGGTGTAGTTCGCGCCGTCGTTCTTGAGCTGAGCCTTGATGATCTGCGTGGCCACGTCTCCCACGCGCACAACGACGCGAGGCGGCACCAGCGCCGTGCTCTTGTTCATCTCAAGGATGATGTCGTGCTCGATAGCCATTAGCCCTCCTCGTGCTCCATCATCCAGTCAATTGCGATGATTTCCTCTCCGCTAAGCACGCCGATGACGTCATCTGGCGTTGCGGCCATGATCTGCACGTCATGCTCTACGTCGGACACCTCGTTTAACTTGTGCAGAAAATCTTGGAATCCGTCGCAGCTGGGGGTAACGGCGAAATCCTTAACGTTGCCGTCATCGTCTTTTATCTCCGTGCCGTACTCGCGAACGAGAGAATCCTTGTAATCCGTGTAGTCCGCCAAGGCGTTCATGATCGCGCGCATGTTGACGGCCGCCTTGTATCCCACAAGCGACCTGCTCTTAAGGACTGGCCCTAAAGATTTGGCCATGGCCTCAAGCTGCCTGTTGCTGTACTTCATTCCTGCTCCTCTGTTTGATAGCTGACTCCCAAGAACGAAAGAATCAGGTCTAGCTTTCCGTTCATCGATTCAAGAACGGTTGATTTCGCCGATTCGATAACGGGCTGCCCAGGCTCCTCCTTCTCGTGTGCGTCCCCTTCTTTGAAAACGATCTGCTCAGACATGGCTTCCTCCTAGCTGTACATACCGACGAGCAATCCGCGCTTGAACTCAAGCCTCACGTTGGTAGTCCAATGCGAGACGGTTCCATCGCTGTTGATCGAAGTTGGCAACATTCCTGTAAGCGTGTTTGTGATACCGCCCGACGCTCCTCCGCTGTCGGGGTCTATCCAGAAGTTTCGGGCCTCGTAGTTCCTGCCGTCGAGGTCGCATCCAAGGGCAACCGTGTCGGCCGAGAACCCTCCGAACGCTTTGTTGATGTACGAGAGCTTCATCATGTAGGTATTGTCTGACGCGCTCTCCTTTACAGACCACGTCATGTACGCGCCATCGTTCTCCAGATCGAATACCAAGCCCCTCTTTGACGAGTCGCCCGTATAGCGGTTCGTTCCTATCTTGCCGACCTCGTAATTCGAGTAGTAGAAGTGGATTCCGTTGCTCATGAGCCGGAACATGCTGTTGCCTATGTACGAGTTCTCGATGGTGAGCCCTCCGATGTAACCAGATGTCGTACGCAGGTATCCGCTGGAAAGGTTCCAGTAGTTGTTGCCAGCCGCATCGGAAATGGTTCCGGTTGCTATGTACGAGGCGTTGATGTAGAGCCTGTTGTTCGACAGGTAAACTCCCTGCGTCTGCCCGTTGTTCGTCAAGCGGTTGAAGACGCCACGCTGGTCAAGATCTTCATCGAGGTCATCTGTCGCCTGGTTTCCAGACGTAAGGCCTCTGGCAAGAACCGGGTCTGTGTAGGTGTACGTACCGTTCGACCACTTGATGCGGCTGCGCGTCCAGTAATATCGCCCTGAAATCCAAGATGGCTGCGTGTTCGACCAAGTACCGCCCGTTTGGGTTGTGTTGCTGGTCGAAAGGTAGTACTGCTCGATGACCTCGGCAGCGCCTATGCCGTTCTCGTTGGCAATCCTGCGAGGTGTAGTGTACTGTACGCTCCCATCAGCGAGGGTCATCTTCACGCGTGCCCATAGGTGCTTTCCCTGAGACCAGAGGGCGGTAGTAGTCCATGATGTTGGTTGGGTCGTAGAGCTATCGGACAGGCCGTATTGGACGTCCGCAGACACCACGACATCACCAGCCTGAGAGCCGCCGATGTTCGCGAGAGCCGAAATGGTCACGTCTCCCGTATCGATGTCGGCGCTGAAAACAGTCTGACCGTTCTTCTCGACCTTGATGGTTCCGGTCTGGATGTACTCGCCGTTGAGGTAGAGCTTGCCGTCCTTCATGTAGAGGCCCTGCACAGCACCGTTGTCAGTAAGGCGGTTGAACACTTCCTCCTTGTCGAGCTTGGTGTCCAGATCGTCGGTCGATTGGTTTCCACTTGTAAGCGCGCTCGCCAAGACTGGGGTTGTGTACGTTACGCTGCCGTCAGACCATGTGATTCGTGAGCGCGTCCAGTAATAGCGGCCCTTTACCCACGTTGGCTGCGAGTTCTGCCATGACCCTCCGGCCTGCGTCGTTTTGCTGGTCGAAAGGTAGTACTGCTCGATGACCTCGGCAGCGCCTATGCCCTTGTCGTTCGAAATGCGCCGTGGAGTCGTGTATTGAATCGAGCCGTCGGCGAGCGTCATCTTGACGCGCGTCCACATGTGCTTGCCGCTCTGCCAGAGGGCAGTTGTTGCCCACGATGTCGGCTGCGTGTTGGCGGAATCAGATAGGCCGTACTGCACGTCGGCGGACACAACGATGTCTCCCGCGCTGCTGCTCCCAACAGACGCTGTTGCGGAGATCACCACGTCCTTGCTGTCAAAGTCGACCATGAAAACCGGGTCGTTCGGGTCGCCCACAACCATGCGCCCGGCTTTGATGAGGTTGGCCATGAGCGTGCCCGTGGTGATCCAGTCTGCGACAAAGCCGTTTCCGGTTCCGAAGGTGCGCCAGTCGTATGAGCCGTCCGCCTTTGTGCCGGAGGCGATTCGGAAGCCGAGCGAGCACAGCTGCAGGGCGGTGCCGCCGGTCTTTGTGGGCCTGCCGTCCTCGTCCAGCGGAACGCTTGAGAAGATGAAGCCGTTCTGGTAGCTCACGTGCATGTAGCTCATGCCGTTCATGTTGAACTGCTCGTTGAGCGAATCTATGAGCTGCTGCAGGAACGCGGGGGTGGTACCCGCCACGGCGTCCCAGCTGCCGGACTGGTTCTGAAGGTTGCTGATCTGCTGCTGTTGCTGCTGCAAGATGTCGGCGATGCTCTCGGTGACGTTCCCGAGTGTCACGCTCTGCGTCTTGGCCAGAAGGTCGCTTACCAGCTTTGTCACGCGCCCTTGGCATCGCAGCGTCGGCTCGAAGCTGCTGTCCACCATCTGGGTATCGTCGCCGACGCCGACGCCCTCCCACGGACGGCCCATGGCCACGAGGTCAACCACGTCCGCCTCGTAGGTGACGCCGGGGGTCTTGTGCTGGTCGAGGTAGTCCTGCGTCTCGGTCTTCAGCTGGCTTGCGTCCTCGCAGCTTGAGTTCTCGTACTTGCCGAACACGTGCTTGAGGCCGCCGTTTCCGTCTGGGCGTCCGTAAAGCTTGAGGGCTTCCGCGTCTTCAACGTAGTCCTTGCCGTTGTTGATGTCTCCGAAGGTGAGCTTTCGGCCATATCCGCCGGAATCGGTCTCTACGCCCTTGCCGTAGCCGTAGCACGCCGTTATGGCTCCCCAGTGCTCGGTGCGCGTGATGCTGTTGATGTCCTTGCCGTAGCTGAAGCGGCGGTGCCCGTTCGCATCGCCACGGTGTTTGAGGATGGAGACGCGGCGGCTCGTTACGCCGTTCGCGCCAACGGTGATGGAGGTCTGAAGCTCACCGCCGCACTCCAATATGGAGTTGAGCGCCGAGCGGCAGTCCGTATGGTAGAAGGTGAGGCCGCTGGAGACGGTTCCCGGCTGGTCTACCGTCCCGACAGCCCAGCGCGTCGGCTCAAGGCACACCTCAAGCGCGCGCTGGAAGCTGTAACCGTATGGGCGCTTGTCCTCGATGTAGTCGCCGAAAAGCTCGCAGATCGAGTTGAGCGCCGTGTCGCTGTAGATGGGCAGCCCTGCCGCGCTCGCTCCCTTCGGGTCTTGGCACACGTGCTCGTGCGGCTTGCCGTTGAGGTCTTGCCACACGAGGCGGTACCCCTCCTTGAGCGGGTAGGTTGTGGTGATGTCCACCGTGTCCTCGCCGTTGAGACAGTCCGTCCACACGAAGCCGAGGAGCTGGCGCGCGCCGATTGTGCCAACGTATGCGTCATGGCGGCTGTAAACGTCAACCCTCACTAGAGCCACCTTTCGTCCCATTCGACGGCCGCCGTTCCGCCGGATACCATGAGCGACGCGTTGCCCTCGATGCCGAAGAAGTCGCTTGTGATGTCCACGGCGTGATCCGTCCCGTTGATGGTGCATCGCTCAAGGCCCATGTCGAGCACGAGGCTCTGGGAGCCGGTGAAGCTCGCGAGCACGCGCACGTACTCACCGGTTCCCACGTTGGTTATCTGCCACTGGCTGCCCTTTGGCGGCTTCACCGTGACCACGGGTCGCGCCGGGTAGCTCCCGCCCACGCGCACGCTCTTGGTTTCTGTCACCTCGGCGCTGCGATGCCGCCCGTAGGCCACCGGGTCTGCGCACAGGAACGTGAGGTTAACGTCCGGCACGTAGGCAGGCTTGCTCGGCTCCGCCCCGCCTTCGTAGAGCGCCATGAGGTAGGTTGTCGGATCGTCCGGGAGAACCAGCGGCGCGGGAACGGCGGACTTCAGGCACGCGGCGAGGGCCTTGCGCGCCTCGGTTACCTCGCTCATGAGGCGGCGGGTGATGCAGCCGCTCACCGTGACCTCTATGGCGTCAAGCTCCACTGAGGACACGAGCGCCCCGTCCATGCCGGGCACCTGCGTCTGGGTGATGCGCCGCTTGGGCACCACCTGCCGCTTCACGTCGGTCACGAGCAGGTACGGCGAGAGGTCGTTACCGTCAAACTCTATCCTCTGGTCGAAGCTCATACGGCGTACCCCCTTCCTCGTGCCGTGATCCTGCTGCTCTGCGCCAAGGCGGTCGATACCGCATCGACGCCGATGTAGGCGTTGGTGTCCTTGGATGCTATCTCGCGCAGAAGATTCACCATCTCGCCCAGCATCGCCATGACCTCGGCATCGCCCCCGCCGTCCTGCTGGACGGCTCCGTACCCCACGGTGCGCACGCCGGACGAGAAGCCGCCGCCGTTGGCCTCGAAGTACGAGGCGCTTGCGAGCCTTCTTGCGGCGTCGGAGACGGTTCCCTCGCCCTTGAGCATGCCGCTCGCGAAGTTCTGCGCGAGGTGCAGGCCGGAGGTCTCGCCGCCCTTCTCCGATCCCGCCCACGGGCCTTCCTTCGGCACGGAGAAACCCATGGCGTTCTTGGCAGCCTGCACGACGCTCCACGCGGCGTTCGAGACCCACGTGATGCCCGCGCGGATGCCGCTCGCGAAGTTGCTCGCGAGGTGGCTGCCCCACCCGTAGGAGTTGCCCGCGTTCTGCATGTTGCTGGCGGCGCTGGCGAGGCTCCGCGCGTTGCTGCGGGTGGAGCCGACGCCGGAGCCGATGCCGCTGGCGAAGTTGCTTGAGGCGCTGCGGCCCTTGCTCGAAAGGTCTGAGGGCGTGCCGGAAACGCCGGACGAGGCGCTGCTGGCGAGGCTGCGGGCGCTTGACGAGACGGAGCCGACACCTGCGGCGAGGCCAGCCGAAAGCCCGCTCGACGCCCTGCTGCCCATGCTCTGCACGTCGCCCGGAAGCCCGCTGATGTGGTCGATGAGCTGCTGGCCGAGCTGGGCGATGGAGCTGAGCGGGCCGTCCGTGTTCCCGCTGATGCCGTTCGAGAGGCCCGCGTCAACATCGGAGCCGATGCGGTAGAAAGCTTGCGAGGGCGAGTGCGATTCCAGCGTGTCCTTGGCCTTGCTGATGACGTCCTCGCCGAGGAGCGCCGCCTGTTCCTCGGAAAGCGTCCCGTTGGCGATGCCGTTGGCAAGACCCTGGTCGATGTCGTGACCGAGGAGCTGCGCGGCTGCGGGAACGTCTCCGCCCGTGAGCTGAAGCGCGATCATGGACAGCATGGTGTTGGTCGCGCCGGACGCCGTGAAACTGTTGGCGGTGATGCCGTCGGCCACGCTCTGCGGGAGGCTGATGCCCGCGCTGCTCATCTGCGACGAGACGCTAGACCAGTCCCCGGTCGCCGCCGCCTTGAGGATACTCGTCGCGGTGTCGACGTTCACCGTCCCACTCTGCATGCCGTTGGCGAGCGCCGTTGCGGCGTTGAGGCCAGCGTCGTTCATCTGGATGCCCATGCCGTTCAGAGCATCTACGATGCTTTGCGTAGTTCCATCCCACGATGTGGCAAGCTGCACAAGCTCTTGATCGTTCAGGCTTCGGAATGTCTCGACGGACACGCCCGCGTTGCTCAGGTCGTTCGCGAAGTCGTTGATGTCAGTTCCTATGGTGTTCATGGCGGTGGAGACGGTGGAGCTTGACAGAACGAGGTTCTGCATGCTCAGCGCGTTCCCGTCGGCGATTGCCGCCTGAGCCGTCATGGAGGACGAGACGTTGTTGATGGAGGTGTTGCACGCGTCGAGCGCCGCCTGCGCCTCCTGTACGGCCTTGCCCTCCTCAGAGTTCGCCAGCGAAGCCTGCCACGCGGCCTCTGCCATCTCCTCGGCGTTCTGGACATATGGGCCGCACGTGGCGATGTAGTTCTGAACGAACTGGTCGTGCTCTCCCAGCTTATCGTTGTAAGCCTGCTGTGCCTGTGTAAGGGCTGTGATGTCCTCCGCCTGCTGCTGGTAGAGAGCCGAGAGGTTCTGCTGCTGGGCATCGACCTGAATCTGCTGAAGCTTCTGGTCGATGTAGCTTCCGAGCGACTGGGTAACGTCCTGGATTGCGCCATTCTCGTCGGCAAGCTTGCCGTTGGCGGCGTCGGTCACGCTTATCTGCGTCCCGCACAGCTCGTTTACGGTATCGACTGCCGTGCGCAGCCTTCCCTGCGCCTCGGTCGAGAGGTCGGTCTGGTTGGCGTACTGCTGGATGTAGGAGTAGGCCTGCTGCAGCTGCGCCATTTGGGCGGAAGCCGAGGTGTTGGTGTCGCTTATGGTCTGGGCGAGCTGCGCCTGCGATTCGAGCATGTCATCGATGTCAACCTTCGCGGCACCAGCCGATTCTCCGTAGCCTTCCAAGGCGTCGGCACCGGCGTTGGAAGCGCTCACGCCCTTCTGCGTCGCCGCAGTCAGGCCATCAGTAGCGGCCGTAAGCCTGTCCTCGTGCTCCTTCGCCTCTTGGAACACTCCAACGAGCGCGGTGATGCCCGCGACTATGGCGAGCGGAGCGATGGTGGCCAGAGCCAGCTTGAGTCCGGTAGCCGCGACGGAGGCGGCCTTCATGGCCACGCTCTGCGCGGTGACTGCTGCGGCGCTCGTCTGCGCCGCAGCGGCGGAGGCCTTGTAGCCATCCACGGTGCCCTTGGCCGCGTCCATGACGCTCTTGCGCTCAGACACCTCCTGCTGAAGGTTCGCTATCAGCTCTTGGTTGGCCTTGCTGCCCTTCTTTTGCTCGTTGGACAGCTTGCGCACGGAGCTCTCGTAGCCGGACGTGGCCTTGTTGGCGTTCGTAACGGCGTCGATGTACTGATGGACGCCACCGGCCGCCTTCGCCGCCGGGTTCTTCTCAAGCGCCTTTGCAAGCTTCTCGTTGCCCTGATACGCCTTGAGCGATGCCACGTTGGTCGTAGTGAGCGCGTCGGCGTATGTCGCTATCTCCTGCTTGGCCTTGCCGTAGGCGGTGACCATGGAGCCCACGCCCTTGGTGATCCTGCCTGAAACGGATAGGACGGGGCCTGCTGCCGCCGCCACGAGGCCGAAGCCTATGACCGCCTGCTGCGTCCCCTCGTCCATCTCGCTGAAGGACTGCGCCGCGCCTCCAACGGCGTTGGCCACATCCGTCACCGCTGGTGCAAGCGCGCTGCCGACTTGGATGGAGGCGGTCTCGATAGCGCCGTTCATCTCCTCGATGCTGCGCTGGGTGTCGCCCATCTGGGAATCGGCAAGGCGCTGGGCCGCCGTCTGGTCGTTCGTTGCGGCCGTGTATCGCTGGATGCCCTCGGTGCCTTGGTTCATCATAACCAAGGCGGCGCGCGAGGCGTCGGCCCCGAATATCGTCTGTATTGCCGCGTCGCGGGTGGCGGAATCGAGGCCGCCAAGCTTGGCCTGAAGCTCACCTGCTATGCCAGCCGCGTCCATCATGTTTCCGTTGGAATCGCGGACGTTGATCCCGAGGCTCTCCATCATGGTGGCGGCCTTGTCCGTCGGCGCGGAGAGGCGCTGAAGCATGGTCTTGAGCGACGTGCCCGCATCGCTTCCCATGATTCCGGCGTCGGCGAAGGCACCGAGAACGGCGGTCGTGTCCTGTATGCTCCACCCGGCGCTGTGGGCCTGAGCGGACACCTGCGAGAGGCCCTGCGTCAGGTCTGAGACGTCTGCGGATGATGCGGCGGCGGCACCGGCCAAGGCGTTGGCCGCCTCGCCGGTCTGGCCTGCCGACAGCCCGAATGCGCCCATGGCCTGAACGGTGACGTTCGCGGCATCCGCAAGCTGTAAGCTGCCAGATGCGGCCAAGTCCATGGTGGTCTTGAGAGCGCCGCCTTTGATGTCGGCTGCGGTGAGGCCGCCCTTGGCAAGCTCCTCCATGGCCGCACCGGCCTCGGACGCGCTGAAAACGGTGTCAGCGCCCATGTCCAAGGCGAGCTGCCGCAAGTCCTCCATGTTGGCGGAGGGGTCGTTGAGCGCGCCGGACACGCGGCTCATGCTGCTCTCGAAGTCGATGGCGGTCTTTGCCGAAGCCGCGCCGATCGCCGCGAGCGGGACGGTGACGCCTGCGGTCATGGTGTCGCCCGCGTCCGCCACCTTCTGCCCGGCGCTGTATATCTTTCCACCGGCCTCCGCCGCCTTGGAACCTGCCTCGACCCAGCTCTTTGACATGGAGCCCTCGGCGGCCGCCGTCTTGACGGCGAGGCGGTCAAGCGACTTCTCCGCCCTCTCGACGGCGGACGAGTTGTAGGAGCCGGATATGGCTATGGAAATGCTTGCCTTACCCATTGAGGTACTTCCTTATGGTCTGCTCTATGCGCGTCTCTACTGCGTCCACCACGGCGTCCTCGTTGTCCAGAACCGCCCTGACGAGGGCGCGCGGAGGGTTGCCCTGCGGAACTCCCACCGGAAGGCCCCTGCGCTTGCCCGAAAGGTAGACGGCCCCGGCGTTGGCGAACTCGATGGTTCCAGCGCCGGGGTCGTTGTTCTGGATGCGCACTCCGTTTGCGATGGTGCGCATCGCCATGCTTGACGCGTAGGCCCCCGTGTAGGCGATGGACTGCGCGTTGTTGCGCGCATCGGTTAGGATGGGCTTGGCGTCCTGCTTCAGGCCCTTCTTGAACTCTCGCGGAAGCTCCTTGTTGATGGATCGTAGCGCCTTGATGGTTTCATCGAGACCCTTGGCCTCGATTCGTACTCCTCCGCCGTGCTCGAACGCCATCATTTCCTCCCGCGATTGAAAATCCTGTTCACTCTCGCCTTGCGCGCCTCCATGTCGGACTTCTTGCGGCGCTCCTCTTGGGCGTCGAAATACATGTCCACGTACTCGTCAAAGACGGCGGGGTACTCGTCGCACAGACGCGCTAGGTCATACGGCGAGCACCCCGTCCTAAGGCTCAGGTTGGCTATGCGGGACGCCCGTCCGCTAAAGGGACGTCTGGCTTGTTGTCCTTGATGGACAGGTCGTAGGTGTCGGCGATGGCGTCGATTGCCTCCTCGACGTCAAAGCCGTCGATGCCAAGCTCCTTGAGCTTGCCCGCGCGCTTCGCCGCGCAGAAGGCCCATGCGAAGTCGAGGCGGCTCTGGTTGGTAACGCGCTCCGGCCAGTTGGCCGCGATCTCCTGAGCGTCCCAGAGGGAGGTGCGGCCGCCCTCGAACTCGATGGTTTTGCCGTCCTCCGGCTTGGTGAAAGCGAAAACGAACTTCATCTGTGCTCCTTACTCGGTGATGTAGCTCTTGACCTTGTTGACGATGGTGATGGTGACCGGAGTGCCGTCTGCGGAATCGATGCCGATGTCATCGGCACTGAACTCGACCTCTGCGGCGTTGCCCTCGGGGTCTACCTCGGGCATCTCGAAGTTCCAAGGAACGTTGGTGAAGGCCACGTCGAGCGTGCAGTTGGGGTCTGCGCTGTGGGTGAACTTCCACAGGGCGGAGCCGTACACGATCTTGGAGGAGACCTTGGTGCCGTCGGCAGCGCCGGTGAGGCACTTGCGCATGAGCGCGAAGTCATCCGGCACGACGGTCATGTTCACGGAGGTGGTCAGTTTGCCCTCGGCGAGGATGGTAGGAACGACCTGACCGGCCGCGCGCTTCGCCTCAAGGCTGTTGGACATCTCGAAGCTGCCCTGCGTAACTGTCACGTCGCCGGGGGTCTGGCTCGCCGTGTCGATCTGGAAATCGCCGCCCGTGGGAACGAAGTAGCCATCGAAGCACGAGGGGTTCACCACGCCAGCCCAAGACTGGAAAAGCGTGGCGTCGATGCCGGCCGCCGTAACGCTGATGTCGAGCGGCGCGTTGCCCTCGAAGGTGAGGCCAAGCGTGTCGATCTTGCAGCCGTCGACCTTGTGCACCGTCTGCTGGGCGGTGTCTCCGATCTGACCCCAGAAGGTCAGGAGCGGCAGGACTGAGCCGAGGGTGATGATGTGCTTGTGGTAACCGGACTTCTCGGCAACGGGGGTCGAAACGATGTTGCCCATTGCCGCAAGGCAGTAGATCGCGAGCGAGTCGGCGTACGCGAGAGTATCGAAGTCGACGCCCATGTTGACCTCGGACACATAGGCCCCGTTCGCCGCGTTGGCGCGCAGGCCGCACGCCACGGCCTTCTGCTCGATGGTGCGCTCCGGGTTGACCAGACCGCCGCCGGTCAGTCCGTGCTTGATGGTGGGCTGCTCCGCCGGGGTGTTGCCGTTCTGCAGCGCCACGCCCAGCATGCCGATGGAAACGTTAATCATCGCTGTCCTCCTTCTTTTGTGCGGAGGCGCGAACAGCCCCCTGCTCCTTGAGCGCCCTCACGAGCGCGTTTGGCGCTTTGACCTGAGCGCCCTTCTTGAACCGGTAGGGGTGCCCGTTGAAGAGCACCGAGATGTCCTTTGTGGCGATCACTGCACTACCTCCCTGAACTTCTGCGGGCACTTGGCGAAAACTGAGCACTGCACGCCCACGGATGCAGCGGCCATGTGGTACTTGGAGCTGTCGCCGGAGGCACCGGCGGCCTCGATGGATGGGAACGAGTTGTCCACGGACATGGCGAGGCGCTGGTCTGCCATCACGGCGTTGAAAACCGCGTCCACGTAGGCGAGCAGCGTTGCCGATGCCGTGTATTGGTCTGAATGGCGCGCGAAGCACATGACGTGGATGGTGAAGTCGAGCTGACCGGCTCCCGGAACCGCGCGCCCGCCCATGGTCGCGGTGTCCACGATGGAATCGACCGCGATGTAGAACGGTGGCTCGCTCGTGGGGAAGCCGTCGTAGACCTTTGGTGCCTGTACGCCGGGGTAAAGCTCCCCGAAGCTCTCGGCGACCTTGGCCATGCGGCGGTACAGCTCGTCGCGGGCTGCTTGGAACGTCACCATACGAGGTTCGCCCCCCGCCCGAACTGCTCAATCGCCGCGTTGACCTCCGGGATGTCGGTAGCGCCGTCCTGCCCGGCCGTGGTGAACCGGATGAATCCCGCGTCCGTGCTCTCGCCCGTGGCCCCGATGGGACGGTTGGACGGGCGCAGCATGTAGGCCGCAAGCTCCAGCACGGCGCGGGATACCTGCGCCGGAAGCTCCTCGTATCCGTAGACGTACTCGACCCAGCACGGACGCGGGAAGCACTTGACGGCCACGGCTTGGCAGTCGCTCACCAGCTCGTAGCCGTCCGTAAGAAGCTCACGGACGTCCCCGTGGTCGAGCGTCAGGCAGCGCTCGCGCCCGTAGTCCTTGGTGCGCCCGATGCGGGCGACGAAGGAGCGGCGCGCGTTGCGCTCGAATACGTCGGTCGCGGCCTGCCGGGCTTGGAAAAGCGCCTCATCCGGCAGCTGGTCGAAATCGTCCTGACCGTCCCCGTATCCCTTGAGCGCGTCGAGCCTGAAGTAGTGGCGGGACACCACCTCGATATAGGTGGTGAAAAGCGTCTCTCCGCCCTTCTTCCAGTCGATGCGTGCGGTGTCCGGTGCCTTGAGCGTCGGCAGCGTTACGGCGTTCTCCTCTACGTGAAGACCCTGCTCCCCGCCGAAGCGGGGGCGCAGGGTCGCGGAATCGATTGAGGCGTCTGCCTCAAGCTGCAAGACGGCGGTCTCGGATGCCGCGACGCGGATGGTCGAATCCGGCGCTACGAGCATCAGGCCCCCTCGTCCTCGTCGTAGTCCTCCTCAGCCTCGTCCTCGGCGGGCTCGGCCTTGGGCTTGGGCTTGCGGCGGTTTGTCTTGCGCTTGGGCTTGTCCTCCTCCGACACGAGAAGTCCGCGAGCTGCGGCCTCCTCGTCGGACATGACCTCGCCCTCGAAGGCGATCAGGTAGCCGTCACGGATGACGCGTTCCTTGCTGGTGTACATGGCTCCTCCTTACGCGCCCACGCCTGCGGCGGCGGGAGCCTTGTCGAGGCTGGTCTTGTTCGCGAGGCAGAAGGCGTCCGGGTAGCGCACCTGCAGCGCCTTGGTGTGCTCGCCGAGCACGGACAGCTCGTTCTTGATGAACTGGTCGTTGTAGTAGCCGATCTCCACCGTGGTGCCGCCGTGGATGGCGCGACGGCGCGCGGCGAAGCTGTCGTACACGAGGATGCCGGGGCAGCTCGCGTCCTCCACGACCTGCATGCCCCAGTACACGTCGGAGCCGAGCGTCTGGTACAGGCCGGTCTCGGTCTTGTACAGGTCGATGGCCTCGCGCACCTCCGGGCTGACGGCCACGTGGGTGGGGATGCGGCGGGCGTTGAGCATGACCTTGGTGCGCATCTTGCGGATGGCGTCGAAGTACATGCCGCCCATGGCGTCGGTGAAGGTCTGGATGCCCGGTACGTTGGTGATGCCCACGATGTGGGTAGAGTCCGAGCCGTTCCAGTACTTCGCGTTGGTGATCTCGTCAAGGTCAAGCAGGAGGTCGTGCTCGATGATGTCCAGCAGCTCGTCGTAGTCCATAAGCGTGTCCTTGGACACGGGGACGTAGCCAGCGATGGTCTCCTTGTTTGCCACCGCGTCCTTCCACGCGTAGATGACCTGCGCCTTGGTCGCGCTGGAACCTTCGGTGACGCCAGCCCACGTAGCGGGCGCGCCGGTCTCGTTGGCCTTGTCGCGCTGCTTGTAGGTGATGGAGCCTGCGGCGGGCGTCTCCATGAGGGTGCTCGCGAAGTTCTGGAACGCGCCGGGGAGCTTGGAGGGAATCTCAAGCTCGATCTCGGTGGGAGCGCCGACGGTCACCACGCTTGCCGCGTTGCGCGGGCCGACCTCGGCGGAAGCCTTGAACCCGACCTCAAGGCCGTGGAACTCGTCGCGGGAACCGAGGATGCGGACGCCGAAGGAATCCGCGTGCTGCTTGGGCTTGGGCGCGTTGCGAAGCGCGTCCTCCTCCTCGATGACGTGGCCGATGGTGATGTCAAGCTGCTCGATCTGGCCCTGAAGGACGAGCGCCTTGCTCTCGTCCTTATCGTCGGCAGCCTTGCGCTGCTCCTCGGCGAGGCGGTTGCGCTCCGCCCAGAGCTGCTTGGAATTGAGGATTGCCATGTTCTACTCCTTTGTCCGGTAAACCCTGTTTCCCAACACGAGGAGGCGGCACCCCTCGTTTTTCTGCATGCTATTTGCCGCGTGAGATTTGCCCGGTTCTTCACCCGGCTCGGTCGGGCTCGGCGATGCAAGCGCCTCGATTGCCGCCTTGGGGGCGTGCTTGTAGTGCGCGAGCATTGCCGGGTCGATGCATGCGGCCACGCGCTGCTCGGTCTGCACGATCTCGTCAGCTAGTCCCGCATCGACGGCTGCCTGCGCGTCGTACCACGTCTCCGCATCCATGGCGGCCCGCACGTCCTCGATGTCCATGCCGGAGCGGGCGGCGATGATGCCCGCGATGGTTCCGTCCACAGCCTCAAGTCGCTCGGCGGCCACAAGCAGCTCTGCGGCGTTGCCGCTCGTGTAAGTCCATGCGTCGTGGATCATCAGCTGCGCGAAGTCGGTCATGACAACCTTGTCCGCCATGACGGCGATGTAGGATGCGGCGGAGGCCGCGATGCCGTCGATGTAGGCGGTTGTCTCTCCCTCGTAGCGCTGGATGGCCGAGGCGATGCCGAATCCCTCGTACACGTCGCCGCCGCAGCTGTCGATGCGGATGTCGAGCGGCTTGGGGCTCAGCTCGTCAAGCGTCGCAGCGAAGGTCTTTGCGGTGTTGCTCGAATCCGCGTCCCAGAAGTCCGCCCCGATGGTGCCGTACAGGTACACCGTGGCGCGCTGGGCCTCGTTCTTAATCTGGAACACTTGTGCCTCCTACTCCCGTCTGGCTCCCGTCTCCGGGCTCCGTCGGTTTCTCTGCGTTGGTAGAGTTGAAAACGTTCACGGTGCCGTCCGGGTTGACGGTTCCGTAGTTGAGCGGGAACAGCGGGAGGCCGATGCCCTCAAGCGGATCGAAGTCCTCAAGGTCGCGCACGTCCTCGCGCGTTATCGCGCCCAGATAGCCCATCTCGCGGTAGTACTGGGTGCGGGTGGCGTCGTCTCCGCGCATAAGGCCCTGCACGCGGAACTTGGCCTGCGCGTTCGGAAGCCCGCAGGATGCGAGAACCGGCTGCAACGCGATCTCGATGCACCGCACGTCGGGCACGATGGTGTCAGTCACGTAGTCGATGTTGGACTGCTGCCCTCCGGCGTAGGTTGTCTGGTCGCCGTCGTAGACCTTCCAAGGCGGGACGTTGCAGGCGCGGCAGACCTGATGCAGCACCCACTTCTGCTGCTCGATAACGGAGGCGTCCTTCATTGTCTGCTGGTCGGCAACCCACTTTGCCCCGTACCCGAAGATGGGCGCGCGCCCCGCCTCGGTGATGCCGCTTTTCATGTCGATTGCCGTGCGGAGCGCATTCAGCTTCTTCTCATCGTTGATGACGTTGCCCGCCGGAAGCTCCACGTGGCCCAGATGGTGGTTTCCGTTGCGGAGCATCGAGCGGTAGAAGCGCTCAAGGTCGAGTGACAGGCCGATTTCCTCGGCTGCCAGCTTCGCGAGCGACTTGCCCTTGATGCCGTCCTTGGTCACGTGCGTGCAGATGTTGACCACCTCGTGGTTGAAGTAAGTCCCTGCGGGCACGTGGTCATCGCCCGGCGCTACGGTGTAGGTTGTGCGGTAGCCCTTCGGCGCGTTGCGGTCGTAGTTGTGCTTAACGGTCGCCGTTATAGGCCAGATGGCCTCGACGCGCCCACGGTTCCATTCGATGAGCCAGTATGCGTTGCCGAACGTGTCACGACGCAGCACCGTCCACGCCATGAGCGCCGGGGCGGTCATCTCCTCGTTGGCCATGCCGTTGAGGAGCTTCGCAAGCGGATGGTTGGTCAGGCGCTCCGATCCGCTGCGCCTGTGGTTGACCACGCTGAACGGAAGAGACGCCATTGAGCGCGCCTTGGTCTGCTCGCACGCGGCGTAGTCGATTGACATGAGCGCGCCGTATCCAGCCGGTGTGGGAGCGAAACCCGGCGGAAGGTTGACGCGCACCACGTCTGAAAGCTCGGGTTCCTCCCCGCGCTTGTAGAACATGTCGTAGAAACGTCCCATGCTGCCCCTTTCTTCTGGCGGCATGGTACGGGCGGCGTGAGATTAGTAGATCTCTGGAGCGTCCTCACTCCCTGAGACGAGCTTGTTGTATGCAAGCGCAGCTATAGCCAATGCGATAGCACCGTCTATCTTGGATTTGCGCGAGTCCTTTCCGAAGCGTGTGCCGTATGGCTCGCGCTCCTCCTCGACGGTGTTCTCCAAGTGCTGGCGGAGCTTCCTCTGACCCTTGAGCTTGAGCCGCCTGTCCTTCACGAGGTTCATCACGATTGAGGTAGCCTGGCACATGGTGGCGTTGTTCTGCGCGAAGGAGACGGTCTCGATTCCGTACACATCGTTGAGCTGACTGCTCATGACAATCATGCGGTTGGGGTCGATGCCTACGACCTCCGGGTAGTGCTCCTGGCACACGCCCGCAACAAGCTCCATGATCTGGTTGAGGGGGTAGTGCCCCGTATCCTCGTCCGGCGTGTCGAATATCCAGCTCTTCGTGTAGCCGACCATGGTTCCGCGCTTGTTCTTGCGTTCCTGATAGGCAACGATGGCGTAGGAGTCTCCGGCCGTAGCGCCGTCGATGCCGATGGTGAACGGGCTGCCGAAGTCGAGTGTGTTTGCCCCGCGCTCGCATCGGTCTAGCTGCGCCGTGGTGAAGCACGAATACGCGTCCCTGTTAGATGGGAAGCGGTTCGCGGTGTAGCGCTCGAACGACCTCTTAGAGGTTGCCATCCCGCGCTGATCTTGGATGCTCTCCCACGTGACCCACGAGGCGCACAGAAGCGGCTCCCAGCTCTCGCGCTTGTCGATGTCCGCGCCGTCATCGAGGCCGAGCCAGTAGAGGTACATGCCGGGGTCATCGTCGGCCTTCTGCAAGGTATCCCATAGGAAGCCCTCGCGCGCGTCTCCTGCCGTCGTGATGCCGATGGAGAGCGGGTTCCACAGAACCTTCTGGCCCTTGAGACCGGCGTCCCACACCTTCGAATCCTTGTATACGTGCAGCTCGTCAAAGATGAGCACGTTGAAGTGCCAAGATTCGAGGGCGTCAGCCTTGTTGGGAAGCACCATGATCTTGGCCCCGGTCTCCCTGTGGGTGATGACGTCCTTCCCGATGTCCCATTGGTCTTTCCACGTGTCGTTCAGCTTTATCATGGTGGCTATCTTCTCGAAGATGTTGCGCACCTGATCCTTCGAGCTGG
Organism: Collinsella sp.; assembly: GCA_048342015.1. GTDB lineage: Bacteria > Actinomycetota > Coriobacteriia > Coriobacteriales > Coriobacteriaceae > Collinsella. The sequence continues at coordinate 15,413 of DBGDFS010000072.1, read as the reverse complement.
CGACAACGCCGTACTGGCCGTTGTGTATGACCTCCATGGTTGCCACGGTCAGCACCAGACCGGCCGCAAGCTCGGTCTTGCCGTAGCCGGACGGGAGGCCGATTATCGCTCGGCGGAAGCGTCGTCTGAACCTCCCGCCCTCCATCTTGCCCGTGGCGAATATGGGCTTCCAGATGTTCTCACGCTGGAACGGTTCGAGCATGAACGGCTTGCCATAGTAGCTGTCGTTGGAGACGTGGTGGCACATGGAGGACAGGCACTTCTCGTAGTCGCGGGCCATCACCAAGCCCTCGCGCGAGTAGGCCGTCTCAGTCCTCCGCATCCTCTATCACCACCTCTGCCTCCGGCAACTCGTATGCCGCGTCGATGCTCCTGAACATTGCCGCCGTGTCAGCCGCCGTCTTGGTCGCGGTTGCGTCCATGAGGCCGATGCGCGAGCGCGCCAAGGGCGAAAGCCCAAGCATGTCCGATAGCGCGCGAATCTCGCTGCTCGCCTCTTTGAGGATCGTGAGCGCCGGGTTCTTGCGCACAAGCGGCACCTCGCGACCGTCGGCTGTCTTGAACGGCTTCACGCCTATCTTGTCGAAGATGGCTATCTTGCCGCCGTCGGAGTGGATGGCCTGCTCCGCCTGCTGAGCCACGGCGTGCCAGTAGGTCAGCAGCCGCAGTGTCGGGATGTCCTGCTCGGTAAAGCTGTTGACGGGAGGCGCGAGCCACGCCCATATCTCGCTCTGCACGGGGTCTTGCGCTATGTCCTGCGGCATGAGCACACCAGAGGAGCCATCGCTAACGGCTAGGCCGTAGGAATCCGAGAGGCCCCGGCGTATGGCGTCGTGCTTCGGCTTCGCACCCTTCACAGGCCCTCACCCCTCAGTGCGTCCTCTATCTTCTTCGCAACCCTGCGCAGCTTCAGGCACAGGGGCGATGACGTGAGCATGGAGGCGCGGGAAAGGTCGCTCGCCGCCACGTGGGCGCGCTGCAAGACCTCAAGCACCTCGTCATCGGTCATGGATGCGGACGGGGCGGGAGCCTGAAGCTCGCCCGTGTAGGCGTAGCCTCTGGCCGCGCGCGAGCGGCACGTGGCGGAGCAGTACCGCGCCGTGCTTCGCTGGGCCTTGAACTCCCGCCCGCATATCTCACATCGCTTAATCAATCCAATCTCGCCTTCCGCACGCCTCTGGTGGACGGCATGCAATCGAGCATCCGGCTCGCATGGGTAACGGAGCATGCCGCCCGCCGGAAGCGTGCGGACGAGATTACTCCGAGAGCAATACCGCCTTTCGCCCCGTCAGCTGCTCCCACCGCGCGATGATTACATCGCAGTAATGCGGATCAAGCTCCATGGTCAGGCACTTCCTCCCGGTCTCCTCACATGCAATGAGGGTGGAGCCGGAGCCTCCGAACACGTCAAGAACCGTTTCTCCTCGCTTCGTGGAATTCTGGATCAGGTATGCCATGAGCGGGACGGGCTTCATCGTCGGGTGCTCGTCGTTCGAAACGGGCTTTTCGAATTCAAGCACTGTTGACTGCTTCCTATCCGAATACCAGCTGTGCGATGCACCGTCCTTCCAGCCGTACAGGCATGGCTCGTGCCGCCACTGGTAGTCCTGCCTGCCGAGCGTGAACGTGTTCTTTGCCCAGACAAGGCACTCTCTGACCCTCATCCCAGAACGCTTGCACGCCTCAAGGAAGTTCGCCCTCTGCGTGTCTGCATGCCAAATGTAGAAGGATGCTCCCGCCGTCAGGATGCCCATCGCATTATCGAACGCAGCGCTTAGGAACTCGATGAATCCCTCGTCGTCGTCCCATGAGTCGTTGTCGATAACGAGGCCGTCAGTCCTACGATGGAGTTGCCTCGCCTCGGAAGGCCTCATGTGCTGACCCAGTGCGACGTTGTACGGAGGGTCAGTCAGGAGCAAATCGCAGACCCCCCCCCCGAGTTTTTGCACGTCCTCAGAACAGGTCGCGTCCCCGCACATCACCCTGTGCGATCCGAGCTGCCAAATCTCGCCGCGTTTGGCCTTGCACTCGATGACATCCGGAATCTCGTCCTCTTCCGCCTCGATGGTTTCGGCCATTCCGATCATCTCATCCGTGAAGCCGAAGTCCGTCATGTCGAAATCAGCCGAAAGCGTGTCAAGCTCGTATGCGAGGAGGTCTTCGTCCCAGCCGGTCATCATGGTTGTTTGGTTGTCAACGAGCGTAAGAGCGCGACGCTGGGCGTCTGTGAGGTCATCGCATGATACGCACGGGACCTTCTGCATGCCGATGTTCTTTGCCGCTGTCACCCGAGCGTGCCCGGCTACGACCTCAGGGCGACCGTCTGCGTTGCGCCACACAATGACGGGGTTCCTGAAGCCGAACTCCTTTATCGAAGCCTCAACCGCGTCGATCTGCTCGCGTGTGTGCTTCTTGGCGTTGTTTTCGTAGGGAACCAGCTCGTCAATCGGGATTTCCTCGATTTTCAGCTCGGTTTCTCGCATGAAAAGCCTCCTTCCAACTGGTGAAATGAGGCTATCGCGGTCGTGAGATTTAGCGTTGCGTTTTGTGGTGCCTTAGCGTTGCACCCTGGTTAAGCCCCCCGAACCTCCAATTTCGTGGCGATACGCGTTTGGGAGGGGCGCGCGGGGTATGAGGCGACGTTTCGGGTTTTCGAAGGGGCTAGGGGGTCTTGCGCCTGAGCTTGGCATCCTTCAGCCCGTGGCAGCTCTTGCAGCGCAGGGCGAGGTTGGCCGGGTCGTTCGTGCCTCCCTTGCACAGCGGCACGATGTGGTCCACCTCGCCTCCCATGCCCGCAGTCCTCCATCGACTGCCGTCGAACCATGCGCACTGCCTTCCGCAGTCGGTGCACCTGCCCTTGGTTCTCGCTATGGCCTGCTGCCTCGCGGCTTGGTACTCGGCGCTTGAGTAGTTGCGCCTCCATGGCTCGCGCTCGGCTCTGGCCTTGTCTCCCTTGGTCGGCTTGCGCTTCGGCCTCGGCCTGCACGGGCAGCGCTGGCCCGCCGGTACGATGCGCCCGCAGTGCGGGCAGTAGGTCTTCATGCGGCTCACTGCGCAGCCTCCTTCAGCAGCTTCTTGGTCTCGTGGATCGTAAGCTCAAGCGCCCGCGCTATCTCGCCTATGGTGCAGCCTATGCGCCGCATCCTCTGGGCGTGCTTGGCAAGCTGCCTCCTCGTGCGCTGCTCGTTATCCATTGCGCTCACCCGGCTGGCTGTTCTTGCTCGTGAGGTGCCACGCGTGGCGGTAGGGGCAGCGGTACCAGTCCTGCCCGTACCGTGCCCCTACCCGCATGGCCGCAAGCTCGCTGTGGAACGCCACCTTCTGCGTGCACATGCGGCGCTTGCGCTTGGTGCGCCTTCTTCTGTGATGCCTGCTGTGTCCCATGCCCGCCGCCTCCGTTCGATACGGCGAGCCTACAACGCACGCGAGATTCATCCGTCGTATGGCCGCTTGACCTCGCACCCTCGGTTGTCGATGTACCAGACCCAGACCGGTGCTCCGGTGTACGGGCTGCGGTAGTTGTAGTGCCACTCCTTAACCTCAAGCGCTTCGCGAAGCGGTACCCAGCGTGCGGCCCAGCATCTGTCCCACAGCGTGTGGTAGTCGATTGACGGATCGAACATGCCCATGAGCGAGGGCGGACAGGCTTTGAGCCTTGGCACCTCGTGGCCGTCCGAGCCATAGAAGTACCCGAGGCACCTCGCCCTGTCCCATCCCTCGCTTGCCCCGAACTTGGCGAACAGCTCGGCGGCGAGCGGCCTAACCCGATTCTCGTCGCACTTGCACACTTCCAATAGGTGCTCGATGCACCGCTCGAACGGCGTCTTGGGCTTCGGCTTCTCCTCTGGGAACAAGTCGAGCGCGAGCTGCCCTGGTGCCTGCATCATTGCTCGACGCCCATCGCATACTCCGCGTCTAGGCTCTCAAGCTTGCGGCGCATCCACTTGCGCGAGTTCTCCGCGTCGCCGAAGCAGCCCGCATCCTCGTGGTCGCATATCTCCTCCGTGTAGCGGTCTATGATCTCGCGGCGCTTGGCCTCGTACTCATCACGCCTCATCCTTTGCCTCCTCTCCGCACGCCTCGCGGATGCGGCGGGAGAAGTCATGGATGACACGAGGCGGCATGTCCTTTCCGCACCTCTCGTCATCGCACTTCGGGAATGCGTCCAGCTCGTCCGCAAGCGCCAGCAGCGCGTCGCAGTCGCACGTCGGCTCTGCGCGCTTGTTCCAGGCAATCCGAGCGCCGACTTCGTTCTCGTGGTAGAGCCGGGTCTTCGCTGCGCACTGCTTGTTCGTGCATCGCGCGAAGTAGCTCCCGCTGCTGTTTCGCACAAGCTCTGCCTCGGCCCCGCAGAAGGAGCACCGCTTCAGCTCGGTCATCGCTCATCACCAGTCCCTCTCTGGCTTGACGAAGCTGACATCGATGTTGCAGCGCCAATCCTTCATCGTCTCGTTGACGAGAGCGCCCACGAACTTTTCTGCGAGATCGTTGGTGAAAAGCTGGTCACCAAGCTCCTTTGCGATGGCGTCCCTGATCTGCGGACGATACTTCTCCATCATCTCGGACACATAGGTCGCAGCCTCCTTCTTCACGACCTTGCGCACGTAGTACTCGATGATGGGCGTGCCCCTGTCGTACGTGTAATTCCCCTTGCCTATAACGTTCCCTTCCTTGTCGACCCTACTGTTCAGCACCTCGTGCACGATCTCGGACGCCACTGCGTCCTTTCCGCCCAGCGCCTCGGCTATACCGGCGCACACAGTCTGGCGCACAACCTCCTCCAGATATTCGGGGTCGATGCCAAGGTCGATTCCGATGATGGGTTTCTCGTTCTTAGCCATCCTGACTCTCCTCTCAAATTAGACTTCAATCAGCCGACGATGATGCCCCTTACGAGCATCACGATTTGGTAGCCAGCGAAGATGGTCGCCGCGTCAAGCGCCAAGCACGCCAGCACGATCAGCGAGCACCCTCCGCAGCCCAACAGCCTACAATCCTCCGTTGACTCGTTTCGGCGCTCGTCATTGGCGAGGCTCATTCGGGCACCTCCATTTCATTTCAGCTCCCCGTCTACGATCGTTGGCAGAACCTCGCCCGCCATGTCCATGCACGCCTCGCACTTGTCAAAGTCCGGTTCCGGGCCGCTGATGGCCTCTAACGCGTCGGTCAGATGCTTGCGCGCCGCGTTAATGCGGATGCGCGCCTGTTCAACCTTGCTGTCTTTCATCTGGTCTCCTTTCACGCCATAACCGCAAGCGCGCACAGGAACAGCAGCCCGATGGCGAGAAGCTGTAGCGTCTTGAGCGCTGCGTAGATGATGGCAACGGGTATGCTCACCGCCGCAGCGATGGCTATTGTCACTAGCGCCTTCCTCACTCGTCCCCCTCGCTTTTTGCTGCCTCCGCGTCGAGCTTGTCGGCGTACTCAAGGAGCCGCTTCTTGAGCAGATCGAGGCCGAAGCGCTCAAGCTCCTCCGCGCGATACGCCGGGAAGTAGTTCCCGGTTCTGGGTTCCTCTTCGTCCTTGCAGACGCGGGCCTCGGCGATGTTGCGCCCGTTGTCCCACAAGTCCATGACGAACGTCTGCGTTCCGGTGCGCAGCTGGCACGGCCAGATGCGGGTGTCCACGCTCATGGCCTCATCGCGGCTCCACCCGACGCGGATTCCCGCGACCTCGCGCAGCCCTTCTTCGGTCGCAGCCTTCTCCCGTATCTCCTCAGCGGTAAGCTCGAGGCCGTTTTCGCTGTTGCCGAAGTCGTAGGAGTCCTTCACGGTGAGGTACGCGGTCTCGAACGGCTCGTTGAGCTTGTAGATCTGCACCTGCCTCGGCTCAACCTCGCCGTCCGGGCTTTCGCCCTTCTTGGCATCGGCCTCCGCCGCCTCGCGCTCAAGCCCGGCGATGCGGTCGCGAAGCTCCTCGTTCTCCTTCTGGGCCGCCTCAAGCTCGGCCAGCACATACTGTTCGCAGTTCATGATTTCCATGTCAGGCCCTTTCCCTGATTGTGATGATCCTTCCGGTCTCCCGGTCTTCTATCTCCCAGCGCCCGTACTCGTAGAGGCCGGGATGGTGCGGCGGGAACAGCTTCAGCAGAAGCCCGTCCCACCACTGCTGCTCGAACTGGATGTTGTCCCAGACCCAGCGGGGAACGAATCGCGCCGCGCCGTGGAACCCGTCGTGGCACCCCGTGGTGCCCGAGCCGCAGAGCGCGAACAGCGGGCTTCTGAGGCTCCACCTGCCGTTCGGCGTGACGAGGTTGAAGCGCTCGCCGCGCCCCCTCGGTATCACGTGGTGGCAGCTCATGGCGGGCTTGCCGCAGATGCAGCACCACTCCTGCGTGCGCTCGTAGTCCCTCGCTCCCTTGCCGGTGTATCGCGCGCCCACGTGGGGCTTTCCGTAAAGCTCGGCCCTCTCCAAGGAGTGGCCCTGAAGCTGTCCCATCGAGATCATCGGAGCCTCCTGTCCGGCCCAGTCACCTCGATGCGCTCGCAGGCCCCGCCGAGCCTTGAGGCGATGCGAGCGCCGGGCATGCCGCCCCAAAGCTCGCGCAGCTGCCCGAGGCTGTAGTTGCTCGTGACGATGGTCGGCAGCCCCTCGGCGGTTCTGGCGTCTATGAGGCCCGTGAGCGTCTCGATTGCCCAGTCGGTGGGCCTCTCCGCACCTAGGTCGTCAAGCGCCAGAAGCGGAACGGTCTCGGCCCTTCTCAGGGCGTCGCGGTCTCCGCCGTTGAAGCCGTCGCGGATGCTGTCAAGCAGGTGCTTGGCGCTCACGAGCTTCGCGGGCGGCTTGGTGCCCTTGGAGCGCTCGACGGCGACGCGCACCGCATGGGCTGCCGCGTAGGTCTTGCCGCGCCCCGGCTCGCCCCAGAGGTACGCGCCACGGCCCCGCTCCACGATCCTGCACACGCGCTCGCCGATGTCGCTCTGGGCGCGCATGTAGCCGCCACGAAGCCCGGCCTTGCGCAGCCTGCACTCGCGGGCCTTGCGCATCATCTGGCGGTACTCGTCGGTCTGCTCGAAGGGCACGGGCTTGGCCGGTTCGATGCCCTCCGGCACGTCGAGGCCCTTGAGCGCGTCAGAGATTCGAGTACTCGTCATGGCTGGTCTCCTTCCTGTCGCCCTGCCGCTTCTGCCACGTGGTGCATGCCGCCTTCCATGACTTCATGGGACTGCCGCCGACCTTCCACCCCTTGCTCTCGTAGAAGGCAACGAATGTCTCGGGGTCGAAGGTGTAGCCCTTCTCGGCGCAGTACTCGCGAACCTCGGCAACGGAGGGCGGCGCGAAGCGCTTACCCCTTGTTTTGCTTTGCTTTGTATTGCTCTGTATTGCTTTGTATTGGCTTTCGGTTTCGCGCGGTTTCTCGCAAACCTCTGGTTTCGCGCTTTCGGAAACCACTGGTTTCTCGGTTTCGCAAACCTCTGGTTCGCACGGTTCGCAAACGGGTGGTTTCGACTTTGGCCGACCTCCCTTAGCGCCCCGCTTTCGCGAATCCTTGGAGTAGTCAATATCCTCCTTGAGCGCGATGAAGATGGGCTTGAGGCCGTATGGAAGCTCCACCTCCTCGCCGAACATGCCGTACATGTTGATGGCGTAGATCAGCTCCTTTCGGTCTTCGACGTCGAGCGCCGCGCATACGTCGCCGAACTTCTCGAACACGGTGAACGCCTCAGCCATTTCTCCTCACCTCGCTCCTTCTGATCTCGCCTCTCAAGCTCTCGAACACGGCGTTGAGCGGGTAGTCGAACTCCGGCTCAACGCCGTGGGTGCCGTACTGGACCAAGGCCCAGAGGAGAGCGCCGCGCTGCTCCTCCGGTACCTTGGCCGCCGTCGCGGTGAGCCTCGGAGACCACGTGAACTTGGCCTCCGACATGGCTAACGCTCCCAGCAGTAAGCGCCCTCAAGCGCGTTGACGGACACGGTTGCGCCGGTGCCGATGAGCGCCTCGATGACGTCGAAGCGGAGCGCGTCCACCTCGGGGTGCTCAACGAGGAAGCACATGGCGATGTGCTGCAAGCGCTTGTAGCTGAACTCCGGTTCCTTGACCTCGCCGCGCTGGCGCTTCGCCGTCACGATCACGAGGACGGTCACCTCGCCGTCCTTCACAACGACGTCGGCGGTTCCCTCGTCGCACACGTACTTGCAAGCGCCCTCGGCCTTGAGGCCCTTGGAGTTCAGGTACGCGATGACGGCGAGGTGCGCGATTGAATAGGTGTTCATGGTCTCCTCCTAGAACGGGCAGTCGTCGTCGTAGACGTCTGCGGGCTGATCCTCTGCGGCCTGCCCCGTGCGCTTGCCGCCTTGGAAGTCGATGTCCTCGCCGATGACCTCAAGCTTGCTGCGCTTCTGGCCCTCCTTGGTCTCCCACGTGTTCTGGCTCAGCCTTCCGGCGATGGTCACGTGGGAACCCTTGGCGAGGTACTTGGCGATGCTCTCGGCGCGGTTGCCGAAGAAGATCACGTCCACCCAGTTGGCCTTGTCCGACCACTCGCCGTTGACCTTCTGGCGCGTGTTCACGCACACCGCGAGGCTGCACACCTGCGTGCCCGACGTGGTTGCGCGAAGCTCCGGGTCGCGCCCGAGGTTGCCGCTAATCGTCACTCGATTGATGCTCATCCGTCTCCTCCTTGCTGTGGTCTGAGTCCTTGGCGATCTGCGCGAGGTACTTGCCCCACTCGGTCACCTGCCCAAGGGTCAGGTCGCCGGGCTGCACGTCCCCGAAGCTGGCCTTGTACCAGCTGTCGAGACCGCTTTCCTTCACGCCCTGAGCCATGCACTGGGCCTTGAGCTGCAAGCAGCGCGTGAGCCACTTCTTCTTGTCGGGAGCGGCCTGAGCCTTGCCGGTTGTGTTCCCCAGCGGGTGGTTGCGCGGGTTTGCCGGAGGCGTTGTGCCGCCCGCTCCGGTGTCTCCGTCCGTGTCGTCATCGCCAGCGAGGCCGAAAGCCTTGAGCAGCGAATAGCGGCGGGCATATGTCTCGCGCTTGCCGAACTCCTGCGGGTCGCTGTCGTACTGGTATGGGGTCACGTCGAGAACATGCTGGGTTTCCCCGTACATGACCGCCGTGTGGAGCAACATGCCGTTCTCCACCACCTCTGAGTACTGCGAGAGGAAAACGCCGTTCTCGTTGAGTGCGGGGCGAACCACATCGAGCACCGCGTCAAGCGTGGTGTAGTTGTAGGTGTACTCGCCGCCGGTGCGGGTGCGAACCTTCGCGGTCTTGTCCTTCTTGGGGTTCTGCATCATCTTCTGCGCGGTACACAGGGCCTCCGCGAGCGTCTTGGTCTCGGCCATCACTGCACCTCCGTGAGCTTCCTGTAGTGGTCGCAGAACTGGCAGGCGGAGCAGTAGTCCATGCACTTGGGGTCTTCGCCGGGGCGGTGCTCGACGTAGAACTTGCCCTTGCCGTTGGCGCTCTCCTGCTCCATGCGGGCTTTCGCCTCATCCTCGCTGTCAAAGAGGCGGATGGCGCTCTTGCGGCCCTCCTTCATGACGGCCCACTTGTCGGCGCGGTGCCAGCGCTCGCTCTCGGTGCACATGGGCAGCTGGTCGTCTGGAAGCTTCTCGGCTGCCTCGATCTCCTCGAAGCGCTTGGCGAGCCACTCGCCGCACTTCTCTATCTGCTCGTCGGTGAAGTCCCAGCCGACGCGCCAGACGGGGTGCTTCGGGTAGTCGGCCTTGTTCTTGGCGTCGCTCTTCTTGTGATCCTTGAGCAGCGCAACGATCTCGCCGCGATGGGCGTCGAAGCCTATCTGCCGAAGCATCCAGCAGTAGATGAGGGTCTGCTTGCGCCAGTCCCCAAGCTCCTCGTCATCCTTTGCGCCGAAGACGGCCTTCCAAGCCGATGCCGTCTTGTAGTCCGTGACGGTGCCCGTCGCATCGTCGTAGAGGTCGAATATGCCGCTCAGCTGGTAGCCGTTGGGCATGTCGATGACGAGGTGGTTCTCCTTGAGCTGGGTCTTGGTCTCCTTGGCGTTCTGGAGAATCTGGTGCACCGCCGAGCCGAAGACGGCCCACACCATGTCCGCCACGTCCTGAGTGATCTCGTCGTCGTGGCGGCGCTGAAGGATGGCCTCGCGCGTGCCCTTCAGAAGGGCGGTCACGCTGTAGCGCTTGGGCGTGTACTTGTAGTCGCTCTCCGCAGCCGAGACGAACGGGCGCGGGAGGTTAAGGGAGTTGGTGAGGTTCACGCCTAGCACCCCCCGAACAGAATGCCAAAGATGGCCTTCAGCTCGTCGCGCCGTTCCTCGATCTTCTGCATGTCGCTGCGCACGTTGGCCAGCGCCTTCTCGACAACGTCCTCGGGGTACTTGGCGATGATCGCCTCTAAGATGGCGATGGTGTTGTACGCGGACTGGCACATGTCCACGTCTGCGCTGCGTGTCTCGTCCGCATCGTGGGTGAGCATGAACACGATGTTGCTCTCCACAACGCCTGCGGCCTTGTGCAGGTTGTCGTGCAGGTCGTGCATGTCGACGCCGTTCATGATGTTTTGCTCGAAGTACTTCATGGTTAGTTGCTCCCTTCGGTGAGCATGTGGTCTTCGTCTTCAATGGGGTCGTAGATTTCGCCGGTCTCGGCGTCCACGTTGGCGGGGCGCACATCGTCAAACGGCAGCGGCTCGGCCTCGTACTCGTCGCCGAAGTCAAGCTCCTGCTGCTCGCTCTCGATGGTCAGAACCACGGTGCGGCCCGCCTGCTTGATGACGTCGAAGGCGCCCGCCGCGTCGGTAAGCACCTCGAGCTGAAGGACGGCTACGCCGCCCTTGACCGTGGCCTGCTTGAAATGGGCCTTGATGGTGGTGTTCATCTGGCCTCCTTCTCGTATTTCTCGCTGTAATACTCGACGCGCACCCGGATAAGGCACTCGTCGCTGTAAGGGGTTCTTGGGTCGAAGGTCACGCCGAGCTGTGTGATCTGGCAGTCATCGCGGTAAGCCAGCCCGTTCAGGCTGTCGCAGATGACCTTGGCCAAGTTGTCCGCGTCGGGCTTCATGAGGTCGGGACGCCCTGCCCAGTACTTGGGGTTGCTCTTGGCCAAGGGGCGCTGAACCTCGATGAAGACGCGCACCTCGGTGGCGAAGTCCTTCCAGCGGTCGCCGACTGCGGCCTCCCACTGGCGCTTGATGGACTTCTCGGCGTGCCGGGTCTTGTCCGGCGTGTAGGTGCGGAACCGCTTGGTGTCGAACTTCGGTCGCTGCTTGGTGGGCACCTCCGGGAAGCACATGACGCACTCGGCCACGCCGACGCGCTTGGTCTTCCAGCTCATCGGAGCACCGCCGTCGTGTAGCCGTCGGCGTCGCTGCGCGCGACCCTCATGCGGATGGTCTTGTCCTGCTCCATGGCGATGCGCGCCAGATACGGGGCGAGGTGGTTGGGCAGCTCGATGCTGAACTTGATGCGCATGCCGTAGAGCGCGCGGTTGGGGCTTGCCTTGCCGTCGTGGGTGCGGGCGCACTCCGCGCGGGCGTTGTCCTTGTACCATCCGAACTCGACGGGATGGGCCTTCACCCATGCGCGGGCGTCGGACATCCGCTGCTCGCCCTTGGGGTCTAGCCCCGGAAGGGCCATCTGGTTGTCCGGGGTCTCCATCTTCCTCATGCGACCATCCCCTGTGCGGTCGCAACCGCAGCGTCCATGGTGGGGATGACCCAGAGCCACAGGATCAGCCCGCACACGAGCGCCGCGACGCCGACGCCCAGAAGAAGCCCGACCTTGAACGCCCGCATCTGGTTTTCCCGCTCGATTTCGGCAGGTATGCGCATCGTCTGTGCTGGCATGCGCGTCTGGCGTGCTACGCTGTTCGTGGCCTGTCGGCCGTTCCGGGCGCTCAAGTTGTGGTAGACGGGGGTGCCCGGATATTTCTTTTGCTTGGTCACGTTCTCTCCTTTCCGATGTTTCCGCAGGTAACTGAACGGTTCTCATTTACTTCTCAGTTTCTTGAGCGTTTTCTTGTGCCTATGCTTGGCGCTGTATAGGCGCTGGCGCTCGCGGTTGACCCTCTCCTCCCGCCTCACCTCCTCTTCCAACTCGCGCACCTCTTCCGCGATCTCCTCGTTTCGCAGCTCCTTCGAGCAGGACGCGCACCACCCCGTCTTCGGGGAGAGAGGCTTCCTGACGCGCATGCCGCACTTCGGGCACTGCCAGACCTTGCGGAGGGAGATTCCGTATCGGCTGGCCTGAACCTCGACGGCGTGGGGCGAGCACCCTAGGGCCTCGGCTACTGCCTCCGCCCCCTCGTCTGCGTGGTCGCTGAGGTACTTGAGCTTTTTGGTAGTCCACTTCACCTGACGGGCCTCCCCTCAAGGAGCCACTTGCGGTAAAGGGCCGTGAGCTTGCGGCGCATGTATTCGATGCGTTCCTCGGCGGTCATGGCTGCGCCTACGCGATCTTGACTTCTGGGAAGTTGCTGATTCCAAGGCCAAGCTCGCGGCAGAGGGCGATGAACTCGTCAGCGCCAATCTTTCGGGAGCCGACCAAGCTCCTGCGGAGAAGCTCGGAGTCGATCCCCGTGCGTCGGGAAAGCTCTGCGCACGAGATGCCGCGCTTCTGAACCTCTGCGTCGATGACTTCGTAAGCCTTCATTTGGTCTCCTTCCTATGTTTTGTAGGCTTGAGGTTGATAATACCGCAAAAACGTAGGAAGTACACCACGATTTCTAATTTCTTTCCTACGAAACGTAGCTTTTTGGCAACGCTTCACCTATACTTTTGCTACGACGAATAGGAGCGATATGGATACCGTGAGAAACCAGATAGCCCGAAACATCAAGAAGTTCCGCATTGAGCGCGGAATGAACGTTGATGAAGTCGGCTCCGCCGTTGGTAAAAGCGGAAAGACAGTGAGTGCTTGGGAGGTTGGCAGGGGGCAACCTGATGCCGACACCCTTATTGCCCTATGCCGCCTTTTTGAGGTTGACATCAAAGACTTCTACGGCGAGAGCGGCGAGCTGTCGTACGACGAAAAGCAGCTAATAGAGCACTACCGGTCAATGAGCAGCGACGGTAGGCTCGCACTTCTCACGGTTGCAAGTGGTTTGTCCGGAATCTTTCACAAGCAAGAGGGGGATCAAAAATGATTATGACGCGTAGGTACTTTTTGGCTATTGCAGGGCTGTCGCTTGCAGCGCTTGCGGGATGCTCAAGCAGCGACCAGCCAAGCGGGTCGAACGAGGTGAACGAGCCCGCCGTTGCAGAGGTGGATCAGGAGGCGGAGCCTAAAGACCTTGAGGTTGTCGAGACCGGCTTCTACTTCGATTCCTACGGAACGGCGCACTTCGCCTCCATCGTGAGCAACCCTAACTCGACGTGGGCGGCCGAGAACATTCAGGTCACGGTTGCGGCGCGCGATGCCGACGGGAACGTTCTGGACACGCTCAACGATTTCATAACGCTTATGTTCCCCGACGGCCAAACGGCGATATGCGGTGACATGGCCGCAACGGAGGGAGCCTCTGCGCTCGACGTGTCGCTGTCGGTCAACTCGAATGGATGGACGAAGCAAGACATCACCCAGAAGGATTTCTACGACCAGCTGCCCATCACCAACATAAACGAGAGCACCGACGAGCGGGGCCAGACCACGGTCGCGGGCGAGGTCGCAAACAACACGGAGGGCACGTTCTCCGGCACTAGGATTCAGGTGGTTTTCCGCAACGCAGACGGTGGGATAGTCGGTGGCGCTTATACCTACGTCAACGGCGACCTGACGGCGGGTTCAACCGCGCCGTTCTCAACGCTGTCGCAGGAGGTTCCGGAGCACGCCTCCGTAGAAGCCTACGTTGACTGCGGCTGGCCGCTCAACGAGTAAAGAAAGCCCCGGTGCGTCCGCCAAGACACATCACCGGGGCAGCGAAGGCCTCACGAAAGGAGGCAGCACCATTATGACAGGAAAGAGCGACAACGGCCCTAAGACAGCCGTCATATACGCGCGGTTCTCATGCTCCAAGCAGCGCGAGGCCTCGATTGATGACCAGCTGCGCGTGTGCAACGATTACTGCCAGCGCGAGGGCATCGAGGTCGTTGGCGTGTATGCCGACTACGCCATGAGCGGCCGTACGGATGACCGGCCGCAGTTCCAGAAGATGATAGCCAACGCGCCTGAGAGCGATTACGTCGTTGTGTACATGATGGAGCGATTCTCCCGCGCGAAGTACGACCCGGCCATCTACAAGAAGCAGCTTGAGCAGAAGGGCGTGCAGGTAAAGTCAGCCCTTGAGTACATCCCGGACGGCCCCGAGGGCATCCTGATGGAGAAGATACTTGAGGGTCAGGCCGCCTACTTCTCTTTGGACGTGGCGAGAAAGACCCGGCGCGGCATGGAGGGCAACGCCCTTCAGTGCAAGACCAACGGCGTGCGGTGCTACGGCTACCGCAGGGACGAGAACGACCGCTACGAGATCGTCCCGGAGGAGGCGGAGGTCGTGCGCGAGGTGTTCCGCCGTAGGATAGCGGGCGAGGCCATAAACCACATCGCAAGCGATCTGGCGGAGCGCGGGGTGCTGACGTACACCGGGAGGCCGTGCGGCTACGGCATGGTCTACAACATGGTGCACAACGAGAAGTACCTCGGCATATACGAGTGGGGCGGAATCAGGCAGGAGGACGGCATGCCTAGGATCATCGATGACGACACCTTCTACCGCGCGCAGCACGTGCAGGGCAAGAAGCAGCGCAAGAACGAGCACTGGGGCGACTTCGCGCTATCCGGCCGCGTCATCTGCTCGGAGTGTGGACGCAACATGCCCGGCGTGTCGGGACGCGGCTGGAAGGACGTGAAGTACGAGTACTACAAGTGCACCAACTGCAAGGGCGTGAAGCCGGTTCGCCGCGACTGGCTTGAGGGCGAGGTAGTGCGCTCGCTCCGCGAGATGCTTGAGAACCGCGAGAAGGCCGTGGAGATAGCCCACATGCTGCTGGACGGCCAGAACGACGCCGAGGTTGACACCGCGTGCAGGCAGGCCACGAAGACCCTGAACGAGGCGGAGAAGTCGCTTTCCAATATCCTCAAGGCGATAGAGCAGGGGATCATACCGCCCGGCACGCGCGAGCGCATAGACCAGCTTGAGGTGCAGAAGCGCAGGGCCGAGCACGATCTGAAGACGCTTGAGGCCAAGCAGATAGACCCCGAGGACTTCGCCGACTTCCTGCAGTTCGGCGCAACGCTGTCGGACGCAGACCTCCTTGACGCTTTCGTGTATCAGGTGATGGTGTTCGTTGACCGGTGCGTGGTCACACTCAACTACGATACAGAAAAGTGCGAACCCGCTAAGCTGGTGCTTTCGCGAGTTCGCACTGAATCAACCTGGTGCCCCCAGCGGGATTCGAACCCGCGATATCCACCTTGAAAGGGTGGCGTCCTTGGCCGCTAGACGATGGGGACAGCGGGAAAGAGTATAGCAGACTTTTTTAGCCGTTCACATAT
>DBGDFS010000071.1:0-55406 GCA_048342015.1 Collinsella sp. | reverse complement strand
CATGGGGCATGGGAAGCCTCCTCCCCGCAGGTGCGGTAAGGGCTACCGCACGGGCCGATACTCAAAGCCCATTGTGGCATCCCGAGCCCGCGGAAAGAAGCTGCGCCGCGGGGGAGGCGACCCAAATGGCTTTCTCATATCGTCTTTTTCTGCTTCGTACGCTGCTCGAGTGCCTCGGTAAGTCCGATAAGCGCCGTGAGGAGCGAGACCAAAGCGGTCAGGAGCTTCACGAAATCAGTCAGATCGGTCATGGGCATCACCTCCCGTCGCATGGAGGGCGCTGCCCGGCACATGGAACTGCCGTCAACAACTGCAACTCTATCAAAGTACTGCTATAAATACGAATATATGTTCGATAATAACAGTGACGTGATTCTCTCAAAGTGTGGCTTTACGCAAGGATGCCGGAAAGCCATGCTGTGCGATTTCATGTCCGCACGGGCGCCTGTCCTTACGGCAATGTAGCCGCCTATGTAGTAAGCGGCATTTGACGGAGAAAGGCCATAACCGTGTCAGCTGAAAAGACGCCGCGTATCTCGGCTATCGATACGACGAACTTTGCGCGCCAGATTGTGCTGGACTTTGAGTTTGCGCCGGTGCCAAAGCAGCGCCAGCGCCGTGGACTGCGCAATGAGATTATCGAGGTCGGCGCCGTCAAGCTCGATAACCGCGGCAACGTTATAGGCGAGTTCTCGCAGTTTGTGCAGACAGAATTTACCGAAGGCGTTGCGTTTCCCGTCCGCGAGCTCACGGGGATATCGGCCGTGGACACCGCGATGGCCGACCCGCTCTATGCGGTGATCAAAAGGCTCAGCGATTGGATCGGTCGCTACTCCGCCCAGGTGGTCGTTGGAGCGGGGCGGATCGTCGACAGCTTTTGACCGAGTGCCAGGCAAAACACATCGACCTTGCCGCATTTCCTACGGACTGGGCCGACCTGCAGGCGTTTTACACCTCGATCATGGACGTGGGCAGCCACGGGTGCGTCTCTTTGAGTGACGCGGCGACGTGGTTTGGTATCGAGTTCGACGAGTCGACGGGCCACGCCCACAGCGCCCTAGCCGATGCGCGCGTGACCGCCAAGCTGCTCAAGCAGATGATGGATGGGGACTACCGCGTGAGTCCGCACGCCCAGGAAGTCCGCCAGCGTTGGGGGATGGGCGAGCGACCCCAGACGCGCCTTTCCAGCAAGTGCCCCGAGCTGAGAGACCTGCTGCTGAGGCTGAAGGCGGAGGGGAGGTAGGCGGGGCAGACAATATTGTCGTTTCGCCTGTGAAGAAGGAACCAATTAACTACAAAGTGTGGATGGCTTCTAGTGAAGACTTAAACACCAGACTAAGAAAAGGTTATCGAGCCATTGGGACTGCAGCATTCGCCCATCGCAAGACGTTACTCGTTCAAATTGGGACGCTCCACATCCTATGAAATGGTTAATGCGGAGCGTCCCTAGAACTCTGTCTTCTGTTACCTAATAGTAGAGTTCGATATACGAATACGCCTTATCAAAAAGAGCCTGGTCTTTGAGCTTATAGCGCATCCACAGAATGGCACGGAGCTGTTTTTTAACCTCTTTCACGCCAGCCGTGGTAGCTTGCCAGCCGTCGAAGCGAGTTATCTTAACGATCTCGTCAATGTCATTGACGATGTTCTCGACGATGATAGGCGTGTCGCCGTTCTTGATGCCGTTAAAGAGCTCAGTGAGAGCAGCCTTTCCCTTGTCCTCCTCTTCCTCGGGCACGACTTCCTTTTCGGCGGCTCGTGCTTCTTTGGCGAGGTCGATGAGCATCTTGAGGAACTCGACGCTGTTGATGAGACCTTGCTCGTGACGTTCCCTCAGGTCCTCCAGGCGCTCGCCGAGCTTCTGGAACTTGCCATTCTTATCGTGCCTGCGGATTCGGGCGACGAGATCTATCTCCAGCTTACGCGTGATCTTCTCGGTATTGCTCTTGTCGTTGATGAAGTGCTCGATCATGTCCTCGTCGAGCTCAAGGATGTCGTCATCGTCTCGGACTCTCTCGACGGTGATGTTCTCGTGCACGAGCTCGATTGTCTTGGGCCCGAGCGCTGCCCAGATGAGCTTCCCGCGATTGTCTACCGGTCTCACGGAATCGTAGACCTGCGAGAGCCAGATGAAATCGGGCTTGTAGGGATTGAGACATGCGTCGGGCGAAAGGGCTTCCCACGCTCTGTTCAAGACCGAGAAGTCGGCCCCAAACTGGTCTTTCACCTTTGTCGTTGGCAGGCATTGTTGAGCTTCGAGAAGGGACTCCCAATCCGCGCTGCGGCGGTCTCTGACCGTTGAGAAGTACTCAAGACAGCAATGCATAAGCCCGGGTAGCTCGGCCTTTACCTCGTCGATGTTGGTTATAACCTTCTGCACCTCGGCCTCGTCGAAGTGCAGAGACTTGGCGACGTTGTCGAAGAGGCCGATATAGTCGACAATGAGACCGAATGTCTTCTTGTCGTTGTAGACGCGGTTGGTTCGACAGATTGCCTGCAACAGCGTGTGGTCGCGCAAGGGCTTGTCAAGGTACTGAGTTTGCAGGATGGGCGCATCGAACCCCGTGAGCAGCTTTGCAGTGACGATGAGAATCTTGAGTGGATCGTCCGGGTCGCGGAAACGGTCAAGGAGCTTTTCTTCGGCATCGCGATCGCGACGATATGCCTTGTACCGGTCCTCCTTGTCGTTGTTCGTGTCCATGACGATGGTGACTGCATCAGCGCCCAAGAGCTTGTCGAGCTCCTCCTTATACAGCAGGCAGCACTCTCGGTCGTAGCAGACTACCTGCGCCTTGAAGCCGTCGGGCTCAACCTTCGATTTGAAGTGTTTGGCAATGTGTTCACACACCTTGTGAATGCGGTCGGGGGCCTTCATGACGGCTTCGATCTTGACGCGCCTGGTGAGTTCCGCCTTGTCCTCTTTGCTGAGGTCTCGGGTCATTTCGTCAAAGGCGGCGTTCACGACCTCTTGGTTGACGTGGAGCTCGACGGGAACGGTTTCAAAATGGAGCGGCAATGTGGCGTGGTCGCGGATGGAGTCGGCGAAGGAATAGCGGCTCATGTAGCCGGACTTGTCCTCTTTGGCACCGAAGGTGTGGAACGTGTTCTTGTCGGTTCGGTTGATGGGCGTGCCGGTCAAGCCGAAGAAGAAGGCGTTTGGCAAGGCGAGTCGCATCTTCTCGCCGAGGTCGCCCTCTTGGGTGCGGTGCGCCTCGTCGACCATGAGGATGATGTTCTCGCGCTCGTTGAGCGTCCCCGCAACCTCGCCGAATTTGAAGATGGTGGTGATGAGGACCTTTCTCATGTCCTGCTTGAAGAAGGACTCAAGCTCCTCCTTGCTGCCGGCGCTTGCGAGGTTGGGGATATCGGATGCGTTGAAGGTCCCTGTGATCTGGGTCTCGAGGTCGATTCGGTCATCCACGATGACGACGGTCGGGTTCTTGAGTTCGGGGACCATGCGCAGCTTCTGGGCGGCGAATACCATGAGCAGTGACTTTCCTGAGCCCTGGAAATGCCAAATGAGGCCACACTTCGGGTATCCTGCGCGGACGCGGTCCACGATGAGGTTCGCGCCCTCGAACTGTTGGTAGCGACAGATCAGCTTGATGCGTCGATGCTTCTTGTCGGTGGCGAAGAGCGTGAAGAACTGGAAGATGTCCATGACGTTCGAGGGGGTGAGCATGGATGCCATGCTTCTCTTGACGTCGGCAAGTGTGCCCTCGCTCTTCTTGTCGCCCTCATGCCAGGGTCCCCACATCTCGGGAGGCATGTTCACCGACCCGTAGCGATAGCATTTTCCTTCGCTGGCGAAGTTGATGGCGCTACAGACGAACATCTGCGGGATGCTCTTCTCATATTTAGCGATGTCGCCAGCGCCGTCGAGCCAGGTTATCGAATCGCGCACCGGCGTCTTGAGCTCGCCGATGACGAGCGGAAATCCATTGACAAGAAGGACGAGGTCGAGGCGCTTGCCGCCCTGTTCCTGGGGGTAGACCCACTGGTTGGTGACGATGTACTCGTTTTTGTCAAGATCGCCGTCCGCCGCCGTGCCAAAGAAGCGGATGGGGACCATGCGGCCGTCTTTGCCGTAGGGGAATGAGTTCTCCTCGATGACGAGCTTTTTGAACCGCTCGTTGGTGGAGACCAGGTTCTGCGGACTTGTGGACTGAATGAGGGCCCTGAGTCGGTAGATGATCTCGTCGGCGCGATCGGGGTCTTCTGCAATCTCCGGGTTAAGCCTGATGAGGGCGTCCTTGACCATGGGCTCGACCATGACGTCGGCATGGCGGCGTGGGAGGTCTTCGGCAGCCACGTATCTCCAGCCAAGGCTGGCAAGCGCCTCGACGCTCATTTGCTCGATGGTGTTGTCCTCGTTAAACATTTCCGAGCCCTAACTCCTGGTTCAAGATTTTCTTCGTCGTGGCGTTTAGCTCATCGAGGGCCTTTTGTACGGCAAATTTCGATTTGTCGATCGAAGTGGCGAAGTCAGCGAATTCTCTCTGGAGGGAAAACGGAGGCACAGGAATCTCAATTGATCGAATTTTCCTGGTACTTAAGGTGTGTAAACCTGAGGTATTGACCGCTTTAGCCATGATTTGTCTCCTTCCTTCGGAGGACGACAAGAAAGTTTGAACATAAAGCGGGAGGGCCTCGTCTCTTAGGCGAACTCGGATTAGGTGATTCTGATGGACGCAAGGATCAATTTGACCATTCCAAATTGCCGATCTTCCTATTTGTGTATCGCTGCCATTACCCTCAACAATTAACAAGTCGCCGGATATTAGCCTAACGGCTTCATACTCCTGTTCCGTCAGTCCAATGGTCTTCACTTCCGTTAGGTCAAGTTCATTGGGGAGAATATTGGCGACACGAAGGTATGGAAGCTGCAACTTCATGGCTTCTCGTTTTTTGTTCTTTGTAATCCCGCCCTGAATATCAGCTATGTCTTCAAGATGTTTTATCGGAATGCCAGGCTTATCGAACATCTCGACAAATTGTGATTTGACGATGTCGTCGCAGGTGGCAAGCAAGCCGCGGTAACACCCCTTGAGCTGCTCGGCCTCAGAGAGGATGCCGGCAAGCTCGCGTTGCTTATCCAACGTCGGCAGGCTGAACTCCAGGACCCTGAGGTCCTTCCAGTTCGCCGTCGGCGAGAGCGAGCCCACGGAGACGCGGATGGCCTCATCGAGAAACACGTCCGAGCTAATGAAGAACGGGAAGAAGTCCGGATCGACAACGTCGGTTCTCGGGCGCAGCACCATGCCATGCGCCGAGAAGATGCCGTCGAACGGGGCGATGCCGACCTTCTTCTGGTAGGCCCTGCGACGACCGAACAACACGTCGCCCCTCTCCATGAGGAGCTTGTCGCCCTTCGGCGTCACCTCGGCACCCCAGCGGGTCACTTCGAGCGTGCCGGGGTCTAGGTGCTCGAGGCCGACATATCGCTCGCGGTCGCTGTCCTCGGGTTTCTTCTTCGCGGTGCTGTTCTCTGCTATTTGGTCGAACCTATACCTTGTCACGCTGCGCACCTCCGGCCGCTAAATTGTGATTTGACGACGTCATCGCAGGCTGTAAGCAGCTGCCTGTAGTGAGACCTCGTTTCTTGTGCGGTCCAGAGTATGTCGGCAAGATCTTCTTGCTTAGCGATGCTGGGAAGCTCGAATTCAAATTGCGAAAGGCTCTGCCACTTGACTCTTGGCGAGAGGGAGCCTGCCGAATTGGTGACGGCGTGCTCGAATAGGGCGTCGTTCTGGATGATGAACGGGAGCAGCCTCGGAGAGAGGTTGTCCTTGGGGGCGATGACGGTGATGTCTCCAGAGCAGATTCCGTCGAATGGGGCGACGGCCGCTTTGCGCAGGTAGGCCCTGCGACGCCCGAACAGCACCTGCCCCTTTGAGAAAGCCTTAGTGAAGGTGGTCTCGACACCTTCGTCCCAATGGGCGAGTTCGACTTCGCCGGGGTCCAGATGCTCAAGGCCGACCGTCGGCAGTTCTTGGTCTACAGGGACCTTCTGTTTGATTTCGCGGGCCACATCGCCCAGGCAAACGTGGGTCATGTTACTCACCATCGTTTTCATGCAATTTCGCAGCAATAATATCGAGCAGGGACGCGGCCTCTGTGGAGGCGGCTCTCCAGCTTTCTACCGTCTCCTCGATGCTTCTGTCGTCAGCATTTTCATCATTGGAGGGCTTCACGTACAGAGGGATGGAGAGCGAGAAGGCGTTGCCCTCGAGCTCACTAAACGATGCGTGGGATGAGAACCCTTCGATGTCCTCGTCAGATCGGTAGGCATCGACGATTCTCTTGATGTGTTGAGGCTCAAGGTAGCTTTGCGCGTTCTTGCGGGTTACCTCGGCAGAGGCATCTACGAACAGTATTTTCTTGCTTCGATTCGGCGCTTTCTCGCTGCGGCAGATGAGGATGCAGGCCTCCATGGGCGAGTTGAAGAAGAGGTTTGCGCCGAGTCCGATGACCGCCTCAACGAGATCGCTTCTCACGAGCCTTTCGCGCATCTCCGATTCCTCGTTGCGGAAGAGTACGCCATGGGGGAGGAGAATGGAGCACCTGCCTGTGTGTGGGTCCATACTCTTGAGGATGTGCTGTATGAAGGCGTAGTCTGCTCGTCCCTGCGGCGGGGTGCCGAGGAAGTTGCGGCCGTAGGGGTCCGACGCGAACGCCTCGCGGTCCCATTGTTTGATCGAGTAGGGAGGGTTAGCGAGTACCATATCGAAGGTGCGCAGCTTTCCCGCCTCGAGGAAGGCTGGGTGCCGTAGCGTGTCGTCGTTTGCGATTTCGAAGTCCTCGACGCCGTGCAGGAATAGGTTCATGCGTCCGATGGCGGAGGATAGCTGGTTGATCTCCTGTCCGTAGGCGTGAACATTGCGCCATTCCTCTCCGTGCTGTTTGAGGTGGGCAATGGAGGAGATGAGCATGCCGGCGCTGCCGCAGGTGGGGTCGTAGATGGACTCGCCGGGCCTGGGCTGGAGGATTTCGGTCATTAGGTGGACGACCGTGCGATTGGTGTAGAACTCTTGAGCGGTGTGTCCAGAATCGTCCGCAAACTTCTTGATGAGGTACTCGTAGCCCTGGCCGAGCTCGTCCTCGGGGCAATTGGCGATGGAGAGCGTTATAGCGCTGAAGTGCTCGATGAGGTCCTTGAGCAGGCGGTCGGGAAGTCGTTTCTTGTTAGTCCAGGCGGCGTCGCCGAAGATACCACGCAGCTTGGAACCGTTGGCCGTCTCGATGGCGCGGAAGGCGCCCACGATGGCCTTACCGATGTTTTCCGTGGCCTCGCGGACATCGCGCCAGTGGGCGCCGTCCGGGATTGCGAAGCTGTGATTCTCGGGAAGGGCGGCGAACTCCGCATCTCCGTCAGAGGCTTCCAATGCCTCGGCGGTCTCCTCGTCGTAAACATCTGAGAGGCGCTTGAAGAATAGCAGCGGGAATATGTACTGCTTGTACGAGCCGGCATCGATGTAGGTGCGCAGCAGAACCGCCGCGTTCCATAGATGGTTGTTCAGCTCTTCCTGGGGGATTCTACTCTCCATCGACATAGCCTCCCTTTGAGAGCAGCTCAAGGAGCTTCTCCTCGGACTTCCTCGTCTGGCGAAGGAGGTCGTAGAAACGTTTCCTGGTTTCCGCCGGCGGCTCGATCTCCTCGCGCCTTCTTTCGACGTAATTGTTCGCCGAGAGCACGTAACCCTCGCGCTCTATATCATCGAGCGTCGCGATGGCGCACTTCTCTACGACGGGTTCGTAGGATTGATAGAGGGAGAGCATCTCCTGAGCGTTCTCCTCCGTGATCATGTTCTGCGCGCGCTGGGCGGTGAAGATCTCGGTACCGTCGATGATGCAGACGCGGCCCCGATGCGCCGGAGGCTTGTCATTCCGGAGGAACAGCACGCAGGCGGAGACGCCGGTGCTGTAGAAGACGCCGCTCGCGAGCGAGATCACTGCCTCGACCTTGTCTGACTTGAGCAACTCCTTGCGGATGGCACCCTCCTTGCCGCCGTGGAACAGTGCGCCCTGGGGCAGCACTACGGCGCAGCGACCGCTCTTCTCGTCCATGGAGCAGACCATATGCTGCACCCATGCGAAGTCCGCCGACTTGTCGGTGGGGACACCCCAGATGTTGCGGCCCCATGGGTCCGAGGAGAACTCTGCGGATCCCCAGTTCTTAAGGGAGAAGGGTGGATTGGCGAGGACGCAGTCGAACGACCTGAGGGTGTTCCCGGCAAGGAAGGCGGGCTCGCGCAGGGTGTCGCCCTGGGCGATGCGGAAGTCCTTCGCGCCGTGGAGATACAGGTTCATTTGCGCTATGGCGGACGTGCTGAGGTTCTTCTCTTGGCCATAGAGCTTTCCGTAAGCTAGCTTGGAGTTGTCCATCTGCCGCACGGCTTCGATGAGCATACCGCCCGTGCCGCAGGCGGGGTCATAGACGGTCTCGCCAGGTTTCGGCTCAAGCAGGGAGACCATCATCTTGACGATTTCGCGCGGGGTGTAGAACTCGCCGGCGTTCTTCTTCTGCATGTCGGCGAACTTCTTGATCAGGTATTCGTAGGCGTCGCCCATCATGTCGGCGCTGTAGTTTCTGTTGCCGAACTTCTTTGCTGAGAAGTGCTCGACGAGGTCCTTCAGGCGCTCGTCGGAGAGCTTGCCTTTGTCTGTCCAGCTCGCATCGTCGAAGCTACTGAAGAGGCCGCTGAGGGTATCGGGGTTGGCTCGTTCGATTCCTACCATGGCGTCTACGATTGCCTTGCCGACGTTTGCGCCGGTGTTGCGCACGTCCTGCCAATGGCAGCCGTCCGGCACCGCGAAGCTGTGGTTTTCGGGCAGGGCGGCGTAGTCTTCGTCTCCGTCCGACATCTCTAGAGCTTCGGTGGTCTCCTCGTCGTAGACGTCGGAGATGCGCTTGAAGAAGAGCAACGGTGTGATGTAGCTCTTGTACTCGTCCTGGTTGATGGGGCCACGCAGGATATCGCAGGCTCCGAGTAAGTGGTTTCCCAGCTCGGATTTACTTATCGGTTCTTCAGTCATTCAGGTACCTATGAGCTCAAAAATACAAATTACAGCCCTTGTGATTATACCGTCATATTTGCCGAGATAAATGAGCTGAGCATCGCCGCCCATTCAGACATCCTGCGTCTGTAAATCACAATTTGTCGAAATGTTTGGGGATGAGAAATGGGGTTTCAAGCCCCTATCGGAGTGCGTTGATTCCATTGATACCGGTAAAACTATGAATTGCGGAGAAGGCCCACGAGGAGTTGGTGGTTTTGGGGTCCTTAAGCTGAGCGCGCTATCTTCAGGTACTTTTGTCGCCTCCGAAAACAAAGTGATTTCTAAAGACAACTTCATGTCTATAAAAGAGGTCGAAAAGGGTGACCTCTTGTTTGCACGCAAAAATACGCCTGAGCTAGTTGGCACAACCGTTTATGTTCCAAACGAAGTGAGGGGCCTTATGTTTCCCGATCTCGTCTTTCGTATGAAACCGAAGGATGTCAACGCGCTGTATTTACTTGCGTACATGAGAAGTGACCGTGGCCTCGATTTAATTCAAGGCATGGCCCACGGATCGGCAAAATCCATGGTCAACATCCCTAAAACTCAGCTGGCAAGGCTGCCGGTTCCGGTTCCTCCGCTCGAGCTCCAACAGGAGTTCGCCGACTTCGTCGCCCAGGTCGACAAATCGAAATTTAAGTTAGGTACCTGCGGTGGGATGCTTTGACATTGCGCTGGTCGACCATTGCGTACCTTAATGTGGTGTCTATTTTTTTATGGCCAAGGAGCACCTGGACTTGTTCGATGGGCATTCCTTTGTCGATTGCCTTTGTGGCAAGCGTTCTTCTGAACTTATGAGGGTGGACCCTTCCTAAATCAAGCTCGCGCCCCAGTTTTCTAAGCAGCGCCTCGACGCCGCCAATTTGTAGCCTCTCGTGTGGCGCCTTGCTCGACACGAAGAGTGCTTCCGAGCTGTCCATTCGGGTTGACAGGTAATTCTCGATATGGACTTTAGTCTTTGCGTCAAAATAGACGATGCGGTCCTTATTTCCCTTGCCGTGTACGATGCACTCACGATTGATGGTGTCGACAGAGCTCCTGTCCAACGAGACAAGTTCGCCCACACGCATGCCCGTGGAGCGCAACAGGTCGATCAGGGCAAGGTTTCGGGGCGACCCGCAGTTATCACAAAGAATCTCAACGACTTCATCGCTATACGTTTCCTTAATGGGTTGTGGGGCCTTGACCCTTTTAATGCGTCTAACCGGACTCTTGATGATATGGTCTTCATCTTCGAGCCATGAGTAGAAGCTTGAGATGATTCTTCGGACATTGTCGACGGTGACGCGACTGACGCCGGCTTTTTGCTGATAGTCGGAAAGATAGGACCTAATCTCTTCGGTTCCCAGGTCGCAGGCTGGCGTGTCGAACGATTCAAGCAGTTTATTAATGGTTGCTTCGTAGTAGGCGACAGTCCTATCCGAGCAACCTTCGAGGCGTTTCGCGGACAGAAAAAGATCGAGGAATGATTTGTTGTCACTGTCGCCGCTGTTCTCAGCTAACTGGTTTTCATCGAAAAGGCAGTGCGATAAAACCTTTTTGAGCTGGCGGTTCTGCTGCGTGGTCAGGTAGGGGAGCATGAGGCGGGTAATTTCTCTAGCCGTTTTCGTGAGATCCATGGTGGCGTCCTTCCTTGCGCGGTGGGTGGCGCTATTTCCCTTTGTTTACCCGTGCGTTATGGAAGGGATGCCGGGTGGCACTTCCGCTAGGCAGCGTCAAGGGGACCCGTGAAACCCTGCGCAGGCCTCTGCATCACTCCGGTGCGGCTTTGCCTGCAAAGCGAGATGTTCAGAAGCGTTTTCTTAGCGGGGGATGTCTTTCGGATTCTTTTGATGGGGATGTGGAAACACTGATGAAGTTTACGAATAGCGAGGTTGAGGGGTTCGCTTGTGCCCATCGCCTCTCGTGTGCGGATGGATGGTGCCGGTGGTTGTTTGAGACTGCAGTCGCGCCGACGGGATTGGTTGGGGTCGGTACAAGGCGAGCACGCCCCATGCCGTTATGGTAGATGCATCTTTGTCGATAGAGCGCTCGATTAATCTACGCGGGAGCGCTGAGAAGATCTTCCAGCATCGGGTCTACCCCGGCGGCGACCATGCCCTCGATCAGGTGCTGGGCGTGGAACCGACCAACTGTCCATGCGATTTATGAAAGCGTCTGACAAGCGCGCTCCTTGATATCAAATGCAGCTTTGCTTAGAACGATTGCCTCTGCGATGTCGGCAAATACGTCGTGATCTCCCCATGTCTTACAGGCTTGTATCATGCCCTGGTCGATAGCATCCATAACAAAGGTGCCGGATCCGTCCGCAACGCACACGCCGTCGGCGAAGAGTTTCCAGCTGGACGGCTCACGCGAGTCGTTTCTGGGCAGCTTAATCTGTAGTACGTGCGGGCCGCCAGCAGCACAGAGCTCTTCCTCGAGCACCTGCACCGTAAAGCGCATCTGGTGGGAGAGGCTGCTCTTGACCATGGCCGAGGCATAGCCGCTCGGCTCGTCCAGAAGATGCATTCGTTTTGGCTTGGTTGCCAGGTTGTGGAAGTTGCGCTCACTGCGCACGGAGAAATTGTCCATACGGACTCCTTTCATCGATGTTGGCAGGGCCACCGTGCCTCTTGGCCGGTTGGCGTCGGGATCGTGGAGCCAACTCTCTACCCCGACTCTGGATAAAACGCGCCCGCTCCTTGCGGGCAAGAGAAAGTCTATCAACGTGTACGGACAGAAATCAAGCGCCGCCTGCGAAATGACGTGCAAGCGGCGCTTGATTTCGCCGGCTGCTGTTAGGCTTAAATTCGAAAAAGTGTCGAAATATCCCGTGTAAAAGTACGGAAAAGTGTCGTAATGCACACTTTAGAACTTCGAAAAAGTGTCGAAATGAGCACCTAACAACCGCGGAAAAGTGTATCCTAGTGCTAAAACAGCACGTAATAAGGGATACACTTATGCTGCAGAGAAAAGCGAAAGCACAGTTTGAATCTTGGCTTGCCTCGTCGCCTAACAAGGCTCTTTTGGTCAAGGGCGCCCGACAGGTAGGAAAGTCATATCTGGTCAACGTCTTTGCAAACGAATCGTTCGAAAATGTCGTGACGTTCGACCTTATCGCCGACGCGTCCGTGCGTGATTCGTTTTTGGCGGCGAAAAGTGCGGATGACCTGCTTATGCGCATGTCTATCGCTGCGACGCAGCCGATGGTTGCGAACAAGACCGTCGTGGTTATCGACGAGGTGCAGCGATGCCCCAACGTGGTGACGTTTATCAAATACCTGGTCCAGCGCGGCGACTTTCGATACATCCTTACCGGATCGCTCCTTGGCGTTGAGCTCGAGGGCATCGATTCCCTGCCGGTGGGGTATGTCGAGCAGGTCCAGATGTACCCGCTCGACTTTGAAGAGTTTTGCTGGGCAAATGGCGTTGGTGCCAGCGTGTTTGACATGCTCAGGGGCTGTCTAAAGGATGAGGAGGAGCTCCCCGGCTACCTGTATGACCGCTTGCTCGATCTGTTCCATCAGTATGTGGTGGTGGGAGGCATGCCCGACGCGGTCAATTCCTTCTTGGCGACGCGCAATGTCGACGAGGTTCGAAACATCCACCGCGATCTTCACGCCCTGTATCGCGATGACATCGCAAAGTACGCTCCGCCCGAGCTACGCTTGGTTATTCGCGATATCTATGATTTGATTCCCAGCGAGGCCGGTTCAAAAAACAAGCGATTCAAGCTGTCGTCGATTAGCGGTGTTAAGCGTTTTTCGCAGGTGACAGACCATTTTCTTTGGCTTTCGGAGGCGGGTGTTGCGCTTCCCGTGTATAACGTGACAGCTCCGGTAGCGCCTCTTTTAATGGGGGAGCAGCGAAATCTGTTTAAGCTGTTTTACTTGGACACCGGAATGCTCATGTCCTCATATTCCAAGAAGGTTGCCCAAGGAGTTTTTGATGGAGAGGCAGAAGGCCCCTTTGGCATGAATATGGGGGCGGCATTCGAGGGCTTTGTCGCGCAAGAGCTCAAGGCCCACGGATTCAGATTGCGCTACTTTACGTCTAAAAAGGTCGGCGAGCTCGATTTTGTTGAGGAGACGCTCGATGGGGAAGTGCTTGCTATCGAGGTCAAATCGGGCAAGAGCTTTAAGTCCCACGCGGCGCTCGATAACGCACTGGCAACGAAGGGCTACGGAATCGATCGCGCCCTGGTACTTGCGGAATGTAATCTTCACCGCGATGGTGACGTGCTGTATCTACCCATCTTTATGACAGGGCTTTTGGAGCCGTAATGTGCCGCCGGCTCTTCCGGCCCTCCCTTAACCCTCGCTACTCGTCGTCCTCGTCGTTGGGGTCGCCCTTGAGGGTGTTGATGTCCAGGTACTGGTTATCGTCCTCTTTTTGCTGGGTCTCCGACTCCGCTTGGGTGGGGCCGCGGAACAGCTGGAATCCCTCAAACGCAATGACGCCGAGCAGGGCAATGACAATGGCGATAAAGGCAACCTTGACTGCCTGCGGAAATTCCGAGAAACGCAGCGCCTTTTCCTTGGCGTAATAATCGGCGAAGCGCTCTTCGCCCGTGCTTTTGGTATACGCCGGTGCGGACGCGGCCTCCGGGTCATATTCCGGTGCAGGCGTGGCAGCGTACGGATCGTTGAGATAATCGCTCGATGCGGTGCCATAATCCTCTGTCTCGATGCGACCGTTGCCAGCATAGTCATCGGAATAATCGGAATATGCCGCACCGCCCTCATAGTCCGCGGCGCCCGTGTTGGCGGCAAAAAGCGGGTTAACTGGAACATCGAGCGCCGGCATGCCGGTAGAGGTCTCATCCAGATCGGCTGCAGCCCAGGAATCGTGGGCAACCTGATGGGCAACGGGCTCATCGAGCCTTGTGACCGGAAGCTTGCGTGCCGCAGGAACAGGTAACTGCTGGGCGTTGTACATAACGGTGCTGTCGGCCGATTTGCCCTGCGTCGCTGCAGCGAGAAATGCCGCCGTCTCGGACGGGTCGCTTGCGGGGCGGGGAGCGGGCGTGGGCGCCGAAGTGGGTGCGGGCGTAGGCGCGGGCGTCGAAACGGGCGACTGCGCAGGAGTCGGCGCAGATGCGGGCTTAGGCGCAAGTGCGGGATTGGGGTTTGACGGGCGAGCCCCGCCGCCCATGAGTTCGTCGGCGGTCCACGGGCGATCATCCATCACGTCGTCAAGGCTTAGCGAAAACAGGTCGTCTTCACCCTCATCGAACATGCGGTGCACATGTCCACCAATTGCCGGAATCAATCCGCGACCGGTGCATGATGCCTTGCTCAACGCCATTCTGTTCCATCCTTTCGAAATACTAATGACATCGATTATATGGAACTTCCCAAGCGGCCCGGTCTTGGATTCGTGCTTTCCAGAACTCGCACCCAAAAGGGGAGGGGCAATCCAGGCGAGTGCCTACTTGTCGCCGGCCGCCGCCTTGGCCTCATTGAGGTAGCTATAGAAGCTGTACTTGGAGATGCCAAAGAACTCGCAGGCGCGCTCGCTCGACTTGGAAATGAGGAAGGCGCCGCGACGGTCGAGGTAGCCAATGGCACGAATGCGCTCGTCTTTGGTCATGAGTGCCGCGGGCTTGCCCACAAACTGCTCGCACTCGTGCAGCAGGTCCTCGAGCAGGTCGCCGATGTTCTTGGTAATGGGCTCGGGCTCGGTATAGCCCGTGCCGCCGGTGCCGGTAAAGGCGTCGAGCGAACGCTCAAAAGCCTTCATAAGCGTAATGTCAAAGTTGATGCCCAAAATGCCGACGGGCTTGCCTTCGTCGTTGCGGATAAAGATGGTCGAGGACTTGAGCAGCTTGCCATCGGTGGTTTTAGTGAGGTACGGCTCGCGGTCGTGTACGTCGGTGCTGCCCTCGTGCATGGACTCAAACACAATATGGCTGGGGCCGTCACCCAGTTTGCGCCCGCTGACGTGGCCGTTTTCGATCACTACGATGGAGTGGTCCACGTCCTCGGTCTCCAGATCGTGGACGACGACTTCGCAGTTGGGGCCAAATTGGAGCGCCAGGCCGTGTGCGAGGCGCTTGTAAAACTCAATCTGTGCGGGGGTCATGGGTGCCTTCCTAAAAATTAGTTTGGGCACACTTTGCCATAAACCACATCTGTTCGCAAACAAATCCATCAACAAGGCAATTCATGACCGTTCGGCGGCGAAAAAGTACCGATTACGGCAACAAACAATTTGTTAGGTTTGCCAATCAAAAAGTGTGATAGAACAGTGCTAACAAACTTTTTGTTTGGCATCCACATAAAAGTTCAGTCGCATGAATGGGAATGGGCTGAAACGCGTATGCGGGAGCCGGCAAGAGAGGACTTAAGGAGTTCACCGTATGGCCGATAAGATCCAGTGGGCGGGCAACACGATGCCCAAGAGCGATGACAAGCACTTGGGAATCATGAGTCTCGACCACGTGAAGAAGGCCCGCGCCTTCCACCAGTCGTTCCCCCAGTACACCGTCACTCCGCTTGCCCGCCTGGACGGCCAGGCTGCGCGCCTGGGTCTGTCCAACCTGTGCGTTAAGGACGAGAGCTATCGCTTTGGCCTCAACGCCTTTAAGGTTCTGGGCGGTTCGTTTGCCATGGCCAACTACATTGCCGACGAGACCGGCAAGGACGTTGCCGAGTGCACCTTCGATTACCTGACTTCCGATCAGCTGGTCAAGGACTTTGGCCAGGCTACCTTCTTTACCGCCACCGACGGCAACCATGGCCGCGGTGTGGCATGGGCTGCCAACAAGCTGGGCCAGAAGGCCGTCGTGCACATGCCCAAGGGTTCCACCAAGCCCCGCTTCGATAACATCGCCGCCGAGGGCGCAACGGTGACCATCGAAGAGGTCAACTACGACGAGTGCGTGCGCATGGCCGCTGCCGAGGCCGACGCCTGCGAGCGCGGCGTCATCGTTCAGGACACCGCCTGGGAGGGCTACGAGAAGATCCCGTCCTGGATCATGGAGGGTTACGGCACCATGGCTTCCGAGGCTGCCGAGCAGCTGCGCGAGATGGCCATCAACCGCCCGACGCACGTGTTTGTCCAGGCTGGCGTGGGTTCGCTCGCCGGCGCCGTGGTGGGCTACTTCACCAACCTGTATCCCGATAACCCGCCCACCTTCGTCGTGGCTGAGTGCGCGCCTGCCGCCTGTCTGTACAAGGGCGCTGCCGCCGGCGACGGCGATCCGCGCATCGTGGACGGCGACATGCCCTCCATCATGGCCGGTCTGTGCTGCGGCGAGCCCAACATTCTGGGCTGGGATATCCTGCGCAACCACGTCACCGCCTTCGTGTCCTGCCCCGACTGGGTCACCGCTCGCGGCATGCGCACCCTGGGCGCTCCCGAGAAGGGCGACCCGCGCGTCATCTCCGGCGAGTCCGGCGCTGTGACCACCGGCCTGGTCGAGACCCTCATGCTCGATCCCGAGTACGCCGAGCTCAAGGAACTCATCGGCCTGGACAAGACGAGCTCCGTGCTCTGCTTCTCCACCGAGGGCGACACCGATCCCGACCAGTATCGCCGCATTGTTTGGGAAGGCGAATATCCCACTTGCTAATCGTTGGGGCGGAGTAAATAGGTATCGCTCCGCCACCTCACAGGTAGATTCCTTCGTTTGAAAGGTTATGAACAATGGCTAAAGAACTCGATTTCGACGCTATCAAGGCTGCTGCTGAGTCCCATCGTGCTGATATGACGCGCTTCCTGCGCGCTATGATCTCCCATCCCTCTGAGTCCTGCGAGGAGGGTGAGGTTGTCGCCTGCATCAAGGCCGAGATGGAGAGCCTTGGCTATGACGAGGTCAAGGTCGACGGCCTGGGCAACGTCATGGGCTTTATGGGCGAGGGCGACAAGATCATCGCCATCGACTCTCACATCGACACCGTCGGCATCGGCAACATCGATAACTGGGATGCCGATCCTTATGAGGGCTACGAGACCGATGAGATCATCTATGGCCGCGGCGGCTCCGACCAGGAGGGTGGCATGGCTTCTGCTACCTACGCTGCCAAGATGATGAAGGACATGGGCCTCATCCCCGAGGGCTACAAGATCATGGTCGTCGGCACCGTCCAGGAAGAGGACTGCGACGGCATGTGCTGGCAGTACATCTACAACAAGGACGGCATTAAGCCCGAGTTCGTCATTTCCACCGAGCCTACCGACGGCGGCATCTATCGCGGTCACCGCGGCCGCATGGAGATCCGCGTCGACGTTCACGGCACCTCCTGCCACGGCTCCGCTCCCGACCGCGGCGACAACGCCATCTACAAGATGGCCGACATCATCGCCGACGTCCGCGCCCTCAACAACAACGGCTGCGACGAGTCGACCGACATCAAGGGCCTCGTCAAGATGCTCGACCCCAAGTACAACCCCGAGCACTTCGAGGACGCCCGCTTCCTGGGCCGCGGCACCTGCACCGTCAGCCAGATCTTCTACACCAGCCCCAGCCGCTGCGCTGTCGCTGACTCCTGCGCCATCTCCATCGACCGTCGCATGACCGCTGGTGAGACCTGGGAGTCCTGCCTGGACGAGATCCGCAACCTGCCGGCCGCCAAGAAGTACGGCGACGACGTGAAGGTCTCTATGTACATGTACGACCGTCCGTCCTGGACCGGCGAGGTCTACGAGACCGAGGCTTACTTCCCCACGTGGATCAACAAGGAGACCGCTCCGCACGTCAAGGCCCTCGTCGACGCCCACAAAGCCATGTTCGGTGACGAGCGCATCGGCTGCGAGCCCAGCATGGACAAGCGCACCGGTCGCCCGCTGTGCGACAAGTGGACCTTCTCCACGAACTGCGTTTCCATCCAGGGCCGCTACGGCATCCCCTGCGTGGGCTTTGGCCCGGGTGCCGAGTCTCAGGCTCACGCTCCCAACGAGGTCACCTACAAGGACGACCTGGTCACCGCTGCCGCCATGTATGTGGCTGCCCTGAACCTCTACGATCCGAGTCAGGCCGATGGCGATGCCACCGTGTTCCGCGCCGGTCTGACCAACAACAAGATCGATTAGTCCCATTCTTCGATCCTGTTGAGCCGGGGGCCGTTCGTGTCCCCGGCACCCCCTGTTGACTTGGGGCCCGCGGTCGTTATCTCCCATGCTTCCTCAACGGTGGCGGGTCCTCGTCATGGTGCTCTGCATGTTCTAGCCACACGCGCATGCCGGAGCACATCTACTCATTGTGATCGTTTCATCTTTAGAAAGGACATTTCCATGGACGCTAAGTTTACCGAGCTCGTCGAGCAGCTGAACGGCCTCGATTTTAAGGGTATGTACGGCAGCGACTTCCTGCACACCTGGGACAAGACCACCGATGAGCTCAAGGCGCTCTACATCGTCGCCGACGCCCTGCGCGAGCTGCGTGAGAACAACGTCTCGTCCAAGATCTTCGACTCGGGCCTGGCTGTCTCCCTGTTCCGCGACAACTCCACCCGTACGCGCTTCTCCTTCTCTAAGGCTGCCAACCTGCTCGGTCTTGAGCTGCAGGACCTGGACGAGAAGAAGTCCCAGATCGCTCACGGCGAGACCGTCCGCGAGACCGCTACCATGATCTCCTTCATGGCCGACGTCATCGGCATCCGCGACGACATGTACATCGGCAAGGGCGATGCCTACATGGCCGAGGTCTCCGAGTCTGTCCAGCAGGCTTACGAGGACGGCGTTCTGGATCACCGTCCCACGCTCATCTCCCTGCAGTCCGACTCCGATCACCCCACGCAGTCCTCTGCCGACATGCTCTACCTCATCAACGAGTTTGGCGGCCTCGAGAACCTCAAGGGCAAGAAGGTTGCCGTCACCTGGGCCTATTCGCCCTCTTACGGCAAGCCGCTGTCCTGCCCGCAGTCGCTGATCAGCCTGCTGCCCCGCTTTGGCATGGACGTCACCCTGGCTCACCCCGAGGGCTACGATCTCATGCCCGAGGTCGTCGAGCGCGCCAAGAGCTATGCCGCCGAGTCCGGCACCACCTTTAAGCAGGCCAACACCATGGCCGAGGCCTTCGAGGGCGCCGACATCGTGATCCCCAAGAGCTGGGCTCCGTTTGCCGCCATGGAGAAGCGTACCAACCTGTACGCCGAGGGCGACGACGCCGGCATCGCTGCGCTCGAGAAGGAGCTACTCGC
Organism: Collinsella sp.; assembly: GCA_048342015.1. Classification (GTDB taxonomy): domain Bacteria; phylum Actinomycetota; class Coriobacteriia; order Coriobacteriales; family Coriobacteriaceae; genus Collinsella. The sequence continues at coordinate 36,219 of DBGDFS010000071.1, read as the reverse complement.
TCAGAACGCTACGCATCAGGATTGGTGCTCCACGACCGAGCTCATGGAGAAGACTGCCAACGGCCAGGACACTATCTTTATGCACCCGCTGCCCGCCGACATCTCCGGTGTCTCTTGCGAGCACGGCGAGGTCAACGCCGACGTCTTCGACATGCACCGCGTGGGCATGTACAAGGAGGCCAGCTACAAGCCGTACGCCATCGCAGCCATGATGTTCCTGCAGAAGGTTGCCGATCCCGCCGCTACCCTCAAGGCCCTCGACGAGCGCAACACCGCCCGTTGGTTCCAGGCCTAAAGCTGGGCTGAGAAATGGCTAAGCGTATCGTTGTCGCCCTGGGCGGAAACGCCCTCGGCGCCAACCTTCCCGAGCAGATGGAGGCCGTCAAGACGACTTCCAAGGCTATCGTCGACCTGATCGAGGAGGGCAACGAGGTCGTCGTCGTGCATGGCAACGGTCCCCAGGTGGGCATGATCGCCAACGCGATGGCTGAGCTCACGCGCTCTAATCCTCAGAAGTACGTTCCCTGCCCCTTGTCCGTTTGCGGCGCCATGAGCCAGGGCTACATTGGCTATGACCTGCAAAATGCGCTGCGCGAGGAAATGCTCGACCGCAATATCGACAAGGGTGTCGCCACCGTGCTCACCCAGGTCGAGGTTGCGGCAGACGACCCGGCCTTTGCCGACCCGGTCAAGCCGATTGGTCCGTGGATGAGCGAGGCCGAGGCCAAGGAGCTGGAGGCCGACCGCGGCTACCAGTTCATCCACGACGAGAAGCAGGGCTTCCGTCGCGTGGTTGCCTCGCCCAAGCCCGTGAACATCGTCGAGCTCGACACCATCAAGTCGCTCGTCGAGTCCAACCACGTGGTGATATCCTGCGGCGGTGGCGGTATTCCCGTCACCAAGGCCCAGGGCAACCACCTTAAGGGCGCTGCCGCCGTCATCGATAAGGACTTTGCGGCCGAGAAGCTCGCCGAGCAGCTCGACGCCGATGCCCTGGTTATCCTGACGGCCGTGGAGAAGGTTGCCATTGGCTTTGGCACCGACCACGAGCAGTGGCTCGACACGCTGACCGCGGCTGACGTAAAGCGTCTGTCCGAGGCCAACGAGTTCGGTCGCGGCTCCATGCTGCCCAAGGTCCAGGCAGCCTCGACATTTGCCGAGAGCAAGCCGGGCCGCACGGCGCTCATCACACTGCTCGAGAAGGCGCGCGATGGCCTTGCCGGCAAGACCGGTACCACGTTTACCGGCGACGCTGAGTAGGCATATCTGCACCATTGAGGAGGGTGCCCTGCGTCGCGGGGTGCCCTCCTTTGTGCTATGGAGAGCCAAGGGGCGTTCGCTGGAAAAACGAGCGCATGCCTGTTCCGACGGAGTGCGAGCTTGGTATGGTGGGTATAGCAACTATGGTGTCCAAGGCAGCCAGGGGAGGTTTGCGGAGATGAAACTCGGTTGCGTCATTATGGCTTCGGGCGAGGGCAAGCGGTTTGGCTCTAACAAGATGCTTGCCGATATCTATGGCGAGCCGCTGATTGCCCGGACCATCGATTCGGTTCCCCGGGGCTTTGACGTCGTGGTTTCGACGCGTTGGCCCGAGGTCGCCCAGATTTGCGAGGACAAGCATTGCCCGTGCGTGCTGCACGATGGCGAGCTGCGCAGCGAAAGCGTCCGTGCGGGCCTTTCGTGGGGAGTCGAACGCAACTGGAAAGGTTGCCTCTTTTTGCCGGGCGACCAGCCGCTTGTGAGCGCGGACTCTTTTGAGGCCATGGTTCGCGCGTTTGATGAGCGTGGCCGCAAGCATCCGGTGCGTCTTGCGTGCAACGGTGAGCCTTCGAGCCCGGTGCTCTTTCCGGCGGAATTGTTCGATGCGCTCATACGTCTTGAGGGCAAGGACGGCGGCGGTTCGATCCTCAAGGACCGTACCGATGTGGTGCTGGTCGAGGCGCGTGCCTACGAGCTGTGGGACGTCGATACCGCCAAGGGACAGCAACGCATAACGGAGCATATCGCCGCCTGCTCGTATTTTGATCGCGTGGCCAACTGTATCAATCAATAAGGAGCAATTATGATCATCATCAAAAACGGCGCCCTCGTGACGCCCCAGGGGCTTCGCCGCGCTGATCTTGCCATGGATGGCGATAAGATTGTGCGGATTGCCGCGGCGATTGAGCCGGCCGAGGGCGATACCGTCGAGGATGCCGTGGGCTGCTGGGTGTTTCCCGGCTTTATCGACGGCCACACGCACATGCAGTGCTGGACCGGCATGGATTGGACGGCCGATAGCTTTGAGACCGGCACGTGCGCGGCTGCCTGCGGCGGTACGACGACCATCGTGGACTACGCGACGGCCGATCGTGGCGTGACCATGCCCGATGCCTTGGCCGAGTGGCATCGCCGCGCCGACGGCACCTGCACGGCAAACTACGCCTTTCATATGGCACTCGCCGAGTGGAACGAGCGCAACCGCGCCGATCTTTCGGCCATACGCGAGGCGGGCGTATCGTCGTTTAAGACCTACTTTGCCTACGACCACCTGCGCTTGGACGATGCCGAGACGCTCGAGGTGCTGGAGGAGCTCAAGCATATTGGCGGTATCCTGTGCGTGCATTGCGAGAACGGTACGTTGGTGAATGAGCTGCAGAAGCGCGTGTTTGAGCAGGGTATCCACGGGCCCGAGGGCCATGCGCTCAGCCGTCCGGATGTGTGCGAGGGCGAGGCAGTGAGCCGTCTGCTATACCTGGCGCACCTGGCCGGCGACGCACCGGTCAACGTGGTGCACCTTTCGACCAAGCTGGGGCTCGAGGCCATCCGTGCCGCCAAGGCGCGCGGGCAGAAGAATATCTATGTCGAGACCTGCCCTCAGTATCTGATGCTCGACGATACGTGCTATTTGGAGCAGGGCGAGGACGGCTTTGCGGGCGCCAAATATGTGATGAGCCCGCCGCTGCGCCATGCGGGCGACCGTGCGGCACTGCGCGAGGCGCTTGTGGCCGGCGAGATCGATACGATCGCGACCGACCACTGCAGCTTTAACCTGCACGGGCAAAAGGACCGCGGGCGCGACGACTTCCGCGCGATTCCCAACGGCGGGCCCGGTGTGGAGCATCGCCCCGTCGCGATCGCTACGAGCTTTGAGGGACAGCTGGGTCCTGAGGATCTGTGCCGCTTGATGAGCGAGAACCCGGCGCGCGTCTTTGGCATGTATCCGCGCAAGGGTTGTCTTGCCGAGGGCTCCGATGCCGATGTGTGCGTGTGGGATCCCCAGGCACGCTGGACGATCAGCGCCGCGACGCAGCATCAGGCCGTGGACTACACGCCGCTCGAGGGCTTTGAGGCACATGGCCGCGCCAAGGCTGTGTTTGTGAACGGCGTGCTGGCCGTGCGCGACGGCGAGCCCACCGGAGCCCAGCCCGGCCGCTACGTCCCCCGCTAGCAGGAAGGCCGCCAGGGTAGCTAATTTGGGACGGGGCTCTTTTAGCTACCCTTGCCTGCCTGATGATTTTTCTCTCAACATGGGGTAGCTAAAAGAGCCCCGTCCCAAATTAGCTACCCTTTGAGGCTGGTGGTGATGATGGAACGGCCGAGGGCTGCCTCGAAGCGATCTGCCATCGTTGGGTCGGCAAGCGTGTCGACTTGGTTGAGCATGATGCGGGCATTGTTGAGGTTCAGCATCCGCAGCTCGGCATTGAGCACCATGGCGACGCGCTCTGGGGTGGCAGTGTCGGTGGGCTCGCAGCCGCAACGCTCGCAAAAGAGCTCGGGGCGGTGGACGGCTTCGTTGATGGGCTTGCCGAGCCCCGAGGCGCCGACGAGCCAGATGACGTTGGCCGTGCCGGCGGGAACGACCGGCTCCCACGGGGCGTGGGCCTTGAGCGGGAGCCGCTTGCTGCCGTCCGCCTCGGCCAGGACGTAGTCAAAGCGCTGCGCCAGCTGGTCGAGCGGCTCGGCAGGGGAGGAGAGCTTGCCCGTCTCCGGGTCCAAAACACCCGCCTGGCAGATACTTCCGCGGCTCATGCCCGCGCATGCCTCGCAGGTGTAACCGGGGACATGCGAGGCGCCCGGCTTCCAAGGCGCGGCGTCCAGGCGACGGCTCGACCCGTCCCACGGCACGCCGGCGACGGGGAACATGCGCGTGGCGGTACAGAGAAGCACCCTGCCGCCAGCGCGCATAAGCTCAAGGCCGAGCGTCTTCAGCAAGGTCGACTTGCCTCCACTGCCGATAATTGCGGTAATGCCCGGCTCGATCTTGAGCGCGGAGGCAAGGTTTCCGCTCGTCGTTTCCATCTGTTCACCGCCGTATAATACTGTGATAATAAATAATCATCAGAGTAGCGGTCGAGCCGCTTTTGCTCTGCTCAAACCGTAGCACAGGGAGGTGCCCCGGGAATGCTCGTTTATGTTCGCGGCGCCGGCGATATCGCCACGGGTGTCGCCGCTCGCTTGGTGCACGCCGGCGTGTCGGTCGTTATGGCCGATATCGCGGTTCCCACGTGCATCCGCCGCACAATCAGTTTTTGCGAGGCTATTCGCCTGGGCGAGGTCCAGGTCGAGGGCATTCGCGCTCGCTTGGCGCAGACGCCGGCAGAGGCGCTCGAGATTACCCAAGCGGGGGATGTTGCCGTCGTGGTGGACCCTCAGGCCAAGATGCTCGATGAGCTTAAACCCGCGGCTGTGGTCGACGCGATTTTGGCCAAGCGCAACCTGGGCACCACGCGCGACATGGCGCCTACCGTCATCGCCGTGGGGCCGGGCTTTACCGCGCCGGTCGATTGCGACGCCGTGGTCGAGACCATGCGCGGGCATTTTTTGGGCCGCGTCATTACCCAGGGCTCGCCCCAGCCCAACACGGGCGTGCCGGGCGTGATCGCCGGCTATGGCAAGGAGCGCGTTATCCACAGCCCCGCCGCCGGCGTGTTTCGGTCCGACCGCGCAATCGGCGACATCGTGAGCGCCGGAGACGTGATTGGCTACGCGGACGATACGCCCATGTGCACGCAGATCGATGGCTGCCTGCGCGGGCTTTTGGCGAACGGCGTGCAGGTGACTGAGGGCTTTAAATGCGCCGATGTCGATCCGCGTGGCGATGCCAGCTATATCAACTACATTTCGGACAAGGCGACGTCGGTCGGCGGCGGCGTGCTCGAGGCACTCGCTATGCTCACCGATATCTTTAGAGGATAGAAGGCGGCAATGGAAAAGCTCGATGTTGTGAATGCGGCGCTTGTCGCCCTGCGTGCTGGCGAGACGTGCGAGCTCGTGGTCGTAGCCGGCACGGCGGGGTCGTCGCCGCGCGGCGTGGGCGCCTGGATGGCCGTCTTTGCCGACGGTAGCCAGGCGGGCACCATCGGCGGCGGCAAGATCGAGCTCTTTGCGCTGGACGAGGCGCGAGAGCTGCTGGCCGCGGGGCAATCGCGTCTGGTCCGCTACACCATGGGCGGCGAGAACTCCGATACCGGCATGATCTGCGGCGGAGCCATCTGCCTGTGCTACCTACATCTGGATGCGACCCAGGCACCGTTGTTCCAGGAAATTGCCGACGTCTTGGTCTATCGGCGCATCGGCGACTTCGTCATCGACTTTGAACCGTTTATCGCGAGCGCGCTCGAGGGCGATGTGGCCGAGTACCATGGCGAGGCATCGCGCCATACCATTGCGGGCTGCCCCGGGCTTTCACTGGTGGAGGAGGGGAGTAGCGTCACCTACACTAACGCCGCCTCCGAGATTCCCGCGGCGCACGTCGAGACGCTCTGCCCCGAGGGCCTGACCTACATCTTTGGCTGCGGACACGTGGGCGCCGCGACGGCGCGCGTGCTCACGGCGGCGGGCTTTGCCGTCGTGGCCTGCGATGACCGCCCCGGCACGTTGACGCCCGAATGGGTGCCCGGTGTCTACGATCGTCGCCTGGTCGATTACAAGAACCTGAGCGAGCTGTGTCCCATCGGTCCGCGCGACTTGGTGGTCGTCGCCACGGCGGGTCACAAGTCCGATATCGACGTGGTGATTCAGGCCATGCGTGCCAAGCCTGCCTACCTGGGCTGTCTGGGTTCGCGCCGCAAGACGGCCTTTGTGCGCGCTCGCCTGGAGCAGGAGGGCTTCACGCAGGACCAGATCGACGGGCTGCACCTTCCGATCGGCGTTGCCATCGAGGCCGAGGACCCCGAGGAGATCGCCATCTCCATCGCCGCCGAGATGATCCACCTGCGCCGCACCAAACTCGTCCCCCGCAAGCGCTAATCGCATCCCCACCAATTAAGTTGCGGTGAAATACGGATTGTTTAAGCCTGTTAGGCCGCCAAACAGTCCCTATTTCACCGCAACAGCTTTTTTGGACCCATTTGTGCGGGGGAGTTGTGGAGTTGTGCAGGCAGACGAGGTTTTTCTGGAAATACACTCCCGATGCGCGTATAGTACCGATTGTTTTGTCGGCTCCTGCTGTGTCGAGTCCAAACCGCAAAATGCCATGAGCGGCGCGGATGCAGCCAGGAGGCACGAGGACAACCCATCGTGGCCACGCCCCGTGCTTAAAACCCCAAGAAGGAGTGAACAATGGCAGAAGAGAAGTATGTGCCGCGTCTGAAGACCAAGTACAACAACGAGGTCAAGCAGCAGCTTCAGGACAAGTTCCAGTACGAGAACGTCATGATGATCCCCAAGTTTGAGAAGATTGTCGTGAACATGGGTGTCGGCGAGGCCGCTACCGATTCCAAGGCCATCGACGGTGCCGTGCGCGACCTGCGCGCCATCACCGGCCAGCAGCCGATGATCACCCGTGCCCGCAAGTCCATCGCTACCTTCCGCCTGCGCGCTGGTATGCCGATCGGCTGCAAGGTTACCCTGCGTGGCGACCGTATGTGGGAGTTCTTCGATCGTCTGACCTCCGTCGCGATCCCCCGTATCCGCGACTTCCGCGGCATCTCCGCCAAGAGCTTCGACGGCCGTGGTAACTTCTCCATGGGCGTCACCGAGCAGCTCATCTTCCCCGAGATCGACTTCGATTCCGTCGATCACCAGCGCGGTATGGACATCACTTTCGTGACCACCGCCAATACCGATGAGGAGGCCAAGGCCCTTCTGGACGCCTTCGGTTTCCCGTTCAAGAAATAGGTTCACCTGCCCTATAAGCGCCGTTCCCACAAGGGGGCGGCGCTTGGGGCGAACAATACTCTATGTGAGGAGGATATAAGTGGCTAAGACATCGATGATCGTCAAGTGCAATCGCAAGCAGAAGTTCTCTACTCGTGAGTACACGCGCTGCCAGCGCTGCGGCCGTCCGCACTCTGTGTACCGCAAGTTCGGCCTGTGCCGTGTCTGCTTCCGCGAGCTTGCACTCAAGGGCGAGCTTCCCGGCGTTAAGAAGGCCAGCTGGTAAGTCACTACCAGCGTTTCAAGCATCAGTTTGGAACAGGGAAAACGCGCTAAAAAGGCTTTGCCGTTAAGGGCGGCGAAGAACCAAGAGCACGTGTTCATCAAGAACGAAGGAGAATCTGTATGAACCTTACAGACCCGATCGCAGATATGCTTACGCGCATCCGTAACGCTAACTCTGTGAACAAGGCCACGGTCTCCATGCCGAGCAGCAAGAAGCTCGTCGAGATCGCTCGTGTTCTGCACGAGGAGGGCTACATCGAGGGCTACGATGTCGAGGACACCGTTCCCCAGAAGACTCTGCACATCACGCTTAAGTATGGTCCCAAGAAGGCTAAGGTCATCAACGGCATCCGCCGCATTTCCAAGCCGGGCCTGCGTAAGTACACCGGCGTTGCCGACATGCCCCGCGTCCGCGGTGGCCTTGGTACCGCCATTATTTCCACCAGCCATGGCGTCATGACCGACCGCGATGCTCGCAAGCACAACGTCGGCGGCGAGATCATCGCTTACGTCTGGTAATTCGCTCGGTAGGTAGAAGGAAAGGAGATCACCGTGTCTCGTATCGGTAATAAGCCTGTCCAGATTCCCGCCGGAGTCGAAGTGGCAGTCAACGGCAACAACGTTGTCGTCAAGGGCCCCAAGGGCCAGCTCGAGCTCGATGTCTTTGAGAAGCTCGCTATCAACGTCGAGGACAACGTCCTCACCGTTTCCCGTCCCGACGACGAGCGTGAGACCCGTGCCCGCCACGGCCTCACCCGTGCCCTCATCCACAACATGGTTGTTGGCGTTTCCGAGGGCTTCGAGAAGAAGCTCGAGCTCGCCGGCGTCGGTTACCGCGTGCAGCAGAAGGGCAAGAACCTCGAGTTCTCCCTGGGCTTCTCGCACCCCGTGATCGTCGAGGCTCCCGAGGGCATCACCTTCGAGGTTCCCGACAACACCCACGTGAACGTCAAGGGTATCAACAAGCAGCAGGTCGGTCAGATCGCCGCTGAGATCCGCGGCCATCGTCCTCCCGAGCCTTACAAGGGCAAGGGTATCCACTACGTTGGCGAGCACATCCGCCGCAAGCTGGGTAAGGCCGCCAAGTAGTCGTAACCGACTCACTCGCATAAGACCAGCACCCCGTCAGGTGCTGGCAAGATCAACCTTTTTAGGAGTTTACGTATGAACAAGCATAAGGCGAAGCTGGAAGGCCTCAAGCGTCGTCAGCGTCGTGTTCGCGGCAAGGTCTCGGGTACCTCCGAGCGTCCGCGTCTTCGCGTGACCCGTACTAACGCCAACATCTATGCCCAGATCATCGACGACAGCAAGGGCTCCAGCCTGACGCTCGTCTCTGCCTCGACCCTCGAGGCCGAGTTCAAGGGCACCCACACCTCGAACAAGGAGGCTGCGGAGAAGGTCGGTCAGCTCGTTGGCAAGCGCGCCATCGAGGCCGGCATCACCAAGGTCGCCTTCGATCGCGGTGGCCGTATCTACCATGGCCGCGTCAAGGCCCTCGCCGACGGTGCTCGTGCCGCCGGTCTCGAGTTCTAGGAGGTATGTAGCACATGGCTCGTAATCAGAAGCAGCAGCGCGAGGCCTCCGAGTTCGAGGAGCGCGTCGTTTACATCAACCGCGTGTCGAAGACCGTCAAGGGTGGTCGTCGCATGAGCCTCGTCGCTCTCGTCGTCGTTGGCGACGGCAAGGGCAACGTCGGCGTTGGCATGGGCAAGTCCGCTGAGGTGCCCATGGCCATCTCCAAGGCGTCTCTCGATGCCAAGAAGAACATGTTCCACGTGCCGGTGACCGAGCAGGGCACCATCCCGCACGAGGTTCTCGGCCACTTTGGTGCCGGCCGCATCATCATCAAGCCCGCTGTGGAGGGTACCGGCGTTATCGCCGGCGGCGCTGTGCGTCCCCTCTTTGAGCTTGCTGGCATCAAGAACGTCCTGTCCAAGTCCCTCGGTACCGACAACGGCCTCAACATCATCAAGGCTGCCGTCGAGGGCCTCAAGGAGCTCTCCAGCCCTGAGGACGTCGCGGCTCGCCGTGGCCTGACGGTCTCCGAGATGTTCGTCGGTAAGGAGAACTAAGCATGGCTGACACCATCAAGATCAAGCAGGTCCGCAGCACCAATGGTTGCAAGCAGGACCAGGTCCGTACTGTCCGTGCCCTCGGTCTCCACAGGATCCGCGAGGTTCGCGAGATTGCTGACAACGAGTCCGTCCGCGGCATGATCTTCAAGGTCAAGCACCTTGTCGAGATTGTAGAGGAGTAGCAAATGCAGCTTCACGATCTTACTCCCGCGCCCGGTTCCACCAAGAACCGCAAGCGCGTCGGCCGTGGCAATTCTTCGGGTCACGGCACCACTTCTGGCCGCGGCCAGAAGGGCCAGGGCTCTCGCTCTGGCGGCACCAAGGGTGCCGGCTTCGAGGGTGGCCAGACTCCGCTGGCTATGCGCCTGCCCAAGCTTCCGGGCTTCCGCAACCCCCGTCGTATCGAGTATACCGCCGTTAACGTTGAGCGTCTCGAGCGTAAGTTCGAGGACGGCGCTGTGATCGACGGTGCCGCTCTTAAGGCCGCTCGCATCACCAAGAGCGAGTTCGAGCCCGTCAAGGTGCTCGGCAATGGTGAGCTCACCAAGAAGTTCACGGTCAAGGTCGACAAGGTCAGCGCTTCTGCGCAGGCCAAGATCGAGGCCGCCGGCGGAAAGGTCGAGCTGCCGTGCTAAATGGTCTTAAGAATGCTTTCCGCATCAAAGAACTGCGCGAAAAGATTCTTTTTACCATAGCTATGCTCGTCGTGTACCGCATTGGTGCGCACGTTCCTGTGCCCGGCATTCCCTTCCAGGGGATGCTGGGCCTTTTCTCGACCGGGAGCAACTCGGTCGCCGCAGGTGCTATGGCCCTCCTGAATCTTTTCTCTGGTGGCGCGTTGAGCTATGTCTCGGTGTTCTCTTTGGGCATCATGCCGTACATCACGAGCTCGATTATCCTCCAGATGCTCCAGGCCGTCGTGCCTTCCCTGCATGAGCTTGCCCGCGAGGGCGAGGTCGGTCAGACCAAGATTACGCAGTATTCGCGTTACCTCACCTTGGCTCTGGCAATCCTCAACTCCGTGGGTTACCTCTTCCTCTTTAAGAGCTTCGGTATCAGCTTCAACGGTGCCGGTGCTCCCGAGATCATCTTTGACCTCATGATCGTCGGTACGCTCACCGCGGGCGCCATGCTGATCATGTGGATTGGTGAGCTCATCACCCAGCGCGGTATCGGCAATGGCATGTCGCTGATCATCTTTGCGAACATCATGGCCGGTCTTCCGCAGGCGATCTTCTCCAGCACCGAGGGTAACGCCGGTGGCATCATCACTATGGTGATCATCTGCGCCATCATCCTGTTGGTTATCCCGCTGATCGTTTTCCTTGAGCGCGGCCAGCGCCGCATTCCGGTCTCCTACGCCAAGCGCGTCGTGGGTCGTCGCATGATGGGTGGCCAGACCACCTACTTGCCCATCAAGGTCAACACTGCGGGTGTCGTGCCGATCATCTTCGCTTCGGCGCTGCTGTATTTCCCGGCTCAGATTGCCGTGTTCTTCCCCGGCATCGGCTGGATCCAGGCAGTTGCCTCTGCGCTTTCGACTGGTTGGCTCAACTGGGTGCTTAACGTTGTCCTCATCGTGTTCTTCGCGTACTTCTACACCTCCATGGTGTTCAACCCCGACGACACGGCCGACAACCTTAAGAAGCAGGGCGGCTTTATTCCGGGCGTCCGTCCGGGCAGGGCTACCGCGGCCTACATCAAGAACGCGCTCAACAAGATCACGCTTCCCAGCGCTGTCTTCTTGGCGCTCATCGCCATCGTGCCTTCGATCATCTTCTCCTTCACGGGTAATCAGCTGATCCAGGCATTTGGCGGCACGTCCATCCTCATCATGGTCGGCGTCGTGCTCGACACGGTCGACAAGCTCGAAGGCCAGATCAAGATGTATGATTACGATGGATTCTTTAAATAGGCTAGAGGAGGATTGCTCATGAACCTCGTATTGCTCGGAGCTCCGGGTGCCGGTAAGGGTACCGTCGCACAGGAGCTCGTCGCCGAGTTCGGCGTCGCTCACATTTCCACGGGCGACCTGCTGCGTGCTGCCGTCAAGGGTGGCACCGAGCTTGGTATTCAGGCTAAGAAGTACATGGACGCTGGCGAGCTCGTTCCCGACCAGCTCGTGATCGACCTTGTCAAGGAGCGCCTTGCCGCCGACGATGCCCAGCAGGGCTTCATTCTCGACGGCTTCCCGCGCAACACCGCTCAGGCTGTGACGCTCGATTCCGAGCTCTCCGCCCTGGGTCGCGAGATCGACTGCGCCCTTCTGGTTGACGTGGCCCCCGAGGTCATCATCGATCGTCTGTCTTCGCGTCGCACCTGCCGCGCCTGCGGTTACACCGGCACCGCTGCCGATGCTACCTGCCCCAAGTGTGGCGGCGAGATGTATCAGCGCGACGACGACAAGCCCGAGACTATCAAGAACCGTCTCGACGTCTACGAGAAGTCCACGAGCCCGCTCGTTGACTACTATCGTGGCCAGGGTCTGCTTAAGTCGGTCAACGGTGACCAGGCTCGCGAGACCGTGTACGGGGATGTCAAAGAGGCTCTCGGTCTATGATCAAGATTAAGTCTGCAACGCAAATCGAGCAGATGAAGAAGGCAGGAGCGCTATCTAAGATGGCGCTCCGCCACGTTGGAGCCATGGTTCGCCCTGGTGTTTCGACCTTTGAACTCGACCAGCTTGCGGAGCAGATTATCCGCATGCATGGTGGCACCCCTGCCTTTAAGGGCTACGGCGGGTTCCCCGGTACCATTTGCGCATCGATCAACGATGCCGTGGTGCATGGTATTCCCAATCCCGACATGATCCTGCGCGATGGCGACATCATCTCCATCGATACGGGGGCCGTTGTCGACGGTTGGGTGGGTGATAACGCTTGGACGTTTTTCGTCGGTACCCCCACGCCCGAGGCCAAGGCCCTGTGCGAGGTTACGCGCGATTGCCTTAAGGCTGCAATCGAGCAGGCTGTTCCCGGTAACCATATCGGGGACATTGGCTATGCCGTCCAGTCCCTCGCCGAGTCTCACGGCTATGGCGTACTTCGCGATTACGTAGGGCACGGCATTGGTCGCGTGATGCACGAGGACCCCAACGTTCCTAACTATGGAAAGAAGGGGAGGGGCGTTCGCCTTCAGGCCGGTATGGTCATTGCCATCGAGCCGATGGTTACGATGGGTTCCAATCATGTGAGCACGGGCTCTGATGGTTGGATCGTTACCACCAACGACCATCTGCCCGCCGCGCACTACGAGAACACCGTCGCCATCACCGATGACGGCCCGGTGATTCTCACCACCGACGCTCAAGGCGCTTGGTGTTCTTTGCAGGGCGGAGAAATGTAACAAGTTCCACTTAGTTGTGGAGCCATTACGAAGATATTACGATACGTGCATGCGTATTGTAGAATACTCAATCGCTGTCGTTTTCTAGAGAAAGATGATTGCTTGTGAAGAAGGAAGACGCAATTGAGCTCGAGGGTACGGTAAAGGAACCGCTGCCCAACGCCATGTTTAAGGTTGAGCTCGAGAACGGTCATTCGGTTCTGTGCAACATTTCTGGCAAGATCCGAATGAATTACATCCGTATTCTCCCCGGTGACAGGGTTGTCGTGGAGCTTTCCCCGTACGACCTGACCCGCGGCCGCATCACCTATCGCTACAAATAGCGGCACGCATACACGCACTCCATTTCCGGCTGCAGGCTTAGCTCAACCTACGGTCGGATTGTGTGTGAAGACCAGCCATAGTTTTAAACGCCTGCGGCTGGGCGAGTAGATAGTAGGGAAGTAGTTTGAGCGCTACCGAAAGGAAGAACGATGAAGGTACGTCCTTCGGTCAAGAAGATGTGCGATAAGTGCAAAATCATTAGGCGCCATGGCAAGGTCCTCGTCATTTGCGAGAACCCCCGTCATAAGCAGCGTCAGGGTTAAGAGAGGAGACTACGTTGGCCCGTATTAATGGTGTCGACCTCCCGCGTGAGAAGCGCGTTGAGATCGGTCTGACCTACATTTACGGCATCGGCCGCACCACTGCGACGAAGATTTGCGTCGAGTGCAACGTTAACGTGGATACGCGCGTTAAGGACCTCACCGAGGATGAGGTTAACGCCATCCGCGATTATATCGACAAGAACCAGATCATGGTTGAGGGCGACCTCCGCCGTGAGCGCAACCAGAACGTCAAGCGCCTTATGGACATCGGCTGCAACCGCGGCCTTCGTCACCGCAAGGGCCTCCCGGTCCGCGGCCAGCGCACCCACACTAACGCTCGTACCCGCAAGGGCCCGAAGCGTCAGATCGGTGCTAAGAAGAAGAAATAAGGAGCGCTAGATAGATGGCTACTGCTAAGAAGAACGTTCGCGCTGCCCGTCTGAAGCGCGCGGACCGTAAGAACATTTCCGTGGGCCAGGCTCACATTCGTTCTACGTTCAACAACACGATCGTTTCGATCACCGATCCCCAGGGCAACGTCATTTCCTGGAAGTCGGCTGGCCAGGTGGGCTTCAAGGGCTCCCGTAAGTCCACGCCGTTCGCTGCCCAGATGGCTGCCGAGGCTGCTGCCAAGCAGGCCATGGAGCACGGTATGAAGAAGGTTTCCGTCTTCGTCAAGGGCCCCGGCTCCGGTCGTGAGACCGCCATCCGCTCCCTCCAGGCTGCTGGCCTCGAGGTCTCGAGCATCCAGGACAAGACCCCCATTCCGCACAACGGCTGCCGCCCCAAGAAGCGTCGCCGCGTGTAACTGAAAGGATCGTATCAATATGGCAATCGACAGGACTCCTGTTCTTAAGCGCTGCCGTCAGCTCGGGATCGATCCCGCTGAGCTCGGTTACAGCAGCAAGAAGGAATCTATCCGTCAGCCCAAGCGCCGTCGCAAGGAATCTGAGTACGGCATGCAGCTGCGCGAGAAGCAGAAGGTCAAGTTCATCTATGGCGTTCTGGAGAAGCAGTTCCACGGCTACTTCAACAAGGCCCGTAAGATGAACGGCGTCACCGGTGAGAACCTCATGATCATTCTTGAGTCTCGCCTCGACAACGTCGTCTTCCGTCTTGGCTTCGCCCGCACCCGCAAAGAGGCTCGTCAGTCCGTCCGTCACGGTCACTTTACCGTGAACGGCAAGCGCGTGGACATCCCGTCCTACCGCGTCAAGGCCGGCGACGTCGTCGCTGTCGGCGAGAAGTTCCGTGACCTCCTCCCCATCAAGGAGGCTCTGATTTCCTCCGAGCGCTTTGAGGTCCCTGGCTGGCTCGAGGTCGATATCGAGAAGCTGTCTGGTAACGTGCTCGCTCTGCCGACGCGTGAGCAGATCAGCGGTGATATCAACGAGCAGCTCATCGTCGAGCTCTACTCTAAGTAGTCCATCCGGGCTGCTGAGGCTGGAGGTAATACATGTCAGAATTCATTAGGCCTCAGGTTCAGGTCGAAGAGATCAACGAGACGTCTGCTCGTGTCTCCGTCGAGCCGCTCGAGCGTGGCTACGGCGATACGCTGGGTAACTCCCTTCGTCGCGTTCTTCTGTCCTCGCTCGAGGGTGCCGCCGTCGAGGCTATTCAGATCGATGGCGCGCAGCACGAGTTCATGACCATCCCTAACATGGTCGAGGATGTCACCGACATCGTCCTGAATGTCAAGGGTCTTGTCTTCAGGGCTCTCGGCACGACCGACGAGGCGACCGCCACCATTTCGGTTGACGGCCCCTGCGAGGTCACCGGTGCGGACTTCTTTATTCCGTCCGAGTTTGAGCTGGTTAACCCCGAGCAGCACATCGCTACGCTCACCGAGGGTGGCCATCTCACCATGAGCATGCGCATCGGCTATGGCCGCGGCTATGTTTCTGGCGAGGCCAACAAACGCGACAACGATCCCATCGGTGTGATCCACGTCGACTCGCTGTACTCGCCGGTTTCCCGTTGCGCCAAGCTCGTTGAGGCTTGCCGTGTCGGTCAGCACACCGACTACGACCGCCTTGTCCTCGAGATCGAGACCAACGGCTCCATCGCCCCGCGCGACGCCGTGGTCCAGGCTGCCAATATCATTAACCAGCATATGGCTGCCTTTATGAACCTTGCCGAGACCCCCGAGGTCGAGGAGGAGGCTTCGATCTTCGCTCCCGAGGTCACCAACGACAACGCTGAGCTGGACAAGCAGATCGAGGATCTGGACCTTTCCGTCCGTTCTTACAACTGCCTTAAGCGCGCCAGCATTCACTCGGTCCGTCAGCTCGTTGAGTTCTCGGAGAACGATCTGCTCAACATCCGTAACTTCGGTGTTAAGTCGATCGAGGAAGTGAAGGACAAGCTTGAGTCCATGGGCCTGAGCCTGAAGGCTTAATGCTTCGCATATTTGAGGAGAAACTAGACCATGCGTCATAACGTTAAGAAGGGCCTGAAGCTCGGCACCGATGCGAGCCACACCAAGGCCATGAAGAAGAGCCTTGCTAAGGCCCTCTTCGAGAACGACCGCATCAAGACCACCGAGACCCGCGCTAAGGCGCTGCGTTCGGTCGTCGATCCGATCATCACCTGGGCCAAGAAGGGCGACCTGCACTCTCGTCGTCTGGCTATCGCCAAGCTCGGCGATAAGCAGCTCGTTGCCGAGATCTTCGACAAGGCTGCTCAGGGCATGTGGCAGGACCGCAACGGCGGTTACACCCGCATCATGAAGCTCGGTAACCGCAAGGGCGACAACGCTCCCATCGTTATCATGGAGCTCGTCACCGAGCCTTGCACGCCTAAGGCTAAGAAGGCTGCTCCGGCCCCCAAGAAGGCCGCTGCTCCCAAGAAGGTCGAGGCTGCCGAGGAGGCTCCTGCTGAGGAGACCGCTGAGTAGACAATCCGTCTGCATAGGCTATATTCGAGGGGTACGTTCGCGTACCCCTCTTTTTTTGTCGCGATACCGTTACTTGTTTGTTGGGAGCGCCCATGACTGCGCCGTCTGATTTCAATTTGACCCCCGAGCTTGACGCCACGCTCGTATTTCGCGTGGCCTATGATGGCTCGTCGTATAGCGGATTTGCCGAGCAGCCGGGACAGACGACGGTTGCGGGTGAGCTGCGTCGAGCCATCGAGACGCTGCTTAGCCGTCCGATCGATCTGACGTGCGCAGGTCGTACCGATGCCGGCGTGCATGCCGTGGCTCAGTACATCAGCGTGCCCGTAACGGACGCTGAGCTCGCCCTTACGCGCCGTAGGTGGCTGCGGGCTATGGATGCCCTGCTGCCTAAAGATATCGCCATAAACGAGGTCTACAGGGCCCGTAAGGGCTTTTCTGCACGCTTTGACGCGCGTTCCCGTACGTATACGTACCGTATTGCCGATCGCGATGCGCGCCCCGTGCTGTCCCGTGGTGCCGTGTGGTGGCATCGCTATCCCTTGGACGTCGAGGCCATGTCTGCGGCCTGTCCCGCGCTTTTGGGTGAGCAGGACTTTAAGAGCTTTTGCAAGGTCGCCTCTGCCGTGGGCAAGCCTACGCACCGCTGCGTGATGCGTGCCGAGTTTGGCCATGAGATTGCGTTTGGCGAGGACATCCTGACGTTTACCATCGAGGGCAATGCGTTCCTGCATTCGATGGTCCGTACGATCGTGGGCACGCTTGTCGAGATTGGCATGCATCGCCGTGAACCTGAGTGGATGCGTGAGGTCATCGATGCTTGCGACCGTACCGCTGCGGGCCCCACGGCTCCTGCCTGCGGCCTTACGTTTATGGGCGTGGATTACGATCCCGCCGAGCTTGTCGTGCTCGACTAGGGGAGGGC
Organism: Collinsella sp.; assembly: GCA_048342015.1. Classification (GTDB taxonomy): domain Bacteria; phylum Actinomycetota; class Coriobacteriia; order Coriobacteriales; family Coriobacteriaceae; genus Collinsella. The sequence goes on along the minus strand of DBGDFS010000071.1, from coordinate 19,026 downwards.
TCGGCGCGTCGTGCGTCGGCACCTGTCATCTGTGGGCTGCGCGTGTGCAACATCTGTTCTTGGCGTGCAATACAACCGGTGTCTCATTGCTTTTATTGCCGGGGTGTACCATGAACGACAGTTTGATTCACTGCTGTCGAGAGGACGGATAACTTGGTTCGACGTGGCTCGCATCCGCGACTTTCGGTGATCCTTGTGGTAGAAGGTTCGCCCAGCTATGCGATGCGTGCGCTCGAGAGTATCCAGAACCAAGACCTCTACGATTTGCAGATTGTCGTTGTCTGCCGCGATGCTGCGCCCGGTGTGCGCCATTCGCTTCAAGTTGCTGCCGACAGGGACATCCATATTGATTTGATTGACGTCGAGGACACGAAGCGCGGCGCTTGCCTTCGTGCCGGTTTTGCTGCCTCGCGCGGCTCTCAAATCATCGCTATGAACGCCGATGAGTGGTTTGCTCCGCAGTCCCTTTCCAAGATGGTCAATATCGCGTGCGATACTACGGCAGACATAGTGCTCCCCACGGTGTCGCTCGACCGCTATGATGCACATCGAGAGCGCCATTCGCGCGTCTTGGATGCTGCTCATATTTCCATTGATAGCAAATCTTCGATGGTGGCCGGGCTGCCTCAGTTGATTTTAGGCGGCCTAGTCGTTCAGACCTCTGGTGTGATGTACAGCCGCTCGCTGTTTGAGGCATGCCTTTTGTGCGACAAGGTGTTTCGCACAGTTGGGTTTATGGCATGCGCGCTTTCGCAGACACGATGCGTGTCCGGCTGCGGCGATGCTTGTTTCCACACGGCGGCACCTAAACTTACAGATGCCTTTGATCCCACCATGTATGCCAAGGTATCCGATGACACTCGAGCGCTCGACGAGCTTGCGGACTCACTCTCGGAAGCAGACAGCGGTGGTCGGCTCAAGCTGGCAAGCCAAAAGTTCTACTTTGCCGGACTGGTCGCCTGCATCGAGAATTTGTGTCTGAGCCCGCATGGGGTGTCGTCAATCGAGCGTTCCGCCCGCATGCGTGATATGCTCGATGCGCCTCGAACCCGTCAGATGGTCGCCGCGCTCAAGGATAACCATCGGGGGCTCGGTCTGTTGTTTGGGCCGATCGCCAGCGCCAAGCCCGCGCGCTGCGTGATGTGTACGCATCTGGCAGCTTTTCTTAACCGGACGGGCGCAAAAACCGCCTAAACGGCTCATTTCGAAACAAACTTGCATAGAATTGTTTCGAAATGCGTTCTTATACACAAAAGCCTTCAAATAGCGTTAAACTATTCAATCACTGATTGATTGTCTCCGCCATCTTTTGGAGAGAGGGTTTGTATGGCTAAAAAACGCAATGGGCGCCAGGATGCCATTAGAGATATTGTGCGCAATAAGGACGTCCGCACGCAGCGCGTGCTGGTCGATGAGCTCCGCGCTATGGGCTTTGATTGCACGCAGGCGACTGTCTCTCGCGATATTGCCGATATGGGGCTGCGTAAGCTCCCTGAGGGCATCTATGTTCTGGCAGAGGACCTGCACCTGCAGCGTATGGTTTCCGAGCTCGTAACGGGCGTTCTGCGCACCGATAATCTGGTTATGATCAAGGCTCAGCCTGGTACGGCTTCCGGCATCGCCGCCGCTGTTGATGCGGCAGAGCTGCCCGATGTGCTTGGCTCGCTTGCCGGCAACGATACGATTTTGGTCATTGCCCAGACGGCCGAGGACGGCGAGCGTCTCGAGGCGCTGATCAATAAGCTGAGCAATTCTCGCAAGTAGGCGTGCGGGTCGTGCGCTCGGCACTGTGCGCGCTGACATCGTGGCTTGTAAGGGGTATCGACGTTGGCCGGTACCCCCTTTTTTTGTTTGCCGGTATAAAGACCGCCCATCAGGTCGCTTTAAACTAAAAAGGCCCCCGAGCAGTTCAATAAGCTGCTCGGGGGCCTTGTTGCTTATGGCCGGATGATTTCTAGCCGACCGTATCGTCAGGCGTGGGCGAGGGGTCGGGAGTGGGCGTGGGCGTAGGCGTGCCGCCATCGCCGCCGGTCGAACCACCGGTGGAGCCGCCCGTCGAGCCACCGGTCGTACCGGTGCCGCCGGTGGTGTCGCCGCCCGTGGTCTCGGTGGTCGTGGTCGTCGTGGTAGTCGTCGTGGTGGTTTCCTCTTCGTCCTCGTTCTCGTCCTTGTCGTCGTTCTCCGTCTTCTTGGAGTTGTTGGTGCCGTAGAACTTCCAGACGCTGTTGTTCTTGTAGGTGGGCGCCGTTCCGGTCGCAAACTCCTCGCGCTCGGTACCGGTCAGAACGGTGTTCATAAACCGCTTAAAGACAGGCAGGTTGGTGCTGTCGCCCAGCAGGTCTGTGCCGTATTTTTGGATGGGGATCTCGCCCGCGGAATAGCCGGTCCACAGGGCGCACGCCAGCTGCGGGGTATAGCCGCAGAACCACAGGTTGGTGGTGTTGTCGGTGGTGCCCGTCTTGCCGGCATAGGGCTGGTTGACGCTCAGGGCACCGGCAGCACCCGTACCGCCGCCCTGCATGACGCCGGACAGAACATCGGTGACCGCGGCGGCCTCGCCCTCGGTAAGCACCTGTGAGGGATTGTCGGTGTGCTGGTACAGCACCGAACCGGTACGAGAGTCAATCTCGGTGATGGCGATCGGCTGGCGATAGTAGCCGCCGTTGGCAAACGTCGCGTAGGCGGCGGCCATCTCGAGCGGCGAGATCGAGCCGGTGCCGAGCGTCATGACGGGAACGTCCTCGATGTTGTCCTTGGCGGGATCGATGCCGAGCTTTTTGACGAGCGAGATGATCTTGCTGTTGCCGACGGCTTCCGCCACCTGGATGTAGCCGGTGTTGGAGGAGTATGCCGTCGCCTGCTTAAGCGTGATGTTGCCATAGCTATGGTTGGCGTAGTTTTGGACCTCGGTCGTGGTGCCCTTGGCCTTGAGCGGCGAGTTGCAGTTGAGGGTGACGTTGGGGTTCATGCCGTTTTGGATGGCAGTTGCCAGTGTAAAGGCCTTGAAGGTGGAGCCGACGGGACGCTTGGCCGTGGCATGGTTTACGTGGTTCTCGTCGGCGTTGTAGTCGTAGCCGCCCACCATGCACTTGATGTAGCCGGTCTTGGGGTCGACGACGACCATGCCCATGTCCAGGCCGTCGAGTGAGAGCGTGTCGAGCTGCTCGCGGACGGCATTCTCTGCCACCTGCTGCATCGTGGGGTCGATGGTGGTCTTGACGGTCAGGCCGCCCTTAAAGAGCACGTCGGTCGAGAACTCCTGCTCCAGCAGCTGCTTAACATAGGCGACAAAGTAGGGCTGCGAGTATACGTCGACGCCGCTGCCCGAAATCTCGGTCACGTTGAGGGTGATGGGCTCGGCCTGTGCGGCATCGTGCTCCTCCTGGGTGATGTGGCCCAGGCGCAGCATGTTGTCGAGGACCTTGTTGCGGCGAGACAGTGCCAGGTCGGGATTGACCGTGGGGTCGTACTGCGAAGGCGAGTTGGGAAGGCCGATGAGCAGCGCGGCTTCGCTCAGGGTGAGGTCGGCGGCGCTCTTGGACAGATAGGTCTCAGCTGCGGCCTCAATACCGTAGGCGCCGTGGCCGTAGTAGATGGTGTTGAGGTACATCATGAGGATCTCGTCTTTGGGGTACATGTCCTCCATCTTGATGGCGATGTAGGCCTCGCGCACCTTACGCTCGATGGTCGAGTCGAACTGCTCCTCCTGCAGAATGGTGTTGCGCACCAGCTGCTGGGTGATCGTCGAGGCGCCTTCGTGCCCGCCGCCGAGGGTTGCCACCGCAGCACGCGCGATACCCCACAGGTCGATACCGCCGTGCTCGTAGAAGCGCTCGTCCTCGACGTCAACGGTGCCCTGCAGCACGTAGGGGGAGACCTCGTCCTTGGTGATGGACTTGCGGTTTTGCGTGTAGAAGCTCGCGATCTTGTTGCCGTTGCAGTCGACGATCTCGGTGGGCTCGCTCACCAGATACGCGTTGGCGTCGGTGTAGTCGGGCAGATCGGACAGCCAGCGGTTGACGTTGCCGACCATGCCGATGCCAAATGCCACGCCCGCGATAAGCAAAAAGCCCAAAAACGAGAGCAGGATTATGGGCAGGGCATGCGTCTTTGAACGGCTGCGTCCCTGTCGTTGGCGAGGACCCATATATTGACCTCCAGGTATGTCGTGCCCGACGGCGGATGTGCCGTCGGGGCAGGATGGACATAAGTTATTACACGATAAACCAAACGGGGTGCGCGAGGCCTCGTGTATGCTGGAAGGCGGCATTTTTCAGAGTGAATGCATACCTTGGTAAGGAGTTTGTCGATGGCGATTCGGACGATGGGGCCGAGCGGACAACACAAGACTGGATTGGATGCTGCCGGTGCGGCGCTGCCCGAGCTGCTGGCGCCGGCGGGCGGGCTCGACCAGATGCTTGCGGCCATCGCCGCGGGCGCCGATGCCATCTATGCGGGGTTGGGCGGCTTTAACGCCCGTGTGAGCGCCCATGGCTTTACGGATGACGAGTTTGTGCGCGGTTGTGCCGTGGCGCATGCCCATGGCGCGCGCGTGTACGTGACGCTCAACGTGTTCGTGTTTGACGATGAGTTATCCGACGCGGTGGTGTTGGGAGCTCATGCACTGGAGCTGGGCGCCGATGCTCTGATTGTGGCCGATGCCGGGTTGGCCTGCGTGCTGCGCGCGGCGATTCCCGGGGTCGAGATTCACCTGTCTACGCAGGCGGGCGCTCATAGCGAAGGCGCCGTGCGGCTTGCCGCCGATGAGCTGGGAGTCGAGCGCGTGACGACGGCACGCGAGCTGACGGTCGACGAGATTGCGGCGCTATGTGCCACGGGCGTGCCCATCGAGGTATTCTGCCACGGTGCGATTTGCATCGGCTATTCGGGGGCGTGCGAGTTCTCGGCCCTGCGGCGTGGGCGCTCGGCGATGCGCGGCGACTGCACGCAGCCGTGCCGTCTGGCGTACGACCTGGTGGACGAGGCGGGGCAGAGCGTTGTCGCCGTCGAAGGGGATCTCCTGTTGTGCCCGCGCGACTATCTGGGTATTGCGCATCTGCCCGAGCTTGTAGATGCCGGCGTGGCGTCGCTCAAGATCGAGGGGCGCATGAAGAACCCCGATTACGTATTCAACGTGGTGCGGGTGTGGCGCCGGGCACTCGATATGCTGTGCGACGGCGCGTGGGATCCCGGTGCCGTGGAAGAGCTTGAGCGCGAGCTGGGAAGGTCGTTTAACCGTGGGTTTACCGATGCGTACCTGCGAGGGCGTTCGGGTGCCGAGCTGATGAGCTTTGAGCGCGCAATTAACCAGGGCGTGCGCGTGGGGCGTTTGGTCGCTGTGGGCCACGAAGAGGTGACCGTTGAGCTCGACGCCGCCGTGGCGGCGGGTGACACGCTCGAGATTCGGTTCTATCCGGGTGTCGACGCGCGTCCCGATGTGCCCAAGCGCTGGCCGCAGGTGCCCTGCCCGGTGGATGCCGCAGCGGGGAAGCGCGTCGTCGTGCATTGTAAGCGTAAAGTGGACGTGGGCTGCGAGGTGTACCTGATTCGCAGCGCCGGCGTGTTGGATCAGACGGCGGCAGTGTTGGAGCGCATGCGGGCCGAGGCGGATGCGATTGCGCCCGTTGCGCGTGCCGTTGAGGTGCTGCCCTTTGAGGGCGTTGCGATGGATGGCGGTGCGTCCACGGAGTTGGTGGAGTGCGCGGTTCCCACTCGCATGGTTTTTGCTTGGCAGCTGATGGATGCCGACCCGCGCGGAGAACTTGATTTGTCCGACGCCGTTGTGGTGCTTGACGAGGTGTGCCGCACGGGTGACGCTGACTGGACCCGCTCACTGATACAGCGTGCCGGGCGCGTCGTCTGCCGCAACCTGGGACAGGTGGTGATCGCTCGCGAGCTGGGCGTGACGTTTGACGTGGCGGCGCCGGTGTTCTGCGCGAATCGGGCCACGCTTACCTGGCTGCGCGGACTCGGTGCGGGGCGGGTGTGCTTGCCGGCGGAGTTGCTCGGCAATGATGCGGAGCGTATTGCCGAACTGGCCGCTGAACCCGGCGTCTTGGGTCCGGTCGACGCCGACCGTCCCGAGCTTATGGTGTGCGAGCACTGCCTGCTGACCGCCGAGGGCGTCTGCGCCACCGATGCGACGGGACAGGTTCGTTGCCGCGACTGCTTGCGTCGTCGGCAGGTACGCTATCTGGTCGAGCGTGACGGTACACGTCTGCCAGTTGCCATTGACGCATGCGGCAGGACGAGGATTTTCCTGTCGTAGGTGCTGCGTCGCGTCAGTTTGTTATCATAAGAGAGTTTATGGACTTCCAGCACCGCCGTTTTCGGCGAGGGTGCTATAGCAAAAGGAGGCTACCCAATGCTGTCTGTTGACGAGCAAATGCGTATCATCACCTCGGGCGCCGCGCAGATCGTTCCCGAGGCCGACCTTCGCAAGAAGCTTGAGAAGGGCGAGCCCCTCAACATCAAGCTCGGCGTCGACCCCACCAGCCCCGACCTGCACCTGGGCCACGCCGTGCCGCTGCGCAAGATGCGTCAGTTCCAGGACCTGGGCCACAACGTCACCCTCATCATCGGCAACGGTACCGCGTTGATTGGCGACCCTTCGGGCAAGAATTCCACCCGTCCGCAGCTTTCGCAGGAGCAGATCGAGGCCAATGCCGAGACCTACGTGAGCCAGGCCATGAAGATCCTGGATCCCGAGAAGACCACCATCGTGCACAACGGTGACTGGATCCTTTCGATGGATCTGGCCGGTCTGCTGCAGGTGTGCTCCAAGTTCACCGTCGCCCGCATCCTCGAGCGCGACGACTTTACCAAGCGCTACCAGTCTCAGACGCCGATCGCCCTGCATGAGTTCCTGTATCCCGTGATGCAGGCTTTCGACTCCGTGCAGATCAAGGCCGATGTAGAGATGGGCGGCACCGATCAGCTCTTCAACCTGCTCGCCGGCCGTGAGCTCATGGAGAAGATGGGCATGGAGCCCCAGATCGCCCTCACCATGCCGCTGCTCGAGGGCACCGATGGCGTCCGTAAGATGTCCAAGTCCTACGGTAACTACATCGGCCTGACCGATGCTCCCAAGGATATGTTCGGCAAGACCATGTCCATCCCTGACGAGATGATCGGCAAGTACTATCGTCTGGCGAGCTCCCTCACCCCGGCCGAGGTCGACAAGATCGACGCTGCTCTGGCCGACGGCTCTGCCGATCCCTATGAGCTCAAGCGCGCCCTGGGCCGCGACCTGTGCGACACCTACCACGGCGTCGGTGCCGGCGACGAGGCTCAGGCCGAGTTCGACCGCGTGTTCAAGGAGGGCCAGCTTGCCGACTTCCCCGAGAAGCACGTTGAGCTGACCGTCAACGACGAGGGCCAGATCTACCTCGCAGGCCTGCTTAAGGACCTGGGCCTTTCGGCGAGCGCCGGCCAGGCCCGTCGCGACATTGACGGTGGCGGCGTCAAGATCAACGGCAAGGCGGTGGCTCCCAAGAGCTATAACATCGATCCCAGCGCCCTCAAGCTGGGCGACACCCTCTCCGTAGGCAAGCGCAAGGGCTTTAAGTTGGTCTAACGAGCGAGTTGACCTCACAAGTGCAATAAGGCCGCAGCCGGGAATCCCGACTGCGGCCTTTTTTGGCACTTGGGGACGTTCCTTTTGTGCCGGCACTTTGGGACACTCCTTGTCATTGGTGCAAAGCAACCTCTCCTCATTGCACCAAGTGGCGTGTGCCGTTAAGCGGAGAGGCGTATTGTTGACCCATCGTTTGGGCATACAATGGCTATTGGTCTGCTGCGGTGAAGGTCTGTCCGCTCCGCAGCTTTTTTCTACGGTTAAAGGAGTATGTATGTCCGTTGAGGTCATGAGGTCTGTGATCGAGGCCGCCGAGGGCCGCGTGCCCGTCGACACGCTGTTTATCAATGCGCAGATTGCCGACGTGTATGGCCAGCGTGTGGCGCCCGGCAGCGTTGCCGTCAAGGACGGTGTGATCGTCGGCGTGCTCTACGATGGTCGCGACGATGCCGCCGGCACCTACGAGGCTGCCGAGGTCATTGACTGCCAGGGCCGCTATCTCGCCCCCGGCTTTATCGACGGACATCTGCACATTGAGTCCTCGAACATCCGTCCCGCCGAGTATGCGCGCATGGCGGCGACGCGCGGTACCACCACCGCCATTGCCGACAGCCACGAGATCGCCAACGTGGCGGGGCTCGACGGCCTGCGCTTTATGATCGAGGACGGTCGCCGCGCGCCCATTTCCATCAAGTACATGATGCCCTCATGCGTGCCCGCGCTGCCCGATGAGCAAGCGGGCGCTGTGATTACCGCTGCTGACATGCAGGCGTTTTTTGCCGAGCATCCGGGCGACGTTTTTGGCCTGGGCGAGATGATGAACCTGCCGGGCGTCTTTATGGCCGATCCCGAGACCTGCGCTCGCATCGATGCTGCCAACCAGACACCGTCCAAGCAGGTCGACGGCCATGCGCCGCTCGTTGCCGGCAAGGACCTCAATGCCTATGCCGCGGCGGGTATTATTGCCGACCACGAGTCGACGATTCCCGAGGAGGCGCTCGACAAGCTGTCTCGCGGCATGTACGTGATGCTGCGCGAGGGTACGTGCAGCCATGATCTGGCCAACCTGTCGCCGATGCTGCTGGAGAATCCCGCGCGCGCCCGCCGCTGCTGCTTTGCGACTGACGACCGCGCTCCTTCCGATGCGCTTGCAGCCGGCATGATCGACAATGCCTGCCGCGTGGCGATTGAGGCCGGTATCGACCCCGTGGTCGCTATCTCTATGGCGTCCCTCTCCACGGCCGAGGCGTTTGGCCTGGATCACGGCTGCCGCGACCCGCACGAGCTCCGCGGTGCGATTGCCCCGGGCAAGCGTGCCGACCTGCTGGTGCTCAATGACCTGACGTTTGCCACGGCTCCGCATCGCGTATATGCCGCCGGTTCCCTGGTGGCGCAGGACGGCACCTTTGTGGGCGAGATCGCACCCGAGATGGCCGAGGTTGCGGCCCTTGCCGATGAGCTGCGCGCCTCCGTTAAGCTGCCGAAGCTTTCGCTCGACGTATTCGACTATGCCTTTAAGCCGGGCGAGGCCGTGATTGACGTGGTGCCGGGCAAGGCCATCACGGGCATGGTTCGTCCCGAGAGCGCCGAGGGCCTGCGCCGTATTATGCTGATCGAGCGCCACGGCCGCGGCGTGTCGCTGCAGGCCGAGGGCGCCGACGGTGACGGCCCCGCTGGCCTGGGACTCGTTGGCAAGCATATCGGCCGCGGCTGGGTGCGCGGCTTTACCATCACCGGTGGTGCCATTGCCTCCACGATCGGCCACGACTCGCACAACGTGTGCGTGGTGGGCGACAACGCCGCCGATATGATGGCTGCCGTTGAGGCCGTGGGCCAGGGCGGCCACGTGCTGGTGCGCAACGGCGAGGTTGTGGCGCGCATTCCGCTGGCGCTCGGTGGCCTGATGAGCGAGGGCACGGCCGAGGACGTTGCCGCGCAGCACGATGACTTTATGGTCAAGGCGCGCGCCATGGGTATTGAGCCGCCGCTCGACCCCATCATGGGCATCATCTTCCTGCCCCTGCCGGTCATCCCGACGCTCCGCATCCGCCCCGAGGGCATGTTCGACGTTACAACCTTCACCTACGCCGACTAGTCATCGGGGACGTTCTTAAACGACTAGTCATTGGGGACGCTCTTTGGCGGGCTGCCTGACGCCGCGACCGTAGGGCCTCTGGCATGTGTGAGCTATTTGCCAGGTCCTTGTAACGTTTACGCCCGCGGAGTCTTATTTGAGCTCCCTTTGGGTACGTTGGAATCGGATACGCGTTCGATTCCAACAAGCCCGAAGGGAGCTTTTCTATGTTTAAACTGATTGCATCCGATATGGACGGCACACTGCTTGACGAAAACGGCCAGGTGCCTCCCGAGACCTACGAACTGATTCTGGCGCTACACGAGCATGGTGTGCATTTCGCTGCATCGTCAGGTCGTCGCTACGATCGCCTGTGCGAGTTCTTTGCGCCCGTTCGCGACAAGATGGACTTTGTCGCCGCTAACGGCGCCCAGGTCTACGCCGACGGTAAGATGGTAGACCGTGAGGTGTATTCCCACCTGGCGATTCGAAGGCTCGCCCAAGCCGTCAGGACGTTTCCCAATCTGCATCTTGCGCTCTTTGACCGAACCAAGTCCTTCCTGCTCGATGACGAGTGCAAGTTCGTGCGTGAGGTCGATAAGGACCTTCCCAATGCCGAGCGCATTTGGGAGCTGCCCGATCCCAGCGTAAATATCATCAAAGCGAGTATCTTTTGCGACGACAGTGCGGTTATGGACAGCGCGTACGTGCTACAGCGCGAACTTGGTCAGCTCTTTACTTTTGCGCCTTCGGGCAACGCGTGGATCGATGCCATGCAGCCTGGTGTGTCGAAGGCCTCGGGTATCGCGCAGCTCGCGGAGCATTACGGCATTGGTCGCGACGAGGTCATGGCGTTTGGCGACTCGATGAACGACTACGAGATCATTCGCTTTGTCGGTACGGGCTGCGCGATGGAAAACGCGCGCCCCGCGCTCAAGGCAGTGGCCGATCGCGTGGTGGGTTGTAATCGCGACCACGCCGTCCAGCAGGAGCTCCGTCGCGTGCTGGAGAGTCTCTCCTAATCCGGCAGATGGGGACGTTCTTTTTCTGCCGGCAGTGGGGGACAGTCCTTGCAGCTTTTTGCGAAGAGTGTCCCCAGTGACTAGTCGTTTAAGAACGTCTCCAGTGACTAGGCGAGGGCGGCCATGATGGTGCGGGCGACGCCGTCGTGGTCGTTGTCGTATTCGGTGATGGCGTCGGCGGCCTCGCGGTCTTCGGGCTCGGCGTTGATCATGGCCATGCCATGGCCCGCTGCCTGCAGCATGGGGATGTCGTTGATGTTGTCACCGAACGCCCAGGCGTCGGCGAGACGCTCGCCCAGATGCTCACACAGCCACGTGAGGGCCGTTCCCTTGGTGGCGCCCTCGCCCATGACCTCGATATTCATGGCGTAAGAACGCGTGACCTCAATGCCTCCGAGCGTGTCGAGCGCCGCCGCGATGGCGTCGCGATCGGCCGGGTCGTGCCAGTACATGGCGATGCGTTCGAGCGTCTCGACTTCGTCGATCTTGCTGTCGATATCCATGTCGATCGGTGTTCGTGTGCGCTTGAGCGAAGCCGCGATGTGGGGATCGCCGCCGCAGAACTCATCTAGGCGCCCGTAAAGCGAACGGGGGAGGAAACACTGTCCATCCGCGAAGATATCGAAGGTCACATCGTGGCCGGCGGCAATGCGATGGATGCGGTGGGCAATGCCGCAATCGAGCGGACGGCTCAAGATGCACGTGGCGCGCGAGGCGTCGGTGGGCACATCGTCGTCGAGCTGCCAGACGCTGGCGCCGTTGGCGCAGACTGCGTAGTGCACGGCGGGATGGGCGAGAATGGGCTCAAAGATGCCCGACAGCGGACGCCCCGTGCAGGGAACAAACTCGATGCCACGACGTGCGAGCTCGTCGAGCATTGTCCAGGTGGCATCGCTCATCTGCTTATCGCTCGTCAACAGCGTTCCATCCATATCGGAAAACACAATCATTTGATGCAGCCCTTTCTGCTGGCATAAAAAGCGTGGCCGAGGGCGGTGATGCCCTGGCCACGCTCGGGTTCTATAACGGTCCGCGTCCTAGCGGTCGGCGAGCGGCTTGTATTCCAGCGGCTCGATCACCGGACGGTATGCCGGGCGGATGATGCGATGCGCGCAGAAGAGCTCTTCCATGCGGTGTGCCGACCAGCCGGCCATGCGGGCGACGGCGAAAAGCGGCGTAAAAAGCGTCTCGGGCACGCCGAGCATCTTGTAGATAAAGCCTGTGTACAGGTCGATGTTGGCGCAGATAGGCTTGGTCATGCCGTGGTCGCGCATCACCTGCGGTGCCAGGCGCTCGATGCGCTCGATGAGTGCGAACTCTTCGCCCAAGTCCTTCTTGGCTGCCAGTGAGCGCGCGTAACGGCGGCAGACCTCGGCGCGCGGGTCGCTGAGCGTATAGACGGCGTGGCCCATGCCGTAGATGAGGCCCGTGCCGTCGAAGGCCTGCTTGTCGAGGATCTTGCCCAGGTAGGCCGCGACCTCGTCCTCGTCCTCCCAGTTGGAAACATGCGCGCGGATGTCCTCGTGCATAGACACGACCTTGGCATTGGCACCGCCGTGGCGCGGGCCCTTGAGCGAGCCGATAGCCGCGGCGTAGGCGGAATACGGGTCGGTGGCCGAAGACGACAGCACGCGGCAAGCGAAGGTGGAGTTGTTGCCGCCGCCGTGCTCGGCATGCAGCATGAGCATAACGTCGAGCAGCATCGCCTCATCGCGGGTGAACGCCATGCCGCCGCGCAGGACCTGTAGGATGGTCTCGGCGGTGGAGAGACCGGGCGTGGGGTGCGGCACGTGAACCTCGGAGCCGCGAAGCTTGGCGACCGAGGCCATGTGTGCGAAGGCGGCAATGCGCGGGAGACGTGCGAGCATGGAAATGGCGACGTCGATTTCGTGCTCGGGCGTGATCACGTCTGGTTCGGCATCGAAGGCGTAGAGCAGCAGCACGGCGCGCTGGAGCACGTTCATGATGCTCGACGACACCGTGGTCATAGGGAACTCTTTAACGTACTCGTCGCTTAGATGTCTAAAGGCGCCCAGGCGCTCGCAAAAGCCGTCGAGCTCTTCCTTGTTGGGCAGCGAACCCGTGATAAGCAGATAGGCGACTTCCTCGTAGCCGTAGCGATTCTCGGCCTGGGCATTGTTGACCAGATCCTCGATGCTGTAGCCGCGAAGCGTGAGCTTGCCCTGATCGGGCACGACCTTTCCGTCGACCTTGTTGTAGCCGTGCACATCCGAGATACGAGTGAGGCCCGCGACCACGCCCGAGCCGTCGGCATTGCGCAGGCCGCGCTTGACATTGTGCTCTTCGAACAAGCCCTCGTCATAAGGGTCGGTCGGCAGGCCGTGGTAGAGGCTTTCGCTTTCAGACGAAATCTGGCGGCTTGCTTCGTAATCCAGAACCAGTCGGCTCAAGTGGTCATCGAAGCGGTAATAGATTTTCTTGGCGTCGTAGGCCATGTGCGCTCCTCTCCGGGCCGCATCGGGGTGGCTTGCATGGGCATGCGCGTGTCAGGCAATCCCCGGCGGCTTATTCGCTACAGGCGGTACATAAAGTTAAAAACGTCCTCGCGCTGAATGGACACGTTGACGCCCGAAAGCTCGCCTGCCTCGGCCAGCGCCTTCTGCAGCTCGGCGAAGTCGAGCTTGGACTCGGCGGTGTCGGCCAGCATGGTCATGGTGAAGATGTCCTCGATAATGGACTGCGTAATGTCGCGGATGTCGACGTTGGCCTCGCCCAGAACACGGGTGACGCCGGCGACGATGCCGGGGCGGTTCTTGCCAAGGACGGTGATGACGATACGGGAGGACGAGATCTCGGCCATGGGAAACCCTTTCGCGTGATTGCGGCGCGCGCGGGGCGCTCCGCTACGGTACAGTGTTCATCATTGTACCTGTCTGGCGCAAAAAAGGCGCGCTCGCTGCGGCGTTACATGCCTGCAACATGAGCGTAAGGGGGAAGGCCGTACGGGGAAGAGCCGTCTGGCGCGTGTCCGGCTCGTGTTGGGTTGATTTCCGATCTCAGCCGAATACATTGAGCGGACAGGCCGTTCCCGCAGTCAGCCGAACGCCTCCGACGGCTGATTCCGAACTGGAAGCGGAGGGCATCCCCGCCCTTCGGTAGGGGATACCGCTCCGCGGCGCATGCCGCGGGCGGCGCCCCTATCGGACCACCGTGACCTCAGTTGGGATGGGCCCAGCACTGCCGCGTACTCGGTGAGCTAGAGCCAACTGTTCGTCTTCACGTCGCGTATGGCGATATTTCGGTCGTCCGGCTCGGTGATGCCGTAGCCGAACGCCTGGAGCGTCTCGATGGACTCCTGGATCCTCTGTTGGAACATGGGACCCGGATCGACCCTCGGCCCGAGGTGCCCGCGCCAAAGGCACGGCGTGGCGCGCAGCATGTTATGGATTTTGGAGATGGGCTCGATGTCGGCGTAGACGTTGAGCGTCGCCATGGCGTCCTTGTGGCCGAGGATCGATTGGAGCGCCTTGATATCGCCGCCTTGGCGGATCCACTGCGTTGCGAACGTGTGGCGAAGGCCGTGGAACGTGATCAGCTCGTCGTTGGTGCCCATGAGGCCGTTGGTCTCCGAGAACGTCTTGAACGCCCTGCGGATATAGCTTGTCGTCGCGAAGGTCGCGCCCGGCTCCGACAGGATGTAGCAGTCCCCGATCTCGACCGCCCCGGTAAGGCCGCGCAAGCGCAGCTTTCCGCAGTCGATCTCGTGGGTCTCCTTCAGGAAGGGGAGTAGGCCGACCGGGTCGATGGGGATACCCCTGGCGTCATGGGTCTTGGTGTCCTTGATGAACGAACCCATTCCCTTCGCGTACGCCACCGAGTGTCTGATCGAGATCAGGCCCGTCTCGAAATCCACATCGCACCACCGAAGGCCGCAGACCTCGCCGATTCGCATCCCCGTGTGCAGGGCGAGTACGACCGCCCTCTAATCCTCGGCGGACCAATCGAGTCCGAACTCCTTTCGGGCATCCTCTTCGCTCATGACTTCGAGAAGGTCTCCGGGTTGGCAACGAAGGGCGAGGCATAGCTGCTCGAGTGTGTTGAAGCGAATGCCGCGAATATGCCCTTTTTTAATACGGGACAGGTTCACGGGCGTGGTTCCAATCCTTTCGGCAAGTTCGTTCGAGGAAATCTTTCGCTCGGCCATGATCTTGTCGAGGCGAACAATTACGGGCATGGCGTTTCCTTACGCAATCTCGTCGGAGTCGAGGTACAGCTCTCGGGCGTACAAGAAGAGCTGGGAAAGCATGAACAGGACGATGCCGAGAACCAGAGAGGTCCAATCGAATGATGAAGCGATCTCTTGGGCGCCGACGGCCCCCTCGCCGCCAAACATCGAAACGGAGGTTTTGAGTGAGCCGGCGTAGAGGCTGGTGGCAGCTTGAACAACGAAGAGAATGCCGAGCACCTTCAAGCATGTCGCAGACCCTTTCTTGAAGGGGTCTCCGCTCTTGATCGTCCACACGAGAACGGCGCTGAGGATGGTCGTAGCGATACCGATGACGGCAGGGACCAATGTCGAGATCGCAAGGGCTGGATACGCGGGGGAGTCTGCAATTACAGGGTTGTCGAGCACTTCGATTGCTGGCTTTAAGGAGAACGCCACTTGTGCGATGGCGGTGGCGCAAAGGGTCGCAGAGGCTATCGCACATGCGATGCGGAAGGAATGAAGCCGGGGAGTGCGATTGTCGGAACTCATAATAACCTCCGAAGAATTTAAAAAACTCAGGTTACTTTTTAACAGTTTATGTTAAATTGACTTTGCTGGCAAGTAATCACAGCATGCTGCAACCGAAACCCCTCTAGATTGGAGAGGATTATGTTCAGTACTGTTAAGTCGTGTAAGCTCTTGGTTTTCCTCGGCCTCGCTCTTTGTCTGTTGCTGCCGGGAGCCCCCGCTTTTGCGGATACCCCGATGCCTCCTTCCCAGGAGAGCAGCCAGTGTGCCCTCGTTGAGCCCCTCGGGTATACGGACGACGTCGTCGATACCTACTGGAGCTACAGCTGTCCTCGCGGCGTAAGCGGGCACAGCATCTCGATGTTCAACATCTCTTACAAGACGATCTCCTACCGAAATGGCTATCGCCGATCCGCGCATCATAGGGAATCCCGCCTCGCTGCAATGTGCTCCTGTGGTGTTCTTGGCACAACTGATAAATGGCAATTTGTCTATAGCACCTACTAGATGCGAGGAAGGGCCGAGCATTTTGTTCGGCCCCTCTGTTCCGACTGGATGAGGTTAAGGTTGGCGATGAATATGCTCAAAATCTCGAAGGCGATCTTTAGGTCGCTTCTCTCCTCCAGGTCGCTCTGTGTTGTCGTTGTTGCGTTGATGGTTCTTTGTGCTCTGCCCGTCTTCAGGAGCGCGGCTGGCATCGACGGACGGGTCGAATACCTCGAGTCGGGAATAACCCGTGTTGAGCAGGAATTGTCAGCATCCTATGCGGATGCGCTTGTGAATGCGGGGGAGGACGGTGTCTATACCTCTTCATCAAGCATGCCCGCGCTTCTGTACCCTCTTGCCGCGGGACGTCTTATCTTGGCACCGCTCTCTCCCCTACTTCCGTTTCTGCAGATATCGGATGGAGAGTACACCTATTATGACGGATCGAAGGAGTACTTGCTATGGGTCGCAACGGCCGTTGCCGTCTCGTTCCTTGCCGCGCGTCTTAACAAACGTGAAAAGCTCATCATCCAGGCACCGATGGGCGAGCTGGGTAGACTTGTTGCATCGAGCGTATGGGCGAGTGTTTTTGCAATGCTTGCCGTCCTCGCCATCAATCTTCCAGGGATAATCGCCGCGCTTGTGAAGAATGGCCCGGGCTCGCCGTTCTATCCGATAGGCTACATTCAATATGCGACTCCGGTTATCAAACCGGCTTGGCTGGTGTTCGCGCAGACGGCCATCTTGCAATTCTTGGTGGCAGCGTTCATCTCGCTTGTCGTTCACCTTGCCGTGAAGATTGCCAATAACCCTACGCTTGGAATCGTGTTCGTATGTGCCCTGATGGGGGTGACGATGGTTCCCGGGTATTACGGAAGATCCATCGCTTTACGTGAGTTCGCCCTGTTGAATCCCCTTACGTATGCGAACACTGAGTTGACCGTCGGCGCCTATAGCCCGTACCCGACAACGCAGATAGTGAATCTACCTGGACTTTGCTTCGAGCGTGGCGCGATTGCCCTCGTATGCGCAATCGGGATCGAGGTGCTGGCAATTAGCCTGCTTTGCGTTGCTGGAAAGAGCGGCTGCGCGTGCCCGATATCCCCGATTTGTCTTGAGAGAGGTTCCTTCACTGCATCGAGAACGGCAACTCGTTCGAGCGCTTGTGCCTCCGCCGTTGCATACGTAAGAACGATGGGGAAACTGCTCCTGCATTCTCCTGCCCTCGCCGTATGCGCGATTGCAATGTCGACGACGATGCTGGCCCCGGCTCTGGTCGAGGTGTTTCCTGACGCTGATGACGTTTCCGCTGTTCGGTATAGGGATGGGGAGCTCCGTTCAATAGATCGGTATCTAGAGCAGGACGCTGCGAATATGGATGTCGAGGGCAAAACGGCCCTGGAAGACATGCGAGATGCTCTTTCGGGTTTTGTGTACGCGCCTACGCCTGCGGAGGGGTTTCGAAGCCTTGCGACGTACGAGCGCGCTCGAGGCGAACTGGGCGCGGCAGATGCGACCCTCCTGCAATCGATCGGAATCGAGCCGGAGACTCCTTCTCGTGCGGAGGCGCGCGCCCTTCTGCTCGAGTCGATCGCGAGCTTGCCGGACCCCAAGGTTTACGAGTTAAGTACGAAGATGCCCCCATTAATCCTCCTTTCGTATTTCCAGGCAGCGCTTCCTTCCTTGTTTTGGCTGTTGCCCGTGGTTGTCACATCGCTTGCGTGCATCCACCTGCAGTGCCGTTCCCTTCTGGTTTTCCAAGTCCCCGCAACAGCGCATGTGCGTTTTCTGACGGCTGTTGCGTTGTCTCTCCTGCTTGGCTTGACGCTGCTTTTGGTGTCGATGGTTCCCGCTGCAGTTGTGTCCGCGATTAAGAACGGTGCGGGTGGATCGGAGTATCCCGTCGCTCTCATTCGAGCGGGGGCTTCGACAACGTCCATGGTGGGGGAGGCGGTGTTGCGTAGCGTTCCGTTGCTGGTCATGGCATACGGCGTGATTTCCGTCGTCGCTGCGTTGACAGCAGCGATTAGCCGCAGCCCCGTTGTCACCGGAGTGGTTTGCGCGGTTCTCTTGGTGTTGGGTTCGTTGAGCGCTCATGTTGAAAGCGCGGGCATGGGCGCCGCGCTGCTGGCTCCATTCGCCTCGTTTGATCCTGCTTCCCAGGTGGGGACGATTGGGTTCCTTGGGCGAGGGACGAACGCGATGCCTTTTGGAGAGGTCGTCGGCGCATCGGGCGCTCTGCTGGTGGTCTTGGGCGCCGTATCTCCGTTGTTGGTGCGCCTGGGTGTTCCGAAGATCGAAAGGGGATGATCTCGATGATTGACCTTCAAACGCTGACGATCTCTTATGGAAAGAAGGTACTCGTAGATTCGGTGAACGCTGAGTTTGCCCCGGGTACGGTCTACGGTCTCGTCGCTCCGAACGGGCATGGAAAGACGACGTTGCTGCGTGCGATGGCAGGTTTGCCGGGTCCTCGCGTGGACGGGAGCATCGTTCTGGATGAGGTGCAGGGTACGGGTGCGAGAGAGGTCCGTTCTATGATCTTCTATGCACCTGGTGAGGGAACGCTGCTGTATCCCGGATTGCGTGCGGAAGATCACCTCAAGATGGTTTGCGATATGTGGCCGCATGCTCGTGATATCGAGGAGGTAGTGGAGCAAACGCAGATAGGCGAGTTCGCGAAGATGAGGATCCGCGCTCTGAGCCAGGGTATGAAGCAGCAGCTTACCTTGGCGATTGCGTATGCGACGGGTGCGCGGTACCTCCTGTTGGATGAACCCATGAACGCGCTCGATCCCAGCAGGGTGGACTTGCATTCCGGGATTCTCAGGAAGCTGGCCGATTCTGGTACGTGCATCATCATGTCATCCCACATCTTGGATTCGGTCGATAGACTGTGCGATGAGATTCTGTTTTTGAAGGATGGGAGGCTCATTAGAAGCATTCCGCAAGATGATGCTGCGCCGAAGTCTCCCGGATCCCATTTCGCAAGGCCTGCCGGACGCGCCGAGGGTGCGCTAAGCGCGTATCGGCGGCTCTACGGAGAGGGCGGGTAGAAATGCAAGTTAATAATCTATGTGGTCAATATAATACCGTTGAACCCGCATATCGATACCGCTCAGCCATTCGCCTCGCCCCCGTCGCACGTATCTTCATCCGGTCTGTTACTTTT
>DBGDFS010000070.1:0-195969 GCA_048342015.1 Collinsella sp. | reverse complement strand
GCCGTCCTCCGATCTCCCGGGGCCGGCCGGTCCGGCCCTCAGGGTATCGGGTTCCCATATTCATCCGTACATGTACGGATGAATATGGGAGGTGTTCGGATGAAGTTGATATTCAAGGTTCGTTTGAAAAACCATCCCGCCAATGCCTTATCTGTATAGCCCAAATGAGCCGAGCTGCTAGAATATCGAATTATATGGATAACTATCATTCAACCGTTATGGGAGGATACGTGAACCGCACCAAAATCGCGCAGCTCTATGCCGATGCCGAGTCGCTCGGCGGCCAGACCGTCACCGTCGCCGGCTGGGTCAAGTCCGTCCGCGACATGAAGAACTTTGGCTTTGTTACGCTCAACGACGGCAGCTGCTTCCGCGACCTGCAGGTCGTCATGAACCGCGAGGCACTCGACAACTACGACGAGATCGCCCATCAAAACGTCTCGGCCGCACTCATTTGCACCGGCACCGTCAAGCTGACCCCCGATGCGCCCCAGCCTTTCGAGCTTTCTGCCACCTCCATCGAGGTCGAGGGCACGAGCGCCCCGGATTACCCGCTGCAGAAGAAGCGCGCAACCGTCGAGTTCCTGCGCACCCAGCAGCACCTGCGTCCGCGCACCAACCTGTTCCGCGCCGTGTTCCGCATCCGCTCTGTCGCGGCTGCCGCCATCCACCGCTTCTTCCAGGAGCAGGGCTTTGTCTACGTCAACACCCCCATCATCACCACGAGTGACTGCGAGGGCGCCGGCGAGATGTTCCGCGTGACCACGCTCGACCCCAAAAATCCGCCCCTCACCGAGTCCGGCGAGGTCGACTGGAGCCAGGACTTCTTTGGCAAGCATGCAAGCCTCACCGTGTCCGGCCAGCTCAATGCCGAGAACTTTGCCATGGCCTTTGGCGACGTGTACACCTTTGGCCCCACCTTCCGTGCCGAGAACTCCAACACCACGCGCCACGCCGCCGAGTTTTGGATGATCGAGCCCGAGATGGCCTTCGCCGACCTCAACGACTACATGGACAACGCCGAGGCCATGCTCAAGTACGTCCTTAAGGACGTTATGGCCACCTGCCCCGACGAGCTCAATATGCTCAACAAGTTTGTGGACAAGGGACTGCTCGAGCGCCTGGACCATGTCGCCAACTCCGACTTCGCCCGCGTCACCTATACCGAGGCCGTCGAAATCCTGGAGCAGGCCGTCGCCGACGGCCACCAGTTTGATTACCCCGTCAGCTGGGGCATCGACCTGCAGACCGAGCACGAGCGCTTCCTGACTGAAGAGCACTTTAAGCGACCGACTTTTGTGACCGACTACCCGGCTGAGATCAAGGCGTTCTACATGCGCATGAACGAGGACGGCAAGACCGTCGCCGCCGCCGACTGCCTGGTTCCCGGTATCGGCGAGATTATCGGCGGCTCCCAGCGCGAGGAGCGCCTGGATCTGCTCGAGGCCCGCATCAAGGACCTGGGCATGAATCCCGAGCAGTACAAGTACTACCTTGACCTGCGCCGCTACGGTTCCTGCAAGCACGCCGGCTACGGTCTGGGCTTCGAGCGCTTGGTCATGTATCTGACCGGCGTGGGCAACATCCGCGACGTCCTGCCGCACCCGCGCACCGTGGGCAACGCCGACTTCTAATCGTCGGACGCTAGCTCGCGTCGCCACACGCCAACGCTCATCGCATAAGCGTCTCTCGACATCGATCGAGAGACGCTTTTTTCAACAGCATCCGTCAAGATTTTGGCAAGTTTTTGGTCAGTTGAGCAGGGCTGTTGAAAACTCGACCCGCCGTTTGCCGACGACTACCGACCGCCCGGAGTGTCCTGCACCCCTGGGAAAGCCCCGCGCCCTAGGCTCCATACCGTCACCACCCAAAACGGAAAGGACGTGGACGCCATGACCGAAACCGCTGTTGAAACTTACGAGACCACGACGAGGGGCGCCGCCTCGATGGCAGCCTATCGCGCCGTTCGCATCCTGCAACTATTAAGCGAAAACACCGGCGAGGACAAGGCCATGCTTTCCGATGAGTTGATCCGGCGTCTCGCCCATCCCGACGACCCCGCCCGCATGCCCATCTCGGCGGCGCGGCGCAGCATCTACACCGCCATCTCCGCACTTCGCCATGCCGGATACGAAATTGAATACAAGCGCGGCGTGGGGTATCGGCTCTTGACCCGTCCGCTCACCGACGAAGAGATCATCCGGCTCCACGGCATGGTCATGCGCAACCGCTCTACGCCCATCGCCATTCGAAAAAGCATGGCGCAGCACCTGGTCGCCATGGCGAGTGCCGACGTTCGCGGCTACCTCGATGCACCCGAGCCTGCTCCAAGCGCAGGCGACAAATCCACCAAGGCCACACGCACGCCCGTCAAGCGCATCGATGCCTGCGAGCTCATCGAGCAGGCCATCGACCACGGAACCACGGTGAGTTTTGATATTTCGAGTGTCACGGCACGCGGAGAGGTCGAAGTGGCGCGGATGACACTCCGGCCCTTTGCCATCAGGCAGCGCGATGGCATCTCGTATTTGCTGGGAACGGTCTATGACGCGCGAGGCGCCGACGACACGCTGCGTACCGTTGAGATCGGCCGCATGAGAAACGTCACCACACGTCTCCTTGACGGCAAGAAGCTCTTCGCCGTCCTGGACGAGGACGATGCCTCCTCCGCCGCATAAGACCCTCCGCCGCCCATTCGACTACCCGTACCGCCCATCCGATTCTGTATTAAAAAACCCGCCAGGCTGTTGTAAAAATGGACATCAGCGCTACTATAGTTCCACTTGCACTTTGTCCCAGTGCAGTGTTTCCAGCCATTTTTATACTGGGGGTAATGATATGAAGGACATCACCATCAGCCGCAGGAGCCTTCTGGTCTCCGCCGGTCTGCTCGCGCTCGCCCCGCTCGCCGGATGCGGCGGCAACTCTGGTTCCGGCTCTGCTGCCGCCGGTTCCGACTACACCATCGGCGTTCTGCAACTCACCGAGCACTCCGCACTCGATGCCGCCAACGACGGCTTTGTCAAGGCCATCAAGGAGAGCGGCCTTAAGGTCAAGATCGACCAGAAGAACGCCCAGAACGACCAGTCCACGTGTAAGTCCATTGCCGACAAGTTTGTGGGCGACAACGTCAACCTGATTTATGCCATCGCCACGCCCGCCGCGCAGGCTGCCGCCGGCGCCACGGCCGATATCCCCATCGTGGGCTGTGCCATCACCGACTACGCCGCCTCCGGCCTGGTCCAGGACAACGACAAGCCCGGCACCAACGTCACGGGCGCTTCCGACCTCACCCCAGTCGCCGAGCAGCTCGAGATGATGCAGAAGGTCCTGCCCGACGTTAAAAAGGTCGGCCTGCTCTACTGCACCGCCGAGTCCAACTCCGACGTCCAAATCAAGGCCGCCAAGAAGGAGCTCGACAAGCTGGGCCTCGAGTACACTGACTTCACCGTCTCGAGCTCCAACGAGATTCAGTCCGTCGTCGAGTCTGCCGTGGGCAAGGTCGACGCGCTGTACTCCCCCACCGACAACACCATCGCCGCGGGTGCCTCGCAGGTCGGCCAGATCTGCAAGGAAAACAAGCTTCCCTTCGTGACTGGCGAGGAGGGTATGTGCATGGCCGGCGGCCTGTTCACCCTCTCCATCAATTACGAGGACCTGGGCTACGCCGCGGGCGAGATGGCCGTTAAGATCCTGAAGGGCGAGGCCAAGCCCGAAGACATGCCGATCAAGCACCTCTCGAGCAAGGACCTGGTCGTCGTCAAGAACGACGAAATGGCCGAGGCCCTGGGCATCGACCTTTCCGCTCTGGACGCGTAATGCCATACGCGGCATGCGTCTAGAGCCCGTGCTCGCGCTTTAGCCGCGTTATTCAATATCTGAGCCACAGGGGCGGGCGCTGTAGACCGGCGTTCGCCCTGCTTGTTTCGGATGAGTCAAAACATCCGGCCGCAGCTCTTTTATGCATTGTTACCGCTATCATGGTGAACCACGTGTCCACCCTATCCTAGGAGGTATGAAGCATGCTCATTGCATTGCAGGGCGCCGTTTCGCAGGGCGTCCTCTGGGGCATTATGGTGCTTGGCGTGTTTATCACGTTCCGCCTGCTCGACATTCCCGATATGACCTGCGACGGCAGCTTTGCCCTCGGCGGCTGCGTCTGCGCTGTGCTCATCGTCAATAACAACGTCGACCCGCTGCTCGCCGTGCTGGCCGGTATGTGCGCCGGCGCCATCGCGGGTGCCGTCACGGGCATTTTGACCACCGTCTTTGAGATTCCCGCGATCCTCGCCGGAATCCTCACCCAGATCAGCCTGTGGTCCATTAACCTGCGTATCATGGGCAAGTCCAATACGCCCATTCTTGCCAAGGGCACCGTGTTCTCGGCCGTCAGCAATATGACCGGCCTGCCGCAGTCCACCGTTGCCATCATCTTGGGCATCCTGCTCGCCGTGGCTATCGTTGCCATCCTGTATTGGTTCTTTGGCACCGAGATCGGCTCGGCGCTGCGCGCCACCGGCAACAACGAGTACATGATCCGCGCTCTGGGCGTCAACACCAACTCCACCAAGATGATCGCCCTCGTGCTCTCCAACGCCCTCATCGGCCTTTCGGGCGCGCTCATCTGCCAGAGCCAAAAGTATGCCGACATTGGTATGGGCACCGGTGCCATCGTTATCGGTCTTGCCGCCATTGTTATCGGTGAGGTGCTCGGCCGTCTGCTGCCCGGCGGCCTCACGCAGTTTAGCGTCCGTCTTGCCTCCGCCGTCTTTGGCTCCGTGGTGTACTTCCTTATCCGCGCCATCGTGCTGCAGTTGGGCATGGACGCCAACGACATGAAGCTGCTCTCCGCCGTAATTGTCGCTGTGGCCCTGTGCGTGCCCGTGGTTTGGGAGCGCTATAAGCTCCGCAGCTCCTACACGAAGGGAGATGAGGCAGATGCTTAAGCTCTCGCATGTCAAGAAGACCTTTAACAAGGGCACCGTCACCGAGAAGCGCGCGCTCACCGGCGTCGACCTCACCCTGAATGACGGCGACTTTGTAACCGTGATCGGCGGCAACGGCGCCGGCAAGTCCACGCTGCTCAACATGATCGCCGGCGTGTACCCGCTCGATTCGGGCGTTATCGAGCTCGACGGCACCGACATCTCGCGCCTGAGCGAGTCGCAGCGCGCCAAGTACCTGGGCCGCGTGTTTCAGGACCCCATGCGCGGTACCGCTGCCGACATGCAGATTGCCGAGAACTTGGCCCTCGCCAAGCGTCGCGGCCAGCGTCGCGGCCTTTCGTGGGGCGTCACCAAGGCCGAGAAAGATGAGTACGTTGAGCTGCTCAAGCGCCTGGACCTTGGTCTGGACACGCGTCTCAACGCCAAGGTCGGCCTGCTCTCGGGTGGCCAGCGCCAGGCACTCACCCTGCTGATGGCCACGCTCACCAGGCCGCGCCTGCTGCTGCTCGACGAGCACACTGCGGCCCTCGACCCCAAGACGGCCTCTAAGGTGCTCAACCTGACCGAGGAGATCGTCGACGAGAACCACCTGACCACGCTCATGGTCACGCATAACATGAACGACGCCATCCGTCTGGGCAACCGTCTGATCATGATGCACGAGGGCCATGTGATCTACGACGTGGCCGGCGACGAGAAGAAGTCGCTCACCGTGGCCGACCTGCTACAGAAGTTCGAGGAGGTCTCGGGCGGCGAGCTCGCCAACGACCGCATGCTGCTGAGCTAAAACCTGCCAAAAAGGGACAGGTTTATTTTGGTAGGTTTTATCTGCGCAAACGTCAAAACCGCCGCAAAGGGACAAACGCCCTTGCGGCGGTTTTCGCATATTATGTCGATAATCCGATATTCAACCAGACATTCTGGCTAAGGACTAAGGAAACTGCCATGAAAAGACTCCCCCGCCTTGCGTTAGCCGCCGCGTTGTTTGCCGGCGCGCTCGCAGGCATCCCAAGCCTCGCTTTCGCGGGGAACCTGCCCGCCGCTATTGACGGCTCCGTGGCCGTCATGCACACCAACGATATCCACGGCAGCTACAAGTACAGCTACAACGAAAGCAAGGGCACCGGCACTGTGGGTTTTGATGGGCTGGCGGTTCTCTATAGCGCCCAAAACAGCGCCCCCGATCTTTTGCTCGATGCGGGCGACACCTTCCACGGACAGTCCTTCGCCACCATGAGCGAGGGCAAGAGCATCGCCGAGCTCATGGACACCTTCTACGCCGACGGCTACGACGCGACCACGCCAGGCAACCACGACTGGAGCTACGGCGCGGACAAACTCCGCGCCATGACCGGCTACAGCACCACCGGCACGCCCTTCGCCATGCTCTGCGCCAACGCAAAGTCCTCGAACGGCGTATGGAGCTCGAGCATCACGAAGACGCTCGATCGCACCTGGGAGGATAGCGAGGATCACTCCACATTCGACTACAAAATCAAGGTCGGCGTCGTGGGTGCCATGGATGAGTCGCTGGGATCCTCGCTGCGCGCGGACCTGCTCGCGGGCACGTCGTTCTCGAGTGCCGCGAACGCCATCAATACCGAGGCAGAGCAGCTGCGCAAGGAGGGCTGCGATGTTGTTGTGTGTATCGCGCACACGCTCGACGCAAAGACCTTTGCCACACGGCTCCGTGGCGTCGATGCCCTTATCGCAGGCCACGAGCACATCAACCTTAACGAGAAGGTGACGGGAGCCGACGGCAAGACGATCCACGTTGTCGAGGCAGGCAGCGCCTTTGCCGAGGTGGGGCTGCTTTCCATTCCGTACAAGTACGACACGAATGGCACCGAGACGACCGACGATGACACGGTCACGGTTCCTGCAGACGGCAGTGACGAGAAGCTCTACACCGCCAAGAACGTCAACGACCTTTTAGCAGACCCCGACAAGGGCTCCGACTACCAAAGCCGCCTTGAAGCCGTCCGCAACAAGATCAAGCCGCTCGACGAGGACTTTGAAAACGAATCGAACAAGGCGCTCGGCACATCCACCACCAACTATTTCTACGGCGAGGACGCCGCAGGCACACATGGTTGGGAAATGGTGCGCACCACCGATTTCCACCCCAGCAAGGAGGGCGACACCACCAAGGCCCAGACCATCGGCCACGTGATTTGCGGCTCCTATCTTGCCTTGACGGGCGCGGACCTCGCTATCGAAAACGCTGGTGGCATCCGCGGCGGCATCGCTGCGGGCGATGTGACCGCCGGCAACGTCATCGCTATCTCGCCCTACGGCAACACCGTGGAGACCTGGACCATGACCGGCGCGGACTTCCTGGCAGCGCTCGAGCACTCACTGCAGATCAGCGACGAGTGCAATCACAGCTACGAGCTTCAGCAAGCCTACGTGGCAGCCGGCCATACCGAGCAGGAGGCACAAGACAAGTACAAGTGGCGCGATGACTCTGGCAGCGTTCTCTCCTTTGGCGGCATCAACGTGACGATTGATTGGACGCAGCCCGAAGGCAAGCGCATTGTGAGTGCCACACTCACCAAAGACGGCAGCACGTTCGATCCCACCAAGACCTATACCGTCGCCACCAACAACTACATCATTACCAACACGACCGACTTCCCCACCTTCGCAAACGCCACCAAGCACACCGAGTGGGGTACCTGCGAGTCAGCGCTAAGGGCGCTGATCGGGCAGAACGGCTGGGAGAGCAAGATGGCCGGGCTCGCCGGCACCATCGGCTTCGGCTCCGCAGCCGTGGACCCCACGCCCTCACCGGCCCCGACGCCTAAGCCCTCGTCTAAGACGGACACGGCGACCACGAAGGTCATCACCAAGAAGACGACCGGTAAGCTTGCCGCAACGGGAGACCGCACGCTGGCAGTAGTTGGCGCGTGCCTTATCGGCGGCATCATCGTCATCATGCTCGGCATTATCTGGAAGCGTCGACGCTAAGCTACACCGCCGGGCCTTACAGCCCCGCCGCGTAAACCTTATATCGAGCACAGAAGCCCGTCCGATGTGATCGGACGGGCTTCTTGGTGGGTATCATGGTTGGACGATCATTAGGAGGTTTTCCCTACATGGAATTGTTTGAGCCGATTCTTCATTTCTTTGAGCAACGGTGGGTCCACAACATCATCTGGGCCGTCATCTTGGCGATAGGCACCGCCGTCGCCGCCAAGGTCGTATCCAAGACCCTGAACCATCTGCTTAACCGAGACGATAACCCGCTTCCGGCATCGAGTATCTTCATCAACATCGCGCGCGCCGTCATCTGGATGATCGGCGGCAGCTTTATCCTCGACAACTGCTTTGGCATTAACGCAAACGCCCTCGTTGCCGCTCTTGGCGTCGGCGGCATCGCCATTTCGCTCGGCTTTCAGGACACGCTGTCAAACCTTATCGGCGGCATGCAGGTGACCTTTATGGGCATCATCAAGCCCGGCGACAATATCGAGGTCGGCGGCGTATCCGGCGTGGTCCAAGACATCACTTGGCGCCATACAACGATTGAGGATGCCTGTGGACAGACCATCATTGTGCCCAACTCCAACATTTCCAAGAACACACTCGTGCATTTGATGCCCTTTGGGCGCGTGGCCGTGCCCGTTGCCGTAAAGGACACGTCCAAGTGGGCTTCCCTTGACGTGCTGGCAGACGAGCTGACCAGCGCCACCAAGGCCGCCGTGCTTCCCATCTCGGGCTTTGACAAGGAGCCCTACGTACTCTTTAGCGAAATCGGCGACTTTGGCATCAAAGGAAAGATCATCTTTATCGTCAGCGACGACAGCACTACTTTCACGGCAGCCGACGCCTGCATCCGTGCCATCGCCCCCATCATCGCCTAACCCGCCAAAAAGGGACAGGCACCTTTGTGGTGGTTTTCATTCGTGGTACCATGGTTCATATAGTTGTTTAAACGACTAAGGGAGCAACATCATGGAAGAGGCCTATCGTCAAGCACGCAAGCGCGGCGAGCAGGGACGCCGTCGCGCCATCAGCCAAAGCGAGCACCCGTACCTTACGGACCTCGACAGCCTCGTTGCCCAGCTCCCCTTAGGTCAGCGAGAGAATGTCGGCCTAAGGGATATTCCGCTCGAAATGGTCGTCGGCACAGTCACCAAAGGCCGTCAGTCCGCCTTTTCATGCAACTTTATGCCCCTGCTGCCGTTTAACACTGAGTTCGCCCGCAAGTGGTCCAACCTCTACGACATCCAGGTAACCGAGGGCTATCGCGATCCCATCATCGTCACCGAGTTCATGCATCGGTTCTATGTCCAGGAAGGCAACAAACGCGTCAGTGTCCTCAAATTCCTGGACGCTCCAACGGTTTCGGCCAGGGTCACCCGTCTCTACCCCGGCACATGGGATTCCGTCGAAAGCCGCCTGTACGGTGAATTCTGCGCGTTTTGGCGCGTCTGCCCCCTATACGAAATCGAGTTCTCGCGTGAGGGAAGCTACGAGACGCTCGCCAAGATGCTCGGTCGGAACCTTATCGAAAAATGGCCGCAGAAAAAGGTCGACTACCTGCGCCACACCTTCCTGCTCTTTAAGCGCGCCTACCTTCGCGCAGGCGGCGACCACCTGGACATTACGCCCGCCGACGCCATGCTCGTCTACCTCAATGTGTACAACCAGGACCGCCTGCTGGATACGCCGACGGATATCGTCGTAAACCGCCTGTGCAAGATTTGGCGCGAGCTGGTCATTGCCGGCAAAAACGACGAGGACAAGGTCGATCTTGTCGAAGCGCCGAGCATCGATGAGGAGGAGTCGCCCGCCAAGTCCACCTCCGGCGTGCTCAACTTCTTTATGGGCAAGACTGTCTATTCGGCGGCCAACCCCCTGCGTATCGCCTTTATCCATGAGTTCCCCTGTGCGGCGTCGAGCTGGGACAGTCTGCACGACCAAGGACGTCAGTATCTCGATGAGCACTTTGACGGTATCGTGCGCACCGAGGCGTTCGAAGACTGTCACGATCCGGACGTGTTCTACGCCGCCGTGGAAACGGCTGTCAAACATGGAGACAACGTCATCTTCTCGACCTCGCACCGCCTGATGGAATACACGCTCAGAGCTGCCGTTGAGTATCCCCAGGTTCGGTTCCTTAACTGCTCTATCGGCCTTCCCCACCAAAGCGTCCGTTCGTACTTTGGCAAGATGTACGAGGCCAAGTTCCTCCTGGGCGCCCTTGCCGCCAGCATGGCGGACAACCATCGCATCGGCTACCACGCGTCGGTCTTCGCATCCGGCGCGCTCAGCGAGATCAATGCCTTTGCCATCGGTGCCTCGCTGCTCGACCCCCGCGCGCAAATTATCCTCACCTGGGGCGATGTGCCCGCCGGCGGTCTCGCCGAGGCCATGTGCCGCGAAGGCGTGAGCGTCATGACCGGCGCTGACATGTCAAAGTCGCTCGAAGACCCTACGGCCTACGGACTCCACCGCCTGGTCGATGGCAAGGTTACCGGCATCGCCATGCCGGTATGGAACTGGGGCCGTTACTACGAGCTCATCGTTCGCAGCCTTCTGCACGGCACGTGGGACGAGACCAGCGATGACAACCAAGTGCGCGCCGTCAACTACTGGTACGGCATGAGCTCCGGCGTTATCGACATCCGTTACGCTCCGGGCCTACCCTACCAGACGCGCAAACTCGTGCAGTTGCTCCGCAACGGCATTGTCGAGGGATCCATCAACCCCTTTGGCGGCGAGCTCCACAGTCAGAACGGCGTGGTACAGATCGAAGGCTTCCCTCCGCTGCCGAGCACGCAGATTGTCGAGATGAATTGGCTGGCGGATAACGTGGTAGGCACCATTCCGCAGCTCGACGATGAGCCGAAAGTCCCTGCCCTATGAAAATCCTTGCCATAGCCGATACCGAAGAACGATGCCTTTGGGAGTGCTTTCGCAAGGAACGCTTTGAGGGCGTCGACCTGATTTTGTCCGCCGGCGATCTGGACCCGGACTATCTTGAGTTTTTGGTTACGGTCATCAACAAACCGCTCATCTACGTGCGCGGCAATCACGATGACCGCTACGCACGTCATGCACCGGGTGGATGTATCTGCGTAGAGGACAGCGTGTACACGTACCGAGGGATTCGCATTGCGGGCCTTGGCGGGTCCATGCGTTATCGCGACGGCGCCAACATGTACACCGAACGCGAGATGTCCAAGCGCATGCGTAAGCTGTCGCGTAAGGTTAGGATGGTCGGCGGGTGCGACATTCTGCTTACCCATGCACCCGCCGCCGGTATGGGTGATCTGGACGATCTGCCGCATCGAGGATTCGAGTGTTTTAACACAGCACTCGAATCCTGGAATCCCGACTACATGGTGCACGGGCATGTGCACCAAAGCTACGGTTGCGATTTTCAGCGCGAGCGTCAGCATGTGTGTGGAACGACGATCATCAACGCCTGCGGCTATACGCAGTTTGAGCTCGACCAGACGCACTACCCCATCCGCGGCTGGCAAGCAGCTTGGCTCAACTCACAAACCATGCGCCGCGAGCTCAAACGCCACGAAGCCATAGAGTCCTCAACCGCAAGAACGCCCTGGTAACCACCATAAAGGGGACACTGTCCCCTTTATGGTGCTTTTGACGCGATAGCAAGAAACCCGGTCCTGCACAAGGCAGAACCGGGTTTCTTTAGCAATGCTTGCTGTACTCAGGCAGTAACTAGCAGTTACTCAGCCAGGAAGTCACGCTGGACAGCGGGATCGACCTTGACGCCAGGGCCCATGGTGGAAGACACGGAGATGGACTTGACGTACTTGCCCTTAGCAGAAGAGGGCTTGACGCGCAGAATCTCGGTGTACAGGGCAGCGTAGTTCTCGACGAGCTGCTGCTCAGAGAAGGACTTCTTGCCCAGGGGCACGTGGCAGATGCCGTAGCGGTCGGCGCGGTACTCAACGCGGCCAGCCTTGAGCTCGGAGACCATCTTGGCGACGTCCATGGTCACGGTGCCGAGCTTGGGGTTCGGCATGAGGCCACGGGGACCAAGGATCTTACCGATGCGGCCAACCTTGGCCATCATGTTCGGCGTAGCGATAGCGGCGTCAAAGTTGATCTCGCTCTTCTGAATCTGGGCGACGAGCTCGTCGGAACCGATGATGTCGGCGCCGGCAGCCTCAGCCTCACGGGCCTTCTCGCCCTCGGCGAAGACGGCAACACGAACGGTCTTGCCGGTGCCGTGGGGCAGGGAGATGGAACCACGGATGTTCTGATCAGCCTTACGAGTATCGATGCCCAGACGGAAGTGAGCCTCGACGGTCTCGTCGAACTTGGCGGTGTCGAGCTCCTTGATGAGCTTGGCAGCCTGAAGGGGGGTGTAGAGCGTGGCGCGGTCGATCTTCTCGGCAGCGGCGTTATAGCTCTTACCATGCTTAGCCATGTGCATTACCTCCTGTGGTTAAACGGGCGTGAGCCCTCCCACATCGTATCGTGTGCCCTATTGCACACATTTAACGGGCGCCCCGGTCGGAGCACCCGCCGTTACCATAAGAAATCGCTACTCAGCGATGGTGACGCCCATGGAACGGGCGGTACCGGCGATGATCTTCTTGGCGGCGTCAATGTCGTTGGCATTGAGGTCCGGCATCTTGATCTCGGCGATCTTGGTGAGCTGCTCCTGGGAGAGCTGACCAACCTTGTCAGCCTGGGGCTTAGCGGAACCAGACTTGAGGTTCAGCTCCTTCTTGATAAGGTGAGCCGCCGGCGGGGTCTTGGTGATGAAGGAGAAGGACTTGTCCTCGTAGACAGAGATCTCAACGGGGATGATGTCACCCTTCTTGTCCTGCGTCTCGGCGTTAAAGGCCTGGCAGAACTGCATGATGTTCACGCCAGCAGCGCCCAGGGCGGGGCCGACGGGAGGAGCGGGGTTTGCTGCACCAGCAGGAATCTGGAGCTTAATGACGTTGGCAACCTTCTTCTCAGCCATGGTCATTCCTTTCGAATCACGAGTGTGAAGTACTTGCTATATCGTAAGCACGCACGTGTTAGAAGCACTCCTGAGATGAGCAGTCACAGAAGAAGCACGCTCGCGCGAACGGACGAAAACTTAAGCGATGACAGCGACCTGGTTAAAGTCGAGCTCGACCGGCGTCTCGCGGCCAAAGATCATCAGCGTGACCTTGAGCTTGCCAGCCTCGGTGTTAACCTCGGAGACCTTGCCATCAAAGTCGGTAAGCGGGCCATCGGTGACGCGGACGGACGTACCGACCTCAATATCAACCGAGGTGCGCTTGGGCGAATCGCCCTTACCGGGACGACGAGTCATCTTGTTGTACTCGTCGCGGGAAAGCGGAGCGGGCTTGCCGTTGCCGCCTAGGAAACCGGTGACGCCAGGCGTGTTACGAACACACGTCCAAGCATCGTCATCCATCTCCATGCGGACCAGGACATAACCCGGGAAGATCTTGGAATCCTTGGTCTCACGCTTGCCACCCTCTTTAATCTCGGTGACGCGCTCCATAGGAATCTCGATATCAAAGATACGGTCCTGCATGCCCATAGTCTCGATGCGATGCTCGAGATCGGACTTAACGCGGTTCTCGTATCCAGAGTAAGTGTGAACGACGTACCAACGCTTAGACATGGTTTAGCCCCTCAATCCAGAGAACAGAGCAAGAGCCTCGCCAAAGCCAGCATCGAGCAGAGCGATGACGACGCCGACGACGATCAGAGAAGCGCAAACAACAACCGAGTAGTTCACGAGCTCCTTCTTATCGGGCCACGTGACACGCTTCATCTCGGACTTGACCGAAGCGAAATACTTCTTGGTGCGGGCGAAGAAACCAGGCTTCTCGTTCTTCTTGGACTTCGCAGCCTTCTCGTTCTTCTTGGCAACGGCCTTCTTGGCCTCAACCTTGGAGTTGGCGGCAGCTTTGTTGGCAGGTGCCGGCTGCTGAGCCTTCTTCTTGTACTTCTTGTTGGCCATTTGGGTTACCTCCGCGCAATGCGCTTATACATGAGTAAACCGTAAGCCCCCAAGTGGGAGCTTACGGAATAATGACTGGCACGCCAGGAAGGACTCGAACCCTCAACACTCGGTTTTGGAGACCGATGCTCTACCAATTGAACTACTGGCGTATGTGACTAGAGACTAGCGAGTCTCTTTGTGCAGCGTGTGGTGACGGCACCAGGGGCAATACTTCTTGATCTCCATACGATCAGGCATGGTCGACTTGTTCTTGGTGGTCGTATAGTTGCGGCGCTTGCACTCAGTGCACGCAAGAGTAACTAGAGTACGCATGTATCCTGAACCTTTCATTTCCGCCCCGTACGGGCACGAGTTGTTACTTTATCAGCTCCACGTAAGTGCTGTCAATGAAAACCTCGAGTCAATTGGTTCTCGGTGGATCCATTCATATTTGGAACACATCAATGAAGCCATCGAGAGCTAATCGACGGTGCATCCAGGACCATTATCGATCCTCTCGACACCAGCAACGGCTCAATATCCATTGCAGAAAAGAACCCGGCACCCATATAAGTGCCGGGTTCTCTAAGTCAGCTATATCAAAGAGCTAATTTACTCAATGATCGTGGAGACGATGCCCGAACCGACGGTGTGGCCACCCTCGCGGATAGCGAAGCGCAGGCCCTCCTCCATGGCGATCGGGTGGATGAGGTCGCCCTCGATGGTGATGTGGTCACCAGGCATAGCCATCTCGGTGCCCTCGGGGAGCTTGACCGTACCGGTAACGTCGGTGGTACGGAAGTAGAACTGAGGACGATAACCATCGAAGAACGGGGTGTGACGGCCGCCCTCCTCCTTGGTCAGAACGTAGATCTCGCCGGTGAACTTGGTGTGCGGGGTAACCGAACCGGGCTTGCAGAGAACCTGGCCGCGCTCGATGTCCTCGCGCTTGATGCCGCGGAGCAGCAGACCGACGTTGTCGCCAGCCTCGCAGAAGTCCATGGACTTACGGAACATCTCGATACCGGTAACGACGGTGTTCTGGGTATCCTTGATGCCGACGATCTCGACGGGCTCGTTGAGCTTGAGCTCACCGCGCTCGACACGGCCAGTAGCAACGGTACCACGGCCGGAGATGGTCATAACGTCCTCAACGGCCATCAGGAACGGGAGGTCGTTGTTACGAGCAGGCGTCGGGATGTACTCGTCGACGGCCTTCATGAGCTCGCGAATGGCGTCCATCCACTTGGCGTCGCCCTCGAGAGCGCCCAGAGCGGAGCCACGGATGACGGGGATGTCGTCGCCGGGGAAATCGTACTCGGAGAGGAGCTCACGGGTCTCCATCTCGACGAGGTCGATGAGCTCGTCATCGTCGACCATGTCGCACTTGTTCAGGAAGACGACGATGTAGGGAACGCCGACCTGACGGGCGAGCAGGATGTGCTCGCGGGTCTGAGCCATGGGGCCGTCGGTAGCGGCGATGACCAGGATAGCGCCGTCCATCTGAGCAGCGCCGGAGATCATGTTCTTGACGTAGTCAGCGTGGCCCGGGCAGTCAACGTGAGCGTAGTGACGGGCAGCAGTCTCGTACTCGACGTGGGAGACGGAGATCGTAATGCCGCGCTCGCGCTCCTCGGGAGCCTTGTCGATGTTCTCGAACGCAGTGAAGTCAGCCTTGCAGCCCTCGGTCTCGGAGAGAACCTTGGTGATGGCAGCGGTCAGCGTGGTCTTGCCGTGGTCGACGTGACCAATGGTGCCGATGTTAACATGCGGCTTAGTGCGCTCAAACTTCTCTTTGGCCATAAAGCCCTCCTCTAAACAGGTCGTCCCCGGACGGGACTTTGCCTTTATACCATAGTGGCCTCTCAACATACTATTGAGAAGCCACCGTGTTACCTATGGTAGCGGTGACTGGATTCGAACCAGTGACGCCACGGGTATGAACCGTGTGCTCTAACCAACTGAGCTACACCGCCGGATGGAGCCTGCAACCAGACTTGAACTGGTGACCTCTTCGTTACCAACGAAGTGCTCTACCGACTGAGCTATACAGGCACTTGACGGGTGGGAGCTATAGGATTCGAACCTATGTAGGCAGAGCCAACGGGTTTACAGCCCGTCCCCATTAACCACTCGGGCAAACTCCCAATCGTTCAAGTATCCGCAGGTTCTTTGGTCTTTTGGACCGCCGCCCCCGCGAACGAAAAAGATAATACGATGCAACCTTGTGGGCTGTCAACGAAAACCTCTAGATACACGGCCCCGGGCGTATCTATATAGCCGTGACCTGCGGTTTTATTGAGTTTGGATATGAAGGACGGTGGTTTTGGATACTGAGGTGACGTTTCCCGAGGTAACACTTTGCTGTAGTGGAGTACACCTTTAGTATCGAACTTCGATACCAGCTTATTTGCACCTATATATAGGTCGAGATCGGGGCTTCCCAGACAGAAGATTGCTCTTCCCAGGCAAAATCGAGCGTGGATTTTCTTCCGTTTGAAATCGAGCGTGGATAATCTTCCACTTTGCCGTGCCATCGAATCCAAAGTGGCAGATTATCCACGCTCATTCACTAAGCGGAAGATTTTCCACCCTCGTGCGTCCGAATATCCTCGCTCGACCAGGATGACTGGGACCGGTCCGACCTTTGTCTCGATCTGTAACATTTAGAGAACATTTTCTCCCCTATCTGTTACAGATCGAGATGTTTCGCAGAGACCCCAGCTTACGTCTCAATCTGTAACAGTAAGAACGGTTTTCCGCCCCTTCGTGTTACAGATCGAGACAAACCTGAAGCTAGGTTGCGCCAAACCCGCTGACTTATCGACAAAAAAGAAACGGGCCCTGTCCCACAAGGGAACAGAGCCCGAAACTCTCATGGAGCCAGTGACAGGAATCGAACCTGCAACCCACTGATTACAAATCAGTTGCGCTACCGTTGCGCCACACTGGCACACTTGGCGCTTTCGCGCGAAGCCAGTTAAGAATAAAGGAATTGCGGACGGGGTGCAACAGACCCTTTGACCGACCACATCTCAAAACCCTTCGTCAGAACGAATAGTTTTATCCGTTCGCCAAAACCAAAAACTATTCGTTTTGGCGATGCCAAGCCGCAACCCATTGATTACAAACAAGTTGGTTGGTCAATCGAGAAAGCAGCTCCCCATAGAAGGTTTCCTACCTCCCGCGCAGGGCCTTGAGCTTGGCCAGGGCATCGGGGCTCAGGCGGCTGCCCAGAGTCATCTTAATCTGGGGAGCTTCCTCTGCCTCGTGAACGTCGTTATCGATCTGTTTGATCTCGTCTACCAGCATACGGCTCGAGATGCGCGTAACGCCCTTGCCCATGACGACGGCCTGGATCGTGCCGTCGCTCGATACCACGGAGCACGCGCGACCTTCCTCGCGTGCCTCGATGCAGAGCTTTTGCACCACGGTATCGGCCGATACACCCGTCGGCGAAAACTCGATGCGAACGCCGCGGGCCGGCAGGTTGGGGCGCTCGTTGGAGATATTGCCCGCGCCGTCGAACACGACCACGGCCTCATAGCGGCCCTGGGCAAAGGCGGCGACGTCGTTGATGAGGGCGGTGCGCGCCATATCGTGAACGTCGCTGGAATACGGATCGTCGGAATGGTCGTACACGAGCTTTTCGTAGCGCGGCGTGCAGTGGATCACGTTGTAACCGTCGACCACCAGCAGCTCGGGCTTGTTGGAGTGCACCGTCGAGACCGGGTCGGCGATGGCCTGCGCAAACGCATTGCCGCCCACGCCATAGGTCGCGGCCGAAACAATCGGCTTGGCCGAGCCCTCGCCAAAGCGCTTGGCCTTGGACTTGGCACGGTTCTTTTTGGACATGCGCTACTCCTCCCCCATGAGCTCGCCAGCGTTGCGGCGCAGCCATTCAAAGCACAGCGCCGTGGTCGCCTGGGCAACATTGAGGCTCTCGGTCATGCCGCGCTGGGGAAGCTTGGTCAAAAAGTCGCATTTCTCGAGCACCAGGCGCGAGATGCCGTCGCCCTCGGAGCCCATGACGAGCGCCACGCGGCCCTCGAAGGGAGCATCCCAGCAACTGCCTTCGGCGTGCTCGGAGGCACCGCCCACCCAAAAGCCAGCGGCCTTAAGATCGTCGAGCGCACGGGCGATGTTGGGCACCTGCGCGATAGGCAGATGCATGACGGCGCCGGCTGAAGTCTTGTAGCTGCCCACGGTCACGCCGGCGGCACGCTTGTTGGCAATGATGACGCCGGCCGCACCCACAACCTCGGCGGAGCGCACGATGGCACCAAAGTTGCCGTCGTCAGTCACATGGTCGAGCACCACGACAAGTGCCGGGCCCTCGCCTGCGCGGTCGAGAATATCGGCGACATCGGCATAGGGGAAGTTGCCAACCTCGAGCGCAATGCCCTGGTGGGCGCCATGGCTCGACAGTGCGTCGAGCTGCGCGCGCTGCACATACTTAATGCGGACACCTGCAGCGTTGAGGTCGTCGACCAGGCGCGACAAGGCGGCATCGCGCTCCCCGCCCTCGGCAATGAGCGCGCACTTGATGGGAAAACCAGTGCGCAGCGCCTCGGCGGCTGCACGACGACCTTCGATAAACTCGCCCTTGGGAGCCTGAACGTTGTCGCGGTTGCGCTGCGGACGTGCGGCCTGGGTACGATCGCGCTGGCCCTTGGGAGCGGCAGCGCGGTCGTTGCGGCGAATCGGACGCGAGCCAGAAGCAGCCTGCTTGCCGCCACGAGGCACACGCTTGCGATTGTCGACCATAAAGCGACCTCCTAAATACAACTATCAAACGAAACAAAATAAACGACCGCCCTTGAATATTAATTCGGGCGGTCGGTACGGGTTTTCCAAGTGCCCGAGATTGCCGTGAAAGAGGAGCGACGCGTACTTGAGTACGCGAACGACGGTTTGAACGGCAAGGTCGGGTGCTTGGGAAACCCGCGGGGATTAGAGAGATTTGATACGGGTGCCGGCGGCGGTATCCTCAATGGTGAGGCCCAGGTCCTTGAGCTGATCGCGGATGGCGTCTGCCAGGTCCCAGTTCTTGGCGGCACGGGCCTCGGCGCGAGCCTCGAGAATCTTGGCAGCAGCCTCGTCCACGTCGTCGCCCGTATAGGCAACCAGACCGGCGGCAACGCCCAGCAGACCCAGCGGCAGCTCGACCTTGGGCTCGGGAAGCTCAACACCAAACGTATCGAGCAGCTCGACCAGCGTATCGGCGGCGGCCAGGGCAGCGGCCTTGTCGGCAGCGTCACCGGCCTGCTCCAGGTACTGGTTGCACTCGGTCACAAAGCCAAAGACGGCACCCATGGCGCCGGCGGTGTTAAAGTCGTCGTCCATGCACTCCTTAAAGGTGGCACGGGTCTCGGCGGCCTTGGCGGCAAACGCCTCGGATGCCGCCTCATCTGCATCGGCCGTCGTATGGTTCGCGGACCAACGCAGGTTCTCGACCGTACCGGCGATACGCGTGAGCGAGTTCTCGGCACCCTCCAGGCGCTCCCAAGAAAAGTCGAGCGGCGAGCGATAGCTCGTCTGCAGCATCAGCAGGCGCAGGGCGGCAGCGGAGTGCTGCTCGAGAACCTCGGCCAGCGTAAAGAAGTTGCCGAGCGACTTAGACATCTTCTCGCCGTCTACCAGCAGCATGCCCGTGTGCATCCAGGTGTTGGAGAAGCCCTGGTGCCAGGCGCAGGTGGCCTGGGCGCACTCGTTCTCGTGATGCGGGAAGGCAAGGTCGGAGCCGCCGCCGTGAATGTCGATCGGAGTGCCCAGGTAGCGATGCACCATGGCGGCGCACTCGGTGTGCCAACCGGGACGGCCCTCGCCCCAGGGGCTCGGCCAGCTGGGCTCGCCGGGCTTGGCGGCCTTCCACAGGGCAAAGTCGAGCGGGTCGTTCTTGTCCTCGTTCTCCTCGATGCGCGCGCCAACCATAAGGTCGTCGATGTTGCGACCCGAGACCTGACCATAGTTGGGATCGCTGCGCACGGCAAAGTACACATCGCCGTTATCGGCTGCGTAAGCGTGGCCCTGCTCGATAAGCGTCTTGATCATGGCGATCATGGGGCCGATCTCCTTGGTGGCGCGGGGGCGCACATCGGGATCGAGCACGTTGGCGGCGCGCATGACGCCAATGAACTTGTCCGAGAACTCCGTCGCGACCTCGGCGGCAGTGCGGCCCTGCTCGTTGGCGCGCTTGATGATCTTGTCATCGACATCGGTGAGGTTCTGGGCGAACGTGACCTCGTAGCCGCTCGCGATGAGCCAGCGACGAATCACGTCAAAGCTGATGAACGTGCGGGCATTGCCGATGTGGATGTTGTCGTAGACCGTGGGGCCGCACACGTACATGCGGACCTTGCCGGACTCGATGGGCTGGAACTCTTCCTTTTTATGGGTAGCGCTGTTGTAGATACGCATTCGTTACTCCTTAACGGTTTTCTGTAGCAGGCAGACGGCCCAGGCGCCGATTCCCTCGCCCTGGCCTTCCCAACCGAGCTTTTCGGTCGTAGTGGCGGCGACGCCCACGTTTTCGACGTCAACGCCCAGGGCATGGGCAAGGTTGGCGCGCATGGCATCGCGGTGCGGGGTAATCTTAGGCTGCTGGCAGGCAATGGTGCAATCGGCATCGACAAACTCGAAGCCCAGCTCGCGCGCGTAGTCCATCACGCGAGCGAGCAGCACCATCGAATCGGCACCCTCATAGGCGGGGTCGGTATCGGGGAATAGCTTGCCGATGTCTCCCCCACGGCAGGCGCCCAGAATGGCGTCGGCCAAGGCGTGCGCGAGCACATCGGCATCCGAGTGGCCCAGCAGGCCGCGCTCGTAGGGAATGTCGACACCGCCGATGATACATCGACGCCCCTCCACCAGACGGTGAACGTCGTAGCCATGGCCAATGCGCAGGTTACTGAACATGGGGAAGGTCCTCTCCCTCGGCCATACGGCCAAGCAGAATCGCGGTTACGGGACGCAAGTCCTCGGGCACCGTCACCTTAAGGTTATCGCGCGGGCTCTGGACGCAGCGGACGCGCCCACCCATGCGCTCGACCAGCGACGAATCATCGGTGCCGATAAAGCCCTCGGCAATGGCTGCAGCGTGGGCGCGCTTCATAGCATCGACGCTAAAGATCTGCGGCGTCTGCGCAGCCCAATAAAGCTCACGCGGCGGCGTCTCGACGATGTTATCGCCGTCGACGATCTTGAGTGTGTCGATCGCGGGTTGACCGCACACGACACCGTCGAGCGAGCGGTCGCCCACAAGCACGTCGATCGCATGATCGATGGCCTCGGTCGTGATGAGCGGACGAGCGCCATCGTGAATGGCGACGTATTCAAAGCCCGCCGGCACCGCGTGCACGCCGGCACGGGTGGAGTCCTGGCGGGTATCGCCGGCATCGGCAAAGCTGATGGGCGTGTCATAGTCAAACGGGTCGATAGCCAAGCGGCGCATCTCGGCACGGCGCTCGGCAGGGCAAACCACGACGATATGGCCGACCTTGTCGCTACGATCGAACGCGCGGATGGACCAGCTCATGAGCGGACGGCCCGCCACGTTAACGAGCTGCTTGCCGCCGGGATTTCCAAAGCGCTGGCCGCTGCCGCCGGCAACGACCACGGCGCATACGGGCGCCATTATGCGTTCCCCTGTTTGGTGCCCTTCATGCGGTACAGCGAGTCCGCAAGAATGGCAGGGTTGTTGACGCCAAAGTCGCCCAGGCGCTCCGGATCCTCGCTGATGTCGTCCATGAGCTCCTGCAGCGAGCCGTACTCGTCGACGATCTTCTCGGCCACGCCGTCGCGCACGACGGACACGCGCGAAAGCGTGCGCAGGCCCAGCGGTGTCATGACGGAGTCCTCGTCCAGGTCGTCATAGCCCAGAACTGCCGCCACATGCTGCGGGTCGGACAAGTCCTTGGGCGTCATACGGGCAAGCTCAGCGCGGATCTTCTCGGCGTTGGCCTCAGAGGAATCGCTTGCGTAGTCGCGGATCATCAAGTCGTATTCGGTATCCATGCTGGAGCCCGCGAGCTGCTCGAGCTGCATCTGCACGAGCTTACCCTGGTTACCCAGCTTGACAATGCAATCCTTAAGCTCGGTCTTTGCCTGCTGCATGATCTCGAAGCTCGAGAAGATGCCGGTGATGTCGGCGAGCGTGACGTAGTCGTCGAGCTCAAGGGCCGTCAGGCGCAGCAAGGAGCGGTCGAGCGACTGAC
This sequence comes from Collinsella sp., assembly GCA_048342015.1. Taxonomy (GTDB): domain Bacteria; phylum Actinomycetota; class Coriobacteriia; order Coriobacteriales; family Coriobacteriaceae; genus Collinsella. Next base: position 173,866 of record DBGDFS010000070.1, on the reverse strand, counting down.
GGGTGGTCTGAAGCGTGGCGACGAGCTGGTTGACCGAGCTCATGATGGTGGTGACGGGCTGTATCTCGTAACTCTTGCCGTGAACGTACACGTTGACGACGGCGCGACGAGCCGAAACCGAGATCACGATGGCATCGGTGAGCACCGACATGCGAGCGGCAGTACGGTGACGCATGCCCGTCTCACTCGTGGCGAGCGAGGGATCGGGATTGAGGTGGAAGTTGGCACGCAGGATCTGGGTGAGGTCGCCATCGATAACGATGGCGCCGTCCATCTTGGAGAGCTCAAACAGGCGGTTCGAGGTAAACGAAATGTTGAGCGGGAAGCCGTCGTTACCGGCGGCGAGCACGTTTTCGGTGTCGCCGACGCAGATAAGGGCGCCCAGGTGACCGGCAATGATCATGTCGAGGGCGGTGCGGATCGGCTGACCGGGGGCAGTCAGGCGGATGGCCTGTTCCATACGCTTTTGCAGCTCGTTCTTATCCAAGGCATCGCTCCCATCGTATACGCTCCATAAACGTCAATAAGTTTCTCACGGTTTGCCCCTGTGACGCCCGCAAAATCCGATGCTTACAGAATGAGCGAACACAGCTGAGAGCCCCAATCCAAATGAGCTGCTTATGTGGTAGCATCGGGATTCGCATAAATGAGGGAGTAGTCGCGTGATCGGGTTCGCCTCCGGTGGCGCGGCAAGTCAACACACTGGCCGATGCGGCCTGGCTTGCCTTAATGAACGAGACTCGTGGCTGTGCGCGCAACGCGTACGCCACGAGTCTTTTTTGTTACTCCCCCAAGAGGTACACGCGGGCCCGCCCGCAGAGAGGGAGCCAGACTATGGGACTCGCAGAGCTCGTGTTGCTCGCCGTTGGCCTTTCGATGGACGCCTTTGCCGTATCCATCTGCAAGGGCCTTGGCATGAAGAAGATCAACCTTAAGGTCGCCGTAGTGCTCGGCCTGTTCTTTGGCGGCTTCCAGGCAGGCATGCCCGTGATCGGATGGGCGCTTGGCAGTCAATTCATGAGCATCATCGGCCCCATCGACCACTGGATCGCCTTTATCCTGCTCGCCTTCATCGGCGGCAAAATGCTGTGGGAGGCCTTTACCGAGGACGAGGATGAAGGCGACGGCAAGGATGCCGAGAAGATTGAACTGGGCGAGTACCTGATCCTCGCCATCGCCACCTCAATCGACGCCCTGGCCGTGGGCATCTCGTTCGCCGCGCTCTCGGTTGACATCGTGCCCGCTGTATCGCTTATCGGCGTCACAACGTTTATCTTCTCCGTCGCCGGCGTAGCGATCGGCCACACCTTTGGCGCGCGCTACGAAAAACCCGCCACCATCGTGGGTGGCGTCGTGCTCATCCTTATCGGCCTCAAGATCCTGCTGGAACACTTGGGTTTTTTGGTGCTGTAAAACACCCTTCAAAACTAAACGTCCGTATGAGGCCTCATGCAGAGTTTTGCATGAGCCTTTTCATGCAGACTTTTGCATGTCATACTAGGATGCAAAAGTCTGCACGTTAGGAGATTGCCATGGATACCCTTCCCATCACCACGCCGCGCCAAGCCGGCATCTACGTGCGTCAGGCGCGCGAGGCGCAGGGGATCACCCGTGCTGCCCTCGCTAAAAAAGCCGGTGTTTCGGAACGCCTGCTCGCATCGCTCGAGCTGGGAGATGCCACGGGCATTCGGCTCGACAAGCTGCTGGCAGTTTTCGGTGCTCTTGGACTGGCGCTCGCCGCTCAAGGGGATATAGGCGAAACGAAAAATGAGCAACCAGTCGACGCCCCGCACGCTGATCAACCTTGCAGCACCTCCAGACGCCATCACGCCCAACGTCTTCATCATCGCAACCGTCGCAGCACAACCATTCCGGCTCTTGCAGATGCCCCCTTTACATCCGCACTCTACGACGAGGTCTTCGCCGATTTCGCCATGTCCAATCTCGGAGTCTCGATTGCCACAAACGCATCTAGCCAAGCCATGCCCGAAGGGAAATAGCCAATGGCCAGAACATCACTTCGGACCATTATTTGCGGCGTGCCTGCTGGAACGCTCACGCAAGATGAGAACGGTCTTATCAGCTTTACCTACGATCATGACTATGACGGGCCAGCCCTATCGACCAACATACCCGTATCGAATCGCACATACGGACAACAGGTCATGAATCCGTACCTGTTTGGCCTTCTACCCGACAGCGAGGACCAACGAAAAGCGATTGCCGCCGAATTCGACGTTAGGCCCAACAATCCCGTTGCGTTGCTCAGCCATATCGGACTCGACTGTCCGGGCGGCGTGCAGTTTTGTGCCGAAGAAGATACCGACGCCGTCCTGCATCGCGCTGGCGAATACCGCCCTATAGACAACCACGAAATTGCTCTTCGTCTCAAGTCGATCAGAGATGACCGCGATGCATCGTGGATGGGTCTAGATGAAAGTTGGTCACTTGGAGGCAACCAGGGCAAGTTCGCGCTCGCGTTCATAAACGGCCGCTGGTGCGAATGCATGGGCTCCTCGCCCACGACGCATATTTTCAAAAATGGCGTTATCGGATTTAAACTCGAGGCTCTCAATGAGTTTGTCTGCATGAAAAGCGCCCAGCGCGCCGGCATCGCAACGGCAAACGTCGAATATCGTATGTTTGAGGACGAACCTGCCCTCATTGTTGAGCGCTATGACCGCGTGAAAGTCAAAGACGGAACGATCAGGCGCCTACATCAAGAAGACCTCTGTCAGGCACTTGGGGTGATGCCCGCCCAAAAGTACACGGCAGACGGCGGCCCGACCACACGCGACATTCAAGAGCTCCTCGTAAATACGAGCCACCATCAACTTAACCTGTATCTGTTTACGCAGATACTTTTCTTTAACGCCATCATCGGCGCACCGGATGCGCACGCGAAAAACTATTCCCTGCTCCTTGGAAACGACAGCCATGATGGCTCGAATGTACGATGTCGCGTCGGGTTTGGCGTATGAGCGCATGCGCCGCCGGGCGCGCCTTGCCATGAGCGTTGGCGGCGAAAATCGTGTGGGGTGCATCGGTCCAGGCGCTATCCGCCGATACCACGGTATGGGCGACCCCACGCTGGAGGCGACGCTCACCGATGCCGGGCTATCCGAGAAGTTTTGCTTTGCGACCATGATGGACCTCGCCTACGAGGTACCCATTTGCATGGAAGAGGTCATGGACGAATACGCCGACCTGCCCGGCATGGCGGACCTGCGCGAGCATATGCTCGGCCCCGTCCGCGAAAACTGCCAGCGCGCCCTCGACCTCATCAGGGCAGAAATGGACTAGGTGGCCGTAATTTCGCAATTATCAAACAAAAGAGAGGGGGCACCCGTCGCAAAAGACCGGGTGCCCCCTCTCATAATGTCATTTGCAATCCGCTAGCACGTGACTCGGACTGCTGCTAGCGCAACCTTTACGCAGCGAGGCGCTTGAGGACGTCGATGAGCAGCTCGTAGAAGCGCTCGGCAGAAGCGAGCTCCATGCTCTCGTCCGGGGTATGGACATCGGAGAGCGTCGGGCCCACGGCGATGGCGTCCAGGCCGTGCAGAGCCTCGGCAAACAGGCCGCACTCAAGGCCGGCGTGAATGGACTCGATGCGCAGCTCGGAGCCAAAGAGCTCTCGATAGCTCTCGACAAAGACTTCGCGGACCGGCGAATGCTCGGCATAGCTCCAGCCGGGATACTCAAACTCAAACTTGGCGTCGAAGCCCAGGACATCGGCCAGCGTCTGCAGACGGTCCTTGAACTCGTTCTGCAGCGAGGTGATCGAAGAGCGCGGGGACAGCATAATCTTGACCTCGTCATCGGAGGTGGCGACCACGCCGATGTTGGAGGAAACCTCGACGGAGCCGTCGGTGGCGACGTTGCGGCGAATCACGCCGTTAGGGGCAAGGCGCAGGGCGCGGATGAGGGCAAGCGCGGACTTCTGGTCCATGGCCTCAACCTCGGCGTCGTCGGCAATCTCGACGGTGCAAGTAAAGCCGGGGTCGAAGACCTCGAGCTCGGCAGTGACGTCGGCGATGATGCCCTTTGCGATCTGGGCCGCGGCCTCGGCGGCAGCGTGGTCGGCGTAGACCAGAACAGCCTTGCACTCACGGTTGATGGCGTTGTCCTTGGTGCCGCCGTTAAAGCTAACGATGGCGGGCTCGCCGGCAACCATCAGGCGGTCGATGATGCGGGCCATGATGAGGTTGCCGTTGCCGCGCTCCAGGTTGATATCGCTGCCGGAGTGGCCGCCCAGCAGGCCGGAGATGTCGAGCGTGAGGGTGCTACCGGTCTTGTGCTCGCGCGCGATCGGGCAGGTGTAGGTAACGACGACGCCGCCGGCACAGCTGACGGTGGCAACGCCCTCTTCCTCGGAGTCAAGGTTGATCATGGTGCGGGCGCTAATCTGGGACTTGTCGAGCGTCTCGGCGCCGACCAGGCCAGTCTCCTCGTCGGTGGTGAACACGCACTCGAGGGCCGGATGGGTAATCGAATCGTCGTTGAGCACGGTAAGCATAAGCGCGACGGCAATACCGTTGTCGGCGCCCAGAGTGGTGCCGTTAGCGGTGAGGACGCCGTCCTTGACGACCAGGTCGATACCATCGGTCGTAAAGTCGTGCTCAACGGAGCCCAACTTGTCGCACACCATATCGATGTGGCCCTGCAGCATCACGGTCGGGGCATTCTCGGCACCGGCAGATGCGGGCTTGCGAATGATGACGTTGTAGACCTCGTCCTGGTACACATCGAGACCGCGCTCCTTGGCAAACGCAACCAGGAAATCGCTGATGCCCTTCTCGTTGCCAGACCCACGGGGGATCGCGCTGACCTCCTCAAAGAAATGGAACAGCTGGGCGGGCTCGTAGCCGGTAATCTTGTAGTCCATGGTGCCTCCTTGGCGCAACTGGTTAGACAGTAAGACATGCGACTTGTATATTCCCAGACTTTGCGTGCATAAACCAGTCGAAAACGCCGAGCGCCCTCGCATCATCGGCTAACGGTGGACCGTATAGCGTAACGGTCACAACTTCCGCAGCTCTACAAATCGAGGCGCCCTTTCCGGAGCGCCTCGATTGCGCGTATCAAATTGTCGCCACGCCCTACAGCGCGCCGGAACCGGCTTGCATCATGCCGCCGGGGCCCGAGGTCACGCCGCCGCTCACGGGCGCGGCGTTGCCGGTGTGCGGTACCGCCGGGGCGGTATCGCCACCAAGCGTGCCCGCCGGACGCGGTGCCGGGATCTCGCCCGTGCCGCGGCTAAAGACAAACTTGCCATCGGCCACGTCGCACAGGACGGTATCGCCCTCGCCCCACTCGCCAGCCAGCAGTTCCTCGGACAGCGGATCCTCGATGAGCTTTTGGATGGCACGACGCAGCGGACGCGCGCCGTTGGTGAGGTCGGTACCCTCCGCCACAATCTTGTCGTAGGCCGCATCGGTAAGCTTGATGTTCATGCCGTTTGCGATCAGGCGCTGGCGCAGATCGTCCACCAGCAGGTGCGCAATCTTGGTCAGGTTCTCGCCCGAGAGCTTCTGGAACACCACGATGTCGTCGATACGGTTGAGCAGCTCGGGGCGGAACAGGCGCTTGAGCTCGCCCATCGCACGGCCCTTGATCTCGCTCGACGTGAGACTCTGCTCGCCGGTGGTGCCAAAGCCAACGCTCGCATCCTGCGCGATCTCGCGGGCGCCCACGTTTGACGTCATGATGATCACCGTATTGCGGAAGTCGACCGTCTTGCCCTGGCTATCGGTCAGACGGCCCTCCTCCAACACCTGCAGCAGGATATTGAAGATGTCGGGGTGCGCCTTCTCGATCTCGTCGAACAGCACGACCGAGTACGGGTGACGGCGAACAGCCTTGGTGAGCTGGCCGCCCTCGTCGTGGCCCACATAGCCCGGGGGGCTACCGATGAGCTTGGAGACCTCGAACTCACTGCCAAACTCCGACATATCGAAGCTGATGAGCGCGTCCTTGCTGCCAAAGAGATACTCGGCGAGCGTCTTGGCGAGCTCGGTTTTGCCCGTGCCGGTGGGGCCCAGGAAGATAAAGCTGCCGCCGGGGCGACGCGGGTCCTTGAGCGGCGAGCGGCTGCGGCGCACGGCCTTGGCAACGGCCTCGACGGCCTCGTCCTGACCGATGATGCGCGTCTTGAGCACGCTTTCGGCCTGCAGCAGGCGGCGGCTCTCGCTCTCGGTGAGCGAGGACACCGGCACGCCCGAGGTCACGGACACGATGTCGGCAATCTGGGAGACATCGATGGTGAGCGGGCTGGCGTCGAGCTCGGCCGTCCAGGCAGCCTTGGCCTCGGCGAGCTCAATCTCGGCAGCCTTTTGCTGCTCGGTGATCTCGGCGGCCTTGTTCATGTCGTCGCTCTCGGTGGCCTCCTGCGCGGCGGCCTTAAGCTCCTCCACGCGATGCTCGGCCTCGCGCACCGGCTCGGGCGCGCGGTTGGCGGCGATGCGGGCGCGGGCGCCGGCCTCGTCAATGAGGTCGATGGCCTTATCGGGCAGGAAGCGATCCTGGATGTAGCGGTCGGAGAGGTTCGCGGCGGCCTCGATAGCACCCTGCGTATAGCGCACATGGTGGTGCTCCTCGTAGCGCGGCTTGAGCGCGGTCAGGATCTTGAGCGTGTCCTCGACGCTCGGCTCCTCGACATCGATGGTCTGGAAGCGACGCTCGAAGGCCGGGTCCTTGGTGAGGTACTTGCGGAACTCCTCGGCCGTGGTGGCACCGATGATCTGGAAAGCACCGCGTGCGAGAACGGGCTTGAGCATGGAGCTCGCGTCGATGGAGCCCTCGGCAGAGCCGGCACCGATGATGGTGTGCATCTCGTCAATAAACAGGATGACGTCGTCAGCTTCGGTGGCCTCCTGGATCACGTTCTTGAGGCGCTCCTCAAACTCGCCGCGATACTTGGCGCCCGCCACGAGGCCCGGCAGGTCGAGCGTCCAGATATTCTGGTTCATGAGGTTCTCGGGCACGTTGCCGGCTGCAATCTGCTGAGCCAGGCCCTCGACGATGGCCGTCTTGCCCACGCCGGGGTCGCCCAGAATGAGCGGGTTGTTCTTGGTGCGGCGCGAAAGAATTTCCATCATACGCTGGACTTCCTTTTCGCGACCAATTACAGGGTCGAGCTCGCCGTCGCGCGCCTTCTGCGTGAGGTTGGTCGCGAACTGCTTAAGCGTATCGGTGCCACCCCCCCTTTGCTGAGAGGTATCCGAGCCGCTAAAGAACGGCAGGCCCGCACCGGGACGACCAGCACCGGCGCCGGCGAGCGGACGCTTCTTGTCCTGGTCCTTGGCGGTGAGTTTCTCGATAGCCTTTTTGATGGAGGCGGACGACACACCCAGACGCATGAGGATGTCCATGGCCATGCCGTTGCCCTCTTCGACGATGCCGATCAGCAAGTGCTCGGTCGACACGTAGGTCTGGTTGTTCTCGCGCGCCACGCGGAATGAACGCTCCATCACGCTAATGACGAGCGGCGTAAAGGCGAGCTTGGCCGCCTCGGTCTCCTCACTGGGCTCGGGAACCGTGGTCTGGACCTCTTTGAGAGTATCCATGATGTCATCATAGGAGATGTCGAGCGAACGCAGCGCCTCGGCGGCAATGCCCTCGTCCTCCTTGGCAAGCGCGAGCAGCAGGTGCTCGGTGCCCACCTTATTTGAATGAAGATCGAGCGCTTCTTGCTTGGCCATGGACATGACCTTACGCGCACGATCGGTAAAACGGTCTAACATGCTAGTTCCTCTTAGACGAGCTAGTTTTTTCAAACGCAAAGCGCCGCCCCGCGGCAGCGCTTTGGTCTCTTTACCCATATGGAGTATATGTTAACAGCTGGAGGAATATCTATAAACCCGGCTCACATGAATGCAGGTTATGACCGCATCGCGGGACTCACCGCGCGATGCGCGACGGGCGCCCCGCAAGAGAAACCCTAGACGTCTTTCACCACGTCGGGACTCGTCGCACGCGATGCGCGATAGGCATCGGCCTCCTTGGAGACGCGTTCGAGCAGCTCGGATGTATCGACGCCCTCGACTTGCGCGACCGTTTCAACCGTCTGCATGGCGACCGCCCTCAGGTACGCGCACGCGCTGTCCCCCAGCTGCTCGAGGTCTATCTCCTCGCCGCCCTCCCGGGCAAAGCCGACCGCCATCACAAAGCCCATGATGCCCGAGACCAGAAAGCCCACCGCAAAGCTCGAATCTGCCTTGAGCTCTTCTCCGTCGGGGTGGACGATCTCTCTCACGCGGTCGATGATGATCGTATGGATGCCCTGCTCGACCTGCTCGGCGGCACCCGCCCTCATGGTGATGACGATGCGCCGCAGCAGGCAGCGGACGTCGCGCCGGTCGAACGCCGAAAGGTCGCCCTCGCTCGAAAAATGCCAGAGGGCATCGGTGATGAGCTCGTTATCCTGCAGCAGCTGGGCTATGGCGATGGCGACGAGTTCATCGAAATCGTGAAAATAGTAGTAAAACGTTCCGCGATTGCACTGGGCGGCGCGGGTCACCTCGCCAACCGACAGCTCGAAGATGCTGTTGTTTTCGATGAGCTCCCAAAACGCCTCGATGATACGGGTGCGTGCATCGGGCGCATCGGCGTCCTTACGCGGTCTCGCCATGCGCCTCACCGCACCCCTGCGCCTTGGCGTTCATGATGAGCATCTGAAGACGGTTCTCCACGTTGGCGAAGCTCACGTCGGGATCGTAGTCGAGCGGCAGGAACTGCGCCGTGGGATACTGCTCCTTGAGCGCATGGATGAGCCCGCGCCCCACGACATGGTTGGGCAGACACCCGAACGGCTGCAGGATCACGAAGTTGCGGCAGCCGCGCTTGGCGTGCTCGAGGATCTCCGCCGGAATCAGCACGCCCTCGCCCGCATCGAACGTATGGTGCAGGATCTTATCGCTCGCGCGCACGAGCTCGGGCATGCGCGTCGGCGGCTCGTAGAGCGGGCTCGCCGCGCCCAGGCGGTCGCAACGGTCGTGCGCGAGCTCGAACAGGTTGTCCGCCGTGGCGTACCAGGCCTTTTCGGGCAGCGACAGGTCAACGTGGAACTCGCGCGACTGCGCATGCTTGTAGAAATAGGTCTTGCGGATCACGTCGGTCATGCGCGCCTCGATGACCTCGAGCCCGTTGTCCTCGAGGTAGCGCTCGATCTCGTGGTTGGCGCCGAGATGGAAATTGAGCAGGTACTCGCCCACGATGAGAACGGTCGGATGCGGGTTCGAGCGGTCGTACGGAACGGCGTCCATGATCGCAAGCGCGCGTTTGAAGCCCGTCGCCTGGCCTCTCAGCCCCGAGCGCTCCATGCCCTCGATAACCTCATCGAGCGCGCGGTCGAACGCAGCGTCCGCCGCGCCCTTCTCGAGCTCATAGGGACGGATGCGCCTAAGCATGGCCTCGAGGGCATCGATCATGGGAAGACCGTAGGCGATCTGGATGCTCGGGCCAAGGCCGAGCTTGAAGCCCGGATGCGCATTGTGGGCATCGACGTCGTCGTTGGTGAGCACCGGGACATAGTCGTATCCCGCGTCGTCGAGCGCGCGGCGCAGCAGGGGCATGTAGTGCGTCAGGCGGCAGTCGCCGATATACTTGCCAGTCACCACGGCGACGTCGTGCGGGTCGTACTTACCGCTCTTGAGTGCCGCGAGCGCCTCGCCGATCACGATTTGCGCGGGGAAGCAGATGTCGTTGTGCACATAGCGTTTGCCCAGGCGGATGGCATCCTCGCGCCCGATATCAAGGGCCTCGGCGCGCACGCCCTGATTGCGCATCGCCGCGGTCATGAGCCTGCAGAACGCATGGGAGGTGTTGGGGACCAGCGCGATCTTGTCGTGCCGGTCGCGCTTGGTGTACTTGACCTTATACGGGTCGTCGAGCGGATGGACCGCGTGCACCCGGGCGCCCTCGGCACGCTCCTCCGCGCGACGACGGTTGACCGACTCGATAAACGAACGCACGCGAATGCCCATGGGACCGGCGACGTCGCTCTCATCGAGCTTGATCATCATCGGAACCTTGGAGCCCATCTCGCCCATCATGCGCGCGATCTCGTCGGTGAGATACGCATCGTGGCCGCAGCCGAAGCTGCCCATCTGCACGAGCTCGAGCTCGGGCGTCGATGCGACGATGACCGCGCACGACAGCATGCGCGCATGATAGTTGTTCACGATGTCGATGCGGCTGTTGGAAAGATCGACGTTGCAGACCCCCGGCACCGCATCGGGCGTCAGCACGGGGATGCCGCGCTCAGAGAAGAGCTTGGGCAGCCCGTGGTTGACCAGCGGGTCGTTGTGGTACGGGCGCGAAGCGATCACCACCGCGTAGCCGCCGTCCTCGTGCACGTTCTCGAGCACCTGCCTGCCGCGCAGCTGCAGCTGGTTCTCAAACGTCTCCTGCGCGCGGTCCGCCTGCTCGGTCGCCTTGGCAACCAGGTCGGCATCGATATCGAAGGTCTCCTTGCACCACGCCTTGAGCTGGCGGTTTCGGTCGCCCTCGTCGTACCAGTGGAACAGCGGCGTATCGAACGGAACGCCGAAACGCTCCTCCGGGTTATCGGAATTGCGCATCACGTAGGGGTATCCCTTTACGACGGCGCACATCCACTCGCTGGTAGAGGCGGTGTTTTCGGTGGGCACCGTCGTGATGATGGGCATGAAGATGCGGTCGACGCCGGCGTCGACGAGATTGCGGATGTGCCCGTGGACGAGCTTGGCCGGGAAGCACACGGTGTCGGATGTGACGTGCGCCAGACCGCGCTCGTACATCGCCTTGGTGCTGCGTCCCGAGACGCGCACCTTAAAGCCGAGCGTGCTGAAGAACGTCGACCAGAACGGCATGGTGTCCCAGAACTCGAGCACACGGGGAATGCCGATCGTGACATCGCGCCCCCCGCTGACGGGAACCGTGGGGTACGACTCGAACAGCAGCTTCTCGCGGTCGACAAAGAGATTGGGGGCAGCCGCGGTCCGGTCGCGCCCCGTGCCGGGTGCCTGTGCCTCGCAAGCACCCTGCGGACGCAGCTCCTCCGCCGCGGGAACCTCGCGCACGAGCTCATCCCATGAGATGGCGCCGCCGCGCGGGCAGCGATTGCCCGTGACGTAAAGCGAGCCGTCGCCAAATGCCACGACCGCGCGCTGACAGCGGTTGTTGCACCGACGGCAGGTAACGCCGCCGAACTCGCGATGCTCGAAGCGCTCCACGGCATCGAGCCCGATAAACGACGTGCCGGCATCGCCCTTGCGGCATTCCTCGCGCGCGAGCAGGGCGATACCGATAGCGCCCATCAGCCCCGGGTGGGGCGCACGCGTGACGGGTTTGCCCAGATACTGCTCGAATGCGCGCAGCACCGCGTCGTTTCGGAACGTGCCGCCCTGGACGACGACTTTGTCGCCCAGACGGTTGAGATTTGAAACGCGAATGACCTTGGTGAACACGTTCTCGATAATCGAACGGCAGAGACCGGCCATGATGTCGCCCGGACCCTTACCGCGCCGCTGCTCGGAAACGACGCTGCTGTTCATGAACACCGTGCAGCGGCTGCCGAGAACGGCGGGGGCTTTGGACGAAAATGCCTCGGTCGCGATATCCTCAACGGCTATTCCGAGGTTTTTGGCAAAACCCTCGAGGAACGAGCCGCAGCCCGCAGAGCACGCCTCGTTGACGACGATATCGGTCAGCACGCCGTGGTTGAGCCAGATGGCCTTCATATCCTGTCCGCCGATGTCGAGCACGAAGGTCGCATCGGGAACGCATGCGCACGCGGCGCGGGCGTGCGCGACCGTCTCGACCGTATGGTAGTCGGCGTGGAACGCGCGCGCGAAAAGCTCCTCGCCGTATCCCGTGGTGCCCACGGCATCGATCGCAAGCGTGACTCCCGCTGTCTCCCAGCGGTTCTTCAAGCTGACAAGACCCTGTTGGGCGACGTCGAGCGGTCTGCCGTTATTAGACGCGTAGAACGAATCGACAAGCTCACCCGCCTCATCGACCAGGGCGAACTTGGTCGTCGTGCTCCCCGAATCGATACCGAGCGCCACACGCACCGTCTCTCCGGGCGCATACGCATCCGGACCCTTTGCCGGCGTCTCTTTGCCATGGCGTGCCGTAAAATCCGCCTGCTCGGCAGGTGTGGCAAAAAAGGGCTGGGCAAGACGTCCCTCCCCGCTTGCGGGCGCGACCGTCTCGAGCTTATCCAGCCGGACAAAAGCGTCGGGAAGGTCGATCGGTTGGGACGATGCGAACATGTCGGTCAGCGACAGGGCGGCACCGCGCGCGACCATGATCTGCGGATCGCGCGGGACGATAACCTGATCGTCCGATAGATTCAGTTGCTCCCGGAACACGCGGACCAGTGTGGGGTTGTAGGCGAGCGTACCGCCCTCGAAGATTACCGGCGGCTCGATGTCGATACCCTGGGCCAGACCGCCGATCGTTTGGCGGGCGACCGCGTGAAGCGCCGAAAGCGCCAGGTCGGTGGTAGGAATGCCCTCGTTGAGCAGCGGCTGGATATCGGTCTTTGCGTACACGCCGCAGCGGCCCGAGACCTCGTGGACGGTCGTTCCCCGGCTTGCGAGCTGCTCGAACTCGCCCGATTCGGTGCCGACCCCCATGAGCTTTGCCATCTCGTCGATAAATGCACCGGTACCGCCTGCGCACGAGCCGTTCATGCGCATGTCGGCAACCTCGATGTCTCCCTTATCGTTGGTGCGGAAGAAGATCATCTTGGCGTCTTGGCCGCCCAGCTCGATGGCGCAGCGCGTCTGCGGATAGAACCTGCTGATCGCGAGCGCGTTGGCGACCACCTCCTGAACGTACGAGGCGCCCAGCGCGGTCGCGATATCGCGCGCACCCGAGCCGGTCACCGCAACGCGCAGTGACTCATGGGGAAAGCGCTCGGCGAGCTCGCCGAGCATGGCGCGCACGCTCGCTGTCTGACACGCCCCGTGGCGGCGATATCCCCACCACGCCTCGGTCATATCCTCGTGCATCGCGTAAACTTTGGTCGTCGTCGACCCTACGTCCAGTCCTGCTAGCAACGCCATAATGCTCCGTCTCTCGCATTTTTCCCGCTAGAGATATACCACTCTACGTAATACAACAGACTGTTGTATTTAAACTCCGTATAAAAAGCGGCTGCCGAAACGCTTCAGCAGCCGCCGAATGCACCAACAGATTGTTCTGCGCGCTAGCACGTCGGGCAACGGAGCAGCACGGGCCCTCCGGTCATGCGCACCGCTCACGCCCGCGATGTCGCCGAGAGAGCTATCCACGCTTTGGGCTCCAACCAAGCAAGTCGCCCGCGCTCAGCAGATCCCTAAGCGAGCTACTCGCACTCAGGAGCCATAGCCTGCTCCAAGAGCTCGGCATGCTCCTCCTCGAAAACCGTCCCCACAGGGAAGGCGCGACGGAAGACGAAGCGGGAAATCGGACCGGCTACCAAAAGGTTCCACGGCAGCGCCATCACAAAATTATGCGGGATGTTGATCATCCAGATCGCGGGCACGGAATACAGGTTCGCAAGGATGCCGCCGGGCATGTGCGTCAGACCCTCACAGGCACCGTACAGCGACATGATGATGACCATGGGAACGACCATGCAGGAGCTGACGGCAAGCGTCATGGCAAGCGGCGAACTCTTGCCCGGCGTGACCAGGAATTTAAAGGCGAAACCCTTGGCAAGGGGGCTGGCAACAAACCAGTCGCAGCACATGGCAAAAATGTAGGCAACGGGGAAGCCGAGCCACGCGGCGGCAACAACCTCGCCGTTGATGGCCCCATGCTGCAGGGCAACGTTGTAGATGCTCATCCAGAGCACCATGCAAAAGCACATGATAAAGGTGAACAGCAGGCTCTCTCGTTTGTTGATAGGCATAAAGGGCATTGTCCTTTCTGTGTTACGCCGCGGCACCACGCAACAAAAACGGGCGGGCAAGATGGAGCTGTTGGGACTTCATCTCGCCCGCCCGTGGTACGTGCGTCTGCGACTACTTATGTGGTGGAACTACCCTAACACGAACGGCGCGCGCTTCGTAAGCGTTGAGTTTATGGAGATGCAGGGCACCAAAAATCCCCCCCCCCCGACCCCATAAGTTGCGGTGGAATACGGACTGTTTTGACCCTTTAAACAGCAATTCAGTCCCTATTTCACCGCAACTCATTGGGGGTGCAAAGTAACCTGTCCCCTTTGCACCAATTAGCTGGTGTGGCGCCAGCGAGGGTCGGTGAGTGTACGTGCCACACCCAGACCAACGGGCAAAAACGCCACGATGAGCACTGCACGCACAAACCAACCGAGCATATTGACTGTGTCGAAGGTGCACATGTAATACATCGAGCGATACAGATACAAACCCGGCACCATAATGACAATCGAAGGCACCGTGAGAGCGATACGCGGGTAGGTGAGCTTGACTTCGGCCAAGCTTGCCAGCAGACCCGATACCAGCGCGCCGATAAACGCTGCTGCCTCGGGAGGCATTCCCGTGCTGAGGCCCAGGAAGGGAATCATCGTCGGCGCATCGACGAGCGTAAGGCGCAGGGTATTGGAAACGGCGCCGATCAACCCAGCTGCCGCGGCCATCTTTACCGGGCTGTTGAACATCACCGAGAAGCCGAATACGCCAACGAAGCTCATCACCACGCGCAGGAGCGTAAGGGCAAGCGGCGAAAGGCCGAGCGGGGCAAAATCATCCGGTGCCAGCCCCACACACTCGGCAACCATCCAGCCCACAAGGGTCGCCATCACAATAATCGACACGGCATACGAAAGACGCTCAATGCCGCTTCGCATATCGAGCTTAGCGATGTCGAGGCCTGCCGTAATGAGGGGAAAGCCGGGAATCACGAAGAGCATGGCGCCGATATAGCCTTCTTGGTGCGACATTGCCCCCGGTACGACCTGGCCAAGGCCGAGCAATGCCAGCAGATACGAAACGCAAGCGAGCGCAACGCCCGTCGTCAGCGCGCTAAACTGGCCAAGACCCTGCTTGAGAATATGGGAGCGAGCAAAGTTACCGACACCAGCGCCTACGAATGCGCAGGCCATCTCGATAGGGCCGCCGCCGAGCAAAAAGACGAAGGCGCCGCAAGCACAGGCTGCCGCAAGGCCCTGTTGCCAGGGAGAGTAATCGGGTTTTGAGCTCTCAACGGTCCTGAGCATCTCGTGGTACTCGTGTACCGTGAAGCGACGACCATAGGTCTCGATTTCCTTGAGGAAACTCTCCATCATCCAAATGCGATGGGTATTGACTCCCGTTGTGGGCAGGCTGACAACCTCGTTAAAGCAGTGGCCATCTTCGATGCAAGTACACTCAAACGACAGAAGGCTCAGGTCGACGTGAATCGTGACGCCGAGCACAGCGGCAACACGATTCATGGTATCGCGCACGCGCCAGGCACCCGTTCCGCTTGCCAGCATAAGCATGCCGGTGCGGCAGATGATGGATGACTTATCGGTGAGCGGCGCATCGACGGCAAGCTCATCGCCTGCCGTCACGATCTGGCGCCAGTCAGTTTTCATATGGAGTGCACCGGCACGAGCGCCGTGGTGCGTAGGGACTCTCGAAAGCAGCGAGTCCAGGCGCGAAGACTGTGGGGGCTCCGTTGATTCGCCCTCGTCCTCGTTGGGCTCTTCATCGACCAGATCAAAGGAATCAAGCGGCGCTGGCTCGCGACGATCGATTAGCTCCTCATCCTCATCATCAAAGTAGTTGAACTGATCGAGCATGTCCTCTTCGATTGCACGCTCGCTCGCGTCGTCCATATAGACGCTCCCTTCCTGCCGACTAACCCCCATCCTAGGCAGCAACGGCTAAAGGAAACATAAAAGAGACGACTGTCATGCGAGCCATGTGGGCAATATCCGTTGGGTAGTCGTTTAAGAACGTCCCCAATGACTACATCGATGTTCTAAGTGTCAACCAAGTCAACGCCGCAGATAGAGGACGGACAGCGAGCGACGTCCAGAGCGAACAAGTTGGCATGAAAAAGGCAAGGCATAGACCTTCTGGTCATGCCTTGCCTTTTGAATGACAAATTGTCGCTCTGGGCGGCGCGCAGCGTCGAGCGGTTACGGCGTTTGGTAAAACGCCGTAACCCCCTAGTACATCTTTGCGCCGGCGGGGATGGAGGCGTCGAGCTGGATCAGGTTGAGGCGCTCCTCACCATCCTCCTCGTGGATGGCACTGATGAGCATGCCGCAGCTGGGGATGCCCATCATCTTGCGCGGAGGCAGGTTGGTGATGGCGAGCAAGGTCTTGCCGACCAGGTCCTCGGGCTCGTAATAAGCGTGAATACCGGAGAGGATGGTACGGTCGGTGCCGGTGCCGTCGTCGAGCGTAAAGTTCAGCAGCTTCTTGGACTTCTTGACGGCCTCGCATGCCTTGACCTTCACGGCGCGGAAGTCGCTCTTGGAGAAGGTATCGAAGTCGACGAACTCCTCGAACAGCGGCTCAACGGCGATCTTGGAGTAATCGAGCGTGGGCTTAAGCGACTTAACGAACGGGCTCGCGGCGTTGCCGGCCTCGGCAGCCTTGGCGGCAGCGGCACCGGACTGGAAACCCTTCTCGGGCTTCATGTGCGGGAACAGCAGCACGTCGCGGATAGAAGCCTGGTTGGTAAGCAGCATGACCACGCGGTCGATACCAATGCCAATGCCGCCCGCGGGAGGCATACCGTACTCGAGGGCGCGCACGTAGTCCTCGTCATACTCCATGGCCTCATCGTCGCCGCCGGCCTTCTCGGCCATCTGGGCAGCAAAGCGCTCAGCCTGGTCAACCGGGTCGTTGAGCTCGGAGAATGCGTTGGCGTACTCGTGGCCGGCGATGACCAGCTCAAAGCGGTGGGTCAGGCGCGGGTCGTCCTCAAAGCGCTTGGCAAGCGGGCTGACCTCGATGGGGTAATCGCACACGAAGGTCGGGTTGACGATGGTGTCCTCGCCCAGCTCGTCGTAAATCTCGGCGATGATCTTGCCAGCAGTCCACTCGGGCTTGATCTCCAGGCCCTTCTCGCGCGCGGCGGCAGCAAGCTCCTCGACCGGCGTGTCGATGGTGACCTGCTTGCCGAGCACGTCGGAGACGATGTCGGTCATGGGACGGCTGGCCCACTCACCAGAAAGGTCGATGGTCTGGCCCTGGTACTCGATGACCTCGGGGTTGCCGATGGCCTTGTTAGCCGCCTTAATGACGCCCTGGGCGAGCGCCTTCATGCCCTCGAGGTCGGAGAAGGCACGGTAGGCCTCCATCGTGGTGAACTCGGGGTTGTGGGTAAGGTCCATGCCCTCGTTACGGAAGATGCGGCCGATCTCGAACACGCGCTCAAAACCACCGACGATGCAGCGTTTGAGGTGCAGCTCGGTGGCAATACGCAGGTAGCACTCCTGATCGAGCGCGTTGAAGTGGGTAATGAACGGCTTGGCCGTGGCACCACCCTGGATGGTCTGCAGGATGGGGGTCTCGACCTCCATGTAGCCGTCGGACTCCATAAAGCGACGGAAGGTGGAGAGAATCTGCGAACGCTTACGGAAGGTCTCGCGAACGTCGTCGTTGGCGATCAGGTCGACATAGCGCTGGCGATAGCGGGTCTCCTTATCGGAAAGACCGTGGAACTTCTCGGGCAGCGGACGAACGGCCTTGGAAAGCAGGGTCGCGCTCTTAGGGGCAACGGAAAGCTGGCCGCGCTGGGTACGCACGACCACGCCGGTCACGCCCAGGATGTCGCCCAGGTCGAGGGCCTTGAGCGTATTCCAGGCAGCCTCGTCCATGTCGTTGATGCGGCAGAACAGCTGAATCTCGGCAGTCGCATCGCGCACGACGATGAACATAATCTTGCCCTGACCGCGCTTGGCGACCACACGGCCGGCGATCTTCACGACGTCCTCGGTGTCCTCGCCATCGGCAAGCTCGGCGTACTTAGCCTCGATATCGGCGACGTAGTCCTCAAGCTCAGAGTGCTCGGGATAGGGGTTCTGGCCCGCCTCGAACAGGGCGGCGCGCTTGGCCAGGCGGGTGGCGCGCTCGTCGTTGAGCGTCGATGCCTGATCGGCGACGTTCTGGTTCTCTGCCATAAGTTAGCTCCTCAAACTAAAACGCTCCCCAGGATTCGGTCCCAGGGAGCGAAAACATACCTTTACGCGGGACCGTGGTCTAGCGTGCGATCTTGGCGATGGTGTAGACGCGAGTCTTGCCGGAAGGCGTAACGACCTCGACGGAGTCGCCCTCGCCGTGACCAATGATGGCGTGACCGACCGGAGACTCGTTGGAAATCTTGTGCTCGAGCGAGTTGGTCTCGGTGGTACCGACGAGCGTGACTTCCATGACCTCGCCGTTGGGATCAATCAGCGAAACGGTGGAACCGATGGAGACGGTCAGGTCGCCCGTGGTGGCAGCAACCTGAGCGTTGGCGAGGATGGCCTGGATCTCGGCAATACGAGCGGCGTTCTGGGCCTGCTTGTCCTTAGCGGCGTCGTACTCGGAGTTCTCCGAAAGGTCGCCGAACGCGCGGGCTTCCTTGATGTCCTCGACGATCTCCTTGGCGTAATCGCCCTCACGCCAAGCGAGCTCCTCGACGAGCTTCTGGCGGCCCTCAGCGGTCAGTACGATCTGGCTTGCGTCCATACGGATATCTCCCCAACTCTGATCAAACAATCAACTGTCAACAAAACGAAAAAGACCGGCTAGCCTGCGGGCAAGCCGGTCAGGTGC
This sequence comes from Collinsella sp., assembly GCA_048342015.1. Lineage (GTDB taxonomy): Bacteria > Actinomycetota > Coriobacteriia > Coriobacteriales > Coriobacteriaceae > Collinsella. The sequence goes on along the minus strand of DBGDFS010000070.1, from coordinate 155,153 downwards.
TCACCCCAAAGGGATGGGACTACTCTGCGTCCGCGTCGCTGTCCTCTGCCTGCTTCTTCTTGGCAGCAGCGAGCTTGGCCTCGAGCTCAGCGATCTCCTTGTCCTCCTCGGACTGCTCGACCACGACCTCCTCGGCCTGCTTGGTCTCGGCCTTATCGTCGCCCTCCATACCCTCGCGGATATTCTTGACGGTAGAGCCGAGGGACTTGCCGAGCTTCGGCAGGTTCTTGGGCCCGAAGATAATCAGGACAACGACGAGAATAATGATGAGCTCAGGAGCCCTCAGTCCAAACATGTAGACCTCCACAATACAGCGAGACAAGCTCGAATGAGTATACCGCGGGTATCGCGGTATCACAACACTAGCTAAAAAAAGGGACCGCAAGAAGCGGTCCCTCCTCATGCTCTGGTCGGGTTGACTGGATTTGAACCAGCGACCCCTGCGTCCCGAACGCAGTGCTCTACCAAACTGAGCCACAACCCGTTAGCTCGACTATAGTAACAAAGATTTTCGCCGCGTGCTAGAGAAATTTTTATTTCTTTGGCGCGTCGATTTGAACCGTGTTGGGAATGAGCTCAGTCGCGCAGGCCCACCAGCCATTTTGCTGGACAGCGTCGGCAAGCCTTTCGGCCGTGGCGGCGGTGTCGCAAATGGCAAACGAGCAGGCACCCGATCCGCACACATCTACAGCAACGGTGCCGTCCTGTTTACGCAGCCAATCGAGAACCGTTTGAATCTGCGGCTCCATCTGTGCGGAAATGATACCCAGGTTGTTATGGATGAGCGCATATGCCGTCTCGGCATCACCAGCACGCAAGGCAGAAGCTATCGCGCCGAGCTTGTCCGCAGGCACCGGGGCCTCGTCAAAACGTCGATAGGCTTCAATTGTCGAAACGCTCGCCTCCCGCGGCTTAACCAGTACGACAGGCGTCGCGGGCAGCGCGGGGTACTCAGTTGCCAGCACGTCTCCCCCACCTACGTAGAACGCAGGGCTCGCATGCAAAAAGAACGGGACGTCAGCACCAATGCCGCGCGCGATGTCGTCGAGCGCGGGGTCGGTGCGATCAATTCCCCAGAACTCCGCCAAGGCGACAATGACCGCGGCCGCATCCGTCGAGGGGCCGCCCAAGCCGGCGCACAATGGAATGCGCTTCTCAATCGTCACGCAGATGTTTGCCTCGCGACCATAATGCTCGGCCATAGCAACCGCAGCCCGATACGCCGTATTCTTTTGCATGGGAAAATCTGATGCCGGAACCGTCTGAACGGCCAGCGCCTGTGCCGGCGTGACCGTCACGGTATCGGAAAGACCGACGGCTGCCATCAGGGAATCGACCCTGTGGTAGCCGCGGTCATCGCGCTCGGTATGAACCCCCAAGTAGAGGTTAATCTTTGCCGGCGCGGAAAGAGTCAGGGACCGATCGGTCACCGTTAGTGCTCCTCGAGCTGATTGCCGAGCGGGGTAAAGATATGCTCGCCGCTCTCAGGGTCGAATAGCTCGACCTGACCGGTGAGGACATCGATATACTGGTAGGACTGACGCGACTTGCGGCCGCGGCGCTCGTCAACCTCGACGATAAAGACGGCGGGGTGGACGCTCTTGATGGTGCCCATGCGCTCGACAACGCGGGTGCGGCCCATGTTGGCCTTAACCTTGACGCGATCGCCCACCATATCGGTCAGCTTCTCGTGGATGTCGTCGACGTGATTGACTTCCATCTCTTCCATGAACAGGGCCTCCAGAAGGTGCAATTCAAAAAGGGGATAATACCCCTAAGATAGACAAAACTCTAATACTATAGCACCCTGCTGCCGCCATACGCAAGTAGCTAAATCAGCCCCGTCCCAAATACGTACCAGACGACAACCTCGCATGACCAGTTGTTACGCGGTTTAGTAAAACCGCGTAACCTAAAGGTTGTCGGTATCGAGGACGATGGTGAATGGGCCGTCGTTGATGAGGTCGACCTTCATGTCGGCGCCAAAGATACCGTGCGCCACATGCTCAACGTCCTCGTGCACAAGCGTCAGGAAGTACTCGTAGAGCTCGTTGGCGACATCGGGGGCGCCGGCATCCGTAAACGATGGGCGGCGACCGTGGCGGCAGTCGGCGAACAGCGTGAACTGCGACACCACGAGCACCTCGCCGTCGACATCGGCAAGCGCCAAGTTGGTCTTGCCGTTCTCGTCCTCGTTGATACGCAGCCCGCGGAGCTTGCTCCACAGCTTGTCGGCCTCGGCACGCGTATCGCCATGGCCCACACCCAGCAGCACCAGGTAGCCGCGTCCAATGCGGCCCACGCACTCGCCGTCGACCGTCACGCCGGCGTTGAGTACGCGCTGCACCACCGCACGCACGGCCTACTCCTCGCCCGTCAGCTTGGCGGACAGATGCTCGAGCGCGTGGAAACGATGGCTGATGGCGTTCTTCTCGTCCGCCGTCAGCTCGGCCATGGTCTTGCCCGGCGTGTCGACCGGCAGGAACAGCGGGTCGTAGCCAAAGCCGTGATCGCCGCGGCCCTCGTGCGCGATAACGCCCTCGCAGGCGCCCTCGCCATAGGTGACCAAACCGTCCGTGTCGATGAGCGCGACGACGCTCATAAAGCGCGCAGTGCGGTCCTCGTCGGCCACGCCCTCCAGATTCACGAGAAGCTTGGCGTTGTTGGCGGCATCGTCTCCGTGCACGCCCGCATAGCGCGCGCTATACACACCGGGCTCACCGTCCAGCGCGTCGACGACCAAGCCCGAATCGTCGGCAATGGCCATAAGGCCCGTCTCCTCAACCGCAGCCTGCGCCTTGATGATGGCGTTCTCCAAAAACGTCGTGCCGTTTTCCTCGGGATCCTCAAAATCGCCCAGCTGGCCGAGTGCCACAAAGCGCACCTCGGGCATAACCTTGCCCAAAATGGCCTCGATCTCGGTGAGCTTATGGGCGTTGCCCGTTGCCACGACGATGGTCGCCGCCGGGTCGAGGGTGTCGATGTCAATCTTCTCAAGTGCCATAGCTGGCCTCCTTGTCTCTATAGCAATGCCGCGTTGAGGACGACGAGGACCTCGGCCTCTCTCCCCTCTCAATCAACGGCAGTCTTATATTTCGACGTTTTCCCAGATAAAATCTACCAAAATAAACCTGTCCCTTTTTGGCAGGTTAGGCGATGGCTTGGCGCTGAAGCTCGATGAGCTCGGCAACACCCTTGTCGCCCAGGTCGAGCAGGGCGTTGAGGCGTTTGCGGTCGAAGGGCGCCTGCTCGCCGGTGCCCTGGAGCTCGATCATCTCACCGGTGTCGGTGGCGACGAGGTTCATGTCGACCTCGGCATGGCTGTCCTCGGAATAATCGAGGTCAAGCAGCGTATTGCCGTCGACAACGCCCATGGAGATGGCAGCCACCTGGCCGATAAGCGGGATGCGCTCGATCTTGCCCGCCTCGACCCACATGGCAAGGGCGTCGTGCAGCGCCACCCAGGCGCCGGTGATGCTCGCTGTACGCGTGCCGCCATCGGCCTGAATCACATCGCAGTCAACGGTGACGGTGTACTCGCCGAGCGCCTTCATGTTGACGACGGTACGCAGGCTGCGGCCAATGAGGCGCTCGATCTCCATGGAGCGACCCTTGCGGTTGGCGTGCTCGCGCTTGCAGCGCTTGCCGGTCGACGCCGGCAGCATGGCGTATTCCGCGGTCACCCAGCCGGCCTTAGCTCCTTTTCGCCAGCCCGGCACGCCCTCCTCGATAGTGGCGGCGCACAGCACGCGCGTGTCGCCGAACTCGGCCAAACACGAGCCGTGGGCGTGCTTCATGACGCCACGGGTGAGCTTAACGGGGCGCAACTCGTTGGCGGCGCGACCGTTGGCGCGGTTGACCTGCATGTACTCCATAGAAAAATCCTTTCGGCAAAAGGTGTGGCGAAGACTTTGGCGGTGGCCTTACATCTATTTCAGCTCATCGATATCGATATGTTCGATGCTCTTGAGCGGCTGACCAAAGATAAAGCTGCCCGCCACCGCAAACTCGGCAATGTTATCGGCCGTCGTGGCAAAACGATGCTGCGGCTCGGCGGCGTCACCCGCCAGCTGCTCGCGGCGCGTGAGGATATCGGTCAGCTCTCGTGTGGTCTCCTCGGCGGAACTCACGACGCGCACCCCAGACCCCAGCGCATGGCGGATAGGTCCCACCAACAGCGGAAAATGCGTACAGCCGAGCACCACGGTATCGATACCGTGGTCGCGCAGCGGCTCAACCGTGGCACCCACCAGCGCACGCACGGCAGGCGTATCGAAGATGTCCTCGTTCTCAAGCCACTGTTCCTGCAGATGTGCACCCGAGGCGAGCTCGTGTTCGACAACCTCGACAAAGCTCGAGGCAGGACAACCGTATACATCGACGCCGGCATCCAGGTCCTGAATGGCGCGCGTGTAGGCGCCCGAGCGAATAGTGAGGTTGGTGGCGAGCACGCCCACGCGACGCGTACGCGTGCTGTTGATTGCCGCACGGGCACCCGGCGCGATCACGCCGATCACGGGAACGTCGAGCACCTGCTGGGCCAGACGCAAGGCCGCAGCGGTCGCCGTGTTGCAGGCGATGACCATAATCTTGACGTCGTGCTTCGAAAGCCAACGACCCGCCTGCAACGCAAACGAGCGCACCTCATCCTCGGTGCGCGTGCCGTAGGGGCAGCGCTTGGTGTCGCCAAAGTAGTAGACGGACTCGTGCGGCAGCGCCGTCGCGATGGCGCGCGCAACCGTCAGACCGCCCAAACCAGAATCGAACACGCCAATCGGGCGCGTGTCGCCTGCCGGATTCTCGATATCGGACATTACCTCACCAGTCTCTCTCGAAAAGACATGTCCAAGTGCAGCGACGCCGCGCTACGAACGTGCCGCGACCAGCAGCTCTGCCGTCGCCGCCCAACCGTCGACAATTTTGCCGCGCGTAACGAAAGCGTTCTCGCAAGCAGCCAGGAACTCGGGCGCGCCGGCGCTCGTCAGGCCATTCTCGACCAGGCAGAACGTGCCCACGTGATCGGCCATGTAGAAGTCGGACTCGGAGTCGCCGAGCGCGAGCGTCTCCTCGCGCTCGATCCCCAGGTGCTCGCAGAAGCGCGCAATGGCGACGCCTTTGTTGAGGCCCGCGGGGTTGATGTTGAATGCGCGACCGTCCTCGACGCGATCGAGCTCGAGCGTCGTCGGCTTGGACAGGTGAGTCAGATGACCGTTGCAAGCCCAGATCAGACCGCAGCCGGCCTCGTCCAGTATGGCCTGGACCTCATCGTCGGGCACATCGCCGCGCATGCCGACGGTGACCTCACGGTATTTGTAGCCGGTCGACATGTCGTTGTGGTACTCGATCTTGTGCGGCCAGCGGGCAAGGATCTTCTCGCACACGCCGGTCTGCTCGATCACCTGGTGCGGAGTAAGGCCGCAGACGGGGTCGTAAGGCATGTCGCCGGTCAGATACTCCCAATCGTTGGCCTTGAGATCGTACATAACCAGGCCGCCCATCTCACCAATGTAGGAGTTGAGGCCGAGCACGCGCGCGTCCTCGTGGATCATTGTGCGGTTGCGGCCCGAAGTGGGAACCACCTGAATACCAGCGCGAGCGAGCGCCACGACGGCCTCGACGAGTTTGGTCGAGGGGTTGCCGTCGTTGTCGCGCAGCACGCACGAGCCGGGTGCGAGCATCGTGGCATCCAGGTCGGTAAAGACGTACTTGACCTTGGCCAAACGCTCGCGCATCTCGCCCGAAAGCTCGGCAACGGTCGGCAGGGTGTTGTGGGACATGGTTACTCCGTTTACGTAGAAGGGTTTGGACTTGGACGGCATGTTTTGATTGAGGGAACACGCTTATGGCGACAGCGCACTCAGGGCGCCGCCGCCATCATGGTTCATTATTTAAACTGGGTAACATCGATTAGGCGATTGGCCAGCGAAAGGTCGCTCTCGATGGGCACGAACTCGTCGCCCACGTGCATGAGCTCCTCGTCACCCTTTGCCAGCAGCAAGACAATGGTGGGAGCATCGGGGTTGACGTACTCCTCGCGCGCCGCCTTGAACGCCGCATGCACAGCGGCTTCGCGGTCGAGGATGATCTTGTTCGGCGTATCGTCGGGAACATGTTCGGCAAGCTCGCGACAGACCTTCATCGGGTCCTCGTGAGCCGGGTCCTCGTTGGCAAAGATCATCAGGTCGGAATATGGTGCGGCCTCGCGCGGAAGCTGCTCGCGGCGCTCCTGTGCCTTGCCACCGGCAGCGCCAAACACTGCGATAACCGGGCTGGCGGGAAACGCACGCTTGACCGACGAGAAAAGCGAGCGGAACGAAAGCTGGTTGTGCGCGTAGTCGACGACACAAATCACGCGGCCGTCCTTCGACTCCACGACCTCCATGCGGCCCGGCACGCGCAGTTTGGAGAGGCCCTTCTTGATAGCCTCGATACCGATACCGATCTCGCGCGCGGCGGCGATGGCGACCAGCGCGTTCTCCACGTTAAAGTCGCCCGCGATGCCCAGCAGGACCTTCTCCCCCGCCTCGGACTCGTCGGCACACAGGCCATGCAAGTTGAACTCGATGCTAAAGCCGACCATGCGTACGTCGCTCGCCCACAGGCTTGCCTCGGGATGCTCGACGCCAACGGTCACCAAGCGCTCGGCCGTCGACGCTGCCCCCAGCACACGGTCGACCTCTTCGGTGCCCAGATTCACCACGGCGGTCTTTGCCTGGTCAAAGATCCTGAGTTTGCTCTCAAAATAATCCTCAAACGTGGGGTGTTCGATCGGCGAGATGTGGTCGCGGCCGATGTTGAGGAAGCACGCCACGTCAAACGGCAGATTCTCGACGCGTTGGTACTTGAGCGCCTGGCTCGAGACCTCCATGACCATGGACTGGCGACCGGACGTGCGGCAGTTGGCGATATGGCGCCAGACCTCGGGAGCCTCGGGCGTGGTGTTGGTGCTCTCGTAGCACTCGATACCATCGTCGGTGTTCACCGAGCCGATCATGCCGCAGGACTCGCCCGCCGCCTTGATGATGGACTGGAGCATAAAAGCGGCCGTGGTCTTTCCCTTAGTGCCGGTGATGCCCACGATCTTGACGTCATGGTCGGGACGGTCGTAAATCTCCGGCGGCAACAGGGCCATGGCCGTGCGAACACTATCAACAACCAGCATCGCAGCACCGCTCTCCTGCGCCAGCGGCTCCAGAGACTCGACCAGCGACTCCTCGCACACAAATGCGACGGCGCCCGCATCGAGCGCCATGCTCAAAAACGCGGGCTTAAAGGCAGCACCTTTGCAAAAGAACACGTCACCTGCCGAGACCGCGCGCGAATCAAACGAGCAGCCGGTCACGGCACGCTCGTCAACCTGCTCTGATGCGCGCAGCTCGCCGCACACATCGAGAAGCTTGGCAAGCGTATCGACCGTGGTCACGGTCGCGGAATCCGAATGGTGCATCTTTCACCTTTCTCAGCCATTTGGCAGGGACGGTTTTATAGTAACTGAAACGCACCCACGCAAAAACGGCTCCCGGAGGAGCCGTTACGCGCAGGCGTTCGTAAGCCGAGGCTAGGCAGCCTGAACAGCGGGCTGGTCCTCGTCGATAAAGAAGCGCTTGTACCACACTAGGAACACGAGCGGCGTATAGATCTTGCGCTGGAAATCGCCCTTGCCCGCAAAGTGCAGATCGAGCAGGTGCATGAGCTCGTCGGTATTGAAGAACTCGCTTGCCCACGGCGCGGTGAAGTACTCCTTGACATAGTCGTACCACTTTTGCTCGCGCAGCCAGTAGACAATCGGCACCGGGAAGCCCACCTTGGGACGGGTGGCCCACTCATCGGGCAGCGACTTGTTGGCAGCGTGGCGGAGTACCTGCTTGTTGCCGTTCTCGTTGATGCGGTAGCGATCGGGAATGTGCTCGGCGAACTCCATGACTTTGCGGTCCAGGAAGGGCACGCGCAGCTCCAGCGAGTGCGCCATGCACATCTTGTCGGCCTTGAGCAGAATGTCGCCCGGGAGCCACATGTTCATGTCCAGGTACTGCTTCTTGACCAGTTCGGGCTGACCCTTCACGCGTGCGTAGATGGGTGCAGCGAGCTCAAAGGCGCCGGCGCCGGTGTTGTACTCGGGCTTGAGCACGCCGTCGACCTCGCGCTCCGGCCATACCAGAGCCTGTCCCAGGAACGACTTCTCGGGAATCTCGGCACCCTTGACCAGGAAGTTATGTCCCTTGAAGTACGGCATATGCAACGCCAGGTTACCGAGCGCGCGACGGATGGGCAGCGGCACCATCTTTTTGTACTTGCGGACTGGGACCGTGTCCTCGTAGTAGGCGTAGCCGCCAAAGAGCTCGTCGGCGCCTTCGCCCGAAAGCACGACGGTGACGTCCTTGCGGGCCATCTCGGCCAAGAACCACAGCGGCACGGAAGACAGGTTGGACTGCGGCTCGTCCATGTGATACTGGATGTCCTCGAGCGCACCGAAGAACTCGTCGGCGGTAATCATCTTGCGGACATTCTCGACGCCGAGCTTATCGGAAAGCTCCTTGGCGTAGTTAGTCTCGTTGAAGTTCTTGTAGTCAAAGCCCACCGAGAAGGTCTTGTCGGGCATGAGGCAAGCGGCGATGTAGCTGGAGTCGACGCCGCCGGAAAGGAACGACGCGACCTTGACGTCGGCGATGCGATGGGCCTCGACGCTCTCGTGCACGACCTCATCCAGCTCGTCGACGTACTCCTCGAACGGCTTCTCGACGGCAGAGTAATCGCAATCCCAGTAGCGCTCGATGTTCATCTTGCCGGTCGGGATGTCTACGGTAAAGTAATGCGCCGGCGGCAGCTTGTAGACACCCTCGAAGAAGGTCTCCTCGGTTGCCGAATACTGCAGCGTCATGTACGGACGCAGGGCCTTTTTGTTGACCGCCTTGTGGAAGTGCGGGTAGTCTAGGAAGCTCTTGATCTCGGAACCAAAGAGCACGCCCGGAGCGCCGTCGCCCGCATCGGCCATGGGATAGTAGTAGAGCGGCTTGATGCCAAAGATATCGCGGGCGCCAAAAAGCTTGTTCTTCTTCTTGTCCCAGATGACGAAGGCGTACATACCGCGCAGACGATCGAGTACGGCCTCGCCCCACTCCTCGTAGCCGTGCAGGAGGCTCTCGGTGTCGGCGCCGCAGTGGAACTTGTAGCCCTTGGCCTCGAGCTCGGAACGGAGTTCTTGGAAGTTGTAGATCTCGCCGTTGAAGACAATGACGACGCTGCCGTCCTCATTGGCCATGGGCTGAGCGCCGGCCTCGGTCAGGTCGAGGATCGACAGGCGGCGGAAGCCCAGGGCAACGCGGCCGTCGATAAACTGACCGCCCATGTCGGGACCGCGATGGACGATGCGGTCCATCATCTTGGTGAGCACCTCGGATTGGTTATCCGTCCCACCGACAAAACCGACAAAACCGCACATATACTATCCCCTCTGCTGTTGCTGGGCATCAAATCGAATCAGTAGCTTTTGAGTATACCCGAGGGCGTAAAGAGGGGCGGAATGTTCAGGCAATCTCAACTGAATCAGCTCCGCGCCGACACGCGCCAGTTACCTTTAATGGATATGAGGTGAATGGGGCGATTGTTTTGCTATACTCTCTCCGCACGGGCGATTGGCGCAACGGTTAGCGCAGGTGCTTTACACGCACAAGGCTGGGGGTTCGAATCCCTCATCGCCCACCACTTGATTGAAAAGGCTGCCAGTAATGGCAGCCTTTCTTGTTAGAGCCCAGTGCATGGGATTCGAACCCGCAAGGGTGCGAAGCTGAGGAAACGCGTAAGCGTTTTCCAGCGCAGCACGCGAGGAGCGGAGCGACGAAGCGGGACGCGGGCGGCGCCAGCCGCACGCGGACATCCCTCATCGCCCACCACAGAATTGGAAACGGTCCTCGCAAGGGGACCGTTTTTGCTTGCGCCCGGTGCATGGGATTCGAACCCGCCAACACGTCTGTCACAAAGGCCGTGGCCAAAAAATGGCAAAAATGAGTACTGCTACTTTGTTTGCAACATATATAAAGATAGTATTTGCTTAAGTTACGCAGCATATGTCCATTATTAGGACTAACAGTTAGATCACAATCGTGCATTCATCGCCATTTCGACTTGCTATCTGGCCTTATTAGTCCAAAATTGCTGCTACCAAATCGGTAGCAGTACTCATAATTGATGTTTTTTGGCCAGCAGGTCTTCCTGCCTTAGCAAATCTAATGCAAAACAGGCTCCAGACCGCTGAATCGTGCCGCATATGGCACATCCGCAGTCCGGAACCCGGTCCAAATTAAGTTATTGCGCTGTGTTAGGCCAAAACGTCCGACAAAATCTCGATCAGACTGTCCACGTCGGCTTCCTCGCAGACGAGCGGCGGCAGGAAACGCAGCGTATGGGCACCCGTAGCGTTAATCACGGCACCGGCGGCCAGCGCGCGGGCAACAATATCATGCGCATCGCCCGCAGCATCATCCAAATCACAGCCGAGCATCAAGCCGCGGCCACGCACCTCGGTCACGTGCGGCAGCTTAGCGAGCTTTGCCTCCATATAGGCGCCTACCTTGGCAGCATGGTCGGCATAATCGCCGCGCACGAGCGCGGAGAGCGTCGCGGCACACGCCGTGATGGCCAGGCAGCTACCGCCAAAGGTCGAACCATGATCGCCGGGCTTAAAGACGTCGGCGATTTCCTTCTTTGCCACCACGGCACCCATGGGCACGCCGTCGGCAATGCCCTTGGCAAGGCTCATGATGTCAGGCTCCACGCCATAGGTTTGGAATGCAAACGGCTTGCCGGAGCGGAAGATGCCGCACTGGACCTCGTCGGCGATAAGCACGGCGCCCACTTCGTGTGCCAGGTCGCGCGCCGCCGCCATAAACTCCTCGGTCATGGGGTGCACGCCACTCTCACCTTGGATCGGCTCGAGCATCACGGCGCAAATTTCACTGCCCAGCTGCTTAAAGATCGCACGCAGTTCATCGACATCGTTGGGCGTGCAGGCCACAAAGCCACCCGGCAGTGGGCGGAAGCTGTCCTGCAGCCAATCCTGCATGGTGGCGGCAATGGTCTCGAGCGTACGGCCGTGGAACCCGCCGCGCATGCACACGATGGTGTTGCCGCCATTACCGGCACGCTTGGCGTACAGGCGCGCGAGCTTCATCGAGCCCTCGTTGGCCTCGGCGCCAGAGTTGGCAAAGAAGGTCTCCCAAACCTGCTCATCCGCAGCCGGGGCACCAAGAGCAGCTGCCGTGGTCTCATCGCCGGCGACAACGGCATCGGCAAGCACGCGCGCACCATCTACGTCGTCGTTAGCAAGCTTGGACAGCAGCGCCGCGACCTGTCCGCGCTGCTCGATGTAGAAGTAATTGGAGACATGCATGAGCTTTTTGGTCTGTGCCTCGAGCGCCGAGAGCACAGCCGGGTCGCCATGACCTAGGCTGCACACGCCGATGCCGGCAAGAAAGTCGAGGTACTCACGGCCATCGTCGCCGGTGAGCTTCATGCCGTGACCCTCGACAAACTCGACCGGAGAGCGGCCAAAGGTATGCATAACGTAATGGGATTCAAGCGATTGCTGAGCTGCAAGTGACATGGGATGCCTTTCGTTGGGCGCCAGACGGCGCGGGGCTATGGGTGCAGGAATGGGGCGGCTGCGGGTCAGCTAGACCGTCTGAAGCTTCTCGACCTCGTCAAGGTTTTCGGTCAGACGCGCAGCAAACGTCGAAAGCGGATGCGGATGCGTATCGAACTCGTAAGCCGTCTCGGTGGAATGGATCACGGTGCCGACGCCGGCATCGGTCAGCAGCTCCAGGAGCAGCGAATGCGGCGTAGTACCGTTAATGATGTGGGCACGAAATACGCCGCCGGTAAGCGCATCGACGGCCGCGCGCAGCTTGGGAATCATGCCCTTATCGACCTCGCCGCCGTAGAGCATTTCGTTAACCTCGTCGAGCGTTAGGTTGGAGATAAGCGAGTCCTTGTCGCTAAAGTCCTTGTACAGGCCATCGACATCGGTCAAAAAGATCGCCTTATGCGCGTGGAGCGCCGCGGCAACGGCACCGGCGGCGGTGTCGGCGTTGATGTTGAAGAAACCGCCGTCCTCCCCCGCCGCGACGGTAGCGATGACGGGGATGTACTCGCTATCGAGTAAGCGCTCGATATAGTCGGTGTTGACGTGCGTCACTTTGCCCACGCGACCGAGCTCGGGGTCGAGCGGCTCGGCGATGAGCGTGCCGGCATCGCTGCCCGACACGCCCACGGCCAGGTTGCCGTGGTGGTTGATGGCAGCAACCAGCTCCTGGTTAACCTTGCCGCCCAGCACCTCGCGCACGATATCCATAGTCGCCGGCGTGGTCACGCGCTGGCCGTTCTTAAACTCGACGGGAATATCGTAATGGCTCAGCGCCTCGTTGATAGCCTTGCCGCCGCCGTGCACGATGACGGGGCGCATACCGATGATCTTGAGCAAAACGATGTCGCTCATCACGTCGCGGCGCAGCTGCTCATCAACCATGGCGGCTCCGCCATATTTGATAACAACCGTCTTGCCGGTCAGGTTCTTAATCCACGGCAGCGCTTCGAACAGCAGCTGCGCGGTTGCTTCGTTGGATTCGCTCGAACGACAATCGCGTGCGAATTTCATAATCTGCCTCGTCTTTCGTATCGTTATCGCGCCGTGCTCCGCTGTCCGCAATCGCGGCAAGATGCGCAGCGTGCCCGGAATCTAGGAACGGTAGTCGCCGTTGATGGAGATGTACTCATGCGTGAGGTCGCAGGTCCACACGGTCGTTGCCGCGTCGCCTGCGCCCAGGTCGGCCGAGATCACGATCTCGGGCGCCTCGAAACGTCGTAGAGCCTCGTCCTCATCAAAGGGAACAGTCAGACCGTCGCGACAGACAGGCATGCCCATCATGTCGATGGAAACGTCTTCCTGATTAAACTTCACGCCGCACTTGCCAAGCGCCATAGCAACACGGCCCCAGTTGCAGTCGTGGCCGGCGATGCAGGTCTTAACGAGCGGCGAGTTGGAAACGGCACGGGCGGCGATATCGGCCTCCTCGTCGTTCACGGCGCCGGTAACGTTGACCGTAACAAGCTTGGATGCGCCCTCACCATCGGCGGCGATATTGCGCGCCAGGCTCTCGCACACCTCGTGCACGGCAAATGCCAACTCGTCGAAGGCATCGGAGCCCTCGACGATAGGCTCGGCATCTGCGGCAGCGGCGCCGGAGGCAAGCATGATGCAGGTGTCGTTGGTCGAGGTGTCGGAATCGACCGTTACCTTGTTAAAGGTCTGCTTGACGGTCGAGAGCAGCAGGGCATGAAGTGCCGCAGGCTCGACGGGGGCATCGGTAGTAATAACCGCGATCATGGTGGCCATATTGGGCATGATCATGCCCGAGCCCTTGCACATTCCGCCTACCGTATAGACATTGCCCGCATGACCCGCAGCCTCGCTGACATAGGACACGGCGTACTCCTTGGAGTGCGTGTCAGTCGTCATGATGGCGCGAGCGGCATCGGCGCCACCGTGGGCGGAGAGCGCCTCGTAGGCAGCAGGAATGGCGGTCTCAAACGTGTCGATCGGCAGAATCTGGCCAATCACGCCCGTGGAGGCAACCAGAATCTGCTGGGGCTCGCAGCCGATGACCTGCGATGCGATGCTGCACGTCTCGCGCGCGCATGCAAGGCCGGTCTCACCCGTGGCGGCGTTGGCATTGCCAGAGTTGACCGAAACGCCGGCGATGATACCGTAACCCTTGTCGGCACCGCCCAGGTTGGCACGGCTCACTTGCACGGGCGCCGCGCAAAAGCGATTGGTGGTAAACACGCCGGCACCGGGACAGGGTTTATCGGGCACAACGAGCGCGTAATCCAGACGCTCGGGGTTCTTGCGGAACCCAGCGTGGATGCCCGCAGCTTTAAAACCAGCCGCAGCCGTAACGCCACCCTCGACGGCGCGAATCTTGATATCAAACAGCTCGGTATTCATCGTCTTTATGACTCCTTATGTCAAACAAAAAACGGACATCGGTTGGTGCGCCATGCCAGTCGTGATCATGAGACCAGCTTAAGAGTGGCGCCCCACTCGATGCCCGACTACCAAATCGTTAACAATCGAATGTGCTACACCGGGCACGCCACTGTGGGCAAGCCTCGTCGCTCGTCAAAGCCAAAGACGATATTGGCGCACTGGACCGCTTGGCCCGCAGCGCCCTTGCACAGATTGTCGATGGCGCCCGTCGCCACCAGCACGCCCGCGCGCTTGTTGAACGCAAGGCCAATCTGGGCGGCGTTGGTGCCGACGACCGAAGCCGTCTTGGGCTGCTGGCCGGCATCGAGCACGCGCACAAAGGTGCGTCCAGCGTAGAACTGCTTGTAATAGTCGACGACATCCTCAAGAGCCAGGGAGTCGATGGCCTGCGGCGTGAGCGGCAGCGTCACCGTGGAGAGCAGGCCGCGCTTGAGCGGTGCCAGATGCGGGGTGAAGACGACGCGATCGGTCAGGCCAAGGATTTGCTCAATCTCGGGCGTGTGGCGATGCTTGCCCACGCCGTAGGCCTCCAAGTTCTCGTCAGCGCTGCAAAAATGCGTACGAGCGTTGCAGGACTTGCCGGCACCCGTCACACCGCTGATGGCATCAACGATCACGGGGCCGCTCTGGGCAACCCAGCCAGCGCGCACGGCGGGCGCGGCGGCAAGGCTCGTTGCGGTGGGATAGCAACCGGCGCAGGCGACCAGCACGGGCCTGCCAGCGGCATGGCTGGAAGCAGCGGTCTCTAAGTCCTGGCAGAACAGCTCGGGCAGGCCGAAAGCGCGGGTCTTGAGCAACTCGGGGCTCGTGTGCTCGGCGGCATACCATGCCTCAAAGACAGACGCGTCGCTCAGACGGTAATCGGCCGAAAGATCAAAGCAGGAGACGCCCGATGCAAGCAGCGCGGGCACCTGTGCCATGGCAGCCGTGTGCGGCACGGCAAGAAAAACCGCATCGCAGCTCTTGAGCTCGGGCGCGTCATGCGTGGTGAAAACCAGGTCGCTCACACCAGCAAAGCTCGGATACACCGCGGACAGCGGCTGGCCGGCATCGGCGTTGGACGTAATGGCAACAAGTTCAAACTCGGGATGGCCGAGCACGAGGCGAATGAGCTCGGCTCCGGCATATCCAGCCGCGCCGACGATTCCAACCTTCAAAGACATATCAGACTCCTTGTCTGCGATTTATGCACCGATGCGCATTTCGCAGCGGTCGTTATGAGGTGGGTTGAAACTTTAGCACCAAAAGATGCATGAACACGTAAATGGCTTGTATATTCATGCATTGAAACATTCCCGACACATTCGCTTGAAGGAATTGACAAATGGAGCGGGCCCCGTATTGACCGGCGCTCCCAACGGCGCCGGGCAATACGGGGCCCGCCCATGCGAAAACCAAGTTGTTAGGATGCGCCAGCTGGCTAGAGCTCGACCGGCACCCATTCGTCGTGATTGCAGATAAAAGCCTCGGGATCCTCGACGCTAAAGAAGACGAGCGTGGGGTCGTTAGGCCCCTCATAGTGCTCGCCCAGGTGCTCTAGATGCTTCCACCCGGCTTCGCGCATTTCGTCTAAAGCCCGGTCATCCAAGCCGGCACGCCCGCGCAAGATGAGCCAGCCATGGCCCGGCCACCAACTCGTGGCCTCAAAGCGCTGATTTTGCAGCAGCTCTTGCCACACGTCTTTGGTGCGCGCCGTCACAAACCACAGCTTACCGTCCTGAATCTGAGCAAACGAGAACGGACGCACATGCGGCTGCCCATCCACGCTCGTCGCCAGATACCACGCCGGCACCGACGTCAGATACTCCAAAACCGTATTCAATCCGTCCACGTTTCCTCCTGTACTAGCTAGTTTGGGAACCTGGTTTGTGCGAGCTAGAGCTCCAGGCGCTCCTCGCTGCCGTCGATATCACAGAAGCGCGCAGCAATGTTGCGGACCGAAAAGAAAGCAAGGCGGCCGTCGTTGGCACTCTCGTGTTCCTCGCCAATGCCCACCATGTGCTTAAAACCCGCTTGACGCACCTTGTCGCTCGCAACTGCGTCGTCCTCAAGCGCGGCTTCGCCGGTCAATACGATCCAACATTCCCCCGGCTTCCAGCCCGAGAGCTCAAACTTGGGATTCGCGCTCAGCTCCGCCCACACATCCTTGTCGCGCGACGTGCAAAACCACAACTTACCGTCATCGACCATGGCAAACGAAAACGGCCTCACGCGAGGCTGATGCCCGTCGGCCACATCGGTCGTGGCCAGATACCACGCCGGAATGCGCCTGAGATACGAACAGGCGCGCTCAAGCTGAGCCGTGCGGTCGTTGTCGGTCATAGGGACCCCTTTCTTGCGCTCGAATCGCGCCTAAACAAGTTGAAGATTGATGACGATGACGCAGATGAGCAGCAACGCCGTCACCACCGCCGCCAACGCATCGCCGCGGCCAAATGCAAGCGCATGCAGGCGCGTGCGGCCCTGCTCGCCGTGATAGCAGCGTGCATCCATGGCAGCAGACAGCGTCTCGGCATGGCGGAACACGCCGGTGAACAGCGGAATCGCCACACTGCCGAGCATACGCACGCCGCCGAGCGGGCCCCCCGTCACGCGCGCACCGCGGCTCGCCTGCGCGTCCGCCGTCTGCTTCATCTCGGTGGCAAACTGCGGCATAAAGCGCAACGCGATACCCATGATCATGCCGAGCTCGTGCGCAGGAAGTCCCACACGCGCAAACGGTGCGAGCAGGCGCTCAAAGCCCGCGGTGAGGTCGAGCGTCGGCGTGGTGAGCGTGATAGCGCTCATACCGGCCATCATCAAGGTCAGGCGGCACGCCATAAAGGCGGCGGAATGCAGCGAGCCCTCGCTTATCTGCAAAAAGCCGAGCTGCCACAGAATGCGCCCGCTCTGGTCGGTAAACAAGTTGAGCACCGCGACCACGACGACGATTGCCAGCAGCGGCGCCATCGACGACAGAACGCGACGA
Organism: Collinsella sp.; assembly: GCA_048342015.1. Lineage (GTDB taxonomy): Bacteria > Actinomycetota > Coriobacteriia > Coriobacteriales > Coriobacteriaceae > Collinsella. The sequence goes on along the minus strand of DBGDFS010000070.1, from coordinate 138,144 downwards.
ACCGGCACCCGAGACACGGCATAGATCAGCACGACAAACATTGCGACAGGGGCCAGTCCGCGGAAGCCGCCGACGGTCAGCGTCGTGATCAGAAACACAAAGCCCAAGAGCAACTTAGTTCGCGGGTCCAGGCGGTGGATCGCACTATCGCCGGGATAGTAGCTGCCAAACGAAAACGCCTCCATTAGCAGCCCTTCTCTCGCGCGACCGTCTTGAATTTAGCAATGTCCGCGACGTTAGAAGGACCGCCCGAGCAACCGATTAGCAGGTCCACCAACTCGTCTGTCAGCGACTCAACCGTATAGAGGCCGTCAAAGCGCAGCGGCACGCCCGCCTCCGTAAGCGCCAGCGCCATACGCTGGGCGGCGGGAACGCCCAAGCCGATTGATTTAAGCTCATCGGCATGCGCAAAAACCTGAGCGGGCGTGCCCTCGGCAAACACCGCGCCCTCGTTCATCACGACAATACGGTCGCAGCAATTGGCCAGGTCATCCATACTGTGTGAGACCATGACGACGGTCAGGCCCCCATGGTGAAGTCGATCGATGAGCTCCAGGAAGTCACTGCGCGCCGCCGGATCGAGCCCCGCCATGGGCTCATCGAGTACCAGGACCTCGGGCTCCATGGCAAGCACGCCGGCAAACGCCACGCGCCGCTGCTGCCCGCCCGAAAGCTCAAAGGGGCTCTTGTCGCCCACCGTAGCCAGGTCGAGCCCCACGCGCGCGAGCGATGACTCAACGCGGCGGGCAACCTCGGCCTGCGACAAGCCAAGGTTATGCGGACCAAATGCCACGTCCTGTGCCACGGTCTCGGCAAACAGCTGACGCTCTGGATACTGAAACACCACGCCGACCTTTGCCTTAACCGCGGCGGCATCTTTTTTGTTTGCCAGGTCGAGCCCCAACGCATAAACGGAACCCTCCTGGGGACGAATCAGGCCGTTGAGATGCTGAACCAGCGTCGACTTACCCGAACCGGTATGGCCCGCAAGGCCCAGGAACTCGCCACGACGCACCGTCAGCGATACATCACGCAGTGCCCACGGACTGCTGGGGTCGTTGCCCCAGAGAGCCTGTTTGTTCGATGCGCCCTCGACGGCCGAGCGCTTATGCCAGCGACGGCGCTCGCGGGCGCTCAGCGAATAGCTATACGAAAGGTGCGAAATCTCGATGACGGGCTCCAGCGCGTCTGCGCCATCGATTGCAGAGGAGACGTTGTCGGGGATACGAGAATCGGATGCGAAAGGCCGCCCGGCGATGCCTGTCCTACTCCGCTCGGCATAAGTCTGCGCAATCTCGGCGACCATATCCGCCTCGCGCACCCGTGCGCAAATGGGCACGCCCTTCGCGCGAAGCGCCCTGCCAAGACAGCACGATGCCGGCATATCCAGGTTCAGCCGTGCAAGTTCGTCCGCCCGCGTCAAGATCTCCTCGGGCGTACCGAGCATGGCAACGCGGCCCGCCTGGAAGACAGCAACGCGATCGGCCTCAGCGGCCTCTTCCATAAAGTGCGTAATCATCACGATGGTCATGCCGCGTTCGTGCAGCGCGTGACAGGCCTTCATAAGGCCCTTGCGCCCGCGCGGATCGAGCATCGAGGACGCCTCGTCCAAAATGAGCACACGCGGCTCCATGGCGAGCACGCCGGCAAGCGCCACGCGCTGCTTTTGTCCGCCCGAGAGAGCGTGGGTCTCGTGGCGCTCAAAGCCCACCAGACCCACGGCCTTCAGCGCCTCGCGCACGCGCTGCGCGATCTGGGCCGATTCGACCCCTAAGTTCTCGGGACCAAACGCAACATCGTCCTCGACAAGCGTCGCCACAAGCTGGTCGTCGGGATTCTGGAACACCATGCCCGCAGTCGAGCGGATATCGTAGACCAGCTCGGGATCGGACGCGTCCATGCCGTTGACGCACACCGTTCCCGCATCGGGCCGCAGCAGCGCGTTCAAATGCTTGGCAAACGTAGACTTGCCCGACCCGTTTCCGCCGAGGATGCAGAAAAACTCGCCATCCTCTATGTTCAGATTGATGCCATCGAGCGCCGGTACAGCACCGTCATAGCTAAAGGAAACGCCCCGACACTCAATCATGCGCGGCCTTTGACCTGGTCCTTCTTGGGCGTGATGAGGTTGGAGACCGCCTTATACACCGCAAGCGTCAATACCGAGTTGAGCACGGTCTTGATGAGGTTGAACGGCAGCACGGCGGGAATCATGAGCGGGGCGATTACATCGACCGAGCCATACCAGAACCAAACGCCGATGGTCAGGTTCGCGACCATGGACAGCGCCGTAGCGGCAATGACGCCGAGCGCCAGGCCAATCACGGCACCCTTGTAGGTGTGCATCTTTTGGTAGACGATCGCCGCGGGCAGAATGTAGCCCAGCGTGGCAACCAAGTTCATAAGCGCACCGACCCAATCGCCCGTGGTAAGCGCATGGATAACGATCGCCATAGCGGCAACGGCAGTGCCGGCACCAGGGCCATACGCAAATCCGCACACCATCGCCGGCACCAGCGACGGGTCATACGTCAAAAACGGCGCCGAGGGAAGGATGGGCAGCTGCACATACATAAACAGCGCTCCCAAGGCGCACATCAGCGCCATGGTAACGAGCTGTTTGGTGCTCCACCTATTCGTGTTCTCAAAATGGATATGCTGCGACTGTTCAGACATAAGATCACCTGCCTCTTTCATCCGGACTCTAACCGTTGGTACTGGGATCTCACCAGTTCAGCCGGCATGCGAACCAACACACGCACGGGTCGCGGACTCATCGGCTCGGCCGCAGACACCTCGCCTGCGCCACGGCGCCCCTTTGGCACCGCCCGATTTACCGCCAGTGGGGAATTCCACCCCGCCCTGAAACAGCAATTGCAAGTGTAGCACGAGCAGATGCTCGCGCAAGTATGCCGAGGGTAATTTATGGTGAGGGGAAACGCTCCAGAAATACGTCCAGGATAGCTCAGTCGAACGCGAGCGCTAGCGCAGGTGTCGCCCGCGATAGCCGGAAGAATCAGCATCGGAATCGGGGGAAGCCGAGGAGGCTGAAGCAGAGGAGACGAAGGGGGCCGCAGGCCTGGAGGCTCCCACGGTCCACCCGTTTCCGCCATCGCCACCAGCCGCGTCGGCGTCCAGCGTCACCGCAGCCGCCACGGCCGCACGCTGAGCCGCGCGCCGCTTCTTGCGCACGTGCCCGGCCACAACGAGACCCACAACAATCGCCAGCAGCGCGCCCAAAACGCCCAACGCCACGGCCGTGGTGTTAATGCCCTGCGCGTCCTCGGGCGCGGGTATCTCGTTCGGAATATCCGCCCGCACGCCCGATACGAGCAGGCGGTGCGAGTTCACGCCGTAGGGCGTGCAGGTCATGAGCGTCACGCGGTCCTCGCCGGCGGTCACGCGCAACTTGGAATCGTCGTCGGGCTCGATCACGTCTATGCGGTCGATCTTGTAGCCCAGTTCTTCGCCCATCACCTCGATGTAGAACGAGTCGCCCACCTGCAGCTCATCCAAGCGCGTGAACAGGAGCGAGCCCGGCACGCCGCGGTGACCGGTGAGCACGGCATGCGTGCTCTCGCCGCCCACGGGAAGCGACGTTCCGTACAGGTGGCCGGCGCCCGCGGCGAGCACCTCGGTGGAGGTGCCATGGTACACGGGCAGGTTCACGTCGATCTTGGGGATACGCACCGAGCACATAAGGCCCGAACCCGCGTCGAGCAGGCCCTGGTACGTGGTGTCTTGCGAGGCGATGGAGTCCTTGGCACCCGTTGCGGTGGAGGCGCCGGAGGTGCTACCAAACGGGTCCACAACCTCGCCGATGACGTCCTGACCGCCGGCGGCCAACTGCTCGTTGTAGGCGCGCGCGGCCGCGAGGGCCTCCTCCGCTTGCGGATAGGGCCAACCATCCACGGTGTTTTGTGCCGCGGTAACTGCGGCCGTCTGCTCAGCCTGGGACATGGCGCGCAGGACGAGGGGCGTGGCCACGATAACAAAGCCGGCGGCAAAGCACAGAAGGGAAAGCAGGCGCAGGACGAGGGGCGGTTTACGTCGGCTGGGGGAAGCCGGGTTCGAACCGACGCTCGGCGTGCGCATCGTCGATACGGGCTTGATTGCCTTCATGTGGTTCACCTCCGGGGGTGTGGGTGCGAGGACACGGTTAATGCACCACACCCCGCCGCGGGTCCAAGCGCGACGGGGTGCGGCGAAAGGGAATGTGAGAACGCGGCGCACGGGCGCTGATAGGAGACGACGATCGCCCGCTCGCCGCGTCATCAAGCTAGGGAATTAAGAGCGCATACGTGCACTCAGGGCAAAGGCGGCGCCAGCAGCCATGAGCAGCACGCCCACGGTGATGAAAACCTTGATGCCCAGGTCACCGGTCAAGGGCAGCTCGGTGAGGTTCTTGGCGTTCCAAATCTTGATGGTCGAGTTCTCAACGGAGACGCGAGGGTCGGTAGCGTCCTTGGCATAAGAGACAGCAGTGATGGTCTTCTGGCCCACGGGATCGTCGGACTTCACCGTAGCGGATACCGTAAAGGTGAACTTCGGCAGGGAGACGGCGGTGTAACCATTGGGAGGAACGATCTCCTCGATCTCATACGTGCCAGCGTCGAGACCATTAAAGTTGATGACGCCATCGTCGGTGGCGAACACGCCAACTTCGGCACCACCCTGAGTATCCTTAGTCGAAGTCGTGGTCAGGGTCTTCCATGCGCCGTTCTCGTAACCGAGATAGCTGCTTCCCGCCTTGATCGTGAACTTAGCACCCGAGAGCTTAGTGGTCATGTCCTTGGCGGTCTTCACGATGTTGAACTTATAGGAGTAGACATTCACCTCGTTACCAGGAATGGTCTGCTCATCGGAGGTGTTGTTGGGGTTGTGCGACCAGGTGAGTGAGTCCTTGTTGGGGTTGCCCTGGATGGCGGTGGAGTCAGAAAGCTTGGCATCTGCATCAAGGGTAGCACTCACCAGTACGGTCACCTTTGCGCCCTCGTTCAGCGCAGTAGCGCCCGCAACCTGGTTCACGTAGTTGCCAAGGTCGATGACGGTATCTACACCTCCGGCGTACTTACTATCGGTATCAGAAGTGGCAGCATAGGAAACACTGTAGTCGTTACTCACCTTAAGAGTAACGTCTCCAACCTTGACCGATTCAACCTTTACGCCCGTGGCGACGTTACCGACAATCGAAGAAATGGCAGAACTAGCAGTGTCGTTGATCTTGAACACACGTTTGGTCGAATAGCCGGTGTAGTACGGAACGGTAGTCTCAAGCGTGTAGTACACGGTGTCGCCCACGGAGAAGGACGGCTCATTGTTGTAGGTGCCGCCAGCATTGGCAAGATGCTTAGAGATGGTCGGAATCACGTTCTTCACGGTAACGGTGCCATCGACATCGGTGCCCGCAATGCTCGTCGGCGTAATGATGGGCAGCGAGAAGGACTCCTTGTCCGCAGCGGGATTGGTAACGTCCTTCAGGAACCAGATACCCGGGACGTTAAAGGTTTTCACATTGGCGTTGCCGGCCGTAGACGTGGTGAACTCGGTTGCAGCAGGAGTACCAGGGAAGGTCTGGTCCTCGAGGTTCTGGGCAAAGGTGCGCAGCGCGGCATCATTGTTCCAAGGCGAGGAGAGGTTAGGGGCTCCGCTATTGCTAAACACCCGCATGATCAGGAAGCCCATAGGGTTGTTCGACGCGTTGCCCTCGGACACAAAGAAGTTCTTGTCCTGCTTGTAGGCAGTAAGCACGTTCCGGGCATCGCCCGTCCCATCAATGACAGCATTGAAGTTCATCGCGCCCTCGATGGTGCTCACGAGCGCATCGGTGGTATCAATCGTATAGGCAATCGACTTGTCATTGCCAACAACAACGTCCTTCAGCTCGGCAAGCTGCCAGCCGTTGAACGTGTGATCGGCAGCATCCGTCGACTGCTTGTTGATCGTAATGCTGTAGCCTGGCGCAGCCTTGGCCGTGGGCGCTCCACCCACCAGGCCGGTTACGGCGATCGCTACGGCGGCGGCGCCGGCGATCAGCTTTTGTACTAATCGGTTCATGATTCCCCTTTCAGAAATAAGCCCGACATTCATAAACATCTATCTACATGCGCCATCAGACGAATCGTCCTAGCGGCGCTTTGTAGCGATCCAATACGCTCCCGCGGCGATACCGCCCAGAAGCATGAGACCGGCGCCCACGAGGAGCATGGAGTTCTCGGTCCAACCCGCGCCGGTGAGCGGGAGGTCCGTGAGGACTTTCACGTTGGTGAAGGTGGAGGCGGGGATGGCGTTGGGCTCGGCGTCCTTGCCGATGGTGTTACTCACAGTATTGCCCATGTCGTCCTTCACCTGCGTGACCGTGGTGGAGGTGGTGAGGCCGGTGTACTTGCCGGCCTCATTCAGCTCGGCCTTCACCGTGACGACAACCCGGTACTCGGCCTTGGAGTAGCGAAGCTTGTCGATGGCATCGGCGTTAGGCGCGACCTCCTTCACCGTGTAGGTGTAGGTCTTGGCGTAGTCACCCGCCGTACCGGGGGCATCGGACAGGTTCGACATGTTGAACGTCATCGCGCCAAAGGCCGCCGTGATGTTGTTGAGCTTGGTGGCGTCGGCCTCCCCTGCCTCTGGGGCAACAGAAATCTTGGGCTCTTTGGGCATGGGGGGTGTGTCTGCGTAGTCACCCGTAGCCTCAATGCTGAACTCGAACGGCACATAGCCTTTGTCGTTCTTCGGCCAATCCATATTTCGAACCGATTTGATCACTGGGATCTCCACGGACGTGGTGGTGAGAGTGTCAGAGATGTACGCGTTGCCGCTCTTGTCGATAGACGGCTTTTTGCCATCCGTCCACGCAATGGAACCGTCCGTGTTCACCGTGAACCGATAATCCGTCGGGTTCTTCTCGTAGCCAAACGGAGCCTGGGTCTCAACAAGCGTGTACGTACCCGGCGGCAGGCCCTCGAGCGTGAACTTGCCAGGCGCGGTGTCAGTGTCTACCCACGTGGTATCGCTCGAAGTCGACTGGTCGCTCACCTGGTCGATCACGGTCCAGGACTGGTCGGCCGTACCATCGGCGTCCTTTTTCTTGGTGAGCTTCCACTCAGAACCAGGCAGTTTGTGTTCTGTGTCGCCCTCCGCCACCTTGGTCCAAGACACCGTACCGGTGATCTTGGTGTTAGCGATGGCGCTCTGCGGAATAGAAATCTCGTTACCGTTGGCGTCCACGTTGCCCACAAGGTTGAGCTTATCGCCCGTGTGGAACATCTTCGAGGTATAGATCATATTGGAAAGCTCGTAGCCCTCCGGCGCCTTAGTCTCACGAATGTAGTACGTGAAGTAGTCTGTGTTGCTCGAATCACCAATATTGGCCTTCTGGTTCAGGTGGTTGAACTGAATGGTGCCAACGGTAGGATCGGAGTCATTCTTGCCGTTATCCACAATGGAGACGATACGGTTCTCATCTTTCCGTGCATTGTCCTCAGTCGCGTAGATGGCCCACTCGGAATCCGCGAGCGGTTTGCCGTCCGCCGCATCGACCTTGCTCCATGCAATGGAGGAACCGTCCGGTGTATACGAGCCAGACCACGGGAAGTTGTGACGCTCCTGGTCCATATCGATGACGGAAGACGATTCGCCCTCGATATCGAATTTGTACGCGACCATAGGGTTGTTCATCATGAAGTCTTCGCCCACGTACACACGACCGTTAGTGGTCACATGGCAATCGAAACTTCCTTTGGGAACGAGGATGCTGCCAATCATAGCCGCGGCGGGGTCATCGTCGGTCCACTTGTTGTCTTTGCCGCCCCAGTCCTGTCGACCCTCGCCTGCGATGCCGCCGCGAATGGTAAGGCTGGTGGTATCCATGAAGTTCCACATGATGGACTGGGCGGCAGTGGAATACTGAGTCTTGACGGCGCTATCTCTCTCGTACCCGCGGGAGATTTCCTCACCGTTCCACCAGAAGCGCCAGCCGTTGTGGAACTCGATAGGAGCTTCTCCTGTTACGTTCACGATAACTGAGGCACCCTCGGGAATTCTTTCAAACTTGAAGTCGACGCCGCGGTAGTAGACGCCATTCTTCAAGTTGGAGAGCTCGGAACCGTCGATGGTGAAGACCTGTTGCATAGAAGTTCCATCGCCGGTAAAGGTGATGAGTCGCTCGGTGTTGTAAATCTCATAGTTCGGAATTCCGGTATCAAGCGCACCGGAAACAGACTTGTAGTCACCATTGAACCTGAGTGTATATTTTGCCCTGTTGTCGTAATCGTACTTTATGATTTCGTAGTTGCCATCAGACTTTGCAGAGCCGCTGGCATTCACCTTGCAATTGACATTGACATTGAAACCCCTCAGCATGTCTGAAAGTGTGGTGAGGTATGTACCGTATTCCGCGTACGAGTTCCCGTTAATATTCATATTCTTCAGGAAGTCGGTTTTTTGATCCCACTGAATCTTATTCGAGCTATCAGTCGTATCGTTCTGGGCGCACACGACCGATTCCTTGTCCGAAACCTTTCCACCGTACACGTAAGTGCGGTTTCCCGAGATCAATGCGTCGTAGTCGACGCCTTTATTATCAGTAGATTTACCGGTCCATGCACCCTTATTCCAGGCTGCAACAGAGCCCGTCGCATCCGACGCGGTGCCAATGGAGGTAAGAGCCGTATTGATTCCCGCAACAGCTAGAGCAGTCCCGCTTTCAGGGCGGAACTGAGAACCGAAGCCCACGGTGCCAAAACGGAAACCTGCTCCGCTCCAGCTCTCCTTGAGGGGGCGCATGGCAAGCTTACCCGCAACAACCGTAAGGCCCTCAGCCTCGACGGCGTAGGAGCCCAAAAGCTTGTTGTTTTTAATGACGTCCTGTCCAATGAGCGTGGTTGCGCCCGAGGGGTTAGAGCCGATGTACATGTCGCGGCCGACGTAGGTGGCCACGCCGGGATCGGGGGTAGAAACATCGACATCCGTACCGATACCGATAGGCGTGGGCTTGTAGATGCCCTTGTTCACAGTGGTAGCCGCGCTCGCAGAGGTGGCCGCGCTGAACGGGGACAGCAGTGTGCTTGCAACGAGAACGGTTGCTAAAAAGCTACATGCGGCGAACTTCTTCACTTTGAGCACCCCATTACAGTTTCCTCGGTAAAAACTGTCTGGGTGTCGCTGGCGATGGCCTGCGAGATCGGGGGCATAACAAGCGACAGTACCAGGCTCAAAACGGAGGCTCCGCACAAAACACCTGCCAGCACACGATGTGCCGCTTTATTGACCTGCTTAGATTTATCTGAATTTGCCGTCATCGATGCCTCCTCCCCAAGAGACCGCGATCTTGCTCTTTCACGAATTAGTATAGAGCGCGCAACCTATAATTGCTCGCGCAAGATATACATATTATTACTCATTGTTTAAACAACGAAAAGCCCGATTCTGTCAGTTCTTTTCTCAGAATCTATTTTCTTGACATTTGTTCAAACTATGCAGTGTTATTCGATTTTTCAGTTTTGGGAAACCGCGGGTAGATTGTTGGCAAATATAGATAAATGACACTCTGTTGTTTTTTGCACAACATTTTGTTTTAACCCACTCAATCTGCGAACGGTTGATATTTGGCTGTGAGTGGTCGCTCGTTTACCTGCAAGGATACCCTACAAACTAGATAGTCAATTCCCATACAGCCAATGTTAACGCCAACATGTTCGTATATCTATTCAAGAAACTGCCGCTTGTTCCCCGCGTCGATTCGCCTCGGGACGTAAAAGGGACGTAAAAATGATTGTCGGAACATTTTTAAGGACGAACTTGCTCCCACTCGCAGCCTGAAGCCTTAATCTGCACGAGCATATCTTCTTCCGCGGCCTTCCCCCTCTTGCCTTAGGTAGCCCTTGCCCACAAGGGAGTTCAGCTGACGCACCGTCTTCGTCTTCTCGTATCCGGTCACCTCCGACACGGTCGAGCGCGACACGAGTCTGTTCTCCGGAATGGCATCGAGCACCAGCCGTTCCTCGTCCGTCAGCGCGCATCGTCTATCGACGAAGGGGAGTTTGACGGAGATGTAGCCGTCGCCCACCTCGAAACTCGGTGAAGACCCGGTGCCCTCGTACGCACGCCTTATACGGCGCACGCCCGTCCCAAACTTCTCAATGAGCCCCGCGCGGAACATGCTCTCGGCAAGCACTGGGTTCCTGAGCAGGGAGAAACGACCCTCGAGGTACGCTTCTTTCGTCATTCCCGGAACCAACCCTCCCGGCGAGACGATCTCCGCATCGTCATCTGAAAGCGAGATCCTTACGCATGCGTCCACATCCCAGGTGCGATGCGCGAGGGCATTCGCAATGGCCTCGCGGAAGGCTTTTTTCGGAATCCTTTCCACCGACACCCTGTCTGCGCCCTCAATGGCCTCGTACTCGCAATACCTTTCGAAAAACGCTATCGCGCGGTCGAACTGAGCGATCACAGAAACGCCCTTTACGGTTTCCCTATCAAGAATAGTATCGTGGTCCGCCCCGAACTTAGCCATGTCAATTCCTGAGAACGCATTCTCGTCGGCGAGCAACGCCGCAGCATTGGTAAACGCGTCTCCGTCGAGCAGGCCGAGTGTCCTCATGACGTCGTTCGTCAGGGCATTGACGCCCAAAGCACTTGACAGCCTCTTTCCCAAAACGGTGAATTCAAGGTCGCCAGAACGGGCGGGCAGCGCATCGAAGCTGAGGTTCTGCCCTTCCAGTATGAGACGTTTCAGCTCCACGCCGTCCACCTCAACCGTTGCGGAGTCCGACCTTCTGTAGGCCTTACCGCCGCTCAAATAGGGTTTATCAAGCCCCTCCTCTACCGAAAGCTCGACCGTTCTTCCATTTTCTCCTATCTCTAGAAGAAACGACGGACGCGGCGAAATCGAGTCGTTGATCCTGTTCTCGATGTCTAGGCATGCCTGCTTAGGGTTATCGAGCCCCACCACAGTGCCATCGTCGTCAACACCGAACACTATGCGGCCGCCGTTGAAATTGGCGAACGCGCTCACCGTCTTCAAAAAGCCCCTGTTGATTTCGGATTTATATTCCAGGTCATCAGTTTCTCTCTGCATAGCCGCTCCTATCCCTAAATCGTTGCAACGATTGTACAACGATTATCAAATCGTTGTAGATACGACGCAACGACTACGGAGCGTTTTGCCTTTGCTGCGCAAGGTCACCGAGAATCTGTAATATAGCCAGCCATAGCCAGCCGAAATAAACGAGGACCACAGATCAGCCAGGGTTTTCATTGAATATCCCTTTTGCCCTTTATATACACAAAAAGCGCCCCCTCTGGGCGCTTCTGAGAGACTCCCCCTGGGATGTACCCCAAGGGAGCCTATGGACCTCAGGGGCCGCAGTGAACCGTTCGCAGCCGGGCCGTCAAAGGCCTCGTTACTTAAGCTCAGGCCAGAAATCCTTGTTGACCTCGATCATGTCGTCAAGAATCTCCTTGGCCACCTTCATGGACGGGACCGTCTTGTTGAGCGTGAACGCCTTGAGCGCCTGATACGTGTTGGGCAGATACTCCGGGAAGAGCTCCATGATCTCGTAGACGCCCTTCCAGACGTAGTACCAGCTGCCCTTCGTGTGGCGGTTCTGCTTGCTCTCGTCCTCATTATCCGTATTGGACTTCACTTCGCTAAAGCCTGATAGGACTCCCCCCAAGCCCACATGGAGTCCATGATGGGCCTCAGGCTCTGCCCCAGCTCCGTGAGGGAGTACTCAACACGGGGTGGGACCTCCGCGTAGACCCTCCTGACGACGAGCCCCGCGTCCTCCATGCTGCGCAGGTTCGTTGTGAGGACCTTCTGCGAGACGCCCCCGACGCTGCGCTGGAGGGCCTTGAACCTCATCGAGCCGTTCAGGAGCAGATCCCGCATTATGAGCAGCTTCCACTTGCTGCCGATCAGGGACACGCAGGTCTCCACCGGGCAGGCGGGAAGGTCGCTTCTCTTGGGAAGCTCGTCGTTTCGGTACTCGGTATAGCCGATTTCATCGTCGCCCATTGCATATCACCTGTTCATATATGGTTACTTTTAAGTATCTACCGCACTTTATAGTGCCTACTTCTTATTTGGCACCACGCATTTTACCATGAAGCCAAGCAAGCGGCGAGAAGGGCCGCGAACCCACAGGGAAAGGATTGGAAATGAGTAACATCCAGAAAGCACTCGACCTCATCGGCACGTTCGCCACCGGAAACGCCGAGCTGGCGGCGAGCCTCCTCGACGAGGGCTACATCCAGCACAACCTCGCCTACGGCACGGGCCGCGACGCGTTCGTCGGCTCCGTGGAGTACCTGGCCTCCGCCCCCGCCAAGACGACGGTGACAAACATCCGCGCGTTCGAGGACGGCGACAAGGTGTTCCTGCAGACTGTCTATAACTTCGCGGGGGCCGGCGAGCAGGTGGCCTTCGACATCTTCCGCTTCAACGAGGAGGGCCTCATCGCCGAGCACTGGGACAACCTCGCCGAAGTCGCCGGACCGAACCCCTCCGGCCACACGCAGACCGACGGCGCCACCGAGGCCACCGACCTCGACAGCACCGAGAAAAACCGGGCCCTCGTCGAGGCGTTCCTCGTGGACGTCATGCAGGGGAAGCACCCCGAGAAGACCCCGGAGTATTTCGCGGGCGACGCCTACCTCCAGCACAACACCGGCATCGCCGACGGACTCTCCGGCCTGGGTGCTGCGCTCGAGGCGCTCGCCGCTGCGGGCATCCAGATGGTCTACGACAAGACTCACCAAGTCCTCGCGCAGGGCAACTTCGTCCTGGGCGTGAGCGAGGGCACCTTCGGCGGCAAGCCCACGTCGTACTACGACCTCTGGCGCGTGGAGGACGGCAAGATCGCCGAGCACTGGGACGTCATGGAGACCATCGCCGACCCGTCTGATTGGCAGAACGAGAACGGCAAGTTCTAGAGAAACAGTAGAACAGAGAACGCCGCGGCGCATGCGCCGCCGTCTGCCCGCAAGGCTGCATCGCACGCGCCGAAGACGGGACGTTCAGGATCGACCAGGGGTCGTGCCTGCGCTGTGGGCTGTGCGAAAAGGCGTGCCCGCACGGCACGATACGGAGGATAGGAGGATGAAGCGGATGGAAGACCTCGCCTACTGTGTCCGCTATCTTGCGGAGGAGCGCTTCGGGGCAAAGAAAGCCCGCGAAACGGCATCGTCGTTGGAGGGCGACGAGCGGGCCCTCTTCGAAGCCTACCGTGCCCTCGTCAACGTGCGCGAGCCGATGCCGGCGGCCGACGAGTTCCTCGCCGCGCAGGACCGCATGCTCCAGGCCCGCATCGCCGAGATGGGAATCGTCGATGCGAGGACGCTTCCCCGCACGCCGCTCGACGGGCGTTTGAGCCTCTGGCGCGGCGACATCACCACGCTCGCGGCCGACGTCATCGTGAACGCGGCGAACTCCCAGATGCTGGGCTGCTGGGTGCCCGGCCACCACTGCATCGACAACGCCATCCACACCTACGCCGGCATCCAGCTTCGCGCGGAATGCGCACGCATCATGCAGGCGCAGGGCCGCCCCGAGCCGACGGGCCTGGCGAAGATGACGGGGGCCTACAACCTGCCGGCGAAATGGGTCGCGCACACCGTGGGCCCCATCGCGGACGGGAACCCCGACGACGAAGACCGGGCTCTCCTGGCGAGCTGCTACGAAAGCTGCCTGGACGCGGCCCGGGAGACGGGGGCGGAAAGCATCGCGTTCTGCTGCATCGGGACCGGCGTGTTCGGATTCCCTCAAAAAGAAGCTGCGGAAATCGCGGTCCGCACGGTGCGCGGATGGCTGGACGGGAACGGGCCGGGCATCCACGTGGTGTTCAACGTCTTCCTGGAATCGGACGAGAGGATCTACCGTGACATTCTTTTCGGCTAACCTACTCGCCGGCGGCGGGTACGCGCGCGCAAGGCGGGGTGCGGCCCTCGTGCGCGGGGCTGACGCGACAGCGGAGAAAGCGGCCGAGGCCATGAGGCGCAAGCTCGACGAATGCGACGCCGTCCTGGTGGGCGCGGGCGCCGGGCTCTCCGCCGCGGCGGGCTTCTCGTACTCCGGCAAGCGCTTCGACGAGAACTTCGCGGACTTCCGCGACCGGTTCGGGATAACCGACATGTACTCGGGCGGGTTCCACCCCTTCCCCGACCTGGAAACCTACTGGGCGTGGTGGAGCCGCGCCATCCTGCTCAACCGCTACGAGGCGGGGGTCGGCAAGCCCTACCTCGACCTCCTGCGCATCCTCGAAGGGCGGGACTACTTCGTCCTCACTACCAACGTCGACCACCAGTTCCAGCTGGCGGGATTCGACAAGGCACGGCTGTTCTACACGCAAGGGGACTACGGCCTGTTCCAATGCAGCCGCAACTGCTCTGGCGAGACGTACGACAACGAGCGGCAGGTCCGCAAGATGGCGAAGCTCCAGAAAGACCAGCGGGTGCCGAGCGATCTCATCCCCCGCTGTCCGCGCTGCGGGGCGCCCATGGTTCCCAACCTGCGCATCGACGGCTCTTTCTGCGAGGACCGCGGATGGCACGATGCGGCCGCCCGCTACCGCGCGTTCTGCGAGGCGCACTCCGGCGACCGCATCCTGTACCTGGAGCTGGGCGTCGGGGACAACACGCCCGTCATCATCAAATACCCCTTCTGGAACGCCGTGACACAAAACGGCCGCGCAGCGTACGCCTGCGTGAACATAGGAGGGGCGTGCGCACCGGCCGCAATCGCTGGCAGGAGCATCCTCGTAGATGACGATATAGACGGATTTCTTCAAAGCGCTTTAGTCTGATTACCTGACAAAGCGGAAATCATTCCTCAGCACCGCAGACCTTTCTGCCGCTTATTGGCAAATGGGCACCCTATTTTATTAATCTTCTTACTGCGCCGACATCCCTCAGCCGCACCAAAGTAGCGCGCCTTTCGCGGCAAAGCCGCGAAACAGCGACCGGGACACGTATCCCCATCAACCACGTCCTCCGCCCACGCCGACCCCAAGGCCGTAAACGCAGGGAATCCGTAGGGCGCGACGGGGTTTCTCCCCAGAACATTCCGCACTGGACGCAAAGAGGCTCCGCAGCGCGAAGCGCGATGCGGAGCCTCTTTGCATGTCCGAGGACGTTCTGGGGAGAAGCCCCGTCACGCCCTGCGGATTCCCGGTGGGAGTTCTAGACCTTGTCGGCCTTAGTACATACCGCCGCCCTGCTGACCAGCGGTAGCAGCAGCGATAGCGTCCTCAAGCTGAGTGTTCTTGGGCACATCGGAAACGGTGGCCTCAGTAATGAGGATCAGGCTGGCGACAGAAGCAGCGTTCTGCAGGGTGACGCGGCTGACCTTGACAGGGTCGAGGACGCCCATCTCGATCATGTCGCCCCACTCGCCGTTGGCAGAGTTGAGACCCTGGCCAGCGGGCAGCTCGGCAACCTTATCGACCACGACAGCGCCCTCAAAGCCAGCGTTCTTGGCGATGGTGGCGACCGGAGCGGTCAGAGCCTTCTTGACGATGTCGACACCGATCTTCTCCTCGGGGTCGTCGATCTCGACGGCGTCGAGCGCAGGAACAGCGTCCATGAAGGCGACGCCGCCACCGGCGACGATGCCCTCCTCGACAGCAGCGCGGGTAGCCTGCAGGGCGTCCTCGACGCGGTGCTTGATCTCCTTGAGCTCGGACTCGGTAGCAGCGCCAACCTTGATGACGGCAACGCCACCGGAGAGCTTGGCCAGGCGCTCCTGGAGCTTCTCACGGTCGAAGTCAGAGGTGGTGTTCTCCATCTCGCCCTTGATCTGAGCGATGCGGGCGTCGATGGCCTCCTTGGAGCCAGCGCCGCCGACAACGACGGTGTTGTCCTTGGAGATGGTGACGGACTTAGCGGTACCGAGCATATCGGCGGTGATGTCAGCGACCTTCACGCCCAGCTCGTCCAGAGCGGCCTGGCCACCGGTGAGGACGGCGATGTCCTCGAGCATGCGCTTGCGGCGATCGCCGTAGCCCGGGGCCTTGACGGCGCAGACGTTGAGGGCGCCACGGATCTTGTTGAGGACCAGGGTCGGCAGAGCCTCGCCGTCGATGTCCTCAGCGATGATGAGCAGGCCACGGCCAGCGCGCTGGACAGCCTCGAGAACGGGCATGATGTCCTGAACGCTGGAGATCTTCTGGTCGGTGATGAGGATGTACGGATCCTTCATCACGGCCTCCATGCGGTCGTTGTCCGTGACGAAGTAAGCGGAGACATAGCCCTTGTCGAACTGCATGCCCTCGACGGTGTCGATGGTGATGTCGAACGTCTGGGAATCCTCGACGGTGATGACGCCGTCCTTGCCCACGACCTCCATGGCCTCGGCGATCTTCTCGCCGACCTCGGGGTCACCGGCAGAGATGGTACCGACGGAAGCAATCTGCTCCTTGGTCTCGACCGGCTTAGCCTGCTTCTTCATCTCGGCGACGGCGGCGTTAACAGCCTTGTCGATGCCGCGACGAATCGCCAGCGGGTTGGCGCCAGCGGCGACATTGCGCAGGCCGTCGTTGACGATGGCCTGGGCGAGCAGGGTTGCGGTGGTGGTGCCGTCACCCACGGTGTCGTTGGTCTTGGTGGCGACCTCCTTCACCAGCTGGGCACCCATGTTCTCGATGTTGTCCTCGAGCTCAATCTCCTTAGCGACGGAAACGCCGTCGTTGGTGATGGTCGGGGCACCGAACGAACGCTGCAGGGCGACGTAGCGGCCCTTGGGGCCCATGGTGACGGTAACGGCATCGGCCAGAGTGTTGACGCCCTTGGCGAGCTTAGCGCGGGCATCGGTGTTGAACGTAATGTTCTTTGCCATAGTAGGTAATCCTCCAAAAGAAATGTGACTCGCGTCGTCGCCTCCGAGTCCTATGCGGCGAGCGCGTTCAAAGACGAATCAGACGATTCTGACGAGACTAGGCCTCGACGACAGCGTAGATGTCGTCGGCGCGCATCAGCAGATACTTCTCGCCGTCGACCTTGACCTCGTTGCCACCGAACTTACCGTAGATGACAACGTCGCCAACCTGAACGTCCATGGGGATACGCTCACCCTTGTCGTTGACCTTGCCAGCGCCCACGGCAACGATGGTGCCGCGCTGCGGCTTCTCCTGAGCGTTGCTGGCGATGTACAGACCAGAGGCGGTCTTCTGCTCGGCCTCGTCGGGCTTGACCAGGACGCGATCTGCAAGCGGCTTCAAAGACGACATGCTTGTTTCCTCCTTTGTGGGCCGCGCGGTCATGCCGCGCGGGTTAACCCTTTTTGTTTGCGTACGCGTTGAATGGTACCCACGAATGGCGGGTTATACAACACGGAGTCAAAAAATCTTATTTTTTGGCACTTAGATTTTCTGAATGCCAGGGGATAACTTAGCAGTGGCTCCCGGGGCGGACCGGAGGGCATGAAGTTTACTGCTCTACAGTCCTGCGCAAGACGGAAAGCACATTAAGTGCTTTCCTTTGCGTGCGGAACTCGCGATAAACTTCATGCCCTCCGGTCCGCCCCGGGAGCTGGGGTAACTTATTCGGGCCCGGCATTCAGAAAAGTCAGTGCAGCAAAATGGCGATGCGGATAGCGACATGGACATGGTTTTCGTTGCGCGCACGGGTCCCCTGGGGAGCACCGTGCATTTTTGGGAGTTTTCAGCAGGCCGGGACAAATGCATACGCACCGGGCGCATCTAATTAGTCCCACGGTAGCCTTCGACCGGCGATTTGGGTCGGCAGACAGGCCTCGTCGAGACAAACAAGCATGCCTCGCGCCACGTCGGACCCCAAAATGACGTCGATCTCCGCAATGCCACCCGACTGCAGCGGCACCGGCGGAGCGCGCGGTGCTGAATACTCCGTTTTTTGCACGGCACGGGCGGGGGTACATCAGGATCAGGAAAAATATCCCAGCCTTTTTATGCAATCTGTAATGGGAAGTATGCAAAACACCAAGAGATAGCATTGCTGGTGTCCAAATTGAGCGCGCAGGGCAGCGGCGCGTCCGCCCTGCGCCCAAATCCAGCAGAGCGGGGACGCTCCTAACAAATCCTCACCGGCAAACAAACGCGGCTCGAGCGTTATCCCAAAATTGGCTGCCCGAGCCGCGCTTAACGGTACGGCATGAATACTTAGCGCTCGTAAATCAAGTTACCTGCCAGGTAGGTTGCTTGAACCTTGGTAGCCTGGAGCTCTTGGGGGTCGATGGTGAGCGGGTTTTGGTCCAGGACTACCAGGTCGGCGTATTTACCGGGTTCCAAGCTGCCAAGGTTTTGCTCGTCGCCTGCTGCGTAAGCACTGCCCAGGGTGTAGTTGCGCAGGGCCGTTGCCGCATCGATGCGCTCACTGGGGAGCCAGCCACCCTCGGGCCAGTGGCTGCGAGGGTCTTGGCGCGTGATAGCCGTGTAGAGCACGTTCATGCTGGTGACGGCCGTGATGGGACTATCGGTGCCGAACGCCTGACGGATGCCGCGCTGCTTATAGGTCGCAAACGGCCACATAATGCGGCTGCGCTCCAGACCCAAGTCGCGCTCGGGTCCGCCCGGATCGAGCGTGATATGGCAGGGCTGGCTCGAAGCGATCACATTGAGCTTGCGCAGGCGGTCGATATCCTCGGGCAGGAGGTTCTCCAGATGCTCAAGGGTATTGTGACCGTGCTTGGGCAGGCCGTAAAGCTCTGCAGCCTCCTCAAAGATATCGAGCGCGGCATGGATGGCACCGTCGCCGATGACGTGGATGCGCACGGTGTGACCGCGCTCCGCGGCAGCGAGGACCAGCTTGCGCATACGCTCGGCAGGAACCGTCAGGCGACCTTGATCGCCCGGGAAGCGCGGGTTGGTATAGGGCTCGGTGAGATAGGCCGTGTGCTCGCTCGACACGCCGTCGAAGAACTGCTTAAAGCCTGGCGCCGAGAGCAGCGCGTTGTTCGCGTAGCGGGTCTGCAGCTCTTCCAAGCGCGATTGGTCATCCAGCAGCGTGGGAAACAGATGGGCGCGGATGCCCAGCTTGCCGGCTGCCTCCAGTTTGTCGTAGACATCGTCGCGGATAAAGTCGCAGCCCGGCATGGGCATGAGCGACATATCGCAGATCGAGGTGATGCCCTGCTCGGCCATACGCCTCATTTGATCGGCGTAAGCGCTTGCGATACGATCTTCGCCCAGCCACTCAAGGCAGCGCGGCAGCAGCTGCATGGCAGCCGCCTCGTGAGCGATACCCGTGAGCTCGCCATTTGCATCCTTGTCGTAGCTGCCGCCCGCTGGCGGCTCGCTGTCGCGCGTGACGCCGAGCGCCTCGAGTGCGCGGCTGTTGAGCCACAGCGTGTGCCCGTCGCCCGAATACATAACGCAGGGACGATCGGGGAATGCCGCATCGAGCGACGCCTTGGTAGGATGCTCGGGCGGGTCCCAACGGTAGTCGCGCCAGCCCTGCGTTACAACCCAAGCGTCGTCGGGCAGGTCCTGGGAAAACTCGAGCGCATGTTGCACCAGCGCCGCCTCGGACGTGCCCATATCCATGAGCATGTACGGCGAGGAACCGACCGAGGTATGGAAGAAGTGCAGATGAGCGTCATGGAAACCGGGGCAGACAAACTGCTCGCCGTAGTCGATAACCGGCGTGGCGGCAGGCGCGGCGGCAATCACCTCATCGGGCGCACCGACTGCGACGATACGGTCGCCTGCGATGGCAATCGCCTGCTCGCGGGCGGTATCGATGCCGTCTTGCGCGGTAAAGACGTTCTTGGAGCGGATAATCCGATCGATATGTTGCATGGGCATCCCCATCTCTGGCAGGAAATTCAACACCCCCGAGTGTACTCCCCCGCCCTTGCAACAAAACCCCAAGCGGCAAACGGCAACTTTGCCAGCCCTAGCGGCAGGTGGCATACTGGAGAGAGCTTGTACGATTTTGCGATCAACCCAGCAAGGAGCAAATCGACCATGACGAAGACCAAGGCACAGCAGATTATGGCGGCGACCGAGGCTCGCGCGGCTGACGACGTCACCGCAGCCATCAAAGATATCGCTACCGAGTTTGAACCCTATATCATCAAGCAGCGCCGGCACTTCCATAAGCACCCGGAGCTGAGCCTTGCCGAGGAGCGCACGACTTCTGACATCGCCAACCAGCTCGACGCCATGAATATCCCCTATGAGCGTCCCCTTAAGACGGGTCTGGTGGCGACCCTTCGCGGCACCGCGCCCGACGCCTACCGCGAGGACGGTACGCCGCGCCGCCGCATCCTGCTGCGTGCGGATATCGACGCCCTGCCCGTCACCGAGCAGACCGGCGAGGAGTTCGCCAGTGTCAACGAGGGCTGCATGCACGCCTGCGGCCATGACTGCCACATCGCCATGATGCTCGGCACGCTGCAAATCCTGCGCCATATGACCGACGACATTCACGGCGAGGTCCGCATCGTCTTCCAGCCCAGCGAGGAAAACGGCCAGGGCGCCAAGCTCATGATCGGCACGGGTGTGCTCGACGGCGTCGATGGCGCCTACGCCGCGCATATCTGGAGCGAGGTTGACGCCGGCACCGTAAGCTGCGAGCCCGGTCCGTGCATGGCCAATACCGACTGGTTCCGCATTGATGTCCGCGGCACCTCGTGCCATGGCGCCATGCCCCAACGCGGCCACGACGCCGTTATGGTTGCCGCCGAAATCGTCAACGCTCTGCAGACCATCGTTTCGCGCGAGATCAGCCCATACGAGCCGGCTGTCATCACCGTCGGCGAGCTGCACGGCGGCACCGCGCGCAACGTTATCGCCGGCACGGCCTACCTCGCCGGCACGGTGCGCACCTACGGAGATTCGACCCACGAGGAAATGCCGGAGCTTATGCGCCGCATCGTGGAGCATACCGCGGCCGCCTTGGGCGCCGAGGCAGAGCTCACCGACTACACCATCGCCAACTACAAGGTCGAAAACGACGCCGCCTCGAGCGAGCGCTGCCGTCAGGCCGTAATCAAGTGCTTGGGCCCCGCCGGTCAAGGCCATTACCGTGGCACGCTTTCGGGCGAGGATTTTTCGGAGTACCTGCGCCGCGTACCGGGCGTGCTCGCCTTTGTAGGTACGCGCAACCCCAAGATTGGCGCCACGTACGCCCAGCATTCCTGCTTTTACAAGATTGACGAGACCGTGCTGGCAAAGGGCTCCATGGTGGCCGCCCAGTATGCTATCGACTTTTTGGCCGAGCCCACGCAAGAGGAGCTCGACGGCCCCGCGATTACCGCGGTCGCCGAAACCAACCCCGATTTGGCCGCCAAGTTGCGCTCTGCCAAGGCGACGACCGCCGAGGCTCGCGACGCCATCCATGATGCCCGAACGGCTCGCCATGCCGCGATCAAGGGCATCCACGAAGCCCGCGCTGCTGCACGCCGCGAGGAGAAGCACGACGAGTAGTCGTCACACCCATCCATAACAGCCTGGCTAAAGCAGAGCGGGGGCGGACGTTTCGACACGTCCGCCCCCGCTCATTCTTCAAGCGCTATTTCTACTATTTCTACCCCGTCCCCAAATAGCAGGCGGCGTGGCTACTCGTCCTGAGGCTCCTCGTCGGAGCTTGGCTCGGACGCCGACTCAGGTGCAGGTGCAGGTGCCGGCTCAGGCTCAGGCTCAGGCTCAGATGCCGTCTCAGACTCGGGCGCCGGCTCAGGCTCGGGCGCGGGAGCAGGTGCAGGCGCAGGTGCCGGCGAAGCATCCGAAGCACTGCAACCCGAGGGAGCGGACTTCTTCTCGAAGGGCAATACAAAAGTCAGGACGTCGTCCTTGTCCTCGTCGGCCCACTCGCTTGCATAACGTGCAACCCAATAGCCAACGGCACGGTGCTTGAGCATCTTGCCAAAGACCGTAAGAAATACGGTGACAAAAGCGACCAGCACCAGGAACAGCACGAGTGTGATGCCGCCGCCGGTAACAAGCGCCTCAATAACCGTAGGACGATAGTAGTAACTATACATACCGACAGAGGCAATGGCGCCAAAGACAACCGTCAAGATCCATGTGACAACGTTGGCGACCAGGCCAGTCAAAAACTCGGGAAGCCACGAAGCGCAGAACAGCTTGGTCTTGTTGTTCTTAAAGGCCGCCCAGACCTTATCGAGCGAAAACGCGCTCTCGACGCGACCGGTCACCGCAAAATGCATCACGGCAATGTCGGCGAACATCTTAAAGAAGACCCCCAGGACCGCCGTGACAATCATAGCCAGAACGAGCAAGCCAAGCGAGCCAAACAGCGCAGCCTCGAGCGCATAAGAGCCGTAATAAGAATACGAGCCCGCAGCGCCAATTACCACGCCCTCCACCAGCGAAAGCGCTACACCGATCACGGGAATGGCAGCGATAACCTCGAGCACGACCGAAATAACGCTCGAAAAGACTCCGAGGCCAAACGACGTGGAACGCATCAACGGACGCTCCATGCCGTCATCGATCTTAAGCGACAGATCGCGACCCCACTCGATGCCAAAGCCCGAACCGCACACGCTCGCCACGTAGGCAGCCAAAAAGCCGATGGCAGCTGCAATACCGCCAATAACGGGAATAAACAACACGAGTACCGACACGACACAGATAAGCGCCGGCAAAAAAGCAATCTGGCACACGCGCTGCAGCACGCCCGGAGTCTTGGTCATATCCTCAAACGCCTGAGCCACACAGCCCTTGGACGCGTTCATGGGAGGCTGAGGGACAAATTGCTGAGGTTGACCCTGAGGGGTGGAAGCTGCAGCACCAGCATTAGGAGCACCGCACGCACCGCAGAACTTGTCGTTATCGCCCATAGGAGCGCCACACTGCGAACAGAACATCGAAATCATCCCTTCGTATCTAGAGCGAATCACCTGGATCGCAAACGATGTCTTTGGCATCATTATCACCCAATGTGAGGACAAATACTCTTAGATGACGTATTTGCAACGCGCGAGGCGCTTTTCGATTGTTTGATGAGTGTGTCCGCGCTAGTTCGTTCCGCGGAAGCCCTTGCCGACGATCTCGGAACTGTCGACGATCGTGATAAAGGCACCCGGATCGACTTCGCGCGCATAGCGGCGCAGTTGCACGGCCTCGCGACGGCTCAGCACGCTCATGATCACCGTCACGCACTTGCCCGAGAAGGCACCGTAGCCGCGGCTGATGGTTGCCGTGCGGTTGAGATGCTTGACGATAAACTCCTCGACCTTAAGGGGCTCGGAACAAATGACGGTGCAGACTTTGCGCAGGTGAATGCTCTCAATGGCTTTGTCGACCACAAGCGTCTTGGCAAACAGGCCGAGCACGCAATACAGACCGACACGCGGGCCATACAAAAAGGCCGCGATGGTCACGATGCCGATATCGACCAGCAGCAGGGCACGGCCAATCTCGAGCGTCGTGCGGCGCTTGAGGATCATGGCAAGAATGTCCGTGCCACCCGTCGAGGCGCCGATATCAAAGACAATAGCGCTGCCGAGCGCCGGCAAGATGACGGCAAAGCACAGGTCAAGCCACATATCGCCCGTCATCGAGACATCGGTCGGAATAAAGAGCTCAAACAGCGAAACATAGGCGGACAGCGCAAACGAGGCGAAGACGCTCCACAGAATCGCCTTGCGCTCCAAAAAGATAAAGCCCAAAACGACGAGAACCGCGTTAATAATCCACATAAAGACGCCGACGGGCAGGGTCGGGAACAGCGTGGACAGAATGACCGACACGCCCGAGGTGCCGCCAAAAGCAAAGTGATTAGGGGTTTTAAACGCAACGATGGCGAAGGCCGTAAGAATCAGACCCAGATTGAGCTCGGCAAAAAAGCGCGGGAAGCCTGGCTCCTGGCTGCGCTTTTGACCGGCACGCTCGCCGCGTTCGATATCGGTGCGATCAACCACGCGCTCCATCGGCACCACGGGAGGACGATGCACCTCCTCGGCAGCACGCGATGCCGCCTCTGCAGCGGCGGCCTCAATCGCCCATGCCTTGCTTTCTGTTTCGTGCTCGTCGGCCATTACGGCAACTCCTCGTTAACAATTTGGAAACAATGCGCTCATTAGGGTAACGCGGAACGTGGGGATTGCAACCCTTAGTTAGACGAGCGGTATGACTATATCGGGAGCGTACAAAAACAGCCGGCCACGCTTTTGCTTGCGCGGTCGGCCGTTTAACGTTTTCGCAGATAAAACCTGCTAAAACAAACCTGTCCCTTTTTGGAAGGTTATTCGTGCTGGCTGGTGCGGTGCTCGTACTCCTCGGGGGTGATGACGTCCTCGATACGCAGGTTGACGCCCGCCACCTCAAGGCCGGTCATCGCGGCAAGGCGCTCGGTGACACGTGCCTTGACATCGTCGAAGATCGCGGGCGCATAGGCGCCGTACTCGATAATGACGGAGATGTTGACGACCACGCGATTGTCATCGGTGACCTCGACCGTCACGCCCTTGGTCAGATTCTCGGCACCAAACTGCTCCTGCACAAAGTGCATGAGGTTACCCTTCATGCCCAGAACGTGCGGAACCTCGCGAGTGGCCATGGCAACGATCTTCTCGATCACACCGTTGGAATAGGTCAGCGAGTCCTCGGACTCGTCCGCCTCCTCGTCGTCCTCATCCTCATCGGACTCGACCTCGACAAGAGCCTCGTCCTCGAGCGTCACATCCTCGGCTTCGGCGACGACCGCCTCGTTCTCCTCGAGCTCGGTATCGGCCACATCGACCTTCGTATTAAAAGCCATGGTTCCTCCTTATGCCTGCCGCGGATGCGACAGTCGAATACATATTAGCGGCCACTAAACAGACGGCCGAAGAAGTTGACGATCCCGTTCTCGCCGTCGCGAATCTGGCCGATCACAGCGCCGATCAGCACGAAGAATGCAATGACAAGCGTATCCCACAGGCCGAGCGTGAGCACCAACACGGCGAGGATAAAGCCAGCGACGGCGCCGAGCGTGGTGTTGGGATGACGCACAGCATAGCTCCAGATGGCAGCGCCCGTACCCTTGATGAGACCCATAGCCTCGTCAAAATCCGCGGCTGCCGCATCTTGCAACTCGGTTGCCTCTGCTTTGGAATCAACAGGTTCGCTCGCCGGCGTGGCGCTCTGGTCAATCGTCAGGCGCGGCGTACGAGCGGTCTTATCTTGATTGGTATCACTCACCGGAAACCTCCACGGTCTGAACGGTAGTCTTGGACGGCAAAAAACGGACGCGCGCGGTCGTACCCGGCGTGCCGAGCATGGTGTCGCAAGCTTCCTCGATGCGCTGTTGCATCGCGGTAGCCAGAGATGCCACGTCCTTATCGTCAAGCGCGATAGCCTCGACCTTAAATCGGACGTGCGAATCGTCGGAGCCTTGGACGCGGGCCTCAACATGCTCGACCATCACGCGGTCGTCGCGCTCGGCAGCAGCCCTGGCACACGAAGAAAGCGCCGCAAGGGTAACCTCGATATTGCGTTCCCCCGCCGGATGCACGCAGGACGGCTCGCGACGAGCAAACATCAGGCGGAAGAAGCTTACCAGCACGCCGATCGCCACAACTCCGCCGCATGCCGTCACGACAATGCGCGGCATGGGGTCGCGCATCAGCAGCATAAAGCGATACGTATACGGCCCCCAAAACTGGCAGACAAGCGTACCCAGCGCCACGATGGTGGCGGCAAGATACACGATCGCTAGGGCTCGTTTGAGTACGCGCACGCGGCGCTCCCTTCAAATCTCGGCTCTCGAAATGCAAAACGGTTCGCATCATTATAAAAGAGCCGGGTCCGGTGCTCTACGCACGCGGATCCGGCTCATCTATTCCACGAGGCTTGCATGCTCGCTTCATTATGCCCAGATATGCACGGCTTAACCCGTGCGGGCGCTACTCCTCCTCGAGGGCAGCGATGACCTCGTCGGTCATGTCCATGGTGCTGTAAACATCCTGGACGTCGTCGAGCTCCTCAAGACGGTCGATGAGGCGCTGGACCTTCTTGGCGTCGGCGCCGGAGACCTCGGTCGGGGTGGTCGGGACCATGGTGGTCTCGGAGCCCTTGACCTGGATGCCCTGCTCCTCGAGTGCCTTGGAGACAGCCATGACGTCGTTAGCAGCGGTCCAGACAATCCACTCCTCGCCGGCGTCCTCGTAGTCCTCGCCACCGGCCTCGGCGATTGCCATCATGAACTCATCCTCGTCACCGGCAGCACCGTTGGCGATCATGGTCTCCTTCTTGGCGTTCTCGTCCAGGATCTCCTTGGCGACGACAATCTGCCCCTTGCGCTCAAACTGGAAGGCGACGGAGCCGGAGGTGCCCAGGTTGCCGCCAGCGTGAGAGAAGGCGGAACGGACATCGGCGGCGGTACGGTTGCGGTTATCGGTCAGGCAGTCAACGTAAACGGCAACGCCGGCGGGACCATAGCCCTCGTACACGATGTTCTCGTAGACGGCGGCGTCGGCACCCGAACCAAAGGCCTTGTCGATAGCGGACTTGATCTTGTCCTTAGGCATGGACTGAGCCTTGGCCTTGGCAACAGCAGCGGCGAGGCTGGCGTTGTTCTCAGGCAGCGGGTCGCCGCCGAGACGGGCAGCAACGGTGATGTTGCGGCTGAGCTTGGAGAAGAGGGCGGAACGCTTGGCGTCCTGCGCGCCCTTACGATGCTTGGTTGTGGCCCACTTAGAGTGTCCGGACATACGTGTCTCCTATCGGTTTCGACCTAAAGCCCAGCGCAGATGCTCGGGCAATATAAACAAACGTCGTTATGATATACCTACTGGCCTGCGAGATAAACCCCAAAATGAAGGCGTCGTGATGATACAGCCCCTTGGTGCAAAGTAACCTGCCCCCTATGCACCAAATTAGGACCAGAGGAGGTCGCTGCGGGTGACGGTGGCGCCGATGGCGAAGGGCATGCAGGCGATGACCGGATACAGGTAGCGCATGTAGGTCGAGCCATTGCACGGGCCAATCAGGCACACGGCGAGCACGCCCAACAGCGGCACCCAGATCGCCAGCGCACGCCATGAATGACGACGCAGCAGGTAGACCACCACGGCGATCATGATCCACACATAGGTGGCCGAGCTCATGGTGAGCGAAATAAACGGGATGCGCTGCACCGCCACACGGTACAGATTGATCAGGTGGTCGCACCAGCGCACCACGTTGCTGTCAACCGGATGGAAGTCGAAGTACTTGAGGTTGTCGGGACGCGCCATGATCTCGGTACTGCGCGCAGTGCTGTAGACCCACGCATCCCGCGCGCTCGGATAAAAATAACCATAGTAGTTATTGATAAGCGCCGAAATATAGCACTCGGGATCCTTCTTAAACATCTGAGCCCATACCCCAAAATAGGCATCGATGTCCTCCTGCGAGGCGTACTCGTTAAAGCAGTTCTTGACGGCATCGGACTTGTCGGGGTTGTAGCGGCGGCCCAGGTTCTCGTACTTGAGTACGCGATCGATCACGGCACGCTCTTCGTCGGTCACCGAACCGTCGCAAGGAGCCTCCACGATGGTACCGTCCTCCTTAACCGTGGGGTTGACGCCCGAGTTGAGGCCGTCGTGCTTTTGGACGAAACGAGCCGTCTGCTGGAACGGAATCGAGAGGATTTCGCGCTTGGAACCAGGCGTGATATCGTGCGCCGGCATAAAGACCTTGGTGAAGTACATATTAGAGGCAAGGCAGAGCGCGAGCACCGCGAGAACGCCAACCCAGCGGAAACGCGGGATGGCGCCCGAAGGCGCAGCACCAGTCTGCTTGGCTGCACGACGAGCCACATGCACGTCCCATACGCAAAACGCCGCCGCGATTACGCATGCCGCCAGGGGAAACACCAGGCCGCCGTTGCGCAGAAACGTGGAACCCATGGCGCCCAGAGCGAGCAGCAGCCAGTCATGGTGCGCAAAGAGCACGGGAGCTTTCTCGCCCGCTCGCTCGGCATTGGCATCGCGACGGGGCAGGCCACATGCCACGAGCTTGACGGTCTGTACCAGCAGCACCAAGAACGCGTCGGCAAAGAGCACGTCTTTGGTGAGCAACGCCGCGTAGTTAGAGAACATCGGCATAAACGCAAAGAACAGCAGAATCGCACCGCGAACCGGCAGGCTCACGCCCAGTTTGCGCAGCGACGAAATGGAATAGGCCATGCAGGCAGCCGTGATGACAAATTGAGCGCAGGTGTAGATGGCAAGGCCCGCGTTAGCGCTGTTGAACAGCGAAAGCCCCAGCTGAACGCACGAGCCGATAATGGCCGTGTGCACTACGGGATGATGCCCGTTGAGCAGCACGTTGGGGTTGAGTAGGCGCAGGTAGTCGCTCGTGCCGTTGGGATAGTTGAACCACTGGCGAATCTGCGCGCCGGTGTCCCCCATAAAAAGACCGGGCAACGAAGCGATGAGCGTGGGCGCCCAGACGATCATAAGCACCAGAAAGGGCCCAGCAAAGGGATGGACCGAGAGCACGGCGTGAGCCACACGCCATATGCGGCCAAAGTGCGCCTCGGAAAACGGGATGCGTCGGGAGCTCAGCCAATCCAGGCACTCAAAAGCCAGATAGAAGGCCACGATCGCCAGAAGCATCCAGCCCGCGCCGCCAATCCAGGCGCAGATGATACGGGCTTTGTCGCCAAGGACAATCTCGGCCGAGTCGGTGAGATCGTAGCTGCGGCCGAACACCATGCAGATGGCGAAGAACAGCGACGGCAGAATGATCGATGGGCGCCAGGTGTCGCCACGGCCAAAGAACACGTAGCGAAACGGCAGTGTGAGCAGGCAGGCAAGCGCAAGCAGCATGACCGCGTCGGTATGGCCGGCAAACGAGAGGAGCACCTCGTAGCACACGTACAGCATGCCTGAGGCTTTGGGGTCAATCGCCAAGACTGCGTTGCTCGACACCGGGGCGGGATCGATGGAAAACGCCGTGGTCGCCAACAGCGCGAGCAAAAATGCGATGAGCGTCTGCTTGGCGGGGTAGCGCTTAAACCAGACGATGCGGGCAGCGTCGCGCGCAGCCGTTGTGGAGAGATCGGAATCCTTCACAGTCCAAAGAGCCTTTCTAGAAACCTGCCAAAAAGGGACAGGTTTATTTTGGCAGGTTTTATCTGGTGAAACGTTACAGTTCTGTCATCGTTGCCCAGCGAACCACCACAAAGGTGCCTGTCCCCTTTGTGGTGGTTAGGCGTCAAGATAGATGCGCTGGGGTTGGTTGCGGCGACGAGCAAAGATGATGAGCGCCAGACCCGCGATTACGAGCGGCAGGCTCAGCAGCTGACCCATCGTGATGACGCCGCCCAACAGATAGCCCAGCTGGGCATCGGGCATGCGCACAAACTCAATGAGGAAGCGGACGATGCCGTAGCCCATCACAAACACGCCCATAAACGTGCCTTGGGGCAGTAGCGGCTTTTTGCGGCTGAGCACCTGCAGAATGCAAAAGAGCACGATGCCCTCAAGAAATGCCTCGTAGAGCTGGGAGGGGTGACGCGGCATATCGCCCGCGGTACCACCGAAGACCACGCCCCAGGGCAGATCGGTCGGCTTGCCCCACAGCTCACCGTTGACAAAGTTGGCACAACGGCCCAGACATAAGGCCAGCGGAGCACCGATAACGGCAAGGTCTGCCAAAGTCCATGCATCGAGCTTATACATGCGGCACACAATGATGCCGCCGATAATGCCGCCCACCAAACCGCCATGGAAGCTCATGCCGCCCTCGTTGGTGGCAAAGATCTCGAGCGGATGCGCCCAGTAGTAGCCGTCGCCGTAAAAGACGACGTAAAACAGGCGCGCGCCGATGATAAGGCCAAAGACCACGCCGACCACGACACTCGTCAGGTCGTCGACCGTAATGTCAAAACCCCAACGGCGCTGCGTGCGGTACATGACGACCGCCGTAAGCAGAGCTCCGACCACATAGGCCAAGCCGTACCAGTAGATGGTGATGGGCCCCGCCGAGATGGCGACGGGATCAAGCATATGGTAGAGGTCGTTGAGCATATCGACCCTCCTACTCCCTACATACAAATGCGGCCGCGGGCCTTGCGCTCGCAGCCGCATATTTGGGCGTAACGTCTATGCGGAGTATGCCGTCCGCAGCTTTCGCATCTTAGAACGGCGCGTACTCGTCGTACAGGTCCTCGGCCTCGCCGGAAGCATTGACCTGCTCAACGCGGGTAACGCCGGGCACATGCTCCTTCAGGATACGCTCAATGCCCATGGACAGGGTCAGCGAGCTCATGGGGCAGCCGGCGCAAGCGCCCTGCAGCTCCAGCTTGACGACACCCTCGTCGTCGACGCCCACATACTCCATATCGCCGCCGTCGGCCTGCAGGTTGGGGCGAATCTCTTCAAGAACCTTCTTAAGCAGCTCTTCGTTAACAGCCACAGGGGCTCCTTTCTCACAATAACGCGGGCACGCCCGCGGACAGAAGCTATGTTACTACAGCCATGTACCCGCTCACGAGCCGTCCATGCGCGCAGACGCGACTTTCACGAGTAGTCAATTTGGGACGGGGCTCTTTGAGCTGCGTTCGTCGTCAGATAGCGACAACGCATATTATTTGGGACGGGGCTCTTTGAGCTGCGTTCGTCGTCAGATAGCGACAACGCATATTACTGTCGAGCCTGTCCCCCGGTACCAATCTGGACATCGACGATGACCTGGCGGTAGCTGATGCCACAGGAGTCGAGAATGCGGCGGCTGATACGGCCGTCATCGGTGTCGGCGTACTTGTTGTCCAGGTAGACGACCTCGCCCACGCCCACCTGAGCCAAAATCTTGGCGCAGTCGTGGCACGGGAACAGCGTGACGTAGACCGTGGAACCCTCGAGGTCCTTAAGCGAGCCACGGTAGTTGAGCACGGCGTTGGCCTCGGCATGGACCACGTAGTTGTGCTTGTCCTGCAGCGGGTCGTCGCTCGTACCCCACGGGAAAAAGTCATCGTTGAGCGCCGAGGGCGTACCGTTGTAGCCCACCGAAAGGATGCGGTGGTTGGTGTTGGCGATGCACGCACCCACCTGCGTGTTGGGGTCCTTGCTGCGGCGCTGCGCGGCGATGGCCACGCTCATAAAGAACTCATCCCAGCTAATAACGTCGCGGCGCTTGCCCGACGCGGTTTGATGAAGATCGTCCGACATGGCAGACACCTCCGAAATCGCAATAGTTTGACCCATTGTAGCAGGTGGAAGGTGGAGACGTTTTTGTCCCATCGCCCCCATCGCTACGCGCGGCGGGACTTTTGGTTGATGCGGTAGAGCTCGGCGAGACCCCGCAGCGTCAGTGCGTCATCTACCGTCAGGCTGTGGCCGACCAACGCCGCGAGCGCCTCGGCATCGTCGCCGGTAATGACGATGGGCACGCCATCCTCCCCCGCGGCCTTGGTCGCGCGCATCTCGGCAAGCACCATGTCGAGCATGCCGTCGATGCGGGCTACCTCGCCCAAGACCACTCCCGAGCGCATGGCCTCGCGCGTGTTACGGCCGATCACATGCGTCGGTGCCGAGGGCTCGACCTGGGGTAGACGCGCCGCAGCCGCCGAAAGCGAGCGGGCGCCGAGCGCCAGACCCGGCGCGATGACGCCGCCCACAAAGGTACCGTGCGCGTCGATGACCTCGATATTGGTCGTCGTACCCAGGTCGATCACGATACAGGGAGAGCCGTAGACGGCGCGTGCCGCCACGGCATCGGCAATGCGGTCGGGGCCGATCTCGGCCGGGTCGTCGTAGTGCACGGGCATGCCGGTCTTGAGGCCCGGCCCCACGGTGAGCACGCGCCCCGTGCAGGTACGGGAAAGCGCTGCCTTCCACGGGCGCTCGAGCGCCGGGACCACGCAGCTCAGCACAGCAGCCGCGGGCACAAGCGCACCCGGCATGCCCGCATCGGCCGCCAGTGCGGCCATGACCTGCACGAGACGCATGCGCGCCTCGTCTGCCGTGATGCTCGACGGCGTGGTGATCTCGCACGTCGCAAGCGGACATTCCTGCGCCGCGGCCGAATCCTCTGCAAACAGGCCAAAGCGAATGAACGTGTTGCCCACGTCGACCGTCAATATATATGCGCACCCATTAAGCATCGTCGGCGCTCCTTTCGTCTGTCCAGCAGTATATCGCCTACCTAAACCAGTCATCCCAAAATGACTAGCTTGCGGCTATACTGGTGCGCGGTCGTTTGCGAGCTCACGCGGCGGCCCTTGGTAACCCGACTTCCCGCGCCGTATCCGTAACGGCGCTCCCGGGGGAAGCGGATATACGCAAAGGAGTTTTATATGAGCAATCCCTCGAACCGCGCTTCGATGCGCGGGCAACTCACGCTGCGCGGCGTCGTCATCGGCGTCCTTGGCTGCGTGATCATCACGGCAAGCTCGGCCTATACCGCCCTCAAGATGGGCGCACTCCCCTGGCCGATCATTTTCGCTGCCGTCATCTCGCTGTTCTTCCTTAAGCTCATGGGCAACGCCAGCCTCAACGAGGCAAACGTCACCCACACCATCATGTCCGCAGGCGCCATGGTCGCCGGCGGTCTGGCGTTTACCATCCCGGGCGCCTGGATGCTGGGCTATGCCGACCAGATCAGTTGGCTCGACATGTTTATCGTGGCGCTCGCCGGCACTATCCTGGGCCTGCTGGCCACGGCGCTCATCCACCGTCACTTTATCGTGGACGCCGCGCTTGAGTTCCCCACCGGCAACGCCGCGGCTCAGACCCTGCGTGCGACCGAGGCCGGCGGCAAGACCGGCAAGCAGCTCTTTGGCTCCATGGCCATCGCGGGCATCTACAGCGTGCTGCGCGACGCTCTGGGCATTGTGCCCAGCATGCTGTGTACGCTCAATATCCCCGGCGTGACCTTTGCCATCTATAACTCGCCCATGTTGCTGTCCATCGGCTTTTTGGTGGGCTTCGCCCCCGTCGCGTTCTGGTTTGCCGGCGCGCTGCTGGGCAACTTTGGCATCATTGTCGGCGGCACCGCTGCCGGTCTGTTTGACGTTATGACCGCACAGGGCATTGTTAAGTCCCTGGGTATGGGCCTCATGATGGGCTTTGGCGTCGCCGTCGTCCTCAAGGACATCCTGCCGCAGGTCGCCGGTATCGTCCGCGGCCTCGCCGCCGACAGCTCCACCGACACCGACGAGCAGTCGCTCATCTCGGGCTCCCTTAAGCTCGACGCTGGCATCATCGGCCTGGGCGCCGCCGCCATCGCCGTGATCGTCGCCATCGCGCTCGACCTTGGTCCCGTTCCAGCCGTCATCGTCACGCTGTTCACCTTTGTCACCACCATCATGAGTGCGCAGAGCTGCGGCCAGACGGGTATCGACCCCATGGAGATCTTCGGCCTCATCGTCATGCTCATCGTTGCCGCCTTCGCACAGCTCGCTCAGGTCAAGCTGTTCTTTATCGCCGGCATCGTGGCCGTAGCGTGCGGCCTTGCGGGCGACGTCATGAACGACTTTAAGGCCGGTGCCGTGCTGGGCACCAACCCGCGCGCACAGTGGGTCGGCCAGGCCATCGGCGGCATCGTGGGCGCCCTGGTCGCCGCCGCCGTCATGGTCGCGCTCGTCACCGCCTATGGTCCGGACGCCTTTGGTCCCGACAAGAGCTTTGTGGCCGCGCAGGCAAGTGTGGTCGCCACCATGGTCTCGGGCATCCCGAGCGTACCGTGGTTCGCAGGCGGCTTTATCGCCGGCATCGTCATGTACTGGCTCGGCATTCCGGCCATGATGATCGGTCTGGGCGTGTACCTGCCGTTCTATATGTCGCTCACGGCTTTTCTGGGCTCCTGCGTTAAGCTCGCCTACGACAAGTGGGCCGCTCACCGCGACGCCGAGGCCGGTCTTTCGGACGAGGAGAAGGCTGCCAAGGATGCCGCCTTCCAGGAGCAGGGCCTGGTCGTCGCCAGCGGCCTGCTCGGTGGCGAGTCTATCGTCGGCGTTATCCTGGCGTTTGTCTCTGTTGGCCTGAGCCTGCTGGGATAAGCTGAGCAGCTGCTCGACAGCGAC
Source organism: Collinsella sp. (assembly GCA_048342015.1). Lineage (GTDB taxonomy): Bacteria > Actinomycetota > Coriobacteriia > Coriobacteriales > Coriobacteriaceae > Collinsella. Next base: position 104,208 of record DBGDFS010000070.1, on the reverse strand, counting down.
CATATTGCCTACGGCCTGCCCGGTCGGTAGCTTTCGCGGCTACCGACCGGGCTTTTTGATACCAACGCAAAAAAGGCCGACGCGCTGCGTATGACAGCGCGCCGGCCTTATCGGTTAAGCCATCGAAGCGCTCCTGCTATGAACCGAAGTTCGTTGCAGAAACTACGCTCGAAACGCTACATCTGCTTGCGACGACGATCACTCAGCGTCACACCAGCGGCCACGAGGGTGATACCGCCGATGACGAACACCTCGCCCGCAAGAGCGGAGTCATCACCGGTCTGGGCAAGTGCTCCCGACGTGGTCTGCTTCTTGGCAGCAGACGCCTTTGCGGCGGCCTGCGTAACCTGGGGCTTGGCCTGAGGCTTGGCCTGCGGCTCAGCCTTGGGATGATACTTGTCGTACTCGGCCTGAGCGGCAGCCAAGGCATCCTTGGCATCTCCGAGCTCGGCCAGTGCAGCGGCATAGGCGTCGTTGGCATCGGACAGCTTGGCATCGGCATCGCTCAGGGCAGCCGTGAGACCAGCGGCAGCATCGACGGCAGCCTTGTAGCGAGCGTAGGCAGCGTTCAGCTTGACCAGCTTCTCGTTGCCCGTCGTGCCCGCGGCAAGGGATGCCTTGTGGTCGACAGCCTCAAGATCGGCCCTGAGTGCCTCGTCGTTGGCAAGCTCGGCCTTGGCCTTGACAATATCGAGGTTCGCATCGACGACGGCTTCGTTGGCGGCCTCGAGCTGCTTCTGGGCATCGGCGACACCGGCGACGGCAGCGTCATAGGCGGTCTTGGCGTCATCGACCGCCTTCTGGGCGCCGGCGAAGCGCTTGAAGGCCTTGTTTGCGCCGGCCAGCTCACCCTCGGCGGCCTTGGCCTTCGCCTGCGCGTCGGACAGGGCCTGCTTCTTGGCGTCAACTGCCTGCTTGGCGTCCGAAAGGGCAGTCGCGGCCTGGACATCTGCGGCCTGGGCCTTGTCTACACCAGCCTGGGCGGCATCGTCGGCCTTCTTGGCCTCGTCAAGCGAGACCTGCTTATTCGCAAGATCCGTCTTGGCGGCATCGCGCTTGGCGGCAAGGTCCTTGACCGAAGCAGTGGCGTTGCCATACGCCTCGTTGGCCTGGTCGGATTTTGCCTTGGCGGCTTCGCGGGCGCTGCGAGCCTTCGCCTTGTGAGCAGCAGCGTCGGCCGCCTTCGTCTTGCTGTCAGCAAGCGTGGCGTTTGCCTTATCGAGAGCTGCCTGGGCAGTAGCGGCCTTGCTCTTGGCGGCATCGAGGTTCTGCTTGAGTGACTCGATGTCGATTCCGCCGAGTGCGTCCTTCGCGGCGTCGTATGCCGTCTTCGCGGCGGCGGTGTCGGACTTAGCCTTCTCGTACTCACCCTTGGCGGTGTTCACGTTCGTGTCGGCCGCGGTATAGGCGTCGCGCGCGCTTTCTTGCTTATCCAATGCGTTAGAATAAGCCGTTCCAGCAGTCCCGAAGTTCTTCTGCGCATCTGCCAGCTTGCTCTGAAGCTGCTTCAGCTGCTCCTTCTGCTCCTGCGTGCCGCCTGCATTGTAGGCGGAATCGATGTAGTCGTTGAGGAGCTTCTTGAACTCGGGGACAGTGAAATCAGCCTGAGTGCTATCAGCGCTGTAATCGAAGATGGTTACCTCGGAATCGGTGTTCTTACCGCTACCGGTCGCGATACCGATGGCTTCCGTGGCTGAATCGATGATGTTGAGATAGTGCCCGCACTCGTGATAGATGCTGTTGTAGTTCTGGTAGATGTAATAGGAATCATATCGGTGGCTACCGAGTTCGTCGCCATACTGCGCGACGTACTTATCGAATGCCTCCTTCTCCTGTGTGTAGAGGCCGGTGTAGGGCCAACCGAGTGTATCCTCGGTCTCGCCGCCGGTATATGCGCCGCCTCCGCCGGCAAGATTCTCCCCGTTGTCGAAATAGCAGTTCGAGTGTCCCCAGATGTTCGATGAATATGATGTATTAAGGGCTGCCGCCACAGTCATGCGGAGGCTGACGCTGAGCGCCGACTGGCCGTTCGCCTTGCGGAGGTTGTTCTGGGTGTCGAGATATGTCAGGGCGTTGCGCATCTGCTCCAAGGAGAGCGGGTTGGTGTCGCGGGACATGTCCTGATCGACGTACTTGTCATACCATTCGGCCTTGTCAGCGGCGCCGGTCAGCATCGATACGGCGTCCTGGGCGTTCTTTTTCTGCGTGGCTGTGAACTGGCTGCCGCCGATGATGTAGTTCATGAAGCCGAACATACCCTGACTGATGACTTCCTGGTCAACGGTCATGTTGGACTTTAGGTCTGCAATCTGCTGGTTAAGCTTCTCGACCTCGGCGTTTGCGGCGTCGTATGCATTGTGCGCGTCGGTTACTTCAGCACGAGCCTGATCGAACTCGTTGCTCTTCTGCTGACGAATCTCGACGAGTCGGTCGTACTCAGCCTTCTTGTCGGCCTCGGTCTGCTGGGCCTGCTCGTATGCCGTCTTCGCGGCGTCACGCTTACTGGCCGCGTCCTTGTACTCCTTGTTTGCCGCATCGTATGCAGACTGGGCAGATGCCACGGCAGCGTTGGCGGCGTTGGCCTTCTCCTGCGCGGCAGCGACGGCAGCCTGGGCGGCCTGCAGATTTGTCTGTGCGGTGGCGTCGGCATCCGTCGCGGCATTGAGCTCCGCCTGCGCGGTCTTGAGCTCACCAGCAGCAGCTTTCTTGGCGGCCTCAAGCGCACTCAGGTCAACACCCGTACCCGAGACGGCAGCATCGAGCGCGGCTTGCGCCTGGTTGAACTTCTGCTGGGCGTTATCGCGCGCGGTGGTTGCGGCTGCGAGCGCAGCGGCAGTCTCCTGCTTCTTGGCCTGGGCGGAAGTCAGAGCGGCCTCAGTGTCCTTCTTTTCCTGCTGAGCGTTGGCCTCGGCAGCCTTGGCCTGGTCCAGATTGGCCTGTGCAGTAGGAACGGCCTTATTGGCGTCATCGAGCTTTGCCTGCGCGTCCTCGACGGCCTTCTTGGCGGCCTCGTACTCGTCCATACCCATGGCCTCGAGCTTGGCCTGGGCATCATCGAGGGCCTTCTTGGCCTCATCCTGCTTTGCCTTGGCGTCCTTGAGCGCCTGGGTCTTATCCTCGACACTCTTGTTGGCCTGATCGATCTGATCGTTCAGGTCGCCCAGCTTCTTCTGCTGCTGCTCGGTCTTTTCGACGGCGGCTTTGAGCTCGTCAATCTTCTCCTGAAGCGCGGCGACTTCTGCTGCGTTCTGCTCGATTTCGTTGTCGCTCACTGCCTGCGAGGCCTGATTCTTTTGCTGCTGTGCCTGCTTTTGAGACTGGCCCGCCGCGTCGGCCTTCTTCTGGGCGGCATCGTAGGCGGCCTGAGCGTCCTTGAGCTGCTTTGCCGACTCCTCGGCCAGCTGGGCAGCCGTCTTTACGACCGCTTGGTTACCGGCGGCAACGGTATTCTCTACAGAACTACCCCCCCCCCCTGAACAGAATCGCCGTTATCGGTTGACGGTGCGGCGATTGCCGCCAGCGGCGACATGAGCGGCTGAGCGATGAGGCCCGCCGTCAAAACGGTTGCGACGGCGCGGTTGGCAACGCCCTTGACGTTGACGGCCTTGGCCCGAGGCTCAAAGTGTTGTGGACTGTAGTTTGCCATGGCTTTCTCCCTTTGACACGGATGTATCCATACGTATCAAACGGTAGCTGTCGATTTTTGAATTCTGTTGCGCAACATTGGTCACCAGCGAATTTTTTGAAATTCGCGCTCTCGTGCTTCACAATTTCGTCACATATGTAGGAGCTGGTGCGTCATATTCTTGCGGGATCGAATTGAGCCTGTGATTTGCATTTGCTCTCGCGTCATCCGCTCTATCGGATTCCGCATCCAACAGACACCCCGCCCGCCACGGTGTAGAGTTAGGACAACGGGCGCGTTGCGCGGACCGCGCTGGAACGAGGTGGACATGGAACTCGACAAACAACAGATCAAGCGACTACGCGAGCGTCATCATCGGCGTCACGGCATCCGCCCCGCTCATAGCGAAGCCATGGAAAACATCACCCGCTTCCTCAAGCGCGCATTCAACATTCGCGAGGGTCGCGCGCCCTACCACGTGATTCGCAAGCGTTTTGTAAACGGCGCGCGTCTGACTGGCTCTCACCTGTGTATCCTCATCATTGCCATGCTCATCGCAAGCATCGGCCTCGATATCGATTCGGACATCGCCATCGTGGGCGCCATGCTCATCTGCCCGCTTATGGGATCGGTCCTTGCCATGGCATATGGCATCGCCACGCTCGACCGCGAGATTACCGTCGAAGCCGTCGCCAGCCTTGCGCTGCAAATGGCCTTTTGCCTGGTCACGTCCACGCTGTATTTTAAGCTCTCGCCCCTTGGCACCACCACGGCCGCCATCATCGACAACTCGACACCCACCATATGGGACCTTGCCGTCGCGCTCGCGGGCGGCTTTGCGGGCGGGCTGGGCAACTCGCGCGATCAGGAGCCTTCGACGCTCATTGCCGGCGTAGCCGTGGCGACCGCACTCATGCCGCCCCTGTGCGCGGCGGGCTACGGCATCGCCATCGCAAGCGGGTCACTGTTTCTCTCGGCGCTTTATGAGTTTGGCATCAACGTGGTCTTTATCGCACTGGCTGCCGAAGCCGTGCTGCTTCTTTTGCGCGTGCCGCTCAAGCGCGACCTGAACGGCGACGGTATTGTGACTGCTGAAGAAAACGCCGAGGTCGACGAGCTATCGCGCAAGGTGCGCCGCCGCATCATTGTGGGCACGGTGATCTTTGCCATCCCCTGCATCGTTATGACGGCTGGCTCCATTGGCTCGGCGCAGGCCGGCGTGCAGGACGGCTACGGCGTCACCGAAACCACGCGCGAACTTGCCGCGGTGCTGCCAGGCTTTAAGGACTACACCGTCGCCGTCGAGACCTCGGCTACCGAAGGCGAGGAAGAGGGCATCGTCGAGCGCGAGGTTGTCGCCCACGTGACGACAAGCGAGGCGCTCGGGGCGCACGACCGCCGCGTTGCCCGCAAGCTCATCGACCTCAACGTGCCCGAGCTCGATCGCGTGGAGTTTGACGTGAAGTGATGCGGGACGCGAGGTGGGCCCGGCGCGAGCGCGCGCAACCACGGGGCACAGGCACAGCCAAGCGCAGCGCTATAGTTCGTACTTGTACACGCGATAGATGTACTTTTCGGCTTCCATCTCGTAGGTGGCGATGGGTAGACCGTAGCGGTCGTCTCGTCGTTTGGCAGATAGGTCACGCTGTGCCGGCCTGCATTGAGCGAGAAATCGCCCTGGGCCTGCAATAACTTGTCTTCAAAGCCCGAGCCAGCCCAGAAATCGGGCGAGCCCACGGAAGGCTGTAGCAAGGTCATTTGCGCAACATATGTCCAGCAAAAAACGGGTAGTAGCCGGTATGGCTACCACCCGTTTGCCTCATATCTAGCCCATAGCAGGCCAGCTACTTCTTAATGCCGCGTCCCAGGCGCTTGGCGACCGATGCAACGGCCTCCTCGCTGGCCGGTCCGCAGCTCACGCAGCCGTCATGAGCACGCATCTGGCCGGTGACCTCGTCCATCGCGAGCGGCGCCACCTTCTCGAGCTTAAAGCCCTTACCGGCGCGCATGTTTTCCTTGGCAACGCTGATCATGAGCTTAATACGGTTGAGCTGGTTGACCTCGGACGCACCGGGGTCGTAGTCCACCGCGACGATATTGCTCTCGGGGTGCTGACGGCGCAGCTCCTTGATCACGGCCTTGCCCACCACGTGATTGGGCAGGCACGCGAAGGGCTGCGTGCAGATGATGTTGGGCGCACCGTGGTCAATCAGATCGAGCATCTCGGCCGTGAGTAACCAGCCCTCGCCCATGTTGTTGCACACCGAAAGCACCGTACGAGCCTTGTCCGCCATGGTGCCAATGCGCTCGGGCGCCTCGAAACGGCGGGACTTTTCGAGCATCTCCTCCACCGGCGTGCGCATCCAGTCCACCAGCTTAATGAGTGCCTGCATGCTAGCGCGCGCCGTGGCAGAGCTTCCCAGCTCGTCTTTTTGCAGCTCGGCATTGCTCATGGAGTACAGGAAGAAGTCGAGCAGGCCCGGCACCACAGCCTCGCAGCCCTCGCGCTCAATGACATCGACCACGTGGTTGTTGGCCGTGGGGTGGAACTTGACCAGAATCTCGCCGACCACGCCCACGCGCGGCTTGGTGCCCTCGCCCACGAGCGGCATGGTGTCGAACGCGCGGATGGCCTCACGCGCAAGCTTGGTGTAGTTGTGCCTGTTGAACTTGGGCGCCAGCTTGCGGGCGCGCGCCATGTACTCCTCGTAGAGCGCGTTGGCGGCGCCGGGCGTGGCCTCGTACGGGCGGCAACGATAGAGCATCTGCATCATCACGTCGCCAAAGAGCACCGCGTAGACTGCCTGCTTAAGCAGCGCCGGCGTAATCTTAAAGCCGGGGTTATCCTCGCCGAGCGCCACGGCCGAAAGCGAGATCACCGGGATCTCGGGGTGGCCGCTCTCGCGCAGGGCCTTGCGGATGAGTGCGATGTAGTTGGTGGCACGGCAGCCGCCGCCGGTCTGGCTGATAACCACGGCCGTCTTGGACAGGTCGTACCGGCCGCTCTCGATGGCCTCCATAATCTGGCCCGTTACCAGAATCGACGGGTAGCAAATGTCATTGTTCACATAGCGCAGGCCAGCCTCGACAGCGTCGTGATCGGTCGAGGGCAGCAGCTCCAAGTTGTAGCCAGCACCACGGAACACCTCTTTGACCAGGTCAAAGTGGATCGGCGCCATCTGCGGGCACAGGATGGTGTAGCCCTCCTCGCGCATCTGCTCGGTAAAGGGCACCTTGGGCCACGCGGTCGAAGCGCTCTCGCGCTGAGCCTCAAACGTGTACTTGCGGCTCGCGAACGCGGGGGCATCCGTAGAGGGCGCCACCGGCGCGGCATCGCCCTGCTCGTAGGCCTCGCCCGCGGCCGTGGCCTCGGCCAAGCGCTCGGCCTCCTGGTCCTTGAGCGCTGCCATGAGCGAGCGGATGCGGATGCGCGCGGCACCCAGGTTGGACACCTCGTCGATCTTGAGCACGGTGTAGATCTTGCCGCTGGCCTCCAGAATCTCCTGCACCTGGTCGGTGGTCAGAGCGTCCAGGCCGCAGCCGAAAGAGTTGAGCTGAATCAGGTCCAGGTCGTTGCGCATCGTCACAAAACGGGCGACGGCGTACAGGCGGCTGTGGTACATCCACTGGTCGACGACGCGAATCGGACGCTCGGGCTTCACCAGGTGCGCGAGCGAATCCTCGGTAAAGACCGCAAAGCCAAAGCTCGAGATAAGCTCAGGCAGGGCGTGGTTGATCTCGGGGTCGTTATGGTAAGGACGGCCGGCGAGTACGATGCCATGGCCGCCGTGGTCCTCGACCCACTTAAGGGCCTCCTCGCCCATGGTCTGGATATCCTCGTGGAAGCGCGCATCGGCCTCAAAAGCAGCGTTGACGGCGGCATCGACCTCGGAGCGTGTGATCTTTGGACCGCGCACGCGACCGCGACCGGCTTGCGCATCGGCCACGCGGTCGACGGCGAGCACCTGGTACAGGCGGCGCTTGAGCTCGGTCTTGTCGTGATAGGGCACAAACGGGTACAGGAACTCGATGTTCTGCTCGCGGATCTCATCGATGTTGAGCGCCAGCGCCGTGGGGTAACTCATGACGATGGGGCAGTTGTAGCAGTTACCGGCGGTCGGGTCCTCCTTGCGCTCCCAGCGCACGCACGGCATCCAAATGAAGTCGACGTCACGGTCAATAAGGTTCATCACGTGGCCGTGGCTCATCTTGGCCGGATAGCACACGCTCTCGGACGGCATGGACTCGATGCCCGCCTGGTAGGTCTTTTTGCTCGACTGGTCGGACAGCTGCACGCTAAAGCCCAGGCGCGTAAAGAACGCATGCCAGAAGGGGTAGTTCTCGTACATGTTGAGTGCGCGCGGGATGCCGACGGTGCCGCGCGGGGCCTCGTCGGGGCTCAGCACCTCACGGTTAAACAGCAGATCGTTTTTCTTTTTGAAGAGGTTGGGGGCCTCGGTCTTCTGCTTTTTGTGGCCGGCGCCCTTCTCGCAGCGGTTGCCGGTGATAAAGCGCCTGCCGCCGCCAAAGTCGTTGACGGTGAGCTGGCAGTTGTTGGAGCAACGGCCGCAGCGGACATGCTTTTGCGTCACGGTGAGGTGCGCGATGTCCTCGGCCGAAAGGATGGTCGAGGTGCCATCGGCGCCGGCGCGATCGCGGGCGAGCAGGGCAGCACCATAGGCACCCATGCAGCCGGCGATGTCGGGACGCACGGCATGGACGCCGGTGAGCTGCTCAAACGCGCGCAGCGTGGCATCGGACATAAAGGTGCCGCCCTGGACGATTACCTGGCTACCGATCTCCTTGGGGTCACGCAGCTTAATGACCTTGAACAGAGCATTCTTGATGACGGAATAGGACAGGCCGGCCGCGATGTCGCCCACCGTGGCGCCTTCCTTTTGCGCCTGCTTGACGCGCGAGTTCATAAAGACCGTGCAGCGGCTGCCCAGGTCGACCGGGGCCTTGGCATGGATAGCGGCGTCGGCGAACGCGCGCACGCCCATGTTCATAGAGACGGCGAAGCTCTCGATAAAGCTACCGCAACCCGACGAGCAGGCCTCGTTGAGCATAATGTGCTCGATAACGCCGTCCTTGACGCGCAGGCACTTCATGTCCTGGCCGCCGATGTCCAGAATGAACTCGACGCCGGGCAGGAACGCCTTGGCGCCGCGCAGGTGCGCGACGGTCTCGATCTCGCCGGAGTCGGCCTTAAGGGCCTCGATGAGCAGCGCCTCGCCGTAGCCCGTAGTGGTCACGTGGCCGATGGTGCAACCGGCGGGGATGTGGTTGTAGAAATCGGCCATGATGACCTTGGCCGTGCCCAGGATGTCGCCGTTGTTGTTACCGTACCAGGTGTGCAACAGCTGGCCGTCCTCGCCCACGAGCGCGGCCTTCATGGTGGTGGAGCCGGCGTCGATGCCGATGAACACGCGGCCGGTGTAGCCGTCGAGCTTGCCCTTGGGGACGACTTCCTGGTCGTGGCGGGTCTTGAACTCGGCAAAGTCCTCGTCGGTGGCAAAGAGCGGATCCAGGCGCTCGACCTCGGCACCCTGTGTGTCACCCAAGGCATCGATAGCCTCGATGAGCTGCGGGAACGTGCTGAGCTTGTTGGACTCGTGCGCCATGGCGGCGCCGCTCGCCACAAACAGGTGAGCGTTTTGGGGCACGATACGGTGCTCCTCGTCCAGGTTGAGCGTGAGGTAGAAGCGGTGGCGCAGCTCGGAGAGGTACTGCAGCGGGCCGCCCAGGAAGGCGACGTTGCCGCGGATGGGACGGCCGCATGCCAGGCCCGAGATGGTCTGGGTCACGACGGCCTGGAAGATGGAGGCAGCCACGTCCTCGGGGCGGGCGCCTTCGTTGAGCAGCGGCTGGACGTCGGTCTTGGCAAAGACGCCGCAGCGGCTGGCAATGGGATAGATGGTGGTGGCGTTGGCCGCGAGTTCGTTAAGGCCGCTGGCGTCGGTGTGCAGCAGAGTGGCCATCTGGTCGATGAAGGCGCCCGTGCCGCCGGCGCAGGTGCCGTTCATGCGCTGCTCGATGCCGTTGTCGAAGTAGATGATCTTGGCGTCCTCGCCGCCCAGCTCGATGGCAACATCGGTGGCCGGGATGAGGGTCTCGACGGCACGCTTGCTGGCGATGACTTCCTGGACAAACTCCAGGTCGAGCCACTGGGACAGCAGCAGACCGCCCGAGCCGGTAATGGCGCAGGTCATCTGGGCCGTCGGCAGCACGGTCGCAGCGCCCTCGAACAGGTCGCGGGCACAAGCGCGGACGTCGGTGTGGTGGCGCTGGTACTTGGCGTAGACGATCTGGTTATCGTCGTTGAGCACGGCGAGCTTAACGGTGGTGGAGCCCACGTCAATGCCCAGGTGCAGGTTGCCACGAGCGTTCTCGGGGTTGAAGATCGCGCCTTCGGGGGCCTGGGCGGCGGCTACGGGCTCAGCGGCGGTGGCGGGCTCGCTGACGACGGACGTCTCCCCTGCCACGTTCTTGGCATCGGCAACTGCCTCGGCAACTTTCTCGGCAGCCGCGGTCGCGGCCTTCTGCGCGGCGTCCACCACGGCGGGCGCGGCCTCGCGTGCGGCAGCGACCACACGGTCTCTAATGCCCTCGACGAGTTTGCTCATCTGTTTCTCCTCTTAGTAGTTGGACTCGACGGTTGCGGCGGTGTCAACCGCGTCCTCGAGCTGCAAGTTCAATAGCTTCATGCCATATTCCGGCACGTTGATATCGATGGGTTGGCCATATAGGTCGCCGGGACGCACAAAGGCGATAACCGTCATAATGCGCGCCATGGTCTCGGGCGATTCGGTGAGCCCACGCTCAAACCAGCGCTGAATCAGGCCGACCTCGGCACTCACGACATAGGTAACGTAGTAGTCAAAGAAGGTGCCCAGTGCCAGGCCCAAGATGCCCGTCTGTGCACGCGGCACCACGGCCTCGCGTGCGGTATCGATGATCTTTTTAATAAAGGCGGGGTCGCCGCCCGGGCCCAGCAGCGATCCGATTAAATCGCGGTTGGCCGCAAGGTAGCGCAGCAGCTCAACCGAACCGGGTGCCGGCTCAAGATCATCGATGTTGTGATAGAGGTCGGGCAGCTGAGCTGCGGTGATGAGCTCAATGCGCTCACGGATCTCGGCCAGCAAGCCGTCCTCGATTTGATTGATAAAGTCGGGGATATCGCGGTAATGCGAATAGAACGTGCGACGCGTAAGGCCAGCGCGCTCGGTGAGCGACGCGACATTAATGCGCGAAAGGTCGCCGCTTTCGGCAAGCTCGCTAGCAAGTGCCTGGCGAAGGGCACGCTGCGAGCGAAGGGACCGGCGATCGCATTTCTCGAGCTGGGACAAGCGTCCTCCTTGTTACTCAGCCTGTGCGCTATTGCACAGTGCGAGTATTATTGCACACCGTGTGCATCAACACGTAAAGGCAATATTTGGAATGTGACGAAGGGGCAGCCTCTTTGTCACATCCAGCGACCGCCTAGGTTGTGCCGGTTGTGCCAGGCTTTTAGAGCGGCATTACCGATTGTCCAAAATGTCATTCGTGGGTAGAATAGTGTCGACGGCAACCCAAGTTCTGGAAAGCTGGGCAGCGCCGTTGTTTGCATTAGGGGGTCAACGCCTTAGCGGCGGCGACCCCTTCTGTTGCGCTTCGAACGCTGCTTGAGTGCCTCGGAAAGGCCGACAAGCGCCGTGAAGAACGAGACCAAAGCGGTCAGAAGTCTCACGAAATCAATCAAATCGGTCATGGGCATCACCTCCCATCAGATGGAGGGCGCTGCCCGACACATGGAGCTGCCGTCAACGATACCGATTCTATCAAAACTTAGTTATATATACGAATATATGTTCGCATGCCAAAGGTGCAGGGTTCTCATGAAAAAGGGGCTGTCCCTTTGTCGCATTATTCGATGATGGTGCGGGAGTTTTGCTTGTGCATGGTGGCGAGCATGTGTTTGGGGACGGCATGGGCCATACAGCTGCCGATGGTCGCGCTCGCGGCGGCCTTAGCTGCATCGCTACCGTTCTTGGTCGCGTAGCTGTGGCGGAAACGCTTGAGCATGGCAATGTCGTTGCCGCCGTCGCCGTAGACCGCGACCTCGTCCTCGGCAATACCGTAGTAGCCCGCCAGCCAGGCCACGCTCTCGCCCTTGTTGCACGCCGCATCCGTAATCTCGAACATCACCGGATCGAACGGCGCGTTGACCACACGGTCCGAGCGCTCGGCCAAATACGCCTTAAGGTCGCGCTCCAGCTCGGGCGAGGTCACGCGGCAGTTGATTTTGCACACATCGTGGCGCAGGATGTCACCAATCGACTGGTCGAAATACTGCTCCTCGTGATACCCGCCACGTGCACGCATGCCGCGCATCACAATACGCTTGATGGGGCTGTCCTTTTTAAAGCCCGCCTGATGCATCTCGAACGAACCGCTCGAGAACATGCCATCGGGTGTGGAGCAATCAAAGCAAATGTCCGGGAATGCCTTGAGCAGCTCCTCAGTAACCTGCGAATCGATGGCCCAGGTTTTGAGCACCTCGCCATGACTGTCGCGCACGATGGAGCCGTTAGAGCAGCAGGCGTCAAGCGCCAGGCCCGTAAAGCCATGCTCGCCGATCGGCAGCGTCGAGCGTCCGGTCGCGGGAACCACATGCAGACCAGCCTCGATCAGCTCGCGAATGGCACGGCGGATGGTCCCATCTGCCTCGTGCAGGGCGTTCAGCAGCGTTCCGTCTAAGTCACTCGCAAACATCTTGATCATGGGCATGCCTCTCCTTCGTCTGCACGATATTGTAGACGAAGGAGAGGCATGCCCAGACAATGGCGTCCCGGCGCGGCGGGACAATGCTTCCGCAAATCCACGGTGTCCCCGCGCCTTAAGACAATCGCCACAAGCGACTTTTCAGCCGATAAAACAGCGCCGTCGTCAACGTCAGCACCGCTAACATGCCTGCGAATACAATCGCCGGTGTCCATCGATCATATGCGAGTCCGTAAACCAATTGGCCAATAGGCGTTGCACAGGAAAGCGTCATATAAACGAGTGCCAGCACTTTTCCGCAAAGTTCCTTTGGCGCTGACCGCTGAACGAATGAAACGATTTCGATCGATGTAATGCTTGCCCACGCCATGACCCATGCCGAGCCGGCCGCAAGCGCGGCAAATGCTAATTCATCAGGACCGCTCAGTAGCGTGACGATAATCGGTACGACTCCAAAACAAATCATCGCAACATATCGACATATGCCCTTGAAGGAAAAACGATGTGGCCAAATACCGACCAAACCACTGCCGACAAGACCACCTAAGCCCATAGCCACCTCAATAATCCCAACAAAGGATGACCGCATTCCGAGATGCTTTGCAACAATAACGGGAGCACCAATCGTTAACCCAACTAACGCAAGGTTCAAAATAGCCGCAAGCAAAAACACAACGAGCAATGATGCGTTTTGAACCAGGTACCGAATCGACTCCCGAAAATCGCTTCGGCATGTCGAGCAAGTCGTACTGTCCCTTGTCATTCCAGATGAGGCATTTCGCTTGAGTGCGCCCCCGAACAGCAGGGCTGACATTGCAAACGTCAACGCCGCGGTTTCGCATAGAGCATCGATACCAAAGCACCCATAGACTGCCGTCCCGACCACAGGGCCCAAGATATTGCTCGCCATGGTTATCTGCGAGACCAACGCAGTGGCACGCTCAACCTTTTCTGGGCCCGTCATGCGCACCGTCTCAATTTGAAGCATCGGTTTCAGCAGCGATTGGATGCCATATTGGACGCAAAGCATTGCTACCACGACAACGGCAAGAGGCAGCGAACGCTTCATGGGGACAAACAACAGTGATGCAGCCATCAGAACAATGCCGAGCACCACAAGAACCCCGCGATGTCTCCCGCGATCCGCCAAGATTCCGCCAGCCGGAGTCGCAAGCACGCCCGGCACGAACGCTATCGCCGCGACGGCACCATATAACGTCGATGAGCCGCTGCAGACGAACAAGTAAAGCGGGCACGCAAAGCACAGTGCCGACAACATCGAATACGCGCACAGCTGTGCAACAAGAAGACCGAAAAGCCTGATAGATCGCACTATTTTTTGCGCCAACGAGACACTACTCCTCCGCATTCCAGCCATAAGCCTACCCCCTATACATACCATTAGTATGTATTTAATGACTTAAAAAGGGCAGCCGTGGCCACCCTTACAAATCAATTACATACCGTCAGTATCTATATTACCACCCAGCACGGTTCCATACGTCCCAAATCTTAGCCGTTGTCTGGAGCACTTCATTACCCAAATCGAGCCCCACCGCGGCCGCCATCTGCGCCAAACATTGCGCGCGAGCGAGCATTCGATCCTTGGTCTCGAGCGGACGGAACAGCGGCAGCAGCCAAAGATTCGCCAACAACGATACGGCCTCAGCCGCTTCGCGCGGGCATTTGCACGCAATGGAGCCGTCGGCGATGCCCTCCTCGATCACTGGCAAGAGATAGCCATCGGCCGACTCGTCGAACGAGCCCTGGTACTGCATCGCCAGTAGACGCGAGCTTTTTACCGGATCTGCCGCAGGATGCATGCGTGTCCATAGCTCAATTTGCGGAACGACAGACTCGGGCGCGTACAGTCGCTTGAGCTTTTGGGCTCCGGTCATATTGCCGATACCAAGCGTTGAGCGACGTTGCTCAACAATCGGAGCCATTGCCCGATCAAATGCGGCGTTGAAAATCTCCTCTTTGCTCTTAAAGTGATGATAGACAGCGCCTTTGGTCATGCCATCGAGGCGGTCGACGATATCTTGAATGCTCGTCCCCTCATAACCCTGTGCGCAGAATAGCTCCAGCGCCGCGTCGAGAATCTTCGCGACCGTCTCCTCGGGATATTTATTACGACCCATAATTCGTCCATCCGCAACGCAAGTCTTGTGTATCATTGCAGCATTTTAACGTTGCGGATGGCAGGCGGTCGATTCTACACCGCGGCGGGGCCGTGTTCGCCGGTACGGATGCGGATAACCTCCTCGACCGGCTCGACCCAAATCTTGCCGTCTCCGACGGCGCCGCAACCTTGGAAACGGCGCGGCAACGGGCGCGAAACGAACGGGAAATACGCGAGCAAGGAAGCCGTGAGCGCGCCCGTCCCGGCTAGCGGCGGAACAGCTCGCGGGCTCGGTCGCGGAGGTCGGTAGCTCGGATGACGCCCTCGTAGCGGTTGATGCGCAAGCGCGGGAAGGCATTGAAGAAGCGCAGGTCGCGTCGGCTGAGTGACACGCTTGGCACCGGACGGCTCATGCGCTTGCCGGCAAGGCGACGACTGAGCGACGGACGCGGCATGTTCGGCGCGGCATCGGCCACGCGGCGGGCGGCAAGCGCCAGGCCGCGAGCACCATCCGCGATAAACGTCGGCATCGAAGCCTTCTCGCGCAGGGCATCGAGCGCGGCGTCACCCAGCTCGGCCAGCCACGCGTTAACGGCACGGCTACGGATGTGCGTCTGTGCCACCGAGTCAATCGTAGAATCGGGAATACGTTCGAGCATTGAGTCCGAGGCATCGGCAAGCGATTCGTTGATGCGATCGGCAAGGTCGGCGCGCACGCGCTCCAGCTGATCGGACAGACGCCGCCAGCTCGCCAACGAGCACACCGCGTCGACCATCATCGCGACCGCGACGATAAAGGCGGACAGCCGCACAATCAGCACCGGCAGATGGCCAAGCAGCCCCAGCAATGCCGGCTCCACTAAACGGCAAATACACAACGCACCCAAGCCAAACGCGCAGGCCCAGTACAGACAGATGCGTCCGTGCAAGTTAAACGGCAGGTGCGAGTAATCCCAAAAGCGAGCGCCCGTTGTTTTTTCCAACAGCACGCCCACGCTGTACTCAATCACACTGCATACGAGCGCTGCAGCGACAAACTGGCTCGACGCGTCAGGAATCCCGCGCAACAGCAGCCAGCAGGCAATGCCGCCCGCGCCATAGATGGGGCAACACGGTCCCAGCAAAAAGCCGCTGTTGGCAAAGCGTCCGTGGTTGAGCATGGCGCAAACTGTCGATTCCCATGCCCAGCCGCAAAAACCGTAGAAGGCGAACGAGAGCACCAGTGCCGAAAGCGGGCAGGCGGCAAGCGTCGCGCCGTCAAATGCCATGTCGATCGCGGTCCCCACCGTCTACCCTCTCCTCTTTTCACTCGATTCGCTGCTCACGCCATCGTCCGCCTCGTCCTTGCGCGGCAGGCGGCCGGCGACTGTCTCACGCAGCGCGCACCATTTATCTGCCAGGCACACAATCCATGCCTCACGACACGTCGGCGGCACCGGCACCAGCGGAAACATATGGCGCACGATAATATTCCGCTCGCGCGACGTCAGCTCAAAATCTTCCTCCGCACGCGCCAGAGCAAAAAACGGGTGGCGAAAGCCATGCAGCCGATGGCTTGGGTCGGGATCGTGCCAGTCATAGAGAAAGTAGTCGTGCAGCAAGGCCCCGCGCAGCAACGAAGCACGGTCGACCGAAATGCCAGCACGGCCCAAGCGCTCGGCAAAGGACAGGCTCGCCCGCGCCACCGAGGTCACATGTGCATAGACCGTCACGTCACCATGCTGGATAAACTCGCGCGTCAGGTCCAAGCGGCCCGCCTGGGCGAGCTGGCGGGCGGCATCGTCGACCTCGTGCGCGATTTTCTCGGCACGAACGGCATCGGACATGCTGCCTCCTTCCAGCGGCTCACGGCGGCAAGCCACGGCCTGCACGTATTGAAAAAATCATCATCGAATCTATCAGTATGGCATCGGACAAAACGTTTTGCCCCACCAGTTGGCGAATTACCGCGCCGCCGTCACATATCAAACGCCAAAATGTGCGAGACTGTCTTGTGCAATTGTGTCGGCCGAGGGAGCGCCGACGCTCGATTCGCATGGAGTAACCCACAACGATGCTGCTTACGCAAACGACAACGCCCGAGGACGTCAAGGCTCTCGACCGCGCCGAGCTTCCGCTGCTCTGCGGCGAGATTCGCCACGCCATCCTCGAAAGCTCCGCCGCTGTCGGCGGACACGTTGCCCCCAACCTGGGCGTCGTTGAGCTTACGGTTGCGCTTCATCGCGTGTTTAACTCCCCTATCGACAAGATTGTCTTTGACGTTTCGCACCAGACCTACGCCCACAAGGCGCTGACCGGGCGCGCGTATACCTATATCGATCCGGAACGTTTTGGCGAGGCTTCTGGCTTTGCCAATCCCGACGAGTCCGAGCACGACCTGTTCGCCATGGGCCACACCTCCACGTCGGTGAGCCTGGGCTGCGGCCTGGCGCACGCGCGCGACCTGGCGGGCGATACGTACAACGTCATTACCGTTATTGGCGACGGCTCGCTTTCGGGCGGCCTGGCGTTTGAGGGCTTTAACAACGCCGCCGAGCTCGACAGCAACCTGATCATCATCGTCAATGACAACGACCAGTCCATTGCCGAGAACCATGGTGGCCTGTATCGCAATCTGGCCGAGCTGCGCGCCAGCAACGGCGCCTGTGAGCGCAACGTTTTCCGCGCGATGGGGCTCGATTACCGCTATCTGGACGCCGGTAACGATGTGTTGGCCCTCGTCGACGCGCTGCAGGAGCTGCGCGACATCGACCACCCCATCGTGCTGCACGTCTCGACCGCCAAGGGCAAGGGCTTTGAGCCAGCCCAAAACGACCCCGAGCGCTGGCATCACGTAGGCCCCTTTGACATGGCGACCGGCCGCAAGCTCTGCCCGGGCCATCCGAGCGAGCCTGCGCCGCGCACCTATGCCGACATTACGGGCGAGGCGCTCAGCGCCGCCATCGAGCGCGATCCGCAGGTCGTGGGCATCACGGCCGCCACGCCCTACATCATGGGCTTTACACCCGAGCTTCGCGCTGCCGCCGGCAAGCAGTTTGTCGACGTGGGCATTGCCGAGGAGCACGCCGTGACCTTTGCCACCGCGCTTGCGCGCTCGGGCGCCAAACCAGTCTTTGGTGTGTACGGCACGTTTTTGCAGCGCGCCTACGACGAGCTGTGGCACGACCTGTGCCTCAACGACGCCCCTGCAACCATCCTGGTGTTTGGTGCGTCAATCTTTGGCACCACGTCCGAGACGCACCTCTCGTTCTTTGATATTTCCATGCTGGGCGGTCTTCCCAACATGCACTACCTAGCGCCGGCCTGCATGGAGGAATATCTGTCCATGCTGAGCTGGTCGCTCGACCACCGCAAGCATCCCGTGGCGATTCGTGTACCTGGTATTGGCCTGGTGAGCCGTCCCGATCTGGCGCCCGCCGAAGACACCGAGTACAGTGCCGTTCGCTACAACGTGGTGCGTCAGGGCCGCGACGTTGCCGTGCTCGCACTCGGCGATTTCTTTGAGCTGGGCGAGCGCGTGGCAAACCGCTTGGCCGCCGAGTACGGCATCGAGGCCACGCTCGTCAACCCGCGCTTTGCAACCGAACTCGACCGCGAGTTCCTCGATAGCCTTGCTGCTGAGCATCGTGTTGTCGTCACCCTCGAGGACGGCATCTTGGACGGCGGCTGGGGCGAGCGCGTGGCATGTTATCTGGCATGCACGCCATTGCGCACGCGCACCTTCGGCATCGCCAAGGGCTTCCCCGACCGCTACGACCCAAACGAGTTGCTCGCTCAAAACGGCATGACGGTCGAGAACATGGCCGCCGAAGCCGTAAGGCTACTAAACGAGTAGAAAAACCTCCGCAAGGGAAGCACCCCTGCGGAGGTTTTTATTTTCGCGACGCGATTATCTCAATCTGTAACATCTAGGGCCCGAATTCCCGTCTAACTGTTTCAGATTGAGACAAAACAGCAAGGCAGGCCGCCACATCTGCAAGAACCACCACAAAGGTGCCTGTCCCCTTTGTGGTGGATTTCAAAGCACTATCTCAGCTGCAATAATCGACGTTTGCCCAGGTAAAACCTGTCAAAATATACCTGTCCCTTTTTGGTAGGTAGAATTACCCATAAGGTAAGTATGTTTCTGAGTTATTTCGTGTTGACCCGTCTGAACGCAATGGGGTATAACTCTACTCAACCGCTAGGGATTTTATTGAGAAAGGTGTTCTACCATGAGCAAGAACCTCTCCCAGCAGGTCGTTCTCGACCGCCGCGGCTTCGTTGCCGCCACCTTCGCAACCGTCGCCGGCCTTGGTCTTGCCGGCTGCTCCGACACCAGCGCCGAGGCCGACAAGGGTTCCGTCGCCGGCTCCTCCAAGAGCTCCAAGGATACCGAGGCTTCCACCACGCTCGACGCTAAGGCATTCGACAAGCTCGTCGACAACGGCCCCAAGGCCGATGACGACGCCATCGCCGCCAGCACCTGGGCCACGGCCGTTAAGGACGCCGGCGTCTTTAAGATCGGTGGCGTTCAGACCTCCACGCTCTTCTCCCTCCTCAACGAGAAAGACGGTCAGACCCGCGGCTTCGACGCCGGTATCGCACAGCTCCTGTCCAACTACATTCTGGGCGAGAACAAGGTCGAGATCACCCAGGTGACCTCGGACACGCGCGAGTCCGTCCTGCAGAACGGCCAGGTCGACGCCGTCTTTGCCACCTACACCATCACCGACGAGCGCAAGAAGCTTGTCTCCTTTGCCGGTCCCTACTACTACACCCAGCAGGCTATCCTGGTGCTCGCCGATAACGACGACATCAAGAGCGTCGACGACCTGGCCGACAAGAACGTCGCCGTCCAGTCTGGCTCCAACGGCCCCGCCATCCTGGAGGAGTTCGCTCCCAAGGCCAGCCAGCAGGAGTTCAAGACCGACGAGGAGGCCCGCCAGGCACTCCAGCAGGGCCGCGTTGACGCCTACGTCATCGATAACAACATGCAGCAGAGCGCCCTGGTCCGCGAGCCCGGTAAGTACAAGATCGCCGGCAAGCCCTTCGGCAGCAAGGAGCCCTATGGCATCGGCCTGCCGCTCGATTCCGACGGCGTCGCCTTCGTTAACGACTTCCTTAAGAAGATCGAGGACGATGGCACCTGGACCGAGCTGTGGCAGATCTGCATTGGTGACCGTACGGGCGACACCAATGTTCCCGAGCTCCCCGAGGTCGGCGCCTAAGCTCGCAAGCTGGGCATCAGCCGCTGCGAAACCATACGGAAACGCACGATTCGCTTTATTGCGCTAAACTGTTTCCTCACTGAGTTGTCGGGGCTTCCGTACACACGGGAGCCCCTTTCCTTATCGGCGGGAGGTCCGCATGAGTCTCTCCGAGCTCTGGTCGCTCTATGGCCAGAACTATATCGACGCGCTGCTAGCAACCTGGGGCATGACGCTTGAGTCGTTTGCCATCGCCATGGTGCTGGCCGTCGCCGTCACCGTGATGCGCGTGTCGCCGCTCAAGCCGCTGCGCGTCTTTGGCGACCTGTATGTCCAGGTCTTCCGTAACATCCCCGGCATCGCGCTGCTCATCATCGTCGTCTACGCACTGCCGCCGCTCAAGGTCGTCCTGCCCTACCGCACCTGCGTTATCGTCGCCACAGTACTCTTGGGTTCTGCCTTTGGCTCCGAGAACTTCATGAGTGGCATCAACACCGTTGGCGTCGGTCAGGTCGAAGCCGCACGTTCGCTCGGCATGAGCTTTAACCGCATCCTCGCCAAGATCGTGATTCCGCAGGCACTGCGCTCGAGCGTGCTGCCCATGACAAACCTCTTTATCGCCGTCATGCTCACCACCGCGCTCGGCAGTCAGGTGCCGCTTAAACCGCAGGAGCTCACCGGCGTGGTGAGCTACATCAACACGCGCTCGCTCGGCGGCGTCGCCGCGTTCTTTATCTCGGCGCTCGGCTACCTGGGCACGGCCTTTGTGGTGAGCCACATTGGCAACTACATCGATAAGAAGGTGAGGATCCTCCGATGAGCAAGCACTCCTCCCCCGCGCTTACCATGCGCGATGCGCTCTACGAGGCTCCCGGCCCCAAGATGCGCGCCAAGATTCGCATCGGCACCGCCATCTCGCTCGTTGCCGTGGCCGCGCTCATCGCTCTGGTCCTGCAGCGCTTTTATGTGACCGGCCAGCTTTCGGTCCACTATTGGTATTTCTTTACGCACCTCACCACCTGGAAGTTCCTGCTTGCCGGCTTTGAGGGCACCGTTAAAGTCGCACTTACCGCTGGCGCCATCGCGCTGGTGCTGGGCTTAGCCCTTATGCTCGGCCGTACCAGCGACATTAAGCCGTTGCAGCTGGTCTGCCGCGTGCTCACCGATTTCTTCCGTGGCGTGCCGAGCCTGCTGTTCATCTACTTCTTCTTTTTGGTGCTGCCCCAGTACAAGATTGCACTGCCGTCGTTTTGGATGCTCACGCTGCCTGTCGCGCTCGCTGCGGCCGGCGTGCTGGCCGAGATCTTCCGCGCCGGCGTCAACGCCGTGCCGCGCGGCCAGGTCGAAGCCGCCCAGGCACTCGGTCTCTCCAAGGCTAAAATCACCTTTAAAATCGTATTGCCGCAGGCTATTCGGTTTATCATTCCGTCGTTGATTTCGCAGCTTGTGGTCGTAGTCAAAGACACCACCGTCGCCTATGTGGTGAGCTACCCCGACCTCATGCAAAACGCCCGCGTGCTCATTACCAACTACGACGCCCTCGTGTCGGTCTACCTGGTTATCGCGGTCATCTACATCCTCATCAACGTCGCGATTAACAAGGCCGCTGTCTACGTTTCGCACAAGACCGGCGCGGCCATCATCCGCTAACGCTTTACCATTTCGAGTCATAAGGAGCCGAGCACCATGGCACAGAGCACCTCTTCCACCGGCAATCAGCCGCTGATCGAGCTCAGACACGTCGATAAGCACTATGGCGATCTACACGTCCTCAACGACATCAATCTCTCGGTCGACCGCGGCGAGGTCGTCGTTGTGATCGGCCCCTCGGGCTCGGGCAAGTCGACCATGTGCCGCACCATCAACCGCTTGGAAACCATCGACTCGGGCGAGATCCTCATCGAGGGCGAGCCCCTGCCGCAAGAAGGCAAGGATCTTGCCCGCATGCGTGCCGAGCTGGGCATGGTGTTTCAGCAGTTCAACCTGTTCGCACATATGACCGTGCTGCAGAACGTCATGCTGGGACCGGTCGACGTGCTGGGCGTGTCCAAGGAGGAAGCTCGTGAGCGCGCCATGGACCTGCTGAGCCGCGTGGGCGTGGCCGAACAGGCCGATAAGGTGCCCGCACAGCTCTCGGGCGGCCAGCAGCAGCGCGTGGCCATCGCCCGTTCACTCGCCATGCAGCCCAAGGCCATGCTTTTTGACGAGCCCACAAGTGCCCTCGATCCCGAAATGATCAACGAGGTGCTCGAAGTCATGGTCCGTCTGGCCCAGCAGGGCATGACGATGATCGTCATCACACACGAGATGAACTTTGCCCGCCGCGTAGCCGACCGCGTCGTCTTTATGGCCGACGGTCAGATCGTGGAAACCGGCACGCCCGACGAGTTCTTCGACCACCCCCAGACCAAGCGCGCCCAGGACTTCCTCAACTCCATCAAGGGTCACTAACCCAATTGCCACGCGGGCAAATTCATCAGTAACGTTTGCTCCGCGCCACCCCTGTGCCATGTCCACCCGGATTCGAAAGCTACGCCCATGATCGGAACCCGCACCTCATCGTCCTACACTCCGCACGTCGACGTCGATCCCGCCGACCGTCCGCTCATCCTGGTCGCACCACGCTGGGAAGAAGCGAAACCCTATTTGAGCGAGACGCTCTCCCCCAACGAGGAGATTGCGAGCGTCTTTGTCGATGCCATCCTTGCCGCCGGCGGCCTGCCGCTGCAGATGTCCATCACCGAGGACATTGAGGTCATCCGTCATTACGTCGATATCGCCGACGGCATCGCCATTCCCGGCGGCCCCGATGTCAATCCCAAACGTTGGGGCGATGATCGACCCTACGACCCCACCCTCTGCTGCGAGATCCGCGATAGCTTTGAGTTTAAGCTGGTCGGCGAGGTGCTCCGCGCCAAAATGCCGCTCTTTACCACCTGCCGCGGCACGCAGTTGCTCAATGTCGCCACCGGCGGCACCCTGTGCATGGACGTGCCAAGCCTGGGCGCGCGCGAGGGCCGCACGCAGTGGCGCCATACCCACGTGCTCAACGACCCCGTGCATCCCGTCGAGGTCGTGCCGGGCTCGTTGCTGGAGCGCGCGCTTGGCGGGCACAGGCTTATCCAGACCAACTCCGCACACCACTGCTGCATCGATCGTCTGGGTAAAAGCACGCGCTTGGTCGCCAAGGCAACCGATGGCGTGCCCGAGTGCATCGAAGTCGAAGGCCAACCCTTCTGCCTGGGCGTGCAATGGCATCCCGAGTACACCTGGCAGACGATCGAAACCGACTTTAACCTCTGGAAGTCGTTTGTCGAGGCGGCAGCCAAGGTCAAGCAGGCCCGCTAGCACGCGAACCACAAAACAGATAAGGGCGCCCCGCCGGCCACATGGTCCGGCGGGGCGCCCTTTCACCTATATGTGGCCGGCAAGCAGCCCAAGGCTCGCAAGCTCTTATTCAGCCGCCTCGCGCAGAGCCGACATCGTTGCCGCATATTGCTGCTGCAACGCATGCATTCCCTCGCGAGCGCCGTCAACGGCATCGGCGCCGCGCAGTGCTTCGGTCACCACGACCGCCGGCTCGTACAGATTATCGAATCCCAGGTTCTGGCTCACGCCCTTGAGTGTGTGCGCTGCCATAAACGCACCTTCGGCGTCTCCTGCCGCCATGGCGGCCTCCAGCTTGTCCATGCTCTCGTCATCCAAAAACTTGAGGGCAAAGCGGGCAAGCATTTCCTCGCCCATCAGCCGAGCGCACGCGTCATCATAATTAGCGCCGATCTTCTCATACGCCTCACGCATGGAAATCATGGATTAAAACTCCTTAGGTCAAACTAAATCGTGGGAAACGCGACAACGTCGGCGGGGCGTGCCAACGTCTCGGCAATACGGTCTTGCACCTCGAGCAGACAGTCGAGCAACAGCGGGTTAAACTCACCGCACTTACCGTCCAGGATCATCTGGATCGCCTCCTTGTGCGGAATAGCGTCCTTGTACACACGCACGCTCGTCAGAGCATCGTACACGTCGGCCACCGAGACCACCTGCGCGGCAATGGGAATATCGTCGCCCTTAAGGCCATCGGGATAGCCCTTGCCGTCCCAGCGCTCGTGGTGCCAACGCGCAATTTGGTACGCATATTCCATAAGCGCATTGCCGACGTGATGGCAACCCAGCTCAAGCAACATGTCGGCGCCGATCGTGGTATGCGTCTTCATAATCTCGAACTCCTCGGACGTAAGGCGTCCGGGTTTGTTGAGAATCGCATCGTCAATCGACATCTTGCCGATATCGTGCAGCGCCGAAGCCAGGGCAATCGTGGAGCGCTCCTCATTGTCGAGGGAGATCGTGTCGCTACGCTGGACCAGACAGTCAAGCAGCAGCTCGGTCAGCTTTTCGATATTCGTAACGTGCCTGCCGCTCTCGCCGTTGCGAAGCTCCATGACGCCGGCCATGATGTCGATGAGCATGCGACTGTTCTTGACGCGCTCGTTGTACTGCTGGGACAGCAGGCTCGTCAGGCGGCGCTGCTTGGCGTATAGGCGGATGGTGTTGCTTACACGGCGGCGCACGACACGGGAGTCAAACGGGCGGCTGATATAGTCCGAGGCGCCCAGCTCGTACGCGCGCAGAACCACATCGTCGGAATCTTCGCTCGAGATCATGATGACAGGTAGTTTGTCAACAACCGATCGGCGCGACAGATCGGCCAGCACCTCAAAGCCGCTCACGTCCGGCATGACAATGTCCAGTAGCACGAGCGACAACTCATCGCCATAGCGGTCGACCATATCGAGCGCCGTACGACCGTTATCAGCCTCGAGGATGCAATACTCGTCCTTGAGCATCTCGTTGAGAATGGCTCGGTTCATCTCGGAGTCATCGATGATAAGCACCAAAGGCTTTTCGTTTTGGAAGGCCTCGATGAAATCGCCATCGGTCACGACCGTACCGGCTTTTGCCTTAGCACGGCTCAGTAACTGGACAGCGCGGCCAACGCCCTCATCAACCGTCTCGCCATGAATACGAACGCCACCAACACATGCCGTCAGGCTCACGTACTCATGGCCCGGAACAATCGTGGCATGAACGGCATCGGACACCTGATGCAGGCGACGGGTGAAGTCATCGGAAGGAATATTGGGCATGACGACCACAAACTTGTCGCAGCCATAGCGTACGAGCTCGTCAGTCGAACGAATTCCGCTGCGTATGGCTGTCGCCACGGCACCGAGCGCAAGGTCGCCGGCATGACGGCCACACGTATCGTTGAAGACCCTAAAATCATCAAGGTCGATCACCGCAACGCCGGCATTCATGCGGGCGTTGCGGAGCTTTTCCTCGTAATATCGGCGATTGCGCACACTCGTCAGCACATCGGTGTAGACAAGGTCCTCTTCTGTAGCTTCTTGTTCATCGATCGGACGCACCATCAGCAAGACACGAGGCTCACCCTCGACCTTTAGAGGGCGTAGGCGAGCGCGGTACTCAACACCATCGTTGAGCAGTTGCTCCGACACCTCATCGGAGTCTGCCAAAGCCTCAAGACTCGACTGACGCAGACAAGGGCAGCAATCGCCGGCGAGCAGGCAGTTAGGCTCGCTCTTAATCTGATCGGCCGACAGCAAACGCACCACGGGGTAGGTCTTCGCGACGCGGGCGACCTCAGCGGCAGCCTCCTCGTCGGTTAGATTGACCTCGTGATTATTGAGCATATGGGGCCCTTTCGATAGTTTCGCATGGTAGCGGTGGGTTCCAAATGCTACAAGGGTAACACCTTGCCGATGCAGGTAAGCACATGAATGCTGTTACATTTTTATGACCTGGCAAACGGTGGTAATGGAGCCGCGGGCGCGTGGTTATTGGCGCATTCGTTAACAATGACGAAACGCTAACAGTCCCCCTCCCCGCAGGTCATCGAGCGTGCTAACGCTCCAAGACATCGCGAACGGCGTTTGCCGCCGTAACGGGGCGATCGCGCAAACCGTTATGCGCGCCCGGGATCGTCACAAGGGGGCAATCGAGATATTCGGCAGCCGCTCGCGTACCAGCCTCGCGGGGCGTACCGACCGAAAGCTCGCCCAAAAACACAGCCGACACCGCCTTTGATTCGCGGGCGCGCTCCCAGTCGGGAGCATATGTCATATTTGTTCCGTATTCATTAGCCATAAAGCAACGACCATTGCGCAGGGCATGCTTGGCTTCCGCTTCGGTCGTCCCAGGAGCCTCGGGGTCCAAGTCGCCGAGAGCTCCCAAGAAAAGCCGAAGCGCCCTTGAAACCTTTCCAGCCGCAATCATATCGAGCAAAATCGGAGCTGCGCCCATGCCGACGCCTTCGGCCGACACAGCCGGCTCATGCAGAATCGCACGGGCGACGAGATGGGGTTCGGTGCGAAGAAGCTCCAGCGCCACCAACGTACCGGCGCTGTGCGCAAGCACATTTGTCGGAGCGCCAACGTGTTCGATCGCGGCCTGCAGGTCAGCGGCCTGAGCGGCAAGATCATAGCTGCCGTCTGCCGCTTCGCTGCTGCCGCCACAGCCGCGGCGGTCGTAGGCAATTACGCGGTAGTTGCGACTGAGCTCACAAGCGATACCGTCAAAAAATGTGCCGTCGACACAAGCGCCGTGCACGCACACCAAGGCAGGAGTATCAGGCGACACATCCGGGCCGGCATATTCGCGACAGGCAATCGTGGTGCCCGCATTCTCGACCGTAAAATCCATGTTGTGCCCCCATCATCAACGCCCATCCAGTTGCGCGTCAGTACGGCTGGATAGACCTGCATTGCTTTACGCCTTGTTAACAGATTAACTTTACCCGACCCGAGGCTTTTCATGACACGGCATAATGAGCGACGTGAAAAAACGAAACTTGTAAAGCAAGAGCCCGCACCCTGCTTTGGAGCCGATGCTATGCTTAGGCACAATTGTCTTGAGGAGCATATGCCTATGTCTACGTTTTTGAATGCCAGCCCCATCTTTGGGCCCGTTCGCAGCCGTCGCCTTGGTCTCTCGCTCGGCGTCAACATGATGCCGGCCAGCGGCAAAATCTGCACGTTCGACTGTATTTACTGCGAAAACGGCCTCAACGCCGAGCGCCCCTGCCATGAGCCGTACAACACAGCTGCCGTGGTACTCGACGCGCTCGAGGCAAAGCTGCGCGAGATGGCAGCCGAGGGCGAGCTCCCCGATGTGATCACCTTCGCAGGCAACGGCGAGCCCACCGCCGCACCGGAGTTTCCACAGGCCATCGCCGGCGCTGTCGCGCTTCGCAATCAGCTGGCCCCAAACACCAAGATTGCCGTGCTCTCCAACGGCACGCGCGCCGACCGTCCCGAGGTGCACGACGCGCTCATGATGGTCGACGACAACATCCTCAAGCTCGATACCGTCAACCCGGCGTTTATCCAACTGCTCGACCAGCCCGTTGGCCCCTACGACGTCGAGCACCAGATCGAGACGTTCGCAAGCTTTGACGGTCACGTTATTATCCAGACGATCTTTTTTAGCGGCGAGTATCAGGGCGAGCCTCTCGATAACACCGGCGAGGAGTACGTCGGTCCTTGGCTCGCGGCGCTCGAGCGCATTCGTCCGCAGGAGGCGACCATTTACACGGTGGCGCGCGAGACGCCGGTCGCCGGCCTTGCCAAGGCAGCGCCCGAGGTGCTCGACGCCATTGCCGCACGCGTGCGCGCCCTCGGCATTCCCTGCCAGGTGAGCTACTAGCAAAACCACACAGCAGCCAGTGCCCGCCATCCCGCTCCATCAGTTGCGGTGATATAGTTCCTGTTTATGCTGTTAAACCGCTTAAATCGGAACTATATCACCGCAACTTTTACGGACGCGTGGGTGGGCTATACTAGCTGCGAATGAAAGGAAGTTAGCCATGTTTGACAACGGACCCGTTCCTGGCCGCAACGACGCTTGCTGGTGCGGCAGCGGCAAAAAATATAAGAAATGCCATAGCGCCTTCGACGAGCGCCTCGAGCGCTTGTGGGAAGAGGGCTGGGAGGTTCTGCCCCGCACGCTCTACAAGACGCCCGCCGATATCGAGGGCATCAAGCGCTCGGCCGCCATCAACGTGGGCGCGCTCGACTACGTAGGCGAGCACATCGCCGCGGGCATGACCACCAACCAGATCGACCAGATGATTTACGACTACACCGTCGAGCATGGCGGCACGCCGGCCGACCTCAACTACGAGGGCTACCCCAAGAGCGTGTGTACCTCGATCAACGACGTCGTCTGCCACGGCATTCCCTGTGATACGGACGTGCTGCACGAGGGCGACATCATCAACGTGGACTGCTCCACGATCCTAGACGGCTACTTTAGCGACTCGAGCCGCATGTTCTGCATCGGCGAGGTCTCGGCCGAGCGCCAGTGCCTGGTCGACGTCACCCGCGCCAGCGTGGAGGCGGGTCTGGCAGCCGTCAAGCCATGGCTGCCACTGTCCGTGATGGCCGAAGCCGTGCAAAAGACGGTCGAGGATGCCGGCTTTAGCGTGGTGCGCGAGTACGGCGGACACGGCATCGGTAAGGAATTCCACGAGGACCCGTTTGTGGGCTTTACCACCGAGGCGCCCGATGTGGACACCATCATGGCTCCGGGCATGGTCTTTACCATCGAGCCTATGGTCAATGCCGGAGCGCCCGACATCAAGATTAGCAAGGGCGATGGCTGGTGTGTGCGCACCAAGGACGGCAGCGATTCGGCTCAGTGCGAGGTACAGCTCGTGGTGACCGAGGACGGCTACGAGCTGCTGAGCTGGTAGCCGTGCGGACGCCGGATGCTGACGGGCACGCTCGTCTTGTATCCGGCGTTTTATTTGAACGTTTTGCCTGATAAAACCTGCCAAAATAAACCTGTCCCTTTTTGGCAGGTCGAGCGGAGAGGACTGCTTGTGAACATCCTGGTTTTGTTGCCCGTCAATGACCGCCATCGTGCGATCCTCGAGTCGAGCGCTCCAGGCGAGGACTTTATCTACACGAGCGCCGACGCCGCCACACGTGAACAGGTCGCCGATGCCGACGTGATCCTGGGCAACATCGACCCTGGCATGCTCACGGCATGCGACCATCTCCAGCTGTTGCAATTGCAGACCGCCGGCTATGACGATTACTTGGCCGCCGGCACCGTGCCGGCCGACGCCAAACTGTCTTGCTCGGTGGGTGCCTACGGCCAGGCCGTGAGCGAGCACATGTTTGCCATGGTCCTTTCCATGATGAAGCGCCTGCCCGGCTATCACGATCTGCAGCGTGAGCATCGCTGGGAGGATTTGGGGCCGGTTACCTCGCTCAAAAACGCCAATGTGCTGGTGCTGGGCGCAGGCGACATTGGCGGCCACTTTGCCACGCTCTGCCGCAGCATGGGTGCGCACGTCCGCGGCATAAAGCGCCATCCGCTCGTCTACCCCATTGTGTTTGAGGACATGGACGGCATGGACGCTCTGCCCGAGCGCCTGGCCGAGGCAGACGTCGTCGCATCCTTCATGCCGAGCACGCCCGAGACCCGCGGCCTGGCGAACGCCGAGTTCTTCGCCACGATGAAGCCGGGCGCTTTCTTTGCCAACGGCGGCCGCGGCGACCTTGTGGTCGCCGACGACTTGGTTGCCGCCCTGGAGTCGGGACATCTCGCCGGCGCCGCGGTCGACGTCACCGACCCCGAGCCGCTGCCTGAGACAAGCCCTCTGTGGGATGCGCCTAACATGCTCATCACGCCGCACGTCTCTGGCTGGTTCCACCTGGCCGCCACGCTCAACAACGTCATCGACATCGCCGCGGAGAATCTGCGTCACCTGCAGGCCGGCGAGACCCTGCGCTGCTGGATCGAACACTAATTGTTCCGGCGTTTTGCCAAACGCCGGAACCCCTCGACGCTGCGAGCCCGCCGTTTGGCCAATCTGCCGTTCAATTTCAAAGGCGCGACCAGAAGGTCAACGCCTTTTCATTTCACGGCACCTTGGCTCAAACGGCGGGCTCTCGCTGACTTTTATTCGACCTGCGGGATCTGACCAGCGCAGGCTCTGCCTATGAAGTCCCAGCAGTTCCGTCTTGTCGTTGGCGTTGAAGCATTTGCCCAGATAAAACCTGCCAAAGTAAACCTGTCCCTTTTTGGCAGGTTTTAGAGTTCCACGCTTTCGGCACCGTTGATGGTTAGGTTTCGCTCATAGAAAGCGGTGAGAGCGCGGATGGCGTACATCACGTCGCGTACGCCGCCGGTCTCGTAGCTCGAGTGCATGGCAAGCTGCGGCAGGCCCACGTCTACGGCATGCATGCTCGCCTGCATATTGGACAGGTTGCCGAGCGTGGAGCCGCCGGCCATATCGCTCTTGTTGGCGAAGGCCTGCGTGGGCACGTCGGCGTCATCGCAGATGGCTTGGAACACCGCGCGGCTAAAGGCATCAGTGCAGTAGTGCTGGTTGGCAGCTTCCTTGATAACGATGCCGCCGTTGAGCACGACCTGGTTGCGGGCATCGCACTTCTCGGCGTGGTTGGGGTGCACGGCATGCGCGTTGTCGCAGCTCACAAGCATCGAGGCGGCAAGGGCGCGATGGTACGACTCGTCGTCAAAGCCCAGCGATCCGTTAATGCGGCGCAGCGCGTCGGCCAAGAACGTCGACATGGCTCCCTGCTTGGTCTCGGAGCCAACCTCCTCGTTATCAAAGCAGCAAAAGACCGAAACGTCGTGCGCGTTCTCAGCATCCAAAAATGCCTGCAGCGAGGTGTAAGCGCAGGCCAGGTCGTCGAGCTTGGGCGTCGAGATAAACTCGTCGGCCCAGCCCCAAATGCGCGCATCCTGGCGGTTGACCAAGAACAGATCGCGGCCCAGAATCTGCTCGGGCTCAACGTCCAGCTCTTCGGCGATCAGGGCATCGAAGTCACCCTGCTTAAGCTCGCCGGCGCTGATGAGCGGGCACAGGTCGACGGATCGGTTGGGAGCAAAGCCCTCGTTGACGCCGCGGTTCATATGGATGGCAAGACTCGGGATGATGGCGACTTCGCGCTCGGTGGCAAGCAGGCGGCTCTCAATACGGTCGCCTTCGCGCACCAGCACGCGACCGGCCAGCGCCAGCGGGCGATCGAACCAGGTGTAGTCGATCATGCCGCCGTAGGCCTCGGTGTTCAGGCGCAGCGTCTCGCCTGCGCCGTCGAGCTCGGGCACGGCCTTAACCTTAAACGTCGGAGAATCGCTGTGCGACGCCGTGAGCTGGAAATGATAGTCGCCGGCAACGCCGTCCTCGCCCCACGTCGCGGCAAGGTCCTCGCCCACCTTAAAGGCAACAACGCTCGAGGTGTTGCGCTGCGTGTAATAGCGACCGCCCGGCTCGATGTCCCACGCCGCGTTCTCGGGCAGGTAGGTAAAGCCCGCCTCGTCGAGCTCGGCCATAATGGTCGCCGCCGTATGGAACATGCTGGGGCATGCCTCGATAAAGTCGATAAGGTCGTTGGCGGCCTCGATATCGTCGGCAGTCACGTGCACGCGCTCGGGCGTTTCCTGATCCGTCATGCTCTCCCCTTTCGCTGGGTTGATGGTCCCCTCCAGCATACCCCGCCGCGCCAGCGCCGCGCCTTTCATTCCATGTTTAATCCCGCGCCGCTCGCCAAGTTGAGCCATCATGCCCGTGCACCTTTTGCGACAATTACGTTAACAGGACGAGAGGAGCCGTCATGAAGCCACGTAACATTGCCATCGCCTGCGGTGTTGCAGGAACCGCCGTCGGCCTTGCCGCTGCCGCCGGCATCGTTTACCGCAAGCAAATCAAGTCCGCCGCGTCGCTCAAACGCTTGACCGGCTACGCGGATGGCTATGACCTGTACGCAATCGACATCGCTTACGACTACGACCTCGACCGCATCATCGCCGCCGATGTGCGCGACGACCAGGCCTACATCGATGCTGTGGTGGCACAGGTGTTGCCCGGCGTGCCGGCACATGTCCAGGCGCCCCAGTTTGCCTGCAGCGCCTTTGCCGCCGTAGATGCCGAAGGCCGCGTGCGCACCGGTCGCAATTACGACTTTAAGGACGACACCTCGGCGCTGCTGGTGCGCAATCACCCACGCGGCGGCTACGCCTCCATCGGGTTTGCCGCCCTTAACAACCTGGGCGCCAACACTCCGCTTGATTCCGTCGCCGGACGCGCCGCCGCACTCATGGGCCCGTTTGCCCAGCTCGACGGTGTTAACGAATGCGGCGTGTCCATTGCCGTACTCACCCTGGACTCCAAGCCCTGTGACCAGGACACGCAGCGCCCCGTCATCAATACCTCGCTCGCCATCCGCCTGGTGCTCGACCGTGCCGCCACCACGCAAGAAGCTGTCGACCTGCTTTCCGCCTACGACATGCACGCCATGGCAGGACGCGATTACCACTTCTTTATCAACGACGCCGCCGGTGACGCGCGGGTGGCGGAGTGGGATCCGCGCGATCCGGACCGCGCTTTCAAAGCGACTCCTGTACGCCAGGTTACGAACTTCTACGCCTGCTATGGTGACGAAGTGCTGCCCAGCCAAAAGAATGGCGAGCTGGGCCATGGTAAAGAGCGCGCCGTCGTAATCGCCGATATCCTTGACGCCCATGTCGGTGCCCAGGACGAGGCAGTCGCTTGGAAGGCCCTGCGCGCCGCAGCGCAAGAGCCCAATCCGGACGATATCACCAGCAATACGCAATGGTCGGTCGTTTTTGACAATACCGAACCCACCGCCGCTATTACGCTACGCCGCCACTGGGGCGACATCGATGCCTTCGCGCTGTGAGGAGCCAGACCCGTCGACCTTACGCTCGCCTGACGTTGCTTACATTTCTATACGCTTGAGCTAACACGTTTTACCCCGCGTCAACAGTGTGCGGGGGTAAACTTATGCGCATGTTATAACTTGCCCGGAAGGATTCATCATGCTTAGGATCGGTCTTCTTACCAGTGGCGGCGACTGCCAGGCGCTCAACGCCACCATGCGCGGCATCGTCAAAACGCTCATGACCAATAGCGAAGAGCCTATCGAGATCTACGGTTTTGAGGACGGCTACCAGGGCCTTATCTACAGCAGATTCCGCGTCATGACGCCCGCCGATTTTAGCGGCATCCTCACCCGCGGCGGCACCATTTTGGGCACGAGCCGCACGCCGTTCAAGCGCCTGAACATTCCCGAGGCCGACGGCGTCGAGAAGGTGCCCGCGATGGTCCACACCTATCATAAGCTGCAGCTCGACTGCCTGTTTATGCTGGGTGGCAACGGCTCCACCAAGACCGCCAACCGCCTGCGCGAAGAGGGCCTCAACGTTATCGCCCTGCCCAAGACCATCGATAACGACACCTGGGGCACCGAGATGACGTTTGGCTTTACGAGCGCCATCGACGTCGCCACCAAGTGCATCGACGACATCCACACCACCGCCTCGAGTCACGGCCGCGTGTTCGTTATCGAGATCATGGGCCACAAGGTTGGCTGGATCCCACTGTACGCCGGTGTCGCGGGCGGTGCGGACGTCATCCTGATTCCCGAGATCCCCTACGACATGGACCAGGTCATCAAGACCATCGAGCATCGCATGGAGACCGGCAGCCGCTTTACCATCGTGGCCGTCGCCGAGGGCGCCATCTCTAAGGAGGACGCGGCGCTGTCCAAGAAGGAGTACAAGAAGAAGCTCGCCGAGCGTACGAGCCCATCGATCGTCTACGACATCGCCAAGGAGATCGAGGCCAAGACCGGTCGCGAGACCCGCGTTGCCATCCCCGGCCACACGCAGCGCGGCGGCCAGCCCGACGCCCAGGACCGCATCTTTGCGACCCAGTGCGGCGTCGAGGCCGCGCTTGGCTGCCTGCGCGGCGAGTTTGGCTACATGATTGCACTGCGTGACGGCAAGATGTGTCACATGCCGCTCGAGGATGTCGCCGGCAAGCTCAAGTATGTCGACCCCCAGAGCGATCTGGTGCGCGAGGCCAAGGCGTTGGGCATCAGCTTCGGCGACGAATAGCCTCGACCGAAGCTGCTCTCATCGGAGGCCCCAGGGCTTACCTCCCAAATCGTCCTCGGACATGTCAGGACCCCGCCGTGCGCTTCGCGCGGCGGGGTCCTTCCGTCCTGCGGAAAGATTTGGGAGGCAAGCCCTGGGGCCTCCTGCGGTAACTGGGGAGGCCGGGGCTATTCGTCTTCTTGCTGCGGGTGCGTGGGCTGAGATTTTGGGATGTTGCAGGCTCTTAGCTGAGAGTAGCACTGACATTTGTCCTGAAATGGCTGGTCGTTAGGGGTTGCTACCGGTAGTTGCGGTAGGGTTGGGGCAGATTCTAACTAGAAATGGTGGTCGCTACCGGTTGTTCTCGGCATACTCGGCTCATTCGATTACGGTCACCACATGAAAGGAACTGCCATGGATCTTGCGATGGCGCAGCGGCTCGTTGATCGCCGCAAGGCTGCCGGGCTTTCTCAGGAGGCGCTTGCCGCCCAGCTGGGTGTGAGTCGTCAGGCTGTCAGTAAATGGGAACGCAGCGAATCCTCGCCCGATACCGATAACCTTATTGCGCTCGCCGCGCTGTATGGCGTGTCGCTGGATGAGCTGTTGTATGGGGAGGCAGTGGATAGCACTGACGACTCGCAGGCTGATGATGAGGCACAGGACAGCGACGCCGGCGCCAAAGCTTCAGATAGGGCTGAGGAGGCTGAGGCTTCTACTGAGCACGCCGATTGCGGCGACAAACCACTTGTCGATATTTCCCTCGCGCGCGGCATCCACGTCATTGATCCCAATAAAGGCGAGGAAGTCCATGTTGGCTGGAGCGGCATCCATGTGACCAACGAGCGCAAGGGCGAAGAGGTGCATGTGGGGCCAGGCGGATTGCATATCGATACGCTTGAGGACGATGGACATAGCGTGTATACCAATGACGACGGCACCGTCACCATCGACGGCGAGACGTTTTCCAGCTGGAAGGAAGCACACGACAAGCTCGACCATCATGGCAAGCATTTCCACACCAAGGTCGGACGTACATGGAACAAATTCCCCTTCCCCGCGCTTGTCGCCCTCGCCTATCTGGTGCTCGGCATCGTCTACGGCACATGGGCTACGGGGCTCTTCCTCGTCTTTTTGATTCCCGTCTATTACGCGCTTGGCGACTTTATCGACCAACGCCATTTGTCAAAGCTCATTGAATGCGTCTATCCAGCAGCCGCCATTGCATGGTTCCTCTACATGTGGCTCTGTTTGGGACAGCCCCATCCTGCATGGATCATCCTCATCACGATTCCCATCGTAAAGGCGCTCATGCGTTGGGGCCGTAAACAATGGAAGCATCGCGAGCAAGCCTAAACCATCCCAGCCCGACAGCAGCACCCAACTAGTACCCCCGCCCATCCCTCCTAAGTTGCGGTGAAATAGGGACTGTTTTGAGGCTCCAAAGCGCCAAACAGTCCGTATATCACCGCAACTTACAAACAACTGAGTCAGTTCCGGCACGGAGATTAGCATCGAGCTGACCGCGCACCAAGAAAAGGGCCTATCTACTACGTTTAACTCGATGGGGCCAACCATGACCGCCTTTTTCGAAAATCGACAGGCCTTCTACCTGCGGTTTTATTTTTCGTTTTCCCGGCATGGTTGAGGGTATCCAATTAAACGTAGTAGATAGGCCCGTTTTGTGGCATACGACCCATTCAAGCCCAATCTCGAAGGCTAAAGAGAGCCTCTCATCCGCACCTGCGAGCGAAAACCAAATAGAATGAAAGGCAAATGGAAAGCCCGTTTGACGAGCGGAGAACATATGCGCGACGTAACCGAAAGCGACTGGAAGCTGTTTAAGAAAATGCTTCCTCAATGGCAAGAACGTTATATGGAAAAGCTCATCGGCCAGTACGTTGAGATGCTGAACGGCGACAGCGAAGCGTCCAGTAGATTTTGGGCACTAGAAGAGCGCCTCAATAGAGACAAGCTGTCCTCAGGCGTAATTGCAAACGACATTCGCCGCAGCACAATGCACCGCGAGATAGCCAATTTGCTTATCGACAGCGTGATCACCCTTGACGACCTTGACGGTTTTACCGAAGACATTAAGAGCTATGCGCAACACTGGATTGGCCAGTAAGAGCACTGAACGACAGACATCCCCAGCAAAACGGGGCAAACGCTGGGCCACCTAATGGTTGTCCGGCGTTTGCCCAGATAAAACCTGCCAAAATATACCTGTCCCTTTTTGGCAGGTTACTCGGCGCTCTTGAGGGCGCCGACCATGTCGATCTTGTTGAGCGTTCGATTGGTGGCAAGGTTGACGATAAACGTAAAGGCAAAGGCCAGCAACACGGATAGCACGTAGCTCAGCGGCTCGACCTCAACATCAAAATACAGCGACGGCATCTGCAGGATGTACGTAAAACTCTCGGCCAGCAAGCCGCCTAGCGGTACGCCCAGTGCGGCGCCAATCGCCGTGAGGATCAACGTCTCCTTGTTGACGTAGTGGTGCACCTCGCCGCGACGGAAGCCCAACACCTTAATGGTCGCCAGCTCGCGCTCGCGCTCGGAGATATTCGTGTTGGACAGCGTAAACACCACCACAAACGACAGGCACGCCGCCATAAAGGTCACGAGCACCACGACCGAATTGATAATCGTAAAGTTCGCCTCATAGTTTTCCCAATGCTCGGCCGTACTCGAAATCGTAAGCCAACCGTCACTCTTAAGATTCTTGCTAAACGCAATCTGGTCGGCCGACGAACCCTTGAGCAGTGCAAAGATGCCGTTAAGACGCGCGCTTCGGCCGAACGTGCGCTCATAGGTGCCCTGCGTCATGTAAAGCGTGTTGCCCAGATAGTTAAGCGAAATGTCGCTGACTTTGACCTTGGCAACATTGAGCGACGAATCCTGGACGTGAGCCGTATCGCCCGGCTGAATCCCCAGCACCAGCTGTGAACTTTTGCTCAGATACACGTCTCCGTCACGCAAAGGCAGCGGTTCTTTGGACTCATCCTCCAGACGCACGTAATCGCCCAAGTCACTCGTGCGGTCATCGGGCACCACGATCAGCTGCACAGTCTCGCTCTTGCCGCCAAATGTAAAGGTGACGTTGTCGGTCATAATCGGCAGCGTCGAAGTCACGGTCACGTTGGAATCATTGGACGCGCTGCGCCCATCCAATGCCGCGCACGTCTGTGAAAAATCGTCGGGATTGGCGACCGCCAGCAGATCGTAGCGCGTGACGTGGCCGTACTGCTTGGGCGACAGCGCGACCGACGTATCACGAATGCCCATGCCGCAAATTACAAGCGCTGTGCAGCCCGCGATGCCAAAGATGGTCATAAAGGCGCGCTTTTTGTAGCGGAACAGGTTACGCGCCGCCACCTTGTTCAAAAAGCCCATGCGACGCCAGATAAAGCCGATGCGCTCAAGCAAGATGCGCGAGCCGGCACGCGGGGCCTTGGGACGCATAAGCGAGGCTGGGGTCTCGGACATCTCGTGGCGGCAGGCGATAATCGTAGCGCCCACCACGCCCACGGCAAACAGCGCCACCGACACGAGCGACGACACGATGTCGTACGAAAGCAGCATCTGGGGCAGCGAGTACATGTCGTCGAACACCGTAAACAGGAACAGCGGCAGGCCCACAAATCCGATGATGTTGCCGAGCACGCCGCCGATCAGACACGCCCACAGCGAGTAGTCCACGTATTTGGACAGAATACGCCCACGTGAATAGCCGAGCGCCTTGTACAGGCCAATAAGCGTGCGCTCCTCCTCGACCATGCGCGTAGCGGTGGTAAGGCTGATGAGCACGGCGACGATAAAGAAGATAAACGGGAACACAGTGGCGATGGCCTCAATTGACGAGCTATCGCTTTCCACGCTCGAGTAGCTTGCGATATTGCCGCGGTCCTGGATGTACCACGTACATTCGCCTAGATCGGAAAGCTCGGCGCGGGCATCGGCGAATTGTTGGTTGGCGGCGGCGCGGCGCTGGTCCAACTCGGCCTGAGCTTGGACGCGCTCCTCGCTGCCCTCGGCCATACGGTCAATGTTGCCCTGTTCAATCCCAAAGAGCATATTCGCCTGGCGTTCGGCCGCATCTAAGCTTGCCGGCGTGTCAACCGTCAACTCCTGAGCACGTGCCTTCTCACGCTCCTCGCGGATCTTCTCGATATTGCCCTTGACCTCGTTGATCTTTGTCGTGTAGGCGTCCGAATAGGAGCTGAGGCTCTTGGCTCCCTCGACGATCACGTGGACCGAGGAGTAGGAAGAAGATGTCGCGGCGTCCTCGTTCACATAGAACTTATAGTCCGCAGCCGAAGCAGCGCGAAAGGCGTTGACTGTCGAGTCGGAGCTCACGTCGGTGGGATCGAGGACCTCGGCCGTAATGGTGTAATCGCCCGCGGCAAACTGGTCCTTGGCACTTTGGTTCGACGAGCTCGCGTCATTGGCGGCAAAACTCACCGTATCGCCGAGCTTTTTGCCCGAAGCCTTCAGGAACTTCGAAGTCACCGCGACCTCATCGGCGCTCTCGGGCAAATCACCGCTCACCAGCACCGGTTGATCGATATTCTCCTTGGAAAGACTTTGCACGATCACGCGCTCGCGTGTTGTGCCCACGGCGGTGTAGGCGGTCTCGGTGTAGATACCCTCGGCCGTCTCGACGCCGTCGACCTCTTGGATAGCCGCAAGATCGTCGCGCGTAAGGCCATAGGTCGACTGCACGTTAATGTCATAGACATTCTGCTGGTCAAAATAGGCGTCGACCGAATCGCGCAAATCTTCGCAGCCTGCCTTAAGACCGCACATCACGCTCACGCCAAGCGCGGTGATGACCACGATAGACAAGAAGCGCTTAAGACTGCCGCGGATTGTACGGTAGATGCCACGGCGAAAAACCGTCGGCACCATATCGTTTGAGCTCTGAGCGGTGCGGTAGGTCGCAAACTCCCGGTCGCGACCCGCGCGCTCCGTATCGTGGTTTTGGCTGTTTTGGCGGTCCTGGTCCATGGGCGCTACCACTCGATCGTCTCGATAGGCACGGGATTTTGCTGG
The DNA here is from genome assembly GCA_048342015.1 of Collinsella sp. Classification (GTDB taxonomy): domain Bacteria; phylum Actinomycetota; class Coriobacteriia; order Coriobacteriales; family Coriobacteriaceae; genus Collinsella. The sequence goes on along the minus strand of DBGDFS010000070.1, from coordinate 65,504 downwards.
ACCGTCTCGCTCTCCACGCGACCACTCTTAAAGCGGATCAGGCGATCGGCCATGGGCGCGAGCGCGGAGTTGTGCGTGATGATGATGACCGTAATGCCCTGCTTGCGGCAGGTATCCTGCAGCAGCTGCAAGATCTGCTTGCCGGTTTTATAGTCGAGCGCGCCCGTGGGCTCGTCGCATAAAAGAAGCTTGGGGTTCTTGGCCAGTGCGCGGGCAATGGACACGCGCTGCTGCTCGCCGCCCGAAAGCTGCGCGGGGAAGTTGGCGAGGCGCTCGCCCAGGCCAACCTGACGAAGCGTTTGCTCGGCATCGAGCGAATCGGGGCAGATTTGCGCCGCGAGCTCAACGTTTTCGAGCGCCGTCAGGTTGGGGACCAGATTGTAGAACTGGAAGACAAAGCCGACGTCGGCGCGGCGGTATTCCACGAGCTGCGCCTCGTTGGCGGAGCTCACGTCGCGCCCGTCCACCGCTACGGTGCCGGAGGTTACCGTGTCCATGCCGCCCAGGATGTTGAGCGCCGTGGTCTTGCCGGCACCCGAGGCGCCCAGGATAATGGCGAGCTCGCCGCGCTCGACCGTAAAGCTTGCGCCGTCGAGCGCATGAATGCGGGCGTCGCCCTCGCCGTATGCTTTGATGACGTCTTTGAATTCGATATAGGCCATCGATCGCTTCCAATCTGGTCGGATAACTCTTTAGTATTACCCATTTCGCACCGACCAAAAAGGGACAGGTTTATTTTGGCAGGTTTTATATGGGGAAACGGGGAGCGCAGGCAAGCGCCGGGAAGGCAGAGAAATCATCGATGGGGTCAGGCCGACCGCCAAACACAACGCACGCATCTCAATCTGTCAGCCAAATCATTCGAACAGCTGTTCGTTTCTATGATATGATTCCGCTATCTAAGCAGGCCAATACGCAGAAAGGCGGCCAACATGGCGTTCGACTTTAAGAAAGAATGCAAGGAGCTCTACAAACCTGCAAGCAAGCCGAGTATCGTAACTGTCCCGCCTATGAGCTACGTTGCCGTTCGCGGAAAGGGCGACCCAAATACCGAAGGTGGCGAGTATCAAAACGCCTTGCCGCTACTTTACGGCATCGCCTATACCGTCAAGATGTCGAAGAAAGGCTCAAGGAGTATCGAGGGCTATTTCGACTTTGTGGTACCGCCGCTCGAGGGTTTCTGGTGGCAAGACTCCCCGAGCGGCGACATCGATTATGTACGCAAGGACGATTTCAACTTTATCTCGTGCATTCGCCTGCCCGATTTCGTCACCCGAGATGACTTTGACTGGGCAGTCGCGGAAGCCACGACCAAAAAGAAACTGGACTTTTCCGCCGTCGAGCTGCTTAAAGTTGACGAGGGTCTCTGCGTTCAATGCATGCACACCGGGCCCTACGGCAACGAACCGGCGACCGTAAACGCTATGCATGAATACACGATCGAGCAGGGCTATGTTCCCGACTTCTCAGACACCCGTTTACATCACGAAATCTATCTCTCCGATCCGCGCAAATGTGCACCGGAGAAACTTAAGACTGTGGTTCGTCATCCTATCAAGCGCGCCGAATAGCATGGAGCGTCATTTCACGCGCTAGGTTTTAAGCCAGTCAACCAGCCGCCACCTAGGCCGTCCGGTAATTATCCTGACGCGGCCCGTCGCATCTTATAAGTTTGTTTTGCTAAAGCTGGAAAGCCTCTCAACGATGCGCAACTCCAGCCCTTTTTCTATCAAGAGGCTTAAATGAAATACCGGAAGTCGCGGATATCCATCAACGAACAGATAGCACTATTGACAGAAAACAAGGGTCTTAAGTGCTCTAATCAAAGCGAACTCGAGCGAGCTTTGGTCGAAGTCGGCCACTACAAACTGTCGGCCTACTGGTTTCCCTGCAAACCAAATGCAAGTCCGGGATTACCATCTTTCGCGAAGGCACAACATTCGAAACCATCATCTACACGTATGAATTTGACCGAGCCCTCCGGCAGTTAATGTTTGATGCGGTCGGCAGAATTGAGATCTACCTCAGAAGCAGAATTGCCTATCTTGCCTCTGAGGAACGCGGGCCTTTCTGTTACCCAGATGTCACCATAACGAGGCTCAACTCGGCATGCCCATCGGGCTTTGCGCCGCGCTGGGATACGCCGCCGTCTTTGGCAGCGCCACCAATACGCTGCTCGCGCCGATCCTTATTGGCTGCGAAGTCTTCGGCTTTGGCGACTTGCCGAAGTTCTTTATTGTCTGCGTCGTGGCTTACCTGTTCAACATGGATAAGTCGATCTACGCCCTGCAGAAGCGGGCGTAGATGGATGTCCAAGCAGGTGGTCTCAACCGGAAACGGCGTCTTGGCTATGCAAAGTGCTCGAACGTTATTCCTCGTACGCGCCCTCAAGCCGGAGCAGCCACTCCTTACGGTCGAGGCCGCCGGCATATCCGTTAAGCGAGCCGTCGGCCGCGACCACGCGATGGCACGGCACGATAATCGAAATGGGATTACGCGCGACCGCGGCCCCCACGGCACGGGGAGACACAACGGGTGCTTCGTTTCCCGGTACACGATGTCGAGCCGCAACACGCTGGGCGATCTCACCATACGTAGCGACCTCGCCACGCGGGATAGAAAGCAGCTCAAACCAAACCTCACGCTGAAACGCCGTGCCAATCATATGCAACGGCGGCGTAAACCGAGGCTCCTGCCCCGCAAAATAAGCATTCAGCCAAGCCCAAGAACGCTCAAGCACCGAAGATGCCGCGCCATTTGCCGGACTCACCGAAGACATCCCACCGGTACCAGAAACCGCATCGGCACCTACGACATACTCCGCATCCTCTTTGAGCAGCGTAGAGCCAAAGTGCTCCTGACCCTCAAACCAAAGCCCCGTCAAACCGCGGCCATCAGCGGCAAGCAAGATTTCGCCCAAAGGCGAAGCAAACGTCGTCGTGACCACCAGCGGCTCCTTTCAAAACTCCGCACCATAATACCGCGAATTGTGCAGACAACCTCGCAGATACGTCCGGACAGACTCGATTGTCCAAGAGAGGGCGTTTTCCCTCTCAATATCGGCCGATACCGAGTCGCAACGCCCAAAACGATGTCCGGCAAAAACGAAGGTGAATGGTTTTCCGAGAAGTGAACGAGTAAAACTAGGGCCCCGAAGCATCCGCATTTTTTGACTGCAAAACAGCAGGATTCATGCGATAAAACCGCAGGAAATGGCGGCAAAAATATGCCAATGCTTCAAGGGTCCAAAATAGGTCGTTCACTTCTCGGAAAACCATTCACCTTCGATTCGGCCCCACCCCAAAGTCCCCGCAGGCAGCAGGCGCGAAGCGCCGAGGCCGCCGCCGGGACCAGGGCCCGCAACAGCCACGTGCCCCCACATCAGCCCAGCAGTCCCAACCGACAACGGCCCCATCGCAGGCCGCTCGTAGCAGCGTCATCGCAGGCGGGGGCCGGGCTTGGTTTTCAGAACACTCCGCAGACCAGTGTGGCGCCTTGTCCGCGGCTCCGAAGGAGCAGGACAAGGCGCCACACATGGTCGAGGACGTTCTGAAAACCAAGCCCGGCCACCGCCGGACAGGTCACACTACTCGCAGAGCAGCTTAGCGATCTGGACGGCGTTGGTTGCCGCGCCCTTACGGATTTGGTCGCCGCAGCACCAGAAGGTGATACCGCGCGCGGCCTCGGGGTTCGAGATGTCGCGGCGCACGCGACCGACCCAAATCAGGTCCTGGTCGGACGTATCCATCGGCATGGGGAAGCGGTCGTGTGCATCCTCGGCAGCCATATCGTCAACCAGCTTGACGCCGGGAGCGGCAGCCAGCGCAGCACGAGCCTCCTCGACCGTAATATCGCGCTCAAACTCGAGCGTAATGCTCTCGGAGTGCGAACGCAGCACGGGCACGCGCACGCAGGTGCAGTTCACGCGCAACTCGGGCAGGTGCATGATCTTACGGCCCTCGTTCTGCAGCTTCATCTCCTCGGAGGTAAAGCCTTCCTCCTTGACGCCGCCGATCTGCGGAATCAGGTTGCTCGCCAGCTGGGCGGCAAACGCGCGCGGCTCGGGAATCTCCTCGCCGCGGCCCAGGGCGGCCAGCTGAGCCTCGAGCTCGGCCATGCCGGGAGCACCGGCACCCGAAGCCGCCTGATACGTCGAGACGATCATGCGCTTCACGCCGGCGAGCTGATGCAGCGGCCACGTGGGAACCAGGCCGATGATGGTCGCGCAGTTGGGGTTGGCGATTAGGCCGTGATGCCACTTGATATCGTCGGCATTGATCTCGGGCACGACCAGCGGTACCTCGGGATCCATACGGAAGGCATGGCTGTTGTCGACCACGACGGCGCCGCGCTTGACGGCCTCGGGCAGCAGCTCCTTGGCGATATCGTCGCCGGCGGCTCCGAGTACAATATCACAGCCCTCAAAGGCCTCGGGGCAGGCCTCTTCGATCACGATCTGCTCGCCGCGGAACTCAACAGTCTTGCCCGCGGAGCGTGCACTTGCCAACAGTTTGAGCTTGTCGACCGGGAACTCCTGCTCGTTGAGGCACTCGAGCATCTGGGTGCCCACGGCTCCCGTCGCGCCCAAAATAGCAACCGTGTACTGTTTCATGCTTCCCCCTTTAAAGGTTGTGGCTTTTGCCCGCACGCCGAGCAGGCCGATTATTGTTGCCAGTGTATACAAGAACGGGGCAGGCACGAAACCCGCCCCGTCGAAACGAAACCGAAACGAAACGCCCCGCCGTAGATTTTTGAGGCGAGTCCCAAAAATCTAGCGAGATAGCAGCTACTTGTGGAGCGCAGCCAGAGCGGGATCGACCGGCGCGGAAGCCTCCAGGTCGGAGACCTTCACAATGCCGTTCTCATCGGAGAAGGCACGGTAAATGGTCCGAATCGCCAGGTCGAAGTCCTTCTCCTCCACGCCAATGATGATGTTGATCTCGTCGCAGCTCTGCGAAATCATACGCACGCTCACGCCGGCCTGGCCGAGCATACCAAACAGATGGCCCGAGATACCTGCGCGGCCGCGCAGGTTACGGCCGACGGTCGCGATGAGCGCCAAGCCCTCGACAACCTCGATCTCGAGCGGCTCGACCTCCTGCTGAATGTCGCCTACGAGCGAGTACAGCGAGTCGTGCACGTCCTGCTCCTGCACCACGGCGCCAAAGCGGTCGACACCGGTGGGCATGTGCTCGACGGAAACGTCATAGCGCTCGAAGACCGAAAGCGCGCGGCGCATAAAGCCAACACGGGGCTTGGTGCGGTCGCGGGCAACGTTGATGGCGACAAAGCCGCGCTTGCCGGTCACGCCGGTAATGATGGGCTCTGCCTCACCCTCATCAGCCGTCTCGCTAATGATGGTGCCGGGGTCCTGCGGCGCATTGGTGTTCTTGATGACCAGCGGAATACCCGCCTCGCGCACGGGGAACACGGCCTCCTCGTGCAGGACGCTTGCACCCATGTACGAAAGTTCGCGCAGCTCCTCGTAGGTAACGCGCGCAATGGGCTGAGCCTCGGGCACAATGCGAGGATCGGCAGAATAGAAGCCCGAGACGTCGGTCCAGTTCTCGTACAAGTCGGCGCCCAGGCACTTGGCCAGGATCGAGCCGGAAATATCGCCGCCGCCACGGTCGAGCAGCTTGATCTGGCCCTCACGCGTCGCGCCGTAGAAACCGGGCATAACAAAGCCGCCCTGCTGGCCGTACTCCTGCACCAGCTCGGAGGTGCGATTCATGCTGAGCGTACCGTCGTGATGGAACGCCACAACCGTCGCGGCGTCCAGGAACGGTAGGCCCAGGTACTCAGCCATCAGGCGAGCGGTAAAGTACTCGCCACGGCTCACAAGCTCCTCGGTGGAGTAGCCGCCCGAGCGGGCGCGCTCGGCAAAGGCCGCGAACTCCTCACGGATGGGATAGGTGAGCTCCAACTCATCAGCGATATCAAAATAGCGCTGGCCGATGTCCTCGAGCAGCTCCTCACACGACACGTGGTACTTAACGTGCGCATTGACCAGATAGAGCAGGTCGGTCACCTTGGTGTCGCCCTTAAAGCGGCGGCCGCAGGCGGAAACCACCACAAAACGGCGGGCAGGGTCGGCGTCGACGATGGCCTTGATCTTTTTGAAGTGTTCGGCGTCGGCGACCGACGAGCCGCCAAACTTGGCAATCTTAATCATGGGCTGGAGGTTACCTTTCTAAAAAGCCTCTGCGAACCTATTTTGCGCGCTCTGATACCATGGTTTCACCGATTGGGACCAAGGCATCCGAGGAGCAGTGTTATATGGGAACTTATCATAGTACACGAGGACGCACTTTATCGTGCTCAAGTAAGGTGGCAATCCGTACCGGCATCGCTCCCGACGGGGGTTTGTTTGTCTCGGACGAGCTCGGCACCCAGCAGGTCGATATCAGCTCGCTTGCAGATAAATCGTACTTTGAAATCGCTCAAGATGTGTTGGGAATGTTACTGAATGATTACACGGCCGAAGAAATTTCGGCGTGTGTCGACGAGGCATACCGCGGCACGTTCGCGAGTGAAGAGGTTACGCCGCTCGTCAAACTCGACGCTGCGCCGGGCGCTGACGCCCCTCAGACCTATGTGATGGAGCTCTTTGGCGGTCCCACGAGCGCCTTCAAGGACGTCGCCCTGCAGATGCTCCCCCGCTTGATGGCCCGCACTTCCGCCAAGGACGGCGGCGCCGAGCGCATCATGATCGTCACCGCCACGTCGGGCGACACAGGCAAGGCAGCACTCGCCGGCTTTGCCGACGCCCCGGGCACGGGCATCACCGTCTTTTATCCCGAGGGCAAGGTCAGCCGCGTGCAGAATCTGCAGATGTCCACGCAGGAGGGCGGCAACGTCGCCGTCTGCGGCATCCGCGGCAACTTCGACGACGCCCAGAGTGCCGTCAAGCGCATCTTTGCCGATAAGGAGCTGGCCGAGCGCCTGGAGGCCGCCGGCACCGTGCTTTCGAGCGCCAACTCCATCAACGTCGGCCGCCTGGTGCCGCAGGTCGTCTACTACTTTGCCGCCTATGCGCAGCTGCTGCGCGCCGGCGCCATCGAGGCCGGCGATGCCGTGGAGTTCTGCGTACCGACCGGCAACTTTGGCGATATCCTGGCCGGCTACTACGCCAAGCGCATGGGTCTGCCCGTCGCCAAACTCGTCGTGGCCAGCGACAAGAACAACGTGCTCGCTGACTTCCTGACCACCGGCGTCTACGACCGCAACCGTCCGTTCTTCACGACCATTTCGCCGTCGATGGACATCCTTATTAGCTCTAATCTGGAGCGCATGCTCTACTTCCTGTCCGACGGCGACTGCGAGCTCGTTGCCGGCCTTATGGAGCAGCTTGCCCAGACCGGTCGCTACGAGGTGCCTGCCGAGCTGCTGGCCAAGATCCAGAGCGTATTTGGCTGCGGCTGGGCCAGCGAGGACGAGGTTCGCGCCGCCATCAAGAGCTGCTGGGATGCCAACGGCTACGTGATCGACCCGCACACCGCTTGCGGCTATCACGTCTTTGAGCAGGTCGCCCCCACCGAGGGCGCCAAGGCCCGCGTGCTGCTTTCGACCGCCAGCCCCTACAAGTTCCCGCGCGCCTGCTGCGATGCCCTGGGCCTCGACGTTCCCGAGGACGACTTTGAGGCCATGCGCGTGCTCGAGCAGGCAACCAACACGGTCGCCCCAGCCCAGCTCGCCGAACTCGAGTCCAAGCCCGTCCGCTTCGAAGACGTCTGCGACGTCGATGAGATGGCCAGCTACGTAGAGCAGGCTGCAAAAAAGATGGCTACCAACTAAACCCCATATAAGGCGCCGGCGAAAGCCGGCGCACCTTCTTTTATCAGACACCCACCGGGATGATGACGAACGTGCGCAGCGTGCCTGGCTGTTTAGTTCGTCGCGAGTTCCGCACGCAAAGGAAAGCACTTAATGTGCTTTCCGTCTTGCGCAGGACTGCCCGAGCAGCGAACTAAACAGCCAGGCACGCCAGGAGGACTCACATGATCAAAATCACCGTCCCAGCAACGAGCGCCAACTTGGGCATTGGCTACGACACCCTCGGCATGGCCGTCAGCCTCTACTCGCACTTTACCTTTGAGCGCGCCGATAAACTCACCATCACGGGCTGCCCCGAAGAGTTCCAAAACGAGGACAACCTGGCCTATGTAAGCTTTGTCGATGCTCTGGCCGCCTGGGGCGAGCCGGCTTTTCCCGTTGCCATCGACATTCAGACCGACGTGCCCGTCGCCCGCGGCCTGGGTTCCAGCTCCACCTGCGTCGTCGCCGGCATCATGGCTGCCGCCGCGTTGACGGGCCATACCGTCGACCGCGCCGAGCTCGTCCGCATTGCCACCGAGGTCGAGGGCCATCCCGATAACGTCGCCCCCGCTATCCTGGGCGGCGCCGTCTGCTCCTTTACACCGACCGACTCGCTGCCCCAGTGCCTGCGCTACGAGGTGAGCGACAAGCTTCGTTTTATTACTGTGATCCCGCCCTATGAGGTGCATACCAGCGAGGCACGCAAGGTTGTGCCGCAGGAGATTCCACTCTCCACCGCCGTATGGCAAATGGGCCGCATCGCCGGCATGACGCGCGGCCTGGAGACCGGCGACCTTGACCTGATTGCCGCCGCCAACGACGACCGCATCCAGGAGCCCTATCGCCGCCGCCTCATCCCCGACTACAACGCCGTGCGCGACACCTGCCTTAACGGAGGTGCCAAGACCATCTGGATCAGCGGCTCGGGCTCGACCCTCATGGCCGTGACTGACGACACCATCGTGGCAAAGTTCTTGCAGGTCAAGCTGCGCGAGCAGTTCCCCAAGTGTGACACGCATATTCTGACGTGCGACACCGAGGGCGCTCAAATCGAGTACCTGTAGACATCCTCCTCATATACCTGTCCGGGACGGTCGGGATATTCCCTCAAAATCGTCCTCGCGCATGAAGGCCCCTTGTCCTGCTCCTACGGAGCGACGGACAAGGGGCCTTCGCGCTGCGGAATGATTTTGAGGGAATATCCCGACCGTCCCTGCGCCTACCTTGCTGAGGATGTCTACAGGGACCCACGCTTTGAAGGGGCGCCGGGCTGATAGTTTGGCTTTTTATTGGTAGGGGCTCTTGCCAGGCTGGAGCACTTCCTAGAGGCGGGCATCGGCTGTGTGCTTGGTTTAGGCGGCACTTGTTTCTTTGTATTCGAAGACTGGTTCTAGGAGGTCTTCGATGTTGCAGTGGAGGGCTTTTGCCATATCTTTTACGGCTGCGACCGAGGCTTCGTTGATGTTTCTCTGGCGCTGTTCGTACATTTGGATTGAACGAAGCGATACGCCCGATTCGTATGCCAGGTCTTGCTGGGTTTTCTTAAGTCTCTTTCGTGCTAGCGCCAATTTAGTTTGACGAGGCGCTTTCTTCGCCATATCGCAGACGAGGCGAGCCACGCGCTCCTCCGAGGCTTCATGCCAGGGATAGTACAGGTTGTGCAGCGTGTCAAACGGAACGACATGCAGCAGATCCTCAAAAGACTCTCCTAGGCGCCACTGAAGATATGCCAGCATCCAGCCTGTCCAGTATTCCGGTGTCTTCTCAAATCGATAGGTGCGGTCCGGTATAGACCCGCTTTGATATCCGGACCTTTCGGCGATAAGCGCAAACAGCTCAACGCCCGATTTTCCCGATACGACCCATGCATTGCCACGCTCAAACTCGCGGGCTACGCCGCTCAGGCAAAAGAGTTCAGCGACTTCCGATCCTTCTGCTCCGTAATCGTTAACGGCATAGTCGAAGCAATCCCCGAGGTTGTTCATTGCGTCCTCAAGGTAATAGACGGGATATGTTCTACTCGGCCCACAATCCGTTAACTCTTGGATCATCTAAATCAACCCTCCCTGTCATTAAATCCCTTATGTCGATACCCTCGGAATCAAATCCATTTACCGTGTCCAAGTACTTGCGCCGAGCGTTCTGCTCTCGATTAAAACGCTTGGGGTAATACTCAGATCCCAACGCCTGCTTCCATTCTCTGAATCTGATTGCTGAAAACGCACGCTCACTCATAAGCGCATATTGAATGCCCAAATCCCCCAAAAACATAATGCGCTGCAGTTGCCTAAGCGAGATCATGCCGTTAACGAACTGCCTTGCAAACGAGAAATAGGAATCGTCTGCACGATAACCTCGAATAACGTCATAAGGAGAAATATCAATCAGGCAGTTATCCAGCAGATAGCGAAGTCCTTCGCGCGCCAGCGGTGTCGAAACATTGAACTCCCTATTGTTAGCCAAAATCGCAAGCCAATTGAGAATTGAAAACTCCCCGGACTCCAAATCCAAGACTGCGAGACCATCCATATCGAGCTCATATCGATTTGCAATGCCATCAGACTCAGTCCGACATGCCCACTCCATTGCCATTTCCTCATGTGGCGTGCAATAAAACCCACACCCATAGTCATTGAATTGTCTGCATTTATCCAACGACGGATGCTCGACAACAACCTCCGACCCGTGCCAAAGCTCCATATCGACCTCCAAACAAAAATATCACCCCAGTGATAGTGTACCAATAACTATCACTGGGGTGATATAGATAGATGCAAACTATTGCCTGCCAAGAACCCTTACTAGAGGCAAGCCTCGGCGATGCGTTTTTTGAGTTCGTCGATGCCGGTGCCGGTCTGGGAGCTTGTAATGATTACGTTCTCGGCCGGGACGTTGAGCTGTTTTTTGATGGCCGCTGCCTGGCGGGCTTGCTGGGTGCGGCTGAGCTTGTCAGCCTTGGTGAGGCAGACGATAAAGTTGAACTCGTTGCCCTGCAGGTAGTCGATCATGTCATGGTCGAGTTTGCTCGGGTCGTGACGAATATCCACCAGCGACACGACCAGGTTAAAGCTGCGCTCCGAGTCGAAGAAGTCGCCGATAAGTTCTGCCCAGCGGTCACGCTCGGCCTTGGAACGACGGGCGAAACCATAGCCCGGCAGGTCAACGAAGTGCACGTCATCGGCCTCGAAGAAATTGATATTGCTCGTCTTGCCCGGTGTGCTCGAAACCTTGACGAGGTTCTTGCGGCCAAAAAGCTTGTTCATGATCGACGACTTGCCCACGTTGGAGCGGCCGACGAAGCTCACCTCGGGGCAGGTGGACTCGGGAATCTGCGAAACCTTGCCATAGCTGGCGACGAACTTGGCAAGCTGGTAGTTAATGGAATCGGCCATGGACACTCCTTGGTCGTAGGTTCTTACAAAAGAGCGCGCTAATAGATAGCAGCGATACGGCGAACGATATCGAGCGTAATGCCACTCGCGGTACGGGCATACTCGAACAGGTCGAACTCACGGTCGCAAATCGCATCGTACGCCTCATCACAATTATCGCTGATAGCGCGCAGCACCAGGCAATCGACACCATTTTTAGTTGCGACATGGGCAATCGCCGCGCCCTCCATGCCGACACAATCGGCATGCGTCGCCTCGATAGCGTCGTTGCGCATGGCGGCGCCCGTTACAAAGCGGTTGCCCGTGGCAATCGTGCCGACGAGGAATTGTTTGGCTCCCTCGTTCGAGGCGGCTGCATCTGTGGAAGCGTTGACAAAGCCACGCTCAGCAAGCACATCGGCAGCAATATCGACCAGCGCAGGCGTCGAGCCAAACTCCTCGAGCCCCGGTGCAGACTCGGCAATAAGCGCGGTATCGGTATCCAGATAGCGCAGGCGTTTGCCGATGACCACGTCGTCGATATGAAGCTTGGGGTTCAAACCGCCCGCGATACCCGAAAGCACAACTGCCTGTGGAGCATACTTGCTAATGAGGTGCTGCGTCGCAGCAGCGGCGTTCACCGTGCCCATGCCCGCGGTCGTGGCGACAAGCGTCAGGCCGTCGAACTCACCGCTCACAACGTTCAAGCCTGCCTCCTGTGCCTCGCAAACGTCGCTCAGCTCTTCCTTAATCTGCATGATCTCTTTTTCGAGTGCACCGATAATCGCGATGGTAGCCATGCCATTCCCCAAACCTATACGAAATTCTCAACCACGGTATGGTACCAGCATTTTGTTTGACCTCGTCAAACGAACACGCTAGGCCAGCGCAGCTCGCGTATCAAAGAACGCCTTAGCAATCGCGGCCACCAGCTCACTCGAGCGATCGCTCCATGGCATCGATGTCATGATGCTCATGACATAGGTACGACCATCGATGTCGATAAGGCCCGCATCGCATGTCGAATAGCAACCATCCTCGCTAATCCAGCCTGCCTTGTTGCGCACCAAGGCTTGGTCGTCCGCAATGCCGTCACGAATAAACGATCGGGCCGTAGAGGCCAGAAGGCCCGACAGCCATTGTGACGTCTCGGTATCATGGCTCAGATACTCGCTCATCTCGCACCACAACTTGGCCGAGGTGCGCGGGCAATAAGTGGGAAAATCACTCATCGGATCGAGTGCGGTATCGTAATCGACGCCAAGACCGACAATCCAATCCTCGTAACCGACACGGTCAAACGCCGCACGCAACGCGATAAACGAATCGTTGTCCGAATTAACGACCGCGGCCTCGATCAGGTCGCGCACCGTCTGCCAGCCCATGTTGTAGCCGCCATAGGTGCCAAGGGAATCATCGAGTGAGACCTGGCCCGTCTCGACCAGAGATTCGCAGATGTACAACGCATAAAGTGCCTTGTAGCTACTCGCACCGTACACCTCGGCGTCCGCGTTATACGTCACGCCCTTGCCGCTCGATAGGTCGTAGAACACTACGCCCACATCGCCCAGCTCCTGCGCCTGACTCAGGGCATCTTGGAGCGCGGCGAGGCTCTCATCCTCCAGGACGGGGATCTGGTTATCAACCAGTGAGAAGGTCTGCACGGTATCGCCTGAGGGAATATCGTTAAAGTCCGCCTTCGAAAGCCTCGTCTTAAGGCTCGCTGTCGACAGGGTTTGGCTTGCGGTGGCTTTAGATTCAGAGCCCTTTTTGTTTTGCGTCTGTACCGTTGACGCATCTGAGTGTGCCATTCGCTCCGACGCGTAGGTTTTGGCGGTAATTCCGAGGATAATAACCGCCAACGTTAACATCCCAATGGCGGCAATCTTCGTCACGCGGATGCGAGCGTCAACAAGGCCACGCGAAGACGTGCCCTTCGTCTCATATCTGCTGCTATGCTGCGGCACATACTCGTCCCGCGATGCGTTGTTTCGCACGTGGTCTCCTGACTGCTACCGTTCATATACGAGCAGCATAATACCGAGCAGGCATTTCTTTCCAAAGATATTCAGCGGCGTTTAAGGTGTCTTTAAAGAAACCACAAGCGTATTTATCCATATGGCACGATTCTGTTGCGCATCTCCGCCCAAAACGCAGTTGCGGTGGAATAGTTCCTGTTTGGGCGGCATAAGCCGAAAAACAAGAACTATTCCACCGCAATTTGACGGGGCTCTTTGGCAATCAACTTGGTGCCCAGGGGCACTCATTTAAGTCTGTCCCCAATGAGTGCCCTTGGGGAGCGAAAATGGCTCGCTAGCCGATGGCGTTTTTGAGTTCCGCGCGGCGCTTTTTCATGCCCGTCATGACGGCATTGCGCAACTCGGGCATGCGCGCGGTATCCATCTGGGGCACGCCCTCAAGCTTATAGGGAATGCCCAGTTGCTCGTACTTGACGACACCCATCGTGTGATACGGCAGCATCTCCAAACCCACCACGTTGTGCCATGGAGCGATCAGGCAACCAAGCTTCTCGCATTCCTCCACCGTGTCGGTAATGCCCGGCACCACCACGTGGCGGATAACGACCTTAATCTTGCGACGTGCAAGCTCATCGCCAAACGCCAGGATGCGTGCGGGATCACAACCGGTCAGCTTTTTATGCTCGACGGGATCGGCGTGCTTAATGTCGAGCAGCACCATATCGGTCTCGTTGAGTACGGCATCGAACTTCTCGGGATGCGCGGGATCGAACGCATAGCCACAGCTATCCAAGCAGGTATGCACGCGACCATCGGGGTTGTTGTGCATGGCACAGAACAGGTCGGCCAAAAACTCAGGCTGTAGGAGCGGCTCGCCGCCGGACACCGTAATGCCACCGCTGCGATAGAACTCGTGGTTACTCTGGAACTCATCCATCAGGTGTTCGACGGTCACCATGGTGCCGCCGTTAACAGACCAGGTATCGGGATTGTGACAATACGCGCAGCGCATGGGACAGCCCTGGACAAACACCACAAAGCGAATGCCGGGTCCGTCGACCGTTCCCATCGTCTCGATTGAATGCACGCGGCCAAGGGCAAACGCAGAGTCCTCGGGACGAGCGTCCACACCCTCAAGCGTCATTTCTGCCATTCGCGCTACCTTGCCTCTCCTTGGATGCAACCAATTAAAATGCCAGAGCCATTCTAGCCTATGCGTTTGCGTTTAAACGTCTCGGGCTAGAATGGCACGTTTTAATCTATCCCCCATCACCATGGCTGGGGTCTACTTCGAGATGTCAGACTGAAGAACGCTCGTCTGAGGCCTTTACGCCTTGAGCGTGAGCACCGCACCGAAGGCGGTCGGGCCGCAATGGCTCGAGATGACACCGCCGACCTGAGTCCAGGTAACGTCTTTAAAGCCCAGGTCGTGCGCATAGACTTCCATGTCGTCGCGCAGCTCCTGGGAAAGGCCTACCGAATACGCCAGGCCAATGTGCGAGTAGTCAATCTCGCCCTTCGCAACCATGTGGTCAATAAAGGCGCGGGCGCACTTGAGCATAGAGCCGCGGAACTTCTTGGTCGCCACAAACTTACCGCCCGTCACCTCAATGCAGGGCTTAATCTTGAGCAGGTGGGCGCCAAGGAATGCCACGTTGGACAGACGACCTCCCGCCTTAAGGAAGGCTAGGTCGGTAGGAACAAAGCCCAGCAGCACACGGTCCATCACCGAATTGGTGAAGGCGAAAATTTCGTCGACGGTGGCATCGGGGTGAGCCTCGATGTATTTGGCGGTCTCGACGGCAACGAGCGACTGGCCCACCGAGACAAAACGCGTATCCATGGAGAATACGTAGTCGCGGCCCTTAGCCGCAATCTTGGAGGACTGATGCGAGCAAGTCGTGACTTCGGAGTACGCAAGATGCAGAATGGTCGCATCGGGCTGCTCGGCATGGATACGGTCATATACGTGCGCAAAATCTGCAGGCGCGCAGCCGCTGGTCTTGGGCATTACGCCAAACTCGTTGCAGCGCGAGTAAATCTCGAGCGGATCGATGGAGCCGTCCTCGACGGTCTCGTCACCAATCGTGACATGCATGGGCACGCGCACGATGCCGTAGCGCTCGCAGAGCTCCGGCGTCACATCCGACCCAGACTCAACCACGATTACGTACTTGCCCATTATCATCACGACCCATCTCAACGTCGACTTTCCAATATCAAGCACAGGCCACCGCACTGTTGCACAACAGCGTCCAAGCGCCAAAGAGACGCCGCCCCTTGCGCACAACAAAGGACAGCGTCTCCCTGGAAAACTCCGTGCTAACCTGAGATTCTACACGGTTTATTACTAAGTGTTACTTACTCCGCAAACGGTCGCTATACGCGATAAACGGTAGTTGGCCGCGGCAACTGCGATTCATTTCGCCCAGCAAGTCCAATCGTGCCCCATGCACGGTTAATGCACGAGGCGGTAGAAATTCATCGATGCCGCACCCTCGGCATGCAACCCCATCGCCGAAACCGCCGGCGAATAGGTACGGCTCGTAAGTGCCGCCTCGCCGCCATTTGCAAAAATCTCGACCATCGTAGTGTCCGAAAGCACGCGCAGGTCGCGAAGCTCGCTGAGCTCGATCGACCTCTGGTCGCGCCCATAGCCTTCGTCACCCATGTCGAGGGTAAGCATCCCGTCTGCATAGCGCACAAAGACACCCTTGCGAATCTCGAGCTCGACCATCTTGGCGCCCTCACAGGAAACCACAAGATCAAACAGGCGGCCCGGCTCCTCAACGGTTTCACCGCCTGTCGCGCGAACGCAGTCGCCGCGCATCCTCTCAATCTCGTGCGCCGGCTGCTGGCAGAGCTTACCATCGCGCATGCTCAGCTCTCGCGGCACCGTCAACGCGCACTGCCACCCGCGCGCCACCGTCGGGTTTTCTGCCGTCGCATCGGGGCAACCCGACCATCCGATCATCAAACGCCGGCCTGCAGCATCCTCAAAGGACTGCGGAGCATAGAAATCAAAACCGGCATCGACCATCGGGGGCATGCCCTGCCCGACGATTTTAAAGCTCGGCGCCTCCCAATCGGCCTCGATAGGGAACCACACGCACTGATGCGGATTGCGGTAACGCCAACCATCGGCAGGCACACCCTGCGGACAGCAAACGAGAATAAGCTCGCCATCGAGCTCAAACAGATCGGGGCACTCCCACATAAAGCCAAAGTTCTCGTCCAGCTCAATGCGCGTCGCATAGCTCCAGACCCCTAAATCACGCGAAGTATAGACAAGCACGCAGCCACGGTCGTCTTTCGTACGAGCGCCCAGAACCATGTAGTAGATACCATCGTGCTCAAGGATCTTGGGGTCGCGCACGTGCGTACCGATATCGTCGGGGTAATCGACTGGTCCAACAGCCATGCGCTTCTCGCCCAATTCGTCGGGATTCTCGGCAACCATATGAATCTGGTTTTGCTCACGGCCCGTCAACACGTAGTCGTAATCATCGCGGTCAAAATGCTTGACGTTGCCGGTATAGAAGTAGTGAATCTTGCCATCACGTACAAAGGCAGAACCAGAATACGCTCCGCTCGAATCCAAATCGGAATCGGGGAACAGCACGGGGCCGTGATTCTCGTACGTCACAAAATCCTTTGTCGTCAGATGGTTCCAAAGCACTGGACCGCCATGCGCAGCATCGAAAGGATCGTATTGATGATAGATGTGATACGTATCACCAATCTGAACCAAACCGTTGGGGTCGTTGAGCCAGCCAAGCTCAGGCTCCACATGGAACAGAAGCCTATCGGGGTCGGACGCGATGCGAGCCGCCGTCTCATCCTGTCCGGCACGCCACTGCTCATAGTCCGCGCGTGTCACCTTGTTTTTTTGATTTAACATCGCCGTTGACTTTCTCGTCTATGGGGAAGGACGCTCGACTCACACGAGTCGAACGCCCTTCCTCAAATGGACTTATCCGCACATTGCACTGAATGGCTCAACTAGAAGCTGACATCGAAGCCAGCGCCAGCGCCCTCTTCATCGGTGGTCGGCACGCCCTTTGCCTTGTTGTAGGCAAAGATCAAGACGATCGGCACGATAAAGGCGATGAGATTGCCAGCCACATACCACACGAGGGTCTCGGGCGTGACGATGAGCAGGCCAAGCACGCCGGTCAGACCCTGACCGATAGCGCGCACCTCAAAGAGCTTGACGAAGGCACCGCCGCAGCCTGCACCGATGCATGCGCAGATGAACGGAATGATCGAATAGCGCATGTTTGCAGCAAAGATAGCGGGCTCGGAGATTCCGACCAGCGTCGGGATAAAGGACGACATGCAGATGTTGCGCTCTTTGGAGTGCTTCTTGTGAATGAGGTACATACCGATGGCGCCGCCGCCCTGGGCGATGATGGAAACCGACCAGATGGCCTGGATGTAGTTGAAGCCAGTCGTGGCAACAAGGTTTGCCTCGATACCCTGGATGAACTGATGCGTACCGGTAACGACGAGCGGCTGCAGGAACGCGGCGAAGACAAAGGCACCAAAGACGCCCATCCTGTTGTACAGGATATCGATTACGCCGGCGAGGACGTCGCCGATCAGGTTACCGAGCGGGCCGAACACGGTGAACAGGGCGACGTTAGCAAGAATCAGGGTAACGGTCGGGACAAAGACGAACGAAACGACCTCGGGGATGTACTTCTGGGCAATCTTTTCGACCTTGGCCATAAACCAGGCGGTCAGAATTGCAGGGAACACGCCGCCCTGGAAAGCAACCATGGGAATGGAGAGCGGACCAAAGTTCCAGTACTCAGCACCCGTCGGGTCCATAACGAACGTGTTGCGGTTCATAAGGCTCGGGTGAACCATGACGATACCGACGAGGATGCCCAGGATCGGGTTACCGCCAAAACGCTTGACTGCGCTGTACATAACCAGGACAGGCAGGTAGTCGAACGTGGTGGCGATAATGGCAAAGAAGCTTGCGAGGTTCTTGAGGAACTCGCTGTGATCGGCGAGGCTGCCCTCCATGCCAAAGAGGCCGTTGGCAACGATCAGCGACTTAAGGCCGATGATGATTGCAGCGCCGACGAAGGCGGGAATGATGGGGATAAAGATGTCCGAGAATACCTTGAGGACCGAGAAGAACTTGCCCTTCTTGTCCGCCTCGGCGCCCTTGACCTCGGAAGCGCTGATCTCCTTAACGCCCGTCAGAGCCATAAACTCATCGTAAACCTTGTTGACGGTACCGGTACCGAAGATGATCATGAGCTGGCCGCTGTTGTACAGCACGCCCTTGACGCCATCGATGTTCTCGAGCTCGGCCTTGTTGTATTTGCTCGTATCCTTGAGCACCAGACGCAGACGGGTCACGCAATGCGTGGCGCCCTCGATGTTCTCCAGTCCGCCGACGTTGTCGACGACTTGCTGGGACACTGCCTTGTAGTCCATGTTCCTCTCCATTCCTTTTCTAAATCATAAAACGGTTTGTTGCCGCTACAGAGACGCGATCGTTGCGTTTGCGCACTTGAGCGCACCGTCGGTGACGGTAAGCGCCACACCCTGGCCCTGCTTGTTGCAGAAGCGAGCGTTGAGCGCAACGTCATCGACAAAGATGGTCGCGATGTCGTCGTCGACGACCAGACGCACATGGTGAGTGCCCTCGCCCTTAAAGAACAACGGACGCTCGAGGCCCATGTTGTTGACCTGGAACCACGGGTACTGGGGAGCCGGCGTGAACTCGAGCTTGCCCTCGCGCAGGTTGGCGCGGAACTCATAGGCAAGACCGGTCTCGGCGTCCTCGGCGAACTTGACCGAGAAGCCGGCAGCGTTACCGCCGAGCTCAATGTCGGCATCGAGCAAGTAGGTGGAGCCGGCATCTGCGGCGAGCACCTGCTCGACCTTGCCCGACTCGCAGGAAAGCTCAAAGGTCTCGACAGCCTTGCCCTCGCCAAAGGCGCCAAGCATGCTGTCGGGGAGCTTGGTGCCGAGCGTTCCGTCGGCACGCTGAACGATCTCGAGGGGCATAAAGGTGCCACCCCATAGGTAAGAGCTGGGGTCGCCGCCCTCGTCACGCGTAGGAACCCAACCAAAGAGAACGCGACGCTCGCCATCGAATGCGGTGCGAGCGGCGTAGTACGCGCGGCCGTCGAAGGAGTCGTCAGCGGGGGTAATCCAAGGACCGTTGATGGACTTGGACATGCGGTAACGGGTCTTGTTGCCGTCGCTGTACTCGGAAAAGACGAGGTACCACCAGTCGCCCATCTTAAAGAGATCAGGCATCTCAAACATGGTGTACAGGCCCGGGTTCCACCAGTCGCCCTGGAACTCCCAGTTGGTCAGATCCTTGGAGGTGAACTTGACCAGGCGGCCGGTCATCAGACGCTTGTCCTCGCCCACACGCGTGCCGAGGATGAGCATGTACTCTTCGTTCTCCTCATCCCAAAGCACAAAGGGATCGCGCCAGTTGCGGTCATCGTAACCCTCCTGGGGCGGAAGCAGCGTCTCGGCGATGTTCTTCTCCCACTTGACGGCGTCGTCGCTCGTTGCATGAAGAAGAACCTGCTTCATCAAACGTGCGCGGACCTTATCGCGATTGCAACCAGTGTAGAGCGCATGGTACTTGTCGCCCACCTTAAACACCGTGCCGGCATAAACATACTGGTCGACTTCCTCGTCGCCGCCACGCTCAAGGCTCTCGCCAAAGTCTTTGTAATTGACGAAGTCCTTGGTTGTCGCGAGTGCCCAGCCAAACGGCTCTCCGAAAGGTCCGGGGTTTCGCGTGTCACGCTGATGATAGAGATAGAACGTGCCGTCCTCGCCGTACGGCATGATGTCGCCTACCCAAATTCCCTCAGGCTGGTAATACACCTTGTGCATCCGAGACTTCCTTTCCCACGTGATACTAACTCGGTACAACTGCAAGATATGTCAATCGTTTTCATATGTCAAACGTTTTCATACCAATACGTCTTTTTGCAGTTCCAGTCGTCGGCAAACGGTTGACATATGCCGGCGAACGGTCATCAGAGGTGTTTGAGGAATTCTTTTGGCACGGGATGAACTACGCGGTTTTACCCTCAATGAGTTCAACGGGGAGCTTGATATTCGATTCGGGCTTTTCGCCGTTAACAAGAGCAATGATGGATTGCGCCGCGAGCTCTCCGATGCGATCGATATCTTGGCGTACGGTTGTTAAGTCAGGCATAAACGTCATAGTGCGGCGGGCACCATCCGCGCCCACGACCTTAATATCGCCCGGAGCGCTCAAGCCGCGCTGCTTCATCACGTTAAGACAGATAGCCGCCATCGTGTCGTCTCCCGCAAAGATGCCGTCAATATCGGGGTTCTCATCGAGGATCTTCGCAACGACCGCGCTCTTTTCGTCGTCGGGCTTAACGAACTCGACCTCACGGACAAGCGCGGGCAAACCGGCCTGCTCAACAACATCGAGGTAGGCATCGGTACGCTTATTGGCAGGCATGCGCATGCGGCTATTGCTGCGCAGGCACAGGATGCGTGAACATCCGTCATCGATCAGGCGACGCGTGGCAAGTTCGCCGATGCTATAGCTGTCGCTCGCAATCTGAACAGAGGCTTCGCCAAGGTCGCAGTCGATACCAACCAGACTCAAGCCCATCTCGGCATACGCCTCGGCACCGATATTAAGCGAGTTGACGATGACGCCATCAACCATATTGCGTCGAAGCATGTCGATATAAGAGCGCTCAAGCTCGGGTCGATTGGCGCTATTGCACAGCAGCATCTTAAAACCGTTTTCGGCCAGGGTATGCTCAATGACTTGAACCACTTGGGCATGAAACGGACTGCTGACATAGGGGACGATCATACCGATAAGATTCAGGCGACCGTTGAGCATGGCACGGGCGATATCGTTGGGCGTATAGTTGATGCGCTTCATCGCGGCATGGACCTTATCGCGGGTCTCTTGGCTAATATAGCCGCGATTATTAAGCACGCGAGATACCGTAGTAGGCGAAACCCCCGCCACCGCCGCAACTTCCTTGATGCCAGGCTTAGCCGTATCCTTAGAACGAGCACTCTCGCGAGCCATAGCACCCTTCCCCATCAACATGTCATACGTTTACATACGAACAAAGCATACCCCAACAAGAGCGGGAAGACGGTAACAGTACAAGTAAGTAAACGACTCATCCAAATAATTAGGAGAGTTCCGCCTAAAGGGTGACTCCAAAGGACCCCACATGGCCGGTTTTGGGTTATTTCCCAAAACATCCCGCACTGATATCTTCTGTATTGAAGACGTCGATGGTGCACCCGTATACCATTGACGTCGACACCATCAGATGCGGACCGCGCGGTGACCCCACATTCCGCTGGCGCCCACAGGGCTGCCCTCGTTTCCTGACATGTCCCGCGCGGGCCGCGGCGAGCCGAGACCGCCGCATGACCTAATAGGAGCATGGAGCGATACCGCGGACCCGAACAACCGCATTCTATCGCGCCCCGTCAGTGTGCCGTCTGCCCGGTCCAGGCGAGCACGGAAAGAACGGAGCGAGACATGCAAAACGAATCGACACCCGGCGCCCGCGGGCCGGTCTTCTGCGGGGTCGACACCCACGCCGACTCGCACTGGCTGTGCGTCCTGGACTGGAGGGGCCGCAAGGTCCTGTCCCGCCAGTTCCCCGCCGACGCGGCGGGCTACGAGGCGCTCGCCGGGGCGATCGCGGCGGCCGGGGAGCCGGCCTGCGTCGCGATGGAGGGGACGTCGTCCTACGGGGCGGGCCTCACCAGGCACCTCGCGTCGCTTGGGATGCCCGTGCGCGAGGCGCTCTCCCCGGCGAGGATGCAGAGGAGGCGCCCGGGGCAGGGAAAGTGCGACGAGTCGGACGCGGAGAGGGCGGCCCGCGCGGCGATGTCCGGCTCAAAGCTCGGGACCCCCAAGAGCCAGGACGGGTGGGTCGACGGGGTGCGCTGCATGCTCGCGGCGCGCTCCGGGGCGGTGAAGGCGCGGACCTCGGCGATCAACACCGCGAGGTCGCTGCTCACCACCGCCCCGGAGGGGCTCAGGTCGAGGTTCCGCGGGATGGCGGGGCCGAGGCTGATGGAGGAGCTCCCCTCCGTGCGCGCCGAGGGCGCGCTGGGCGCCGCGCTCGGCGCGCTGGCGGACCTGTGGGCGGCGGCGCGCGCCGCGGCGCTCGACATGGAGCGCGCGATCGAGGCGTCCCTGGAGGAGAACTGCCCCGCCCTGCTGGCGATGTACGGGTGCGGGCCCGTGAGCGCGGCCAAGCTCGCGGTCGCGGCCGGGGACAACCCGGGCAGGCTGCGCTCCGAGGCGTCGTTCGCGGCGATATGCGGGGCCTGCCCCATCCCCGCCTCGAGCGGCAAGACCGTGAGGCACAGGCTCAACAGGGGCGGCGACCGGCAGGCGAACAGCGCGCTGCACGAGATCGCGAGGCAGAGGGTCATGCGCGACCCCGAGACCGCCGAGTACGCCGAGAGGGCCAGGGCGCGGGGGAAGAGCGACAGGGAGGTCATGAGGTGCCTCAAGCGCTACGTGGCCAGGGAGGCGTACCGGGCGCTGATGCGCCCGCACGAGGTCAGGAGGCCCGAGGACGCCTCGGGGCTCGTGGCGGCCAGGCGCGCGGCGAGGGTCAGCCAGGTGAGGGCGGCGTCCATATTGGGAACCAGCGAGAAGTACATCTCGATGCTGGAGAGGGGCCAAAGGGAGCTCAAGCCCATAAGGAGGGCCTACGAGGCATGGGTCGAGGCCGGACTTCCGCTCGATTGGGACAGGCAAGCCTTCGAGGCCGAGCGCAAAATGGATTCTAAAAAACACCTTGCCAAATAGGAGCGTCAGCACGAAGCCCCCTTATCCGCAGCTCCAAAGGAGCAGGATAAGGGGGCTTCAAGTGCGAGGACGCATTCAGAGGGAAACCCGTCGGGTCCCGGTGAGAGCCACAGGGCTATCGATTACCCCGTGTTTTGCAATCCTGCCGAGACGCCGGTCACAGTCGAAAGAATCAGGCTCATGTACTCGGCCTTCTTCTCCTCGGCCATCTCGTCCTGATTCATGCGCACCTCGCGAAGGGCGCGGACCTGGGCGATGGACAGAGCGTCGACGTAGGGGTTACGCACGCGAACGGCGCAGCCGAGCACGCGACGACGCTGCAGCGGCCACTCGTCACCGACGATGGCAAGGACCCACTTACGCGTGAGCTGCATCTCGGTGAAGACCTTCTCGGACAGATCCTGGCGATCGCCCAGGTGCAGATACATCTTGGCGATGCGCTGATCGGTTTTAGCGATCGACATCTCGATGTTGTCGATAAAGGTGCGGAAGAACGGCCACTCCTGGTAGGCAGCCTTGAGCTGGTCAAGATCGCCAAGCTGCTCGCAGGCGGTGCCCAGGCCGTACCAAGCGGCAAGGTTAATGCGCGCCTGGCTCCAGCTGAAGATCCACGGAATGGTACGAAGGTCATCGAGCGACTTCGCACCCAGACCGCGCTTGGCCGGACGCGAGCCGATCGGCAGCAGACCGACCTCGGTCAGCGGCGTCACGGTCGAGAACCACGGTGTAAAGTCCTCGGTGTTCAGCAGGTCCAGATAGCGCTCGTGGCTTGCGGTGTTGAGCTTCTCGGCCATATCCCAGAACTTCTGCGTGGTCTCGGTGTTGGTCTTCTCGACACTCGGGGCCGACTGCAAAAGCGTTGCGGCAGCAACGGACTCAACATGACGCTGAGCCAGCGTGCGGTTGCCGTAACGGGCAAAGATGACCTCGCCCTGCTCGGTGAGCTTAAAGAAGCAGTTGACCGAACCCTTGGGCTGCGCCAGCACGGCCTTGTTGGCCGGGCCGCCACCACGGCCCACGGCACCGCCGCGACCGTGCATGAGCACCAGGTCGATATCGTTCTTCTCGGCCCACTTGGCGATGCGCTCCTGCGCGGAGTGCAGCGCGAGCATGGCCGTGGTAGGACCGGCGTCCTTGGAGGAGTCGGAATAGCCCAGCATGACCTCCATGCGGCGGTTGGTCTGGGCAAGGCGCTTTTGCACCACGGGCAGCGTGAGCATCTGGTCGAGTACGTCAACGCAGCCCTCGAGGTCCTCAAGCTGCTCAAACAGCGGGATCACGTCGAGCTCGGGGACATCCTCCTCGTGTGCAAAGGACAGGTGGGCGAGCTCAAAGACGTCGGCCACATGCTGGGCGCTCTTGGTGAACGAGATGATGTAGCGGTGCGCCATCTTCTTGCCGTAACGCTTTTGGATGGAACCGATGGCACGGAAGGTATCGATGACCTCGCGCGTCATGGGCTGCAGGTCGCCGTGGATACCGTTCTCGTGGATATCCTTGAGGGCACGGGCGTGCACCACGGAGTGCTGACGGAACTCCATCTCGACCATATGGAAGCCGAAGGACTCGACCTGCCAGATGATGGTCTGGACCGGGCCATAGGCAGCACGGACGGCACCGCAGGCAGCCAGCGAGCGCTGGACGACGCGCAGATCCTCCAGGAACTCATCGGCGCTGTGGTACATGGTGTCGGTGATACGGCGCACGGTGGCGTTCAGACGGTCGGCCATGACGAGCATGACGGCGCGATGCGGCTCGTGCTCGGAGATCAGCTCGGCGCGGGCCGTGTACTGGGTGCTCATCTCGACCTGATGGTTCCACAGGTTGATGAGCTCGGCAGACGGCTTGCTGTAGGTGGCCTCGAGCGTGAGGTTGCGGCCGATGCGGCGGCACTTGTCCTCGAGTTTGAGCACCATGTGGGTGAAGTACTTGGCGGCGACCTCACGGCTCACCTTGGCGGTGACGTTGGGGTTACCGTCGCGGTCGGAACCGATCCAGCTGCCGGGATGGAAGAACGCCGGGCACAGCGGCGGCACGGTACCGGCCTTGTCGCCCAGCACCCAGTCGTCAAAACGACGATAGATGACGGGGAGGACGTCGAACAGCGTGTTATCGAAGATGTCGATGATGGTATCGGCTTCCTCGACCGGCGTGGGCTTCTTGAGCGCGATGGGGCTCGTACGCACCAAGGCGTCGATCTCCTGCAGCATGTGGCGCTCGTTCTCCACCAGGTCGGAGCCGCGCAAACGCGGACGCTCCTCCAGCAGGTTGGAGATACGGCGAATCTTGCCCTCGACGGCCTTACGACGGGCCTCGGTGGGATGCGCGGTAAAGACGGGATGGAACTCAAGCTTGCCGAGCAGCTCGTTGGCGCCCTCGACGCCCAGCTCATTCACCAGCTGGTGATAGGCGACGGTAAGTTCGTTGGCGGGATCGACCTCGGTATCGGTCGACGCACCGGCCTCGCGCTCGCGCAGCTGCGCCACACGGTAGTTCTCCTCCGACAGGTTTGCCAGGTGGAAGAAGCTCGTAAAGGCGCGGACGATAACCTGCTGCTTATCGAGCGGCAGACTATCGATCAGATCGACGACCTCGCGAAACGCCACGGCGGTGGGCTCGTCGGCGGTGGGCACGCCCTGCTCGTCGACGGCCTCGTCAGCGGCACGGCTACCGGGGTTGCCGGCATTGGCCACGATTTCGGCCGACAGAATCTTGTCGAACAGGTCCGCGATCTCGGGATCATACTCGCTAAGCACACGGCGCTCCAGGCGCAGGAACAGCGCCAGATTATCGCGCAGCTCCTCGGGGATCTCGATCTCGGCGAGACGCTCCCTGGACTCGGCATTCGAGCCGATTCGGTTAACGAGGCGGTTGACCACGGCAGCGACGCGCGCCGCGGCTTCGGGTACAGACTGGTTGCTTAGGTTCTCAGCCACGTTTCCTCCCATTCCTCCTTCTATGCACGTAACATGCGGTATTCATTATAGGCGCTTGAGAAATACTTTCGACACTGATTGCGCTTTACCACACAAAAGTATTTTCTGCATTGCAAGGGTTTTTGCTCTAAATGGTCGTATTTCTCGGTGGACGGCATACACAAACGGGGGCATTCCGCATAAATACGAAACACCCCCGTAACAATCGCTCGCAATGGACGGGACACTCAAGCGGGTCCGCAGCTCAAAAAGATGCGCTACAGGCGCTCGCGAACCGCCTCGACGACGTTGGCCAGATCGGCAAGGGCCTCTTCATGGCTCTCCATGTCGCGCACCTTGACCTTGCCGGCGGCAAGCTCGTCGCCGCCCAGGACCAGGATGAGCTTGGCGCCCACCTTATCGGCCTGCTTAAACTGAGCCTTGAGCGAACGGCCCTGATAGTCGGCCTCGGTCACAATCCCTGCGGCGCGAAGCTGCTGCGTAATGGTAAAGACGTTCTGACGCAGCTCCTTGCCGGCATTGGCGACGTAGACGCACGGGACCTCCTCGGCACCCAGATCGCTGCCAAAGGCCTGCAGGGCCAGCAGGGCGCGCTCAAAACCGACGGCAAAGCCGACGCCCGCCGTGGGCTTGCCACCCTCGAGCTCGACCAGGCCGTCGTAGCGGCCGCCGCCACCGATGGAACCGACGCCGGCGCCGGGAGCCTCGACCTCAAAGACAGTGCGGGTGTAGTAGTCCAGACCACGCACCAGGGTGGGATCCTCGACATACTCGATACCGGCGACATCCAGATAGCGCTTGACCTGCTCGTAGTGCTCGCGGCACTCATCGCACAGGTTATCGCCCATCAGCGGCGCGTCGGCCATGATCTCGCGGCAGTGGTCGTTCTTGCAGTCAAAGGCACGCAGCGGGTTGAGCTCGGCGCGCTCGCGGCACTCATCGCACATCTCGTCTGCGTGATCGAGGATAAACTGCTTGACTTGCTCGCGGTAAGCCGGACGGCACTGAGCGTCGCCCATCGAGTTAATGAGCAGACGAAGCTTGGAAAGATCGAAGCCCAGGCGCTTGTAAAACTCCATGAGCATGATGATGCACTCGGCGTCTGCCGCCGGATCGGGAGCGCCGAGCCACTCGATGCCCACCTGGTGGAACTGGCGCAGGCGGCCCTTCTGGGGACGCTCGCCGCGGAACATGGCCTCGGCGTAGTACGCCTTAAACGGCGTGGAGCCCTGGGGCACCAGATTGTTCTCGACGACAGCGCGCACCACGCCGGCCGTGCCCTCGGGACGAAGGGCCAGGCGCTGCTTGGGCTTGAGTTTGGTGTCGGTGCCCTCGGTAAAGACGCGCTCCAGGTTGGCACCGCTGAACACGCGGAACATTTCCTTGCGCACGACGTCGGTCGACTGGCCGATACCGTGGACAAACACGTCCACCTGCTCGATCGCGGGCGTCTCGATGGGTTTAAAACCAAACGGCTCGAACACGCCGGCCGCAATCTGCTGCATCTTTTGCCAGGCGCGCATCTCGGCGCCGATAAGGTCGCGGGTTCCCTCCGCCTTCTGTGCCTGCATGGGCAAACACCTTTCTTTTGTATCGCGTCATAGGTAACGGTCATTATACGGCACAAATACAAACAGCGGCGGCGCGTCTGACCGAACGAGGGTATGGGGACTCGTTCGGCCAGACGCGCCGCCGCTGTTTGTGATCCCTTTTCCTCCGTCCCCTTCGGATCACGTGATCCCTTGGGGACGGAGGAATAGGGATCATTTCGTAGGCCCGTGGCCGCCTTGGAAACCGAATGATGGTACGAGCATCCATTCGGCTTCCAAGGCGGCCACGGACAGAACGGGACGAACAGAAAAGAGCACGTAGACCTGCCAAAGCTCGCCCACAAAGCTCATGCCGACAAGCACGGCAGAGGTGGCGATAACGGTGAGGGAGCCCAGAACGCGGCCGCTCACCTTATCGGCGACATGGCCGATCACAAGCGAGCCCACAACGCTCACCACGGTGGAGATGGCATTGGAGATGTTGTACTGCGCAAGCGTGATCCCGAGGTCGCTGACGATGAGCGGCTGAAACAGGCTCATGCAGTTGACGAAAATCGTGTAGCACGTGGCCATGATCACGAAGCCGGAGGCCACCACGAGCCAGCCGGGGAAGAACTTACGCTGCTGGGGCATACTGCTCCTTATTTAACAAACGAATAGCCGGCGCCGGGCGCCGGTAGTGCCCAAGATTGCCTTGAAAGACAAGGGCATAGGCCTTATGGCCATGCCCGCAGGCTTGAAAGGCAAGGTTGGATGCTACCGGTGGTCGGCGATATAGCCCAAAGCGACGGCGGTATAGGCCGCAGCACCGAGCGGCAGCTCGGCATCGTTAAAACGTGCCTTGGGATGGTGCTGGGCAAAATGCTCGTCCGTGTCGGTTACGGCCGCGCCCACGGTAAAGTACGCACTTGGGATCTCGCTCGAGATAAGCGCGAAGTCCTCACTCGCCATGGCATGGAAAAGCGGCAAGAAAGCCGCCTTGGGCAGCACTGCGCCCACGTAGCCAAGCGACGCCTGAGTCATATCGCTGTCGAGTACAAGCGGCGGAACATCCGAAAGCGTCTCGATGGTCGCCGGCGTACGATATGTTGTGGCAACGCCGTTAACGACCTCCGCGATGCGGGTCTTGAGGTGCTCCATGAGCTCGACGTCGAAGCCGCGCAGCGTGCCTTCGAGCACGCAGGTATCCGGGATGACGTTGGCCGCTTGGCCACCGGCAAACTTACCCACGGTCAGTGCGACCTCCTTGGCGGCCGGCACCTCGCGAGCGATGAGCTCCTGAAGCGCCAGGTGCACATGGACGCCGGTCGTGATGGGGTCGATGCAGATCTCGGGGCTCGAGCCATGGCCGCCCTTGCCCTGCAGCGTGATGCGGAAACCATACACGCCCGAAAGCGCCGGGCTCCCATAGAGCACCAGGCCGAGCGGCGATTGGCTGTTAACGTGCATGGCAAAGGCCGCCTGAGGGCGCGGGTTCTGCAGCAGACCGTCGGCGATGGCGGCGCGGGCACCCTCAAAGGTTTCCTCGCCCGGCTGGAACAGCAACTTAACCGTAGCGTTGGCATCAACAAGCTCTGCCTCGCGCGCTTTGAGCATACGAGCCGCACCAAGCAGCGCCGTCGCGTGCATATCGTGACCGCAAGCGTGCATGCAGCCGTTGGTGGATGCAAAGGGCTCGCCGGATTCCTCGGCAACGGGCAGGGCGTCCATGTCGCCACGAAGCATGATGACCGTACCGGCCTGCTCATTCGTGCAGATGCCATTGCCTTGGGCCGCGGCGGCACCGGCGCCGACAAGGCCCACAACGCAGGAACCATCGACGAGCGTAGCAAATGGGATGTCCATCTCGGTCAGGCGCGCTTGGATATACGTAGAGGTCTGCGGGAGGCTATTACCCAGCTCGGGCATCTGATGTAAATCGTGTCGCCACGCAGCGAGCTCATCTGCAAAAGCCTGAGCTTCTGCAACAAGACCGTCACCGATAGCGGTCTGCGCCGCCGCGGTGGCCTTGGGCGCTGATTGCGGTTGAAGATCGGACAGTGCTGGTGCCATAGATGCCCTCCAGTAACGTTTTTGCAGCAAGCACTTTGATAGCGTAAAGTGCAAGGTACTACTTTAAGGGCGACGCATAAAAAATGCCGCCCCGGGAGGCGGCGCAACAAATTGTTTACAATTGCGGACGCGGCTTTCGACGCAAAAAATCGAAATGCGTCTCGCTCAAGATAATCGAAAGAAAGATGAGCGCGAAGCCGGCGAGCAGGCGCGAGGTGAGCGCCTCCCCCATCAGCAGCACCGAGAACAGCACACCCGAAGGCGACTCCATCGAAAGGAGCAGCGAGCCCGTTGAGGCCGGGACATGCGCCAGGCCGACGTTTTGGATGAGCAGAGCCACACACGTACAGCCCACCGATAGAAACGCCATCACACCGATAAAGCTCGGCGTCCACACGGACGCGGGCGCTTGGGTCTCGAATAGCAGCGACGTTGCCAAGCTCAAGACGCCATTGCCCACAAACATCCAAAATGTGATGACGTTGATGTCCATCTTGCGACCGTATTTGGCCGTCACCGCCATCTGGATGGCAAAGAAGACCGCACCGCCCAGTGTGATGACATCGCCGACATTGAACTCGACGCTATCGAGCGCCACCAGACCAATGCCCGCCAGGCACAGCAACGCGGCGCCCAAGTTGTAACGGGTAAGCTTTTCGCCGCTTAGGACGTAGCTCGCAAACGGCACGAGGATGCAATAGGTACCCGTCAAAAATGCACTCTTGCCCGCCGTGGTCTGTGCCAGGCCAATCGTCTGCAAACCGTACGCGCCCCACATAAGTGCGCCCATACCAAGTCCGACGATAAGGTTGCGGGCATTAAAGTGCGCGATGATGCGTTTGTGGAAGATGGCAAACATAACCAGCGAAGCCGGAAGAAAACGAATATAGAGCAGTTCGAACACCGGAATGGTGTCGAGCGCATCTTTCATGGTGGTAAAGGAATAGCCCCAGATGACCGCCACCGATAGCAGCAAGACCTTCCAGAAGAACGGGGAACGCGCGCCGGCGCCGCGGGAGGTGCCGCCGGCGCCCAGGTCCTCCCGTGCGACAGGGCTATCGGGCATGTTTTCGATTTCGTTGGCAGCGTATTGGGCCATGGAACATCCTCACACTCAATCTTGGCGTGGTGTCCGCACGCGTATGGCTGCGTGCCGCCTCATGGTCAAATAAAAACAGGGCGCACCGGACCCCCGGCACGCCCCGCTACTGTAGCAACAACCGGCGTTGCATCGCAATCCAGCCC
Organism: Collinsella sp.; assembly: GCA_048342015.1. Classification (GTDB taxonomy): domain Bacteria; phylum Actinomycetota; class Coriobacteriia; order Coriobacteriales; family Coriobacteriaceae; genus Collinsella. Next base: position 34,718 of record DBGDFS010000070.1, on the reverse strand, counting down.
ACTAAAGCGTTTTGTTCCGCCGTTCTACCGAACGGCGGACCGGCCGTCGCTGCGCGAGCCGCATTCACGCCAATCTGACGTTCAATTTCAAGGGCGCGACCAGAAGGTCAGCGCCCTTTCATTTCACGTCACCTTGGCGCAAATGCGGCTCGCTCGCTGGCATTAGTGCTACATCAGCGTTAACGTTGCCGCACTAAATTAGCTTTGTCGACTCCAGCTTTTCGATGATCCAGTCGTTGGCTTTGATGACCGGACGGCGGAAGACGACGCCCAGGGCCAGCGACGGAATCAGATAGCTCGCCAGAATGCCCAGCTCAACCCAGTACTCCATATGGTAGGCGCCAGCCATGGCGGCATGCATGGCGTTAATGCCATGGGTAAACGGCAGGAACGGATAGATCGCCTGGAACACAGGGCCGGTCATCTCGATGGGGAACGTACCGCCCGAACCGCCGACCTGCATGACCAGCAGCACAACGGCCAAAGCCTTGCCGATATCGCCAAACGAAACCGTAAGCGTGTAGACGATATTGGAGAACACGAGACTCGCGACCCAGCCCGCCAGCACAAACTGCAGCGGGTTGTCGCACTGAATGCCAAAGAACAGGATGTCGCCCGCGCACACGAGCGTTGCCTGCAGCAGGGCCAGACCGCCAAAGAACAGGTAGCGGCCCAGGTAGATCTCGTGCAAGCGCACGGGGATTAACTCATTGATGAGTTCGTCGTCAACCGACACCTTCATCATGGCCGCCAGCACGATCGAGCCGACCCAGAGCGACAGAATCGTGTAGAACGGCGCCATGGCCGAGCCGTAGTTGCGGATCGGATAGACCGGCTTGCGATCGAGCGCGACGGGACCGGAAAGCGACACGGCCAAACCCTCGGGATCATTGCCAATCATCGTCTTGATCGTGGCCAGATCGTCCGACATAAGGGCGCCGTCGAGCTCGTCCTTAAAGGCACTGATCTTATCGGACGCTTCACCCAGCTGATCGGAAGCCTTGTTGACCAGCTTTGCAGCCTTGGAGAGGCCCTTTGCCAGCGAACCGGATGCGTCGGTCAGGCCGTCTACGGCGCTATCCAGATCGCCCGAGATGCCATCCAGCGAGTCCAGGATGCCTGAAACCGTCTTCTTGAGCTCCTTTGCCTTGACCGAGAACGTGGAGTCGTAGTCGGACTTGGCGCCCGAAATGCCCGCCTTGGCATCGGCGATGGCCTGGTCGACTTCGGCACGCGTGCTGTTGACCTCTGCCATGCTGTCAGAAAGGGACTTAGCAGTTGCCGTCAGGTCCTTGGCGCTGTTGCGATACTCCACCGCGATCCTGTTCAGCGATGTTGCCACAGACTTGAGGCTCTCCTGGAGCTTTTCGTCACTGACCTGCTCGGCAAAGCCGCGGAGCTGGTCGGCCGTGGCGTCGATATCGTCGGCACGTGTATTGAGCGCCGCCGCGGCATCGTTGAGCTGAGACACCGTAAGGTCAACATGCTGATTCGCGGCATCGAATGCCTTCGCAAGCTCGGCGGACACGTTGTCGAACGAGCCAGCGCTTCCGTCAATCGCGGCGTTGATGGCGTCGTTGGCGGCCTTCAGCGCTTCTTTGGAATCGCTCATGCCGCTCTTGGCATGCTCCATCAACCGCTTGGTCGACTCATCGACCGTACCCGTCTGCTGGAGCATACCGCTCGCCGACGTCAACGAATCGGACGTAGAGCTCAAAATGCCCGCCAGCGACGAAGCATTAGCCTGAACGTCTTGCAGGTCCTCAATCGAATCGCCGAGCGTCGAGGACAGGTTGGCGATAAAGTTGCTGACCTGGTCGGTGCTCATGTAATCGAGCAGGCTGGACACCGTCTTAAGACCGATGCTCGTAATGGTCTCGGTAAAAGATTCGTTAACCTGGTTCTGAACGGCGCTCGAACCCTTCTCGGTCACGATCTGCGCGATGGCGTTGGCCTTCTGGTTCTCGTAAAACTCGATATCGGCGTGTTTCACGTCGGTCGAGAAAAGCGTCATCATGTCAGCGCTAAACGTTTTGGGGATAACGACGGCAGCATAGTACGCGCCCGACTTAACGCCCTCGATAGCCTTTTCGCGATCGTTAAGCACAACCCAATCGAAGCTCTCGTTGCCGCGTAGGGTGGCGGTCACGTTTTCGCCCACGTTAACCTCGACGGGAATCAGATCGCTCTCGTAACCCTCATCGGTGTTGACCACGGCGATCTTAAGATTGCCGGTGTTGCCGTACGGATCCCAGCTGCCGGCGATGTTAAACCACGCGTACAGACACGGCACGATAATGAGGCCCATCACGACAATCAAGCCGATCACGGAGCGAGACACGTTTTGGACATCGCGCCTAAACAGATGCAGGATGTTCTTCATTTATGCCTCACCTCCTTTGGAGTGCTTGCCAAGCGCGGTGGTATCTCCATCATTTGTGGCTGTGCTGTCGCTGCCCTGAGATTTATGGTGCGAGCCGATATGCGGCAAGCGGCCCGTGGACTGATCGCCGCCCTTGGCACCACGCTCGCTGGCGTTGAGGCCAAACATGTGGCGGGCGGCAGGAATGGCGGCCGTGTGCTCGCGCATCTCGCGACGCAGGTCCTCATCCGAAAGCGCCGAGATGCGCATCTGGGTATTGAGGCTCGCGCGGATATATTCGATATTGATAAGCCAGCCGCAGATGGCAATAACCGAGATGATCCAAATGACAAGCAGGATGATCTTGCCGTTATTGTCGATATCGAGAACCGTCGACAGGACAAAGAGCAGGACCTGAACGCCCACCACGGCGGCAAAACCGCCCTTGATGTAGTACGGGTAGCGATGTTCAAAGGCGACCGCATGATCGAGCAGTTCGCGACGGTACGAATCGGAATCGAGCATGACACGCATGGCCGTGCGCAGCGAGTAGCGCTGGCGCGGCAGGTCGTTGGACTCGCAAATCATCATACCGGTCGTGGAAAGCTGTTTATCAAAGAGCAGGTTAAGGTTGAGCAGCAGCGGACGCAGCTGCAGACCGATAAAGAGCGCCACGATCAAGAACACGCCCAGAATGCACAGGTTAAACAGGTAGTTGAACGAGTACATGCCGCCGACCGTCTCGCGCAGCAGATTGATGCCGTAGGTAAAGGGCAGCAGCGGGTGCAGCCACTGGAAGAAGCCTGGCATCATCTCGATGGGGTACATGCCCGACGAACCCGGGATCTGCACGATAACCAGAATGACGCCGATAGCCTTGCCGATATGCTTAAACGTGGTGGACAGCGCATAGATGATATTGACGTAGGTGAACGAGATGGCGATGCCGCCCAGCACGAACAGCAGCGGGCTGACGCACTGCACGCCGATCACCAGATCGCCTACCGTAACGATGATGGCCTGCAACGCGCCCAGGATCACCAGGAGCAACCAGCGGCCAAAGTAGCCCTGACGCGCGGTAAAGCTGCCGATGCCTTCGCGGTCGACCTCGAGCTTGTAGATGGCGATAAGCACGTAGCCGCCCACCCACAGCGCCAGATTGGTATAGAACGGGGCAATGCCCGAACCAAAGCTCTTGACCGGGTAAATTGACTTTGAGGTCAGCTCGACCGGAGATGCCATGAAGTCTGCAACATCATCGACGTCGACGCCCATCAGGCCGGCCAGCTCGCCCATGGACTCGGAGGTCTGTAGCGCCGCGATGTCGTTGGCGGCGGTTGCGAGCTTGTCCTGGACCTTGGCAAGCGAGGCATCGGTCTGGGACAGCGTGGTCTTGGCCTGACCGAGCGTGGCGTTGAGTTGCGAAAGTGTACCGCGCGCACTTGCAATAGTAGGCGTGAGGCCAGACACGATTCCCGTCAGATCACCCGAGACGGCGGCAAACGAATCAAGTGCGCTCGAGACCTTCGGCAGCGCGTTTTGACCCAGGTCCGTCTGAGCCTGGCCAAGGTTGGTCGCACCGGTCTGAATTGCATTATTGATAGCGTCGCTGGCACCCGAGACAGCCGCAGCGTCATTCGCCATGGCGCTCGACTGCGCAGACAGACCGTCCTTGATGCTCTGAAGCTTTTCATTCTGCTCGCGGAGCAAATCGATGATCGATACAATGCGCGCGTCAATTTCCTTGGAACCTGTCGACGTGTCATTGACGAGAATTTCCAAGTGCCCGATAACGGCCTTATTGTGGTCGATCGTCGCTTGGAGAGACTCAAGCGAGTTGTCGATACGGGTAGTCGTAGATGCGACCGTGCCCGTCAGCTTGCCAATCGCAGCGTTTGCGGAGGCTGACGTCTTGGTGAGCGCAAGGCTGCCTTCCGAGAGCGCCTTGGAGAGCGAGGCGACAGAGTTGCCCGCCGTGGCGCGAGCCTCGCCCAGCAGGTCATTGCCCTGGGAGATCGCCTGCGTCAGCGACGGCGCCTGACCCTGCAGACCGGCAAGTGCCGCATCTGCCGAGGCAATGGAACCACTCGTCTTATCGATGGCGGCATTCATGTCGCCAATCGAATCACGCACTTCGCCCAACGTATCGGAAGCCTCTGATACCGAACCGGCCAACGAATCCTGAGTCTGGGTTGCCTTGTCCTTTAAATCGACTCCGGCATCCTTGGCAATACTGGCAACGGTCTCGCCCACCGTGGAGACAAATTCCGAGTTGATCTGCTCCTCGATGGTGTTTGCACCGGTGTCGGTAACCTTGGGCGCAATAGCGCTCTTCTTCTCATTGACGTAGTACGTAAGCTTGGGCTGATGGTAGTTGCCGTCGAGCATCGAAACCAGGTTATCCGAGAAGTTCTTGGGGACTACGATGGCCGCATAGTACTCACCGCTCTCGACGCCCTCTTTGGCATCGGCCGCAGAATCGACGAAGGTCCAGCCCAGCTGATCGTTCTCCTTGAGCTGATCGACGACCTGATCGCCCGCGTTGAGCTCGCCCACCAGGTCGTTTTGGGTGCCCCGATCGTTGTTGGCGATGGCAATCTTGATGCCCTGGGTGTTTCCGTACGGATCCCAGTTGGCCACGATGTTGTACCAGGCATACAGCGAGGGAATAACGCACACGCCAAGGGTAACCACCAAGGCGACGGGGTTCACAAGCAGTCGCTTAATGTCGCGCTTAAATATCGCAAAGGAGACCTTTGCATTGGATAGTTTGCTGCCGAGACTCACGCTTGGACCATCCATCCTGTCGTTGAATCGAATCGTACTATTGATAACCATTGTACGTAGGCGCTTTAGCGTCTCAGAGCACAATGGTATTGAGTTTTGCGGGTAGCAATATACTACGAAGACGAATTAACGTACAGTTGTACAGTATCTTTAATTTCAGCAGGTCACAAAACCACAACCCCGACAAATAATTGATCCCTTGGGGACGGAGGAATCATTCAAAAGGAAACGAGAGTGGAAAATCTCCCACTTCAAGCCCGCATTCGAGCCAAAAGTGGGAGATTATCCACTCTCGTTCTAATCTAGTTACGGTGCCGTATCCCCGAACTACATCAAGTTGCAAACAGCCGCCGCGAAGGCAACGGGGTCCTCGGGCAAAATGCCCTCGACCAGCAGAGCCTGGTCATAGAGCAGACCGGAGTACTGCTTGATCTTGTCAGCGTCGCCTGCCTTCTGGGCAGCGACAAGCTTGTCAAAGACCGGGTGCTTGGCGTTGAGCTCGAGCACGCGTTGGCTCTTGGGCATGCCGTCGGGCGCGCCCTCGGGTCCCTTCTGGAGCACCTTCTCCATCTCGAGCGAAAGTGGGCCCTCGGTGGTGATACAAGCGGGGGCATCGGTCAGGCGCGCGGAGACGGCGACTTTCTCGACCTTGTCACCGAGCGCCTCCTTCATAGCGCTAAAGAGGTCCTCGTTCTCCTTGGTGGCGTCCTCGGCCTCCTTCTTCTCGTCCTCGGTCGCCAGGTCAAGATCACCGGTCGCAACGTTCTTGAGCTCTAGATGACGATCCTCGACCTCGGGCTCGGCACCGTCGGCCACAGCCTTCTCGGCAGCCTCGCGGGCAGCATCGTCCTCGTAGATCTTGGGCATATCGGCGGCAACGTACTCACGCATAGCCTGGAACGTGAACTCATCCACATCCTGCGTCAGCAGCAGCACGTCATAGCCGCGGTCGAGCACGCCCTTTACCACGGGCATCTTGGCCAAGCGCTCACGCGAGTCGCCGGCGGCGTAGTAGATGGCCTTCTGATCCTCAGGCATGCCCTTGGCATACTCGGCCAGGGTAATCATCTTCTGTTCCTTGGCAGACCAGAACAGCAACAGGTCGGCGAGCTCATCGGCCTTCATGCCATAGCTCGAGTAGATGCCGTACTTAAGACCGCGGCCAAAGTTCTCAAAGAACTTCTCGTAGGCCTCGCGGTCGTTGTCACGCATATCCTCAAGGTCGGCGGTAATCTTCTTTTCCACACGCTTGGCGATGGCCTTGAGCTGACGGTTCTGCTGCAGCGTCTCGCGCGAGATGTTGAGCGACACGTCGGCGGAATCCACGACGCCGCGGACAAAGTTGTAGTAGTCGGGCAGCAGGTCGTCGCACTTCTCCATGATCAGGACGTTGGAGCTGTAGAGCGCCAGACCCTTCTCGTAGTCCTTGCTGTACAGATCGAACGGCGCGCGTCCCGGCACAAACAGCAGGGCGTCATACTCGAGCGTGCCCTCGGCGTGGAAGCTGATGGTGCGCGCAGGATCGTCAAAGTCGTGGAACGTGGACTTGTAGAACTCGTCGTAGTCCTTCTGCTCGACATCGGAGCTGTGCTTCTTCCAGATCGGTGTCATGGAATTGACGGTCTCGAGCTCCTGGTAGTCCTCGTACTCGGGCTTGTAATCGTCGCCGGCGTCCTCGGGCTTGGGTTTCTGGCGGCTCTTGGACACCATCATCTGGATCGGGTAACGCACATAGTTACTGTACTGCTGAATCAGGCTCTTGAGACCCCACTCGGTCAGGAAGCGATCGTAGGTCTCGGCCTCGCCGTCGGCATCGAGCTTCTCGTTCTCGCGCAGCGTCAGGATGACATCGGTACCGTGCTCGGCGCGCTCGCCGTCCTCGATGGTGTAGCCCTCAAGACCGTCGGATTCCCACACATGGGCGACATCCTCGCCGTAGGCGCGGCTGACGACCTTCACATGGCTGGCGACCATAAAAGCCGAGTAGAAGCCCACGCCAAACTGACCGATGATGTCGACATCGGAGCCCTGCTGCTCGGCGTTCTCGGTCTTAAACTCCTCGGAGCCGGAATGGGCGATGGTGCCCAGATTGCGCTCCAGCTCCTCGGCGGTCATGCCAATGCCGTTATCCGAGATGGTAATGGTGCGGGCGTCTTTATCAAAGGAGACGCGAATGGCCAGGTCGCCCTGGTCGATCTTGACGCTCGGGTCCTGCAGGCTCTTAAAGTTGAGCTTGTCGACGGCGTCGCTCGCGTTAGAGATAAGCTCGCGCAGGAAGATTTCTTTATTGGTGTAGATGGAGTTGATCATGAGGTCGAGCAGTTTTTTGCTCTCGGTCTTAAATTGACGCATGTGCAGTCCTTTCGCGCTACCCCTGTCCGCAAAAACGGCTCGGTCGCCCGAGCCGCATCGCAGACCTGCTATGTTCAGACTTAGATTTTATAACCCATTAACGCGCATATATACATACGGAATCGAAAAACTGTATGTCCGAGCGCTCTGATGCGCCAATTGCCAAGGAGCGTCCCCAACTGCCGGCAGAAAAGGAACGTCCCTATCTGCCATCTACGCGCTTGGCCATCCAGACATGGGGCTGGCCCTCGTCTTCGTAATCTACCGGGGCGATTTGCGTGTAGCCCGCCTTTGCATAGAGCGGCAACACGTATTCCTGCGCATGCAGCTTAATAAGCTTAGCGCCGGCATCGCGTGCACACGAAGCACTGGCCTCGACGATCGCACTCGCCAGTCCGCGACGACGCATAGCCGGCAGCACGGCGACGCGCCCCATAATGTAGGTCTCCCCCGCCGCGACACCTTCGTCCAAGTCGCACGCCGGCGACACCGGAGCCTCTGCGTCAGCCGCGCGCTCAAGCTCTTCGGGAAACACGCGCGAGCAACCGGCAAGCTCGCCGTCTACATAGAGCGTCACATGAATGCAGTTCGGATCCTCGTCGATAGCGTCGAACTCATTCTCGTAGCCCTGCTCGTCCATAAAAATGACGCGGCGCACCAACGCCGCGTCATCAAAGCATCCCGTCTTAAGTTGGATATCCATGGCTGCCCTTTCATTCAATGCGAACGTTAGGGACAGATTTTAGCGAAAATGAGCTCCGCGCACGCTAAACTTCGCGCGAGCCTTCGCCAGGCAATCGTAATGACCCACGTTATGGGCATCGCTCGCGATGAAGCTGTACAGGTTCTGATCGAACAGGCGCTGTGCCGGCTTTTTCTCGCGACCAAAGCGACCGCCGGCAATAAAGTCCGCCGAAGCCTGCAGCTTGCAGCCCATATCGACCAGGCGCTCCGCCACGCTTACATCCTTTTGAACCGCACGATAGCGCTCAGGATGAGCGATGATCACCTGGTAGCCACGGCACTGCAAATCGTAAATCGTGTTCTCGTACTCTCTAAACGCATACGCATCGGCATGCGTCGAAAGCTCGAGCAGAAACTCGTTGGTCCCATCGAAATGCAAGTGCTCCGCGGCATCGATACCAAGCTCAACGAGCTTTCGATGGTTGACCTCGAAGCCCATCTGGAGCGGAAAACCGTCAGCGTTATCGCGCAGCAGCTCAAAGGCATCCCACATCTTGTCGTAATCAAAATAGGGATCACGGCAGTGAGGAGTGCAAACAATTCTGGTTACACCAGCCCGCTTGGCAGCCTCGAGCATCGCCAAGCTCTCATCGAGATCGGCGGCGCCGTCGTCTACACCCGGCAAGATATGGCAATGAATGTCACGCATAGGTCAGCCTTAATCAACTAAACGTTTGCTCGGTTGGTGAAGATGCCCTTTTTGGAAGTCCCCTGATCGTCGGAGCCCTTCTTAACCTTCTTACCGTCCTTGGTGTAGTAGGAGTAGTAGTACTCGCTGGTCTCGGTCTCGCAGTAGTTCATAACGGTACCGATGAGCTTGACCTTCTCGGACTTCTTAAGCTGACCGATGGCGTTGAGCGCCTCCTCGCGCTTGGTGAAGTCCTCGCGCACCACGAACAGCGTGCCGTCGGTCAGGCTGGCAATCTCGGCAGCATCGATGAAGGTGCCGACCGGGGGAGCGTCGAAGATGACGTACTGGAACTTAGCAGACAGTGCCCTTACCAGCTTGGCAAAGCGGTGAGAGACGATGATGTCGGCAGGATTGGGAATATGCGGCTCGGCATCAAGGAAGTAGAAGTTCTTCTGACCCGTCTCGACAATTGCCTGGTCAATGGAGATCTGCTCGGAAAGAACCGCATAGAGTCCGCCGCGCGAACGAACGCCGAGCATATCGGAAAGGGACCTGCGGCGCATATCGGCCTCAACCAGGAGCACGGACTTGCCACTCGTGGCAATTGCCTGAGCAAGGTTAATGGAAACCGTAGACTTGCCCTCGTTGGGAATCGAGGAGGTAACGGTGATGGTGCGAATGGGGTCGTCCACGCTCGCAAAGCGGATGTTGGCCAGAAGGGTCTTGGCGGCATTCTGTACAACGAGCTTATCGGTGTTCTTTGCCTTAGCCATGCCTATTTACCACCTTTCATAGCCGGAATTCGGCCAACAACGGGAATGCCCAGGAGCTCTTCTGCCTCTTCGGCACCGCGGATGCGGGTGTTGAGCATGTCTGCCAAAACGACATAGGCAACTGCGATAAAGATGCCCGCGAGGAACGCGACAGCAACGTACAGCATACGCTTGGGGCCGCTGGGGGCTTCGGGGGTCTTAGCCTCGTCGATAACGTTGATGCTCTGGGCAGCGCCGACGTTCTGAGCGACCGTACTCACCGAGCTAGCTATGGCCTTTGCGACCTTAGCCGTCTCCTTGGCATCGGTGCCGGTAACCGAAAGCGTAATGACACGCGTGGTGGTCTCGGAGGAAACAGACACCTTGTAGTCATCCAGATCGGTGAGGCCCAGTTCATTGGCTGCGCCGCTCTTAACGCTATCGCTATCCAGCAGCGTGGCGATATCGTTGGAAAGCATCTGACTCGCCGAGAGATCGTTGTAGCTCATCTGACCGCTATCGTCGGTCTTGGCGAGAATGTACATGCTCGTCGTCGCGGTATAGGTGTTGTCCATCGCAACGAAGGACACGATGCCCATGGCGATCGCGCAGACCACCGGAAGGGTGATGACCAGCTGAAGGTGCTTCTTCAGCAGCTGGAACAGTTCGAGAAGGGTCATGCAGCTTGCCTTTCATTTCCCCAGTTCGGATTGACAAAACTGTCCGTATGTTATCGCATCTTTTTACCGAGACCAAACTCTATACATAAGAAACAGGCTCTCCTGTAAAAATGTCGGAAGCAATCGTAAAATTGCACAACAACGCCGCACCCGAAAGTCAAATGCGGCGTCTACATCAATATCTATGTTGTATCGCTATGCGAATGGCTCGTCCTGCTGTATGGGAAACGTCACCGTAATGGTGGTTCCCACGCCCAACTCGCTCGACAGATCGAGCGTGGCGTGATGATACAGGGCCGCATGCTTGACAATGGCAAGCCCCAGACCGGTTCCGCCGCGTGCCTTGGACCTACTCTTGTCCACGCGATAGAACCGCTCAAATACCTTGCCCTGTTCTTCAGGCGCGATACCGATTCCCGTGTCGGCGACCGCAAGGAACGGATGGCCTTCGTCGTTGGTGCCGCACTGCAGCGTAACCGCACCGCCGGGTCGATTGTAGCGGATGGCGTTGCTCGCCAGATTATAGATGAGCTCGTCAATCAAGCGCGACACGCCTTCGATGACCACAGGCTTGGTCTCATGACTTATCGTCACATTCGCCTGACGGGCGACCTGTTCAAGACGCTGCTCAACCGCGTAGATGGCACGCGAGAGCTCAATAGGCTCCGTGGAACCAATGGGCACCGCCTCGCCCTCAGTTGCACGCTCGGCCTCGTCCAAGTTAGACAGCGTAAGGATATCGTTGACAAGCGCTGCCAAGCGGCCCGCCTCACGATAGATGCGACCGCCAAAGTTGCGCAGGTCGCCCTCGCCCTCGACCATGCCGTTTGCGATGAGCTCGGCATAGCCCGAAATCGCCGTAAGCGGCGTCTTGAGCTCATGGGTGATATTCGCCGTGAACTCGCGGCGCATACGGTCGTTGTCCGCCAGCACCGCCATTTGGCGCTTGAGTTCCTGGCGCTGCGACTCGATACGCTCAAGCATGGGGACCATCTCGGCATAGGCGTGCTCATAGCTACGGCGTGGGTGGTCCAAATCCACCTCTTGCAACGGCGCGATGATGGCACGGGACTCGCGGCGCGCCATAAAAAACGAGAGTACCGCACCCGCTGCTGCGATAAGCAGCATCGGCGCCACCATCGACAGCAAAATCGCCGCAACGCCAGGCTGGGCCTGCGCCAAGCGGACAACCTGGCCGTTATCAAGGGCGACGGCGCGATACAGCATAATCTCGTCGAGCGTAGAGCTTGCGCGCTCCGCGGAACCCAAACCACTCTCAAAGGCCTCGATGACCTCGGGGCGATCGCCATGGTTGGGCAGTGTGGAAGGCGACGCCTCGTTGTCGTAGGCAACCGATCCATCCTTGTTAATCAGCGTGATGCGCAAGTCCTCGCGATCGAGGCTACGCAAGAACGGGATGGGCTCCTGCTGCTCGTCGAGGGCGGCAGCAATGAGCTCGGTTTCCTGCGCCAGATTGGCACTCGTGGCATCCGCCAAGGTGTTTTGCACAAAGAACGCACCCAGCACCGTAAACGCCACGATAACCGCCATGGCGCAGACAAAGATCGTCACAAAAACGCGGTGCGACAGCGTATGTTTTCCCTGGGGGGCGAAGACCACGGGTTACTCCTCCGATGCGGTGGCCGCGGTGTCGTCACCTTCGGCACCATCACCGGCAGAAGGCTCGGCCAAGCGGTAGCCCACGCCGCGCACGGTCTCGATGGCGCTGGCATGCTCGCCCAGTTTTTGGCGAAGCGTCTGCACGTGCACGTCAACGGTGCGCGAACCGCCGTCGAAGTCCCAGCCCCACACGCTCTGCAGCAACGACTCGCGGGTAAAAACCACGCCGGGCTTGCGCATGAGGTACTCGAGCAGGTCGAACTCGCGCAGGGTGAGCTTAAGCGGCTCGCCGGCAACGGTCACCTCGCGATGGCTGGGCGAGAGCACGATGTCGCCCACGCTGAGCACATCGCTCGCCTGCTTGACCATGCCGCCGCGACGCAGCAGTGCGCGGCAGCGGCTCGCAAGCTCCATGAGCGAAAACGGCTTAGTCAGGTAATCGTCGGCACCGCCATCGAGCGCCATCACCTTGTCGAGCTCGGTATCCTTGGCGGTAAGCATCATGATGGGCACCGTCGCCGTCAGGCGATCGGCACGCAGTCGACGCATAATCGCCAAGCCATCGGTATCGGGCAGCATGATGTCGAGCAGGGCGGCATCGGGTACCCGTCGCGCCACGGCAGCCTTAAACTCACCGTCGCACGAAAAGCCTTCGGCCTCAATCCCCTGCTTGCGCAGCGCATAGACCGTCAAATCCCTGATGTTGTCATCGTCCTCGACGTAATAGATCATGTTGAACCCCTTTGCGGCCGGCATGACCGCATCTTAACCCTAAAGGTACCTTTACTAGATGGTATCAGCCAAAACGTCCCGTCAAATAATCCGCCGTGCGCGGATCGGTCGGATTCTTGAAGAGTTGCGCGGTGGGCGCGTGCTCCACCAACTCACCCAGCAAGAAAAACGCGACCGAGTCGGAGATACGCGCCGCCTGCTGCATATTGTGCGTAACGACCACGAGCGTACAGACCTCCTTGAGCTCGCAGGCCAGCTGCTCAACCACCAGCGTCGACACGGGGTCGAGTGCCGAGGTCGGCTCGTCCATCAGCAGAATGTCGGGCTGCACGGCAAGCGCGCGGGCGATGCACAGGCGCTGCTGCTGTCCACCCGAAAGACCCAGGCCCGACTCTTTGAGCTTGTCCTTGACCTCATCCCATAGCGCAGCACGACGAAGGGAGTCCTCGACCAGCTCATCCAGCACAGCGCGATCGCGCACACCCATGCCGCGCGGACCATACGCGACGTTGTCGTAGATGCTCATGGGAAACGGGTTGGGGCGCTGGAACACCATGCCCACGCGCTGGCGCAAACGGCAGATGTCGTAATCGCCCAGGATATCTTGACCATCGAGCGCAATCTTGCCCTCGATGCGGCAATCCTTGATGCCGTCGTTCATGCGGTTAAAGCAGCGCAGCAACGTCGACTTGCCGCAGCCCGATGGACCGATGAACGAGGTGATCTGCTTGTCGCGGATCTTGATATTCACGTCCTTGAGCGCATGATGGTCGCCATAGAACAGGTCGAGGCCCTCGACATCGATGCGCGTCGGCGAGGCGGCAAGATCCTCTGCCGTGGGGCGAGTCGCATCCCCAACCTCGCGCTCGCGCGCGGCCTCGGCCTGCGCTTTCATGAGTTCTTCAAGCTCCGTGGGCTCCACAGCCGCAGCAGCCGTCATACCGCATACCTCCACATCGATATCAATTCAGCAGTATCGATAGTAGGAATCGCGGCTCATATGCACGTGAGCGCATTGTCAAGTGTTTGTAAGGGCACACTGGCTATGCGGCGGGCAGCTCGATGGTGAATATCGTGTGTTCGGGCGTCGATTCACATGCAACGGTACCGCCGTGCGCGCATACGATCTCCTTGGCGATGGCAAGCCCCAGTCCAGCGCCGCCGCGATTGGTCGCACGCGCCGCATCCAGGCGATAGAACTTCTCAAAGATCTCCTTGAGCTTTGCCTCAGGGATGGGATCGCCCTGATTGATAAAGCGCACGCGCACGCCACCGCCGTCCCGGCGTCTGGCCTCGATCGTGATGGTCGAGCCCTCATAGCTATAGGCAACGGCGTTTTTCATGATGTTGTTGAACACGCGAGCCATCTTGTCGCCATCCACGAGCACCGTCAGGTCCTCGCGAATATCAACTTGGGCTTCCTTATGCTGCTCGTTGAGGATGGGATAGAACTCGTCAGCCACCTGAGCCAGCAGCAACCCCAGATCAACATAGCCGCGCGTGAGCACGATATCGTGGAAGTCAAAGCGCGTGATATCGAAGAACTCTTCGATGAGCGCATCGAGCCGGTGCGCTTTGTCGAGAGCCACGCCCGTAAAGTGCGCACGTTGCTCAACCGGCAGCTCGGGAGCCTCTTGCAGCAGCGAAAGATAGCCCACCACACTGGCAAGCGGGGTGCGTAGGTCATGTGCCAAGTACGTGACCAGATCGTCCTTGCGATGAGATTCGTCACGCAAGGCCTGTTGCACCTTGCGCTCACGGTCACGCACGCGGTTAAGGGCGCCCTCGACCTCCAAGAAGTCGCCGTCGATGTTGTCCCAGGTGTCGGGGTGATCGATCAGGCGATCTTGAATACGAGCAGCCAGCACACAATCGGCATGCTGCTCGCCCTGCTCGTAGCCCTGGTAGTACAGGGCGCGACCGCACAAGAACAGCACGCACGCGGCAAGCGCCAGCACAAAGCCAAGCATGTTGAATACAAAGCCGGCATCGAACAACACCGGCCCTTCGATGCCGCCGAGCGCCATGGCGCCAATCGCCAACGTCATGGCCCACGCGGCGCCGCCAATCACCACGCAGCGGCACACGATCTCAAATCGATCGATCAGCAAAAAGCCAACAAGCAGCACCGCCAAGATTCCAGCGATGTTATCGATGCCAATCAGCAGCAGGCTCAGCAAAAAGAGCAGCACCGTTGCAAGCGCGCGGTTGTCGACGACTGACCTCACGTATTCAAAGAGTCGATCGGGCACCTCGAACGCTTGCCTATCGTCTTTTGTCATATCAAGATCCTCACAAGCGAAAAGCGTTATTCGATGATGTAGCCGACGCCCCAGACGTTTTTGATAAAGCGCGGCTTTTGTGCGTCGTCGCCGATCTTTTCGCGCAAGTGGCGAATGTGCACCATCACCGTATTGTTGGAGCCGGGCATAAAGTCCTCGTTCCATACCGCGCGGAACAGGTCCTCCACGGCCACCACGCTGCCGCGATGCTCGACCAGATACAGCAAGATTGAATACTCGGTGGGTGTGAGGCGTACCGGTGAACCGTCCACCGTTACGGAACGAGCATCGCGGTTGATCTCCAAGCCGTCGAGCTGAATGGTCGGCGACTCGGCCGCCTGCGCACGGCTACCGTAGCTGGTGTAGCGGCGAAGCTGAGCGTGCACACGCGCGATGAGCTCCAGCGGGCGGAACGGCTTAACCACGTAATCGTCCGCACCAAGCGAAAGGCCCTCGATCTTGTCTTGCTGGGCATCGCGCGCCGTCAGCATGATCACAGGATAGGTATGGCTGGAACGGATCGTACGCAGCAGCTCAAATCCATCGATATCGGGCAGCATGACATCCAGCAGCGCCAAATCGAACTCCTGCTCCAAGATTGCCTTGGCAGCATCGGCCCCGCTATAGGCAATCTGGACATCAAAGCCCTCTTTTGTAAGGTAGATACCAACCAAGTCGGCGATGGCCTTCTCGTCATCAACTACCAAAATGTGCTCGTTCATGCGTGCTCCTCTCGCGCTCCATTATGCCCGAGGCGACGCACGCCACACACAACAAGCGTGGGTGATTAAGTCGACCTTAAGCACCCTTGTGCCCGTTCGGGCGCGGATGTGGGCCACACACGCACGCGATGATCGCCGACGCCGGCAAACGATATACTCTAGTTCCAGAAGAGACCATCCCGTCGAAAGCGAAATCTGTGAAGTCCCTCACCTCTTTTGCAAAGCGCTCAGCCCAGCTTGCCGCCGGCTTTGTCTGCGCTATCGCTCTTGCCGCTGGCGCGCCCACCGTCGCCGGCGCCCAAGTGCTCACGACCGACAATGTTTGCGGCAAAACCGCCGATGCGCGCGGCATCACGGCCGAAAACCTGCCCGATATCGATGCGACCAATGCCCTCGTCATGGGCAAAGACGGCACCGTCTACTATGGGCGCGGCGCCGATGAGCAGGTCAAAATCGCCTCGATCACCAAGGTCATGACCGCAATCCTAACCGTCGAGAATTGCAAGATGGACGAGAAGGTCACGGTGAGCAACGCCGCAGCCACCGTGGGCAATTCGACCGCCGGCTTGCTCGAAGGCGACAAGCTTACCGTGGAGCAGGCGCTGCGCGGCCTGATGATTCCCTCGGGCAACGACGCCGCCATCGTGCTCGCCGAATATGTGGGCAAGAAGATCGACCCTAAGACCAAAGACGCCGAGGCCACATTTGTGAAGGCCATGAACGAGCGCGCTAAGAAGCTCGGCTGTACCGGTACGCTTTTTGAAAACCCGCATGGTCTGGACTTTGATGAGTGGGCTGGCGATATGCACTCAACCGCACATGACGTAGCGCTGATGATGCAGGAGGCCATGAAAAACGACACGATCCGCGAGGTCGTAGCGAGCGAGGATTCCTGGATCGCGGTCACGGGCGCCGACGGCACCGACCATTCGCATTCCATGGACACGCATAACTATTTGCTGGGCCAAGATGGCAACATCGGCGGCAAGACCGGCACCACCGACGACGCGGGCTATTGCTTTACGAGCGCCTACAACCGCGACGGCGACGAGATCTACACCGTCGTTTTGAACTCCACCACCACCGACCAGCGCTTTACCGATACCGCAACCCTTGCCAATTGGTACTACGGTCACAAGGCGGCGGTCGCAATCGCCAACACGCAGGAAAAGACTGCCAACGGCAACCCGCTTATGGCGCGCATTAGTCAAACCGACTGGACGGATAAGACGATCGACGCCACGCTCGCCGATCCTACGGCGCAAGCGACCGTGTTTTCCCTTGCCGGCGAGGTGACCGAAAAGGTTAGCTACGACGATCTTTCGGGCACGGTGCATGTGGGCGACAAGGTGGGCAGCGTTACGCTCAAGCAGGACGGCACCAAGATCGCCGTCATGGACCTGGTTGCTGACGAGGAAGGCGCAGGGCCGAATCCCATTGAGTGGCTCCTTGTGAAGCTCGACCGCCTGGGCCGCCGCATCGACAACCGCCCACTTGCGGCAGAGAGCGAGACCGTCGCCAAGGCTCCTGAGGTGTAGGGCTGGGGGAACATTACATTTGAGATTGGAGAGGCGTCCAACGGGCGCCTCTTTTTGAATACCTCTTAAACGGGATGCGTCAGAATCACCAAAGCGACATTGCTAGCCGTTTACCTTCGCTGCGTCTTTTCGGACCTTGAAAACGGGTCCACCGGGCATGCTAGTAGATCCTTTCGACCTCCTTGGTCAAGGCCCTGAAAAGATCCCCAGCTGAGGGGTCTGCCCCAGGACACAGCGATTGCCAGGCACCCGTTTCTCCGATGGTGCCCGCACTCGTCATAACAAGATCGTCGCTCCGCCTGCGAATGGAGACACTAACGGAGCGGCCATTATGGAACCCATGGATATCGACTTTATTTATGCGCCCATCAGCTAGATAACTAATCATGACATTGATGCTGTCACCATACTCCGGCAATTCGAAGCCGTGGGAATCCATCAATAGCTTCACGTCCTGATGGTAAATGCGGGCCTCGACGACATTCTTGGGCATCTTCCCCGTCTTTGTTGGAGAGCAAAAGCTGATGCTTGGCTCCTCTTCGCTCATGCCTCGGTCAAACCTAAGCATGCACGGGCATACCGACTCAATGGTTCGCAAGGCGTCCGCCGCGACCTTTTCCTCGGTAAACATCTCCACGTCGATGCCGTTTTCTTCCATATAGGCACGGTTTTTACGTTGAAGCTCTAGCCGAGCCGCAGCCTCCCCATCTCCACGCTGTTCCCAATTTCCGGAGTCGGCGACATTTCGATCGAATGTAGAATCAACGGAACATGGCGCTTGCTGTTGAGTCTGATCACTGTCGCCGAGACGCCTTAGCCCGGAGCGTCTCATCAGTAGTGTCACAATATCAAACAGCCAACCAAATCCAAAAAGGCCAAAGGTAAAGAGATATAGAAAGAAGCTACCCCACATCCGTGCATACGCCCTATGAGCGCCCGACCACCCAAGAAGGAAGCATAGCAAAAGCGCCTTGTTTGCCCTGTCAACCGACGTAATCTCTCGAGTGAGAGATTTCTGTTCAGGCTTCGCCAAAGGTGTAATTTCATGCGATGAAACAGTAATTGAGGACGTCCTTGACGCCGAGCTCCGAGCGCCTGATTTAGCAACGGCGCGAGCGACATCCCCAACTCCGACGGTCGTTCTGCTGTATACGGCATTGTAAGCAGCCTTCTTCGGATTTTTGATCCACCCCATGCCCTTCTTACCATAGCCGGGGATTATCGCCCGCTTTACCGCGCGCTTCGCTCTGCCGGTCGTTCTTGCCTTGAGTGATGTCTTTAGATTCGGCTTACGCAGCCCGACCTTTACCATATTTCTACTCCATCCCCTCGGAACCCCACACCGGGGTGCACGAGCACGCCTGGGTCTCCCCGTTTTCAAGCGCCCCGTGTTTGCCTAATGTTCACGCCCTTTCGGACTCTAATCCCCAGCTGCCATTCTTGATAATAAAAAAGGGCCTCAAATGGGACCCTTCTTCAAAGTCATACTGGCGGAGAGCTGGGGATTCGAACCCCAGATGCCCTTTTGGGGCATACTCGCTTAGCAGGCGAGCACCTTCGGCCTCTCGGTCAGCTCTCCGTAACAGCCGTTCTATAGTAACCAAACAGCCGAAGTTGGGCAAGGGGAATTTTGAGGCGTTTCCTCTTTTACCTCTCTTTTACCAGTAAACGTCTCAGTCAATCATCTCAACCTGTAACATCTGCAGGCCGTAATCCCCTCCAGATGTTACAGGTTGAGACAAAGATACAAGGACGGCCCCAGCGACAGCGCGGACAGCCCATTCTTTATTAGTCCTCTCGAACGGTCTCCAACAGATAATCGCGCATGTACGGAATTGCAAACGAAACACAGCCATAGCCCGCGGGCTCAATCAACCCCGCATCGATCAGACGCTTGCGATATGACCCAACTTTGTTCGCCGACAAACCCATCTTCTTGGCGATATCGCCGTTGGCGATATCGACGCCCTCGCATTGAGCCATCGCCGCGAGATACTGAAACTGCCGTTCCGACACCCTGCGCAGCGCTGGGGCAATCACCATAGCATTAAAGCTATCAAGAGCCGCCTGGATACCCTTACGAGCCGCCTCTTCGCTCACGCTCTCCGCCCCACTGCGCGCAGCAACCTGCCAAGCGTAATATCCGACCAGCTGGACCATAAAGGGATAGCCTGCCGAAGCTTTTGTTAATAGCTCAGCGGCACCTTTGTCGAGCTCCTTGCCCGCTCGTCTCATCGTATCCTCAAACGATCCGCCAACTTCAAAATCGGAAAGCCGAGTAAGTTCAACATGTTTGGCTCGCTGAAGGAACGTCAACGTATCATCCACCACCACGCCATCTACCGATGTCGGCAGCCCGGCGAAAGCGAAAGCGACATTCGCTCCTTGGCGGATCAAGAGCTGCATTTCATTACCCAGCTCGCGCATTTCCTCAGTTGAGGCATCCTGGATCTCGTCGAGCGTAATGAGCAGACCACCGCGCTTCGCAGCATCGTACATCGCCTCGCCCAGATGAGAGGCCGACTTCGACATCTCCATGGAGCCAAGGCTGACCCCTAAAATCGATGGGGAAATCGAGATTGATTCAAGACGAACGTTTCGCTGCAGAGCCTCGAGGATTCTATTGCAAAAACCAGCATTGGAGGCAACGTCAACGACCTCGAATCCTTTTTTGCGTGCAAGGTCACCCAATGCATTAAGGAGCACCGTTTTACCTGTGCCTCGGACGCCCGAGATGCGCATGAGTCGATCGGGGGCACCAGGACCATTCTCAAGAGCCTCGGCAAAGTCATCCAAAACAGTGTCCCGTCCGATAAGCTCAGGCGGATTCATGCCCGCCGTTGGCTTAAAGGGGTTAACAGCTTTCGTCATTCTGCCCTCCTCTGCTAGTTTTAACAACTTTAACAAAGTTTAGCAACTTTAGCAGAGTTTAACAGTTTTAGCAGGCTCGGCGGCTTTATGCCTTACCAATCCTGCCGGGTCCTCCCGCCCGCGCCGATACAAATAGCGCGGTGCGGCCCCTCTATATCGCCCCTACCCCAGCGAGCGGTTGAGGGAGCCGAGCTCGTCGTTACCCATGGTACGCCACATTTGGAAGATGCAACCGCGCGCCAGGAAAAAGAAGCCGTTGTCGACCAGTTGCACAGCGGCATCTGCCAGCTGATTCGTCACGGCGGACACTGGCGGCAGCTCAAGTCCAGCCTTGCGGATGGTCTCGACCGCCTCCTCGAACGTCGGAGGCTCGCTGACGCCCATCTCGTTCATAAGGCCCTGCATTTCTTCCAGCGCGCTGCTGCCCGACTCCTCGCCGCGCGGCACCAGACGGTAACAAGCCAGCGCCAGGTCGAGCTGATCGCAATTCCAATAGGCAAACGCCAAGCGATAGAACAGGTAGCCAATTGCAGAACGATCGCTGGCAATACGTAGGCCGTGGCGCGCCACCTCGATAATCTCGTCAAAGCGCTCCAGACGCGCAAGCACGTTGATGAGCGCAAAGTGCGATTGCATGGACGAGCGCGCCAGATCGTAAAGATGGCGCACCTCGGGCAGCGCTCGTTCAAAGTCCTCTTGCTCGGCATAAAAGCTGCAGATCTCGTGCTGGGCAAAGTACAGCGCATCGGGCGCACGAAGGATTCGCACAGAGCGGTCTTCTTCCAACACCGGTAGCACCATGCGCACCAGCTGGTTATCGCAAAACTGCGTTTGAACCGGACCTGTCGCCAAAAGCTCGGCGACAGTGCACTTAGCCTCCAACTCCTCGACAAGACGGGAAAAGCCTTCAAAAGCACCTGTACGGTCTACTTTTGCCTGCTCGCGCAATTCAACAACACGGGCCACGTATGGGTCATCGTCCTCTTCCATGACCTCCAACTCGTCAGCCGTATCGGCAAGCAGCAGATCGCGCAGCGCCGGCGGCAGCGTGCGATGGTCATCACGCGGACGAGCATGAACCTCCGCAGGCTCAATCGTCTCCGGAGCGGTTGACTCATACGCCTCAAGCACACGCTTGCACGGCATATCGTCCATGTCCATGCTCTCAAGATCCTTGGCGACAGGCACGCAATCGGCCAGATAGGCCGCGCGCCCAAAGAAATACGTTGCAACAACGCGCTCGCCCTGCTCACTGTCGGGAGCAGCAATCTGCACATAGCAGCGCGTGATGCAGGTGCCCGCGGCAAAACACGCTGCCGCAAGCGTGAGTGCCACGCGCGCATCGTGCTCCGCGGCCCAGATCGCGCGCGTGTCCTCGTCCAGCTCGCGCCAGGCGTCATCCTGAGCGTCGTATTCACGTTGCAGCATGGCATCAACGACAGACTGCCCAAACCGAACGAGCATAATCCCCTCGGCAACGTTTGCCCGATAGGTATAGTCGAGCCGCGTGACCACGTTGAGCGCCTCAACGATTCGCGCAAAACGGGTGCGCACGTCCCACTCGCCGCCCGGCTGGCACGAAACCGTTCCCGGCTTGGCCCACGGGTTATCGCTCGAAGCCGTATCGAGCAGTCGGGGAACATCGTTGGTCGTCTTGGCGATATGCCACGCATCAAAGAGCGCGCAGCCCTCAAGGCTCGGCGAGGATGCCGCAGGGGCCAATCCGGCCCCGATGCGCTCAAGGATGCCGGAGAGGCGGTTGAGACGGCACTCGATGGCAAGCAGCATGTCAATCTCGTCCTGGTCCAACAGGCTACGATCAAAATTGAGATAGAAAATCTTTGAGCGATCAATGCGAGCCAGGCTCATCTCGGACTTAGCAGCGATGGTGCGCAGGCGGGGCAAGTCAATTTCGCTCATAAGGGCGGCGGCATAGCGCTCGATACCGCTCGGATTCTCGGCATGGTCAACGCGGTAAAGCAGCGTCTCGATAGCATCGGGGAGCGGTGCCGTGTTAAAGCCCAAAAACACCTCGACCGGCTCGGGCAACTTTACGAGCTTGATCTTGTCGACAACGTTTTGCATACCCTCGTCGAGTCCGCCGGCGTCCGCCGTGTTCACAATAGCGCTTTCGGAGTTGGCAAATATCACGTAGCGCAAGAACATCGAGGCCATGAACTCACCGTAAGGAAGGGCGCGGGTCGAATTCCATGTCTCGTGGTCGGACTGCTCGCGCATGGGGCCTTCGGGAGAGCCGATGACTCGCGCCCGGGAGCGCATCGTCCCATCGGTACCCCTGACTGCAATCTCACCGATGTTGGAATCGGACTCGTCAAGAATCAGCTGCATGTCGGGATCGTCGGGCAGCGATACTTCGTTAACGGGACGGTCCACCTTATAGACCTCACCCGAAACGCTCACGTAGCCCAAAAGCGACACATGGCTTTTGCCGACGAATTCGACGACATAGCATGATTCATGCGGGTCCTCGCCAAAGAGTTTCCAGACCACGCCATATGAGCGCCCCGCAGGCTGCTCGGGCATCGCCGGAAAGCGCTTCTTGGGATCGAGAAACCTGAGCTTGTATGTCGGACGCTCTGCCACGAAATATCACCCTGATCGGTCGTCTAGAGAAGGAGCGGTCGCGGATAGGCCGCGATACCTACTCGGAATCTTACACGAGTCGATAAGAAATCGTCCGCTTCACGCCCGCGCCTCGACCGAGGTTCGAATCCATGCGGTGACGGCATAAAAGAAAAGCCCCCGTTGCCGGAGGCTTCAAGTTCAATTGGTGCGGCGTATAGGATTCGAACCTATGACGTTCTGATTCGTAGTCAGACCCTCTATCCAGCTGAGGTAACGCCGCGACTTGTTGATTATTATGCACATGGACTGAATAAAGGTCAAGCAATTTTCGAAAAAAGTTATCAAATTTGATTTTTACTCATTTGGAGCACTTGGCGCGATCTTCGACGCATCGCGATATAAGAAAAGCCCCCGTTGCCGGGAGCTTTAAAGTCAATTGGTGCGGCGTATAGGATTCGAACCTATGACGTTCTGATTCGTAGTCAGACCCTCTATCCAGCTGAGGTAACGCCGCAACGCACGGATTATTATGCACGCGAGCCCCCGATGGGTCAAGCGACAATTTGAAAAAATTTTACGAAGTGATGATTAAGCTGCTCGCGCCTCGACCGAGGTTCGAATCCATGCGGTGACGGCATAAAAGAAAAGCCCCCGTTGCCGGAGGCTTTCGATTTCAATTGGTGCGGCGTATAGGATTCCGCGCATCCGCTGCGCGGATCCGCACCGGCTTCGCCCGCCTGCCGGCGTGCTCGCCCGCGGGCTAAAAACGCTCCGCGTTTTCTTTACGCCCGCGCCTCGACCGAGGTTCGAATCGATGCGGTGTTGCCATAAAAGAAAAGCCCCCGTTGCCGGAGGCTTTAAGTTCGATTGGTGCGGCGTATAGGATTCGAACCTATGACGTTCTGATTCGTAGTCAGACCCTCTATCCAGCTGAGGTAACGCCGCAGCGCAAGACATATAAAACCACTTTAGCTTATTGGAGTCAAGCACAATCTCAAACTTTTTTGTGGAAAGCAGTTTTGTCATGCTGCTCCGCATATACCGCCGTTCCCCGTACGATCGATTGGCTTTTCGATCACGTCAAACTTAGCATCAAGTTCCCTCAGGAGCGATCTCACCCGCTGGGCACAGTCATAATCGGCAAACGAGATGCTCAGCATGCGCGCGACCTGGTTGGAAGTCCCAACTCCATAGAAGTGCTCCAGCGCCACAAGCCCCTCGTGCGTCACAAAGGTCTCGACCACATGCGGCGACTCCTCAAAGCACCATTGTGTCAACGGACCCTCACTCGTCTGCCGAACCACCAGGCCGCCCATGCCAGACGGCTCACACGTTACAAGCAGGTACTCCCCGCCCTCGTCGCTCTCAAACAAAACCACCCGATCATCAAACAGCTCCATCGCGTCCCCTTTCTCTCGCTCTTATTTAGCAAAAGCATAGCAGGTAGATGGCTGTATACAGAACAGTTGTTCGTGTGTTTTCTATTGAGCTGTCCGCACGGCATGGTATGGACCTGCGCACGAAATAGGGCGCCCCCGAAGGAGCGCCCTTGCATATCCCCTATGCAGCCAACTTACGCGACCGGCTCGATCTTCTCGAGACCACCCATGTAAGGACGCAGGACCTCGGGAATCGTGATGGTGCCGTCGGCGTTCTGGTAGTTCTCCAGAATGGCAGCCATGGTACGACCAGCCGGCAGGCCGGAACCGTTAAGGGTGTGCAGGTAACGCGAGCCCTTGAAGTTCTCGGGGTCGCGGTACTTGATGTTGGCGCGGCGGGCCTGGAAGTCGCCGCAGTTGGAGCAGGAGCTGATCTCCTTGTAGGCGTTGTAGCTCGGCAGCCAGACCTCGACGTCGTAGGTCTGACGGGCAGAGAAGCCCAAGTCGCCGGTGCACAGGCTAATCACGCGATACGGAAGGCCCAGCTGCTGCAGCAGATACTCGGCCTCGGCGGTCATGCTCTCGAGCTCCTCGTCGGACTCCTCCGGCTTAGCGAACTTGACCATCTCGACCTTGTCGAACTCGTGCTGACGGATGATGCCGCGGGTATCGCGACCGGCGGAACCGGCCTCCTCGCGGAAGCAGGGGGTGAAGGCGGTGTAGCGACGCGGCAGAGTGTCGGCATCGAGGACCTCGCCGGCGTGCAGGTTGGTAAGCACGACCTCGGCGGTGGGGATCAGGAAGTTGTCGCCCGAGACGTGATAGGCGTCGTCCTCGAACTTGGGCAGCTGACCCGTGCCAAACATGGTCTGACGCTTGACGACGATGGGCGGCCACCACTCCTTAAAGCCACGGCTGGTGTGCGTATCGAGGAAGAAGTTGATGAGGGCGCGCTCCAGGCGGGCGCCAGCGCCACCGAGAACGGTAAAACGGCTGCCGGAGAGCTTGTTGCCGCGCTCGAAGTCGAGGATGTCCAGATCGGTGCCCAGATCCCAATGCGGCTTAAAGTCGAAGTCGAACTCGCGCGGGGTGCCCCAGCGGCGACGCTCGATGTTCTCGTCCTCGTCCTTGCCGTACGGCGTGGCCTCGCAAGGAATGTTGGGCAGGTGAGCCATGAAGTCGTACTGCTCCTGCTCGAGGGCAGTACGACGCTCGGCCAGACCGTCAATCTTCTCGTTGACGGCGCGCACGGCCTCCTTGGCGGCCTCGGCCTCCTCCTTCTTGCCCTCCTTCATCAGGGCGCCGATCTTCTTGGACTCGGCATTGCGCGTAGCCTGGAGTTCCTCGACCTCGGTGATGACGGCACGGCGCTCGTCGTCGAGCTCAAAGAACTTCTCGCGATCCCAAGACGTCTGGCGGTTAGCCATGGCGACATCGATGGCATCGGGGTTCTCGCGAACAAACTTGATATCAAGCATTAGATCCTCCGGCGATATACATTCCATTTAGGTTGCAACCTTGTACATGTATGGGCAAGTATATACTTATGAGCGTTTACGACCCAACTCAACTACGCAAGAAGGCACCCAATGGACGCAGTTTTTTCCTTTTTGTTTGGCACCCGCACCGGTTTTGCCATCCTTTTCGCCGGCGGCATCCTGTTATTTGCGATTCTTGCCTTTGTAATGGAGAAGCGTACCCATAAGATGTACGTCGACCGCGGACCCAAGTCCGAGGATGAGGAAGACAGCTTCTGGGACTAACCTGCCAAAAAGGGACAGGTTTATTTTGGTCTGTTTTATCTGGGCAAACGCAAGCGCCCCGCAACTGGAATTGAGCCAGTTGCGGGGCGCTTTTCGCTAAAAGGACAAAACCGCAGAAAATACCTGCCAAAAATAAACCCGTCCTTTTTTTGGTCGGTTTTACTGGAGAGTTGCGTCGATTGCCTTGACCAGGGCGCTGCGCATGCCGGCGTCCTCGAGCGCAACGACGCCCTTGATGGTGGCACCACCGGGCGAGCATACGGCATCCTTCATCGCCGCAGGATGCTGGCCAGTTGCAAGCTGCAGCTTTGCCGTACCCAACACCATCTGGCTCACAATGCGATAGGCATCGGCACGCGGGATACCGTGCTTGACCGCTGCATCGCCCAGGGCCTCGATTGCCATGGCGACAAATGCCGGAGCGCAACCACCCACCGTGCCGCCCACAAACAGCAGGCTCGTATCGAGTTCGACCACCGCACCGAGCTTGCCAAGCAAATCAAGCACCACTGCGCTCTGCTCATCACTAAGCGTGGAAGCCTTCTCGCAAGCGATGACGCCCTCGCCCACCGAAACCGGTGTGTTGGGCACCGTCGAGATATGCGCGACGCCCGGCAGGACCTGCTCCCACTTGGCACTGTCCCAGGTCCAGGCAACCGACAGAACGACCTTTTTGGCAAGAGCATCCTTGAGCGGGGCGAATACCTTCTCGATCATGTACGGTTTGACCGCAGCGACCACGATATCGGATGCGGCGACAACCTCGGCGGCATCGTGGCAGGCGACCATGCCGCGCGCCTCGCAGCGCTCAACCAGTGCGTCGTAGCGACCCGCGCAGGCGCACATGTCGCTCGCAGCTACACCGGCAGCGATCCAGCCATCGGCCATAGCGCTCGCCATATTGCCAAAACCGACAAATCCAATCTTCATATCTCATAGTCCTTTCAGACACATTCCTCAAAACGAAAGGTATTGTCCCACGCCATTGTTTCGTATTGCCGACCTATTTGTGATACGGCTCGCCACGGCTGATCTTGCAGGCGCGGTAGATTTGCTCCAGCAGCACCACGCGCGCCAAGTTATGCGGCAAGGTAATGCGTCCAAAGCTGAGCATCTCGTCGGCGCGGGCGCGCACCTCATCGCTCACGCCGTCCGAACCGCCAATCACAAAGGCGATGTCGCTGCTGCCTCGTAGCATAAGATCGTCGAGCCTCGCCGAGAGCTCCTCACTCGAACGCTCCTTGCCCTCGATAGCCAGCAGGATCACATGCGCTCGAGACGGCAATGCAGCAAGAATTGCCGCCCCCTCCTTGTCGCGCGCGGCATCCACGCCGCCCGCCTTAGCCGGGTCGATATCGGCCACCTCGCGGATATCCACCTTGGCATAGGCGCCTAGGCGCTTGGTGTACTCAGCGCACGCGTCCTTCCAAAAGCGCTCTTTGAGCTTGCCAACACAAACGACGGTGTATTTCACGCGTGCCTACTCCTTTGACTCGTTCTGAACCTTACCGGCAGCCAGCATCTGCTCGAACATAGAGGCCGACTGCGAAAAGTCGCTCGGCAGCACGACCGTCGAGGTTTTACCCGTGCGAGCGAACTCCGTCATCATCTCGGACCACTGCGTAAACATGAACAGTTGGTTGGCCTCGTCATTGCCGACACCCGTCTCTTGGATGATCTCGAGCGAATCTTTGATACCCAGCGCGATGGCCTTGCGCTGGTTGGCGATGCCCTCGCCCGCCTTTTCCATAGCCTCAGCCTCGGCGGTCGCCTCGGTGACGCGCTTGATGCGGTCGGCCTCAGCGAGCTCCTGTGCCGCAGCGCGCTTGCGCTGGGCAGCGTTGATGTCGTTCATGGAGTTCTCAACCTCGGTCGGCAGTGCGATTTTGGTGATGAGCGTCGACACGAGGGTGAAGCCGTAGGCGGCCATCTGCTCGGAAACGGTAGCGTTGACATCCTTGGCGATGTCATCCTTCTTGGCAAAGACCTCATCGAGTGTGTAGACGGGGATCGAAGAGCGCAGGGCGTCGGTGATGAAGTCACGCATCTGGTCGACGGGCTCCTGCAGCATGTAGTAGCTCTTGTAGATACCCGAATCTGCCGGGCCGGCGCCCATGTCATAGCTCACGTGGTACTGAGCAGAGACCTCAAGGCCGATGGTCACGTTGTCCTGGGTCTTAACGTCGATGCCAAAACCGTTTTTCATGGTGCGCAGGCTCACCGTGGCGGCCTTGCGGTCGATCACGGGCACCTTCATGTGGAAGCCCGCGTTGACGATGCGGTTAAACTTGCCCAGGCGCTCGATGATCACGGCATGCTGTTGTTCAACGACATAGCAGGCGTTGGGAAGCAGCAGCAACAGGATGATGATGGGAATCAAAAGGCTGGTAAGGGCGGCGATGATACCGGACAACAGCATGGTCTCTCCTCTGATAGGCACACGTTGGCATTAGGATACCCGCACGAAGCAGCAACGTGACATCAACAAGAGGCCCATAACAAAAAGCTCCCATTGCTGGGAGCTCTTTCAATCAATGGTGCGGGCGAAAGGACGTCCGCGTATCCGCTTCGCGGATCCGCACCGGCTTCGGCCGCCTGCCGGCGTCCTCGCCAGCTCGCTAAAAACGCTCCGCGTTTTCTTTACGCTCGCTCCTTCACAGGTTCAAGTCCCTGTGATGGGCCCATAACAAAAAAGCTCCCATTGCTGGGAGCTCTTTAATTTAATGGTGCGGGCGAAAGGACTTGAACCTTCATGGGGTTGCCCCCATACGGACCTGAACCGTACGCGTCTGCCAATTCCGCCACGCCCGCGTGCAGGAATTAGAATAACGGAGCGCCACCACGAACGCAAGAACTATTTTTGAAAAAGTTTGCAGGCATTCTCCCAAGCGGCTTGCACGATTGTTTCGGCGTCCTCACCCGTGCGATCGACACGGTCGTTAACCAGCGCGTTTGCCGTAATGGAGATCATTGCGGGCTCGCATTCAAGACCGCGGATGGGCTCTGGAGCCATATACGGGCAATCCGTCTCGAACAAAATTCGATCGAGTGGGGTTGCCGCAAATGCCTCGCGCACGTCGTCGTTGCGCTTAAAGGTGGCCGCACCACCATAGGCGATATAGCAGCCCAGCTCCACAAAGCGCTCCATCGTGGCGCGGTCCTCGCCAAAACAGTGCAGCACACAACCGGCCTGGGGCACGCCCACCTCACGAAGCACGTTGTACGCATCAACGTGCGAGGTGCGCTCCCCATCCGAGTCCTCGTGACGCAGATGCAGCTCCACCGGCACGTTACGGCACACGGCAAGCTCGAGCTGGCGCGTCATGCAGTCAATCTGCACGTTATGGGGTGCCGGCGCGATATCGTCGTCATAGTCCATGTGGTAGTCCAGGCCGATTTCGCCAATACCGGCGCATAAGGGGTCATCGAGTGCGGCAACGACCTGCGCGTGAACGTCGTCGGTATAGTCCGGCGCACCATACGGATGCACGCCGGCAAGATACTTGATCTGCGGGATATCCTGCATCGGCAGAATTTCGCGCACGAGCCAGTCGCTATAGTCCGTCACGCTGCGTTTGTCAGCGATGGGGTCGAACATCGTCACCAACAGGTCGACGCCCGCGGCTTTGGCGCGCACGAGCGTCTCGGGCACTTCTTTGCCCCAAAACGAAAGCAGATGCGCATGCGTGTCGGCAAGCGGCGCCAAGGGCACGGGACAAGCAACCGTCTTCTTTTTCTTGGTAAACGTCACGCGTTCGGCATTAAGCGTCATGGATTAGCTCCTGGGCCAGGCGGACAAAGTCGGCAACATCAAGCGTTTCGGCGCGCGTGGTGGATGCGATACCGCAAGCCTCAAAGGCGGCATCGAGCACGTCCTTGGCAAAGCCGTTGGCGCTCATGGAGTTGCGAATGGTCTTGCGACGCTGAGCAAATGCAGCATCAATCACGCGGGCCACAAACTCGCGGTCGAGTCCTTCGGGCACCACGCCGTCAACACGGTCGATACGCACGACGGCCGAGTCCACGTGCGGCGCCGGCATAAAGCAACGCGGCGGCACCTCAAAGCGACCCGTCACCTGCGCATACAGGCCGAGCTTTGCCGTATAGCCGCCATAGGTCTTGTTGCCCGGCACTGCAGCAATGCGATCGGCAACCTCCTTTTGCACCATGACCACGGCACGCTTGAGCGCGGGCATCGTCTGAAAAAACTGCAAGATGATCGTCGCCGCCACGTTATAGGGCAAGTTCGCGACAAATACCGTCGGCTCACCGCCGGCGGCCTGCTCAATCTGCTCCGGGCCCACCTTAAGCGCGTCACCCATGATAAAGCGGAAGTTGGCGTAGTCGGCGGCGTGAGCATCGAGCACCGGCTCGAGCTCGGGATCGGCCTCGATCGACGTGACGCACGCCGCCTCCTGCAACAGCGCAAGCGTGAGCGTACCAACGCCCGGACCAACCTCGAGCACGCGCTCATCGCCTACAAGCTCGGCAAGCTCGCAAATGCGCTCAATTACATGGTTGTCGATCAGGAAATTCTGGCCCAGGCGATGCTTGGTCGCAAGGCCAAACTCCTCCAGCAGCTCCCTGGTGGCCGTGGGGTTTGCCAAAGGCGAAGTTGTCATGGTTGCCTCCTCAGCATGATGGCGGCGTCTTGAAACAAAAGGGCATGGACCGTGGCGGCCATGCCCTTACAGCTAAACAGCAAATTGCCGATATGGCGCGCTGCATCTTAGCCCAGACGCGGGAACAGCGGCTCGCCCTTCTCGACAGGCTGACCGCCGGCAAGCAGGCCCCAAGCGCAAATGCCCTTGAGGTCGTCGGTCGCGGCCTCGTCCTCGCAGGACAGGCGGCGCAGGGCCTCGGCAGAGGTCTGAGGCATGAGCGGCATCAGCAGGTGGGCGGCAATGCGGATGGCCTCGAGCAGGTTGTAGATCACAAACGCCAGCTCGTCAGCCTTGGCCTCGTCCTTGGCAAGTGCCCAAGGCTCGGAGTCCTCGATGTAGTGGTTGGCGGCATGGATGAGCTCCATGACCTCGTCCTTGGCTCCGCCGTAATCGAGCACGTCCATCTTGGCCATGTAGCGGTCGACCAGACCATCGGCGATCTTTGCCAGCGGGTTGTCGAACGCATCGAACGATGCGGGCTTGGCGGGCGCGCAACCATCAAAGTACTTGCCGCTCATGTTGAGCGAACGCGAGATAAGGTTGCCCCAGCTGTTGGCCAGGTCGGCGTTGTAGACCTGCTCCATGCGATCGAAGCTGATGGCACCGTCGGTACCGGGGACGACGTCGGTCATGAAGTAGTAGCGATAGCCCTCGACGCCCAACATATCGATAACGTCCTGCGGAGCGATGGCGTTGCCGCGGCTCTTGGACATCTTCTCGGCCTTGCCGGTCTCGGCATTGCGCACGGTCAGGAAGCCGTGGGCAAAGACGTGCTCGGGCAGGGCCTCGCCGATGGCCATGAGCATGGCGGGCCAAATGACGCAGTGGAAGCGGATGATGTCCTTGCCCACGATGTGGAACTGCGCGGGCCAGCGATAGGCCAGCTCGGCACGCGCCTCGTCGGTGTCGACACCGTAGCCGACGGCCGTCATATAGTTGAGCAGCGCATCGAACCACACGTAGGTCACGTGACCCTCGTCAAACGGGACCTGAATGCCCCAGTCAAAGCTCGTGCGGCTCACGGATAGGTCGTTAAGGCCGCCCTCGACAAAGCTGCGAACCTCGTTCATGCGGAACGCAGGCTCGACAAAGTCGGGGTGCTCGTCATAGAGCTTGAGCAGCTTGTCCTGGAAGGCGGAAAGCTTAAAGAAGTAGGACTCCTCCTGCACGCGCTCAAGCGGACGGTGGCAGTCGGGGCACAGGTGCTGGCCGACGCTGCCGTACTCCTCGTCGCCCTTCTGGACCTGTGTATCGGTGAAGTAGGTCTCATCAGGCACGCAATACCAGCCGTCGTAGCTGCCCTTATACAGGTAACCGGACTCCTTCATGCGCTCCCACAGGTACTGCACGGCATGATGCTGGCGCGGCTCGGTGGTGCGGATGAAGTCGTCGTTGGAAATCTCGAGCTTGCTCCAAAGCTCCTTGAAGTGCGGGGCCTGGCTGTCGGTCCACTCCTGCGGCGTCATGCCATGCTTGGCTGCGGCCTCGGCGACCTTCTCGCCGTGCTCGTCCATGCCGGTCAGGAACTTGACGTTATAGCCGGCGGAGCGACGATAACGGGCCTGAACGTCGGCGATGATGGTGGAATAAGCCGTGCCCAGGTGCGGATCGGCGTTGACGTAGTAGATGGGCGTCGTGATAAAGAACGAAGGCTTGCTTTGATCCATGGGGTTTGTCCTCCAGAAAAACGTTGCATACAGAGGATGATTCTAGCGCAAGGGCTGGATATCCTCCATCTATTGCATATCGAGCACCATGGCATAGACATCGCGCTTGCGGCGCGAATACTTCTGAGACAGGCGCTTGGCCACCGCAGACGCGGGCTCCCCCTCCTCGAGCGCGGCGCGGATATCCTCGCGCAGGGCCTCGTCGGGATCCGCTGCCGCGGCGCCAACCGGCACGATACCGGCCTCCTCATCCTCGCTCGGCGGCGCGATGACCAGCGCAATCTCGCCCTTTACCTCGCCGCGAGCACGCAGCTCCTCAGCAAGCTGGGCAGCGGGCCCGCGCAAGACTTCCTCGTGCAGCTTGGTGAGCTCGCGGCAGACGGCAACCTCACGCTGGGGAAAAACCTCTGCCACGGCCTCGAGCGTCGCCACGATGCGATGTGGAGACTCGTAGAAGATGAGTGCGCCGGGAACCACGGCAAGGCGCTGCAAACGACGCACGCGGTCGCCGTGCTTTCGGCCCAAAAAGCCCTCAAAGAAAAAATGCTCACAGGGAATGCCGGACGAAACGAGCGCCGTGACGCAAGCGGAGGGCCCGGGAATAACTTCGACGGGCACATCGGCCTCACGTGCCGCCTCGACCAGCGCCTGGCCGGGATCGGACACGCTCGGCATGCCGGCGTCCGAGGCAAAGGCGAGGGTCTCCCCCGCCAGCAGACGGTCGACCAGGCCGGCGGCGCGGCTGGCGATCACATTCTCGTCGCAACGGACAAGCGGCTTGGAAATGCCCAGGTGCATCAGCAGCTTTGACGTCACACGCGTGTCTTCGCAGCAGATGACATCGGCGGCGGCAAAGGCCTCGCCAACGCGCGGGGACAGGTCGCCCAAGTTGCCGATGGGCGTGCCGACCACATAGAGTTTGCCCGTATGGGCGCTGTTTTGCGTCATATCAACCTATTCAATCATGCCACGCTCGAGCGTACCGAGCGCCGCGCGGGCGTCCCATGCTGCAATGCGCTTCTCGGTCTTCCACGTTTGGAAGAACCAACCGGCAGCCGGCGCAAACGAAGCCAGCTGATTGGCGATAAACACGC
Organism: Collinsella sp.; assembly: GCA_048342015.1. Taxonomy (GTDB): domain Bacteria; phylum Actinomycetota; class Coriobacteriia; order Coriobacteriales; family Coriobacteriaceae; genus Collinsella. Next base: position 1,492 of record DBGDFS010000070.1, on the reverse strand, counting down.
GCTCGTAGGCATTGCGGCCCTCGGGCGTAACCGACGAGTTGGCAAAGATCGCCGCGCCCGACCATTCGCCCACCAGCACGGGGAACCCAGTTGAAATCGCTTCTTTAAGCTCGCGCTTGTTACGCGAAATCGCCGTCGTCAGCCCGCGGGGGCTCGTGATGTCGAGCGCATGCTCGTCGCGGTAATGGTACAGGTGAAGGTCCATGTAGACGTTCTTGTACTTGGCGCCGCGCATAAAATGCTTCCACTCGCTGGGATGCCCCGACGACGAGAAAACGACGATCTTATCCTCGGGCATATACGAACGGACGAGCTCGTAAGCATCGCGATAGAAATTGCGCAGGTAGTGAGCAGGAATGCCATCCGTCATGGTGAAGAGGCTCTTACGGACACTCATCTGCGGCGTATCCAGCAGCTCAATGCCCAGCAGGCTCTCGGCCTCGCCGTAACGCTCGGCCAAGCGCTCGAGCACGTCAAGTGCGACATGGCGGCCGTTAGTGGACGAATGCCACTCGGCAACAGCCTCCGGCGTGGCGGGCGAATCGTTGGAATCGCCCTGGCCACCGGGCACAGTCGCCAGGTCAAGCAGCACGCGAATGTTGTACTTGGCAGCCCACTCAATCGCGCGGTCGATGTAATCGACAACCGAGATGTAGGAGGCATCGGACTCCTGTGAGCCAAAGGCATACCAAGGCACCGGCAGGCGCACGGCGTTGAGGCCGATCTGCGCCATGCGACGGAAATCATCCTCGCTCACAAACGTCTCGTAATGACGGCGCATGCGCTCGTTATAGGCGGCGGTGCCCATGGCCTCCTGCAGCTCGGCTGCGTTGGATGCACCGGTCGCCGCATACAGCGACGGGGTCACCCAAGGCTCGGGAATAAACCAGCCAGAGAGATTAACGCCGAGTATCCTCTCCATCACTGCCCCCTTCGGATCGTGCAGGCCGAGCCTGCATCGTATTGCATAGGAAAAGTATCGTTTTGAGTATACCCGCGCGTGCGGATAGACGACCGAACGGTCTGTAAAGTGGCGCAAAAGCGGGAGGAATATCTGGGCGGGCCCGAGATGTGCACGCACGTCGGAAGTAAGCGCCGGAAAGCGCATCCCACTCTGAAGCCAAATTCCGGGACGTAATTTCCGCAGAGCCCTCAATAAAAGAAAAGGACCCCTTTGCAGAGGTCCTAGTCAATTCAAGGTGGCGGGGAAGGGAATCGCGTCCGCGCGCTGCGCGGACGGACCGCTGCGGCGCTTACGCGCCTTGCGAGCTGCGCTGGCAAACGCTTACGCGTTTACTCAGCTCCGCGCCCTCACGGGGTTCGATTCCATGTGGGAGCTTCATAAAAGACGATATGAGAAAGCCATTGGGGGCCGCCTCCCCCGCGGCGCAGCTTCTTTCCGCGGGCTCGGGATGCCACAATGGGCTTTGAGTATCGGCCCGTGCGGTAGCCCTTACCGCACCTGCGGGGAGGAGGCTTCCCATGCCCCATG
>DBGDFS010000069.1:0-3940 GCA_048342015.1 Collinsella sp. | reverse complement strand
GTCGTTTGAGTTGCTACCTCAAACGGCCTACGGCCATTCTAACATGACCCGCCCGCCTCGCCGCCGGCGGGTTTTTTCTTGCCCTGGTTCCTACGGAACCTTTCCAGGGAAAACACCATTTCAAAAGGAACCTTTTGACCTGGGAAAACTCGGTTTTTCGCTTCTAAAACCCCAGGTCAACAGGGTTCCGGGTTCGGGGTTCGGCATCCCCCGGGGTGGGGGTCGCAGAAAGCCCCACCCCAAATCAACCCGAAAACCCAAGGTCAAAACCTCGCAGTGAAGGACGGGAAGGCTCACCGGGAATGACCGTCAAAGCGACGGAGGCCCATCGCAGGGCCTCCGATTCCATCTCAACCGACTTCGCCTCATGCGAGGGCGAAACCAGGCCTCAGAACGGCTCTCGTTGCCCCCGACGCGGCTTTGAGCACCTTCCTGAAGCGCCTAGAAGAACGCCACTTCGGGAATCTCCGCGATCATGGCCTCGTTCGCCGCGCTGCGCTCCGTGTTCGACAGGCCGAGCGTCGCAAGGAAGCCGCCGTTTTCCCGTTCTGCCGCCCCAGGGCTTCGCCTCCATGATTTCACCGCTTCCTCACGCCGCCTGCTCGATGCCATTCCGACGATTCCCATCTCCCAGTCGATTTGATTTTCCGACTTCGCGGCCATCCCCTCCGGCTCGTTTTCCAGCAGCCAGCCGTACAGGGCGAGCGCCACCGGGTCGGCACGCCACTTGCTGATGGAGATCCCCCAATCCACGAACTCACCTCCAAGCCCGTTTTCCTCGGCTTCGGCAATCAGCTTTTCGTACAACATCCGATAATCCATCAATGCCACCTTTCCCCGCGATCTTCATTCCCCCATTATGCGGCCTCGACGGCAGAATGGAGGTTAGCAAGAGACGCACGTTGTAACACAAAATAAATTTTGCGTTACAACGTGCAGCGGGGCTTCCGCCCCGAACCCTGGAGCGCGCCGGTTGCGCGCAAGCCGGAGGCGATGCCTCCGTGCCGTGTCCGGCGGGCGATGTAACGCCCCTCGCTTGCGCTCGCTCGCTCCGCTCGAAACGAAAGAGGGTACAGGGTGCTTGCACCCTGTCACTGCCGAATTTCCGGATGCCTTCCGATTCCCGCATGGCTTTCAAGCGCCTACGCCATCCTGGTCTTGGTTGACTTCGCCGCCTCCTTCACTGCGGGTATTCTTCCCGCACCTCGAGCACGAGCTTGGCAGCGGCACCGCCCCTTGCTCGATGGACAGCCGGAACCGCGTCCGTGGTAGAATCTCCGACGGTGCTCCGTCATGTCCTGGGCAGCTTCCGAAAGGAGTGCTCATGGACGCACAGACAGTCGTTGCGGTATGCGAGTTGTTGTTGGTGGTTGTCGCGCTGATCGACCTGGTCGGGAGGCGCGACGAATGACGGACGGTGTTGGGACAACAAGAAAGCCGGTCTCCCCTGGAAGGTAAAACCGGCTTAGTCAGTTAACCGATGCTGCCCGGGTGGGCGGGGCACCGATTGTCTCGCATTATAGCACGCTCCCGAATGCTGCTCCAGCAACGTCGCGGGAGCGTTCATCAATCCGGCATCTTCGCGAAAATCCCCTTCACCGTCAGTTCGTTCTCGGCGGATATGGCTCCACGTACTTCAATATGTCGCCCGGCTGGCATTCCAGGGATTCGCATATCTTTTCGAGCGTGGAGAAGCGCATGGATCGCACCTTGCCGGTCTTGATCCGCGACAGATTGACGTTCGTGACCCCCACTTTTTCTGACAGCTCGTTGAGCGACACGCGGCGGTCTGCCATGATTTCGTCAAGCTGGACGGCGATGGCCATGTCCGTAATATCCTTCCGATGCCTACGTCCAGACCACGATACCACGTCGCGCGCTAAATGCTCACTCAAAATGATGCACTCGCCATCCGGCCATGTCGGAACATGGGCGCATGTCCACGATAAGGGTGCAATACGGGTTGAGGATCAAGGATCTGCGCGACGAGCGCGGATTGTCCCAACGCGGCTTCGCCGCGCGGATCGGGATGAGTCCGACTTACCTCGCCGATGTGGAACGCGGCGCTCGTAACGTGAGCATCGACAACATGAAGAGGATCGCCGACGGGTTCGGCGTGACGTTCCACGAAATGACGGAGGGCATGGAGTAGGAACGCCGCTCGCTGCGAGAATTCTAGATGGGGCGCTTAGTTAGTTCCGGCTCCAAGCAATCCCCCGAAAGAGCCGACGATCTGCGGTTTTTAAGACACTCCGTGACCAGGTTAGCCGCAAAACTCAAGATGTTTCGCAGAGGGCATTATACCTCGTCCGATTCGCGCACCATGCGCCCGTCGAAGCTGCTCTTTACCCAGCGCGTAACGTGATCGCTTCCCTCGGTTATCTCGTGCCAGACGTTGCAGAACGGGTCGGTCGTCTGCGCTTGCCATGAGCGCCTACCGCCAACCTCCAAGACAACCGGAGGCTCCTCGAAATACTCCACCTTGATTCGCTCAGCCACGATCCGCTCCCTTCGTCGGAAAACACCCTTCGGACGTTATACGACGGGTCAACCCACGCAGGTGTCCCACGTTCGGGTCATCCATGGATTTTCCCGGAAAAACCTACCCGTCCTGCCGATCCCACGGCCACCGCCAGCGCCGGCGCTCCTTCTGCTCGGAGCTTTCCAGCGCGCGCTCCTGGACGTTGGCCGCGTGCAGCGCCTGGGCGGCTTTGGCCGTCTCCTGCGCCGCTTCCAGCGCCCGCCCCAGGCTCGCTATCTGATCGTCCTTCACCGCGAGCTGTTCCGTGAGCGCGGTAACCGTCTGCGCCCATCCTTCACCGGCGCGCTCGGTGTCTGGCAAGCGTATGGCATCGTGTATGGCACCCTCGATGACCTCCGTTGCTGATTTTCCGCTGTCGGAGCATAGTTTTTCCAGCTCGTCTATCGTTTCCTGTTCGAGGCGGTACGTCTTTTTGACTTTCACGACTGTATGGCTCCCGTCTGGCAATCCGTATGGCAGCCATCGTCACCGCGCTTCGCGCGCAGCGCCTCGCGATCCTCCTGCGTGACCACCTGCGCCGCGCGGAAGCTCCTCATGTAGTGCTCGATGGCGTAGCAGCAGGAATCGTCCAGGAGCCGCGACCATTCGTCGTTGTGCTCGTCGCACCAGTCCCAGAACAGATAGAAGTCCACGACGTTGTTCTCGCGTATGAACGCCCGCATCTCCCGCAGCGCCAGGTGTTTGTCCGAGGTCGTGGCGCACAGGTCCCGCCAGTCCGCGCCGCCGAACTCGCAAACGCCCTCCGGGTCGTACTGGGCTTTGTCGGGGCTGTCCATGTGCGTGAGGTAGCGAGCCATCGCGGGCAGGCTCTTGACGTACTTCACGTTCTTCGATTTCAGGAACCCGAAGTCCTCGATCACCTGGTCGTACGAGACGGGGTTGTCGTACATCGCCAGCAGGTGCCGGTGCGGCTCCTTCAGCGTGCCCGCCTTGTGCTTGGGGTTCTTCTTCTCGTCGCGCGCCGTCCACTCGTCGGCGTCGTGTGACGGTGACACCAACGTCGGAATCCCCAGCTCGTCGAGCTCTTCGCGCCACTCCGGGCACTGATCCTCGTAGAACACGAGCATCCAGTTCGTGCGCCGTTGTTTGCGTTTCTCCTGCTCATACTTGCGTTTTGCTTCGCGCTGCCTATCTGGATCGGCATAGGGCATAAAAAAACCTCCTGGTGTCGGAGGCAACTCGTTTTCGTGGATGGTATGAACCTACCATGGCCGCACTTCCCCCGTTCGTGATACAATACGAGGTGGTGCTGGGCGCGAGCTGCTGTCTCGTTTCCGGCGTCGTTTGAGTTGCTACCTCAAACGGCCTACGGCCATTCTAACATGACCCGCCCGCCTCGCCGCCGGCGGGTTTTTTCTTGCCCTGGTTCCTACGGAACCTTTCCAGGGAAAACACCAT
>DBGDFS010000068.1:0-28486 GCA_048342015.1 Collinsella sp. | reverse complement strand
GACACGCCGAGGTCGCCGCGGACGGGTTGATATAGGGAGAGGGCCTGACCCCATATCGTTGGGGCCAGGCCCGATTTTGCCTCTTGACAATGTCCTGCTCATATTAAAAGGAACGTCCCCTTCTGCCGGCAAGCTATGTTGATATTTGAGTTGTCGTCGTTTCGTTCGTCTGGGCCGTTTCGGCGTCGTCGCCTTGCTTGTCTTCGTCCTTTTGCGCATCGGCGATGGTGGAGGCCGCCGCGACGATGCCGCGCTGGGGCGCGACGCCTGTCTGGGTCTGCGCGCCCTCGACAACTTCTGTGCCTGCATGCGCGAGCTCGGGCGATTTAAACACTGCGTCCAAGTTGGCGCCACCGCCGGCATAGCCAAGCACAGCGAGTGCGATGACGATCACTGCAACGGCGACCGCGATCGGAACATAACGGTGCCAACCAGCCGGATTGAGTCCGCTGCGGCGAGCCGCCCCGCGGCTAATATAACCGAGCGTTCCGTCGTGCTTGAGCTTTGAGCCCACCACGCGTTTGCGGCCCCACAGCGAGGACTCGGCCTGCATTGCCAAGCGGGCGCTTGCCGAAGGATAGCCGTATTTAGTGCGCTTGAACGAGCCATCAAACCCCGAGGCGTGTTTGCCCCACGTCACCGATGTCGTGCGTCGGTTGACCGGCGCGGCACTCCGCCTTCTGCGGCTCGGTTTTGAAGTCTCAGCCATATGCCCTCGCACGCCGTAACCAAATCGAAACAATAACGCTTTGGACTGTAGCACACGCGTCGCGTGCGGTCACGGGCGCCTCGCTCAACGGTCATCGTCCTTCAGCAAGCGCCACAGCGTTGTACGGCTTATGCCCAGCACCTCCGCCGCACGGGTTCGGTTGCCGTGGAGATGGTCTACAACCAGATGCGCGATATCTCGCTCGGTATCGGCCAGCGGTCGCAGGATATACAGGTCACTTTCGAGCGTCGGGGCGCCAAAGGTTGCGGTCTTAATCACGTCCTCTTGGGCGAGCACTTCCTCCGCCACAGCGCGGTCCACCGTGCCCGCCCCCACCAATATATACAGTCGTTCCGAGACCTCGCGGAGCTGCAGATAATTGCGCGGCCAGCGGTAAGCATCGAGCGTCTTCGTCGCCGCGACAGACAGCGTGGGCGCTGCCGTCCCAAATGCATCAGCGAGATATTCCAAATAGCGCGCGACCTTCGTCGACGCGGCTCCCTGCTCGGCGATTGCCGGCGCCACGCTCACCGCACAGGCGAAGCGCTCGGTCACAAAGGCGGCTTGATCACTTTCGCTGCCGCCCGGCATGTCATTCGCCGTCAGCACCACATGGCAGCGCGTCGCCAACGCGGTGTCGGCCATCGTGGAAACGAGCTCGCGGAGGCGCTGGGGGCCAACCGCATTCCAGCCCTCAATGCAAAGTGTCAGCCCCGTTTGGAACAGCGGCGATTCGGAGCTTTTGAGCACATGGCGCCAACCGCGATCGGTGAGTTCATCGAGCGCGACGGAAACAAAGGGTTGATCGACAAAAGGGCCAGCCAGATAGAGGCGCTTGGCAATCTCGACCTGACCAGCGCCAAGCTCGCCCTCGAGCATAAGGGGCACGCCGCGCGCATAGCTCTCGGCAACCGGCGCAGCCACCGAGGCCGCCCCCTCAACGATGCCGTACGCACTCGATTCGTAGCGGGCCTCAACTTCGTCGGCGTTGAGCCACTCGATGCCCGCATGCGCCGCGGCGCCGCGCACCTCGCGGACCACGACGACCCAAAGGCCCCCGCCCTCTTTGTCGGTGGGGCGAACGGTCAGGCTCAGGCGCGTACCCGCACGCCCCATAACAAGGCGCGCACCGTCTCCTATACGGTCGAGGCGTTCGGCAACAAAAGCCGCCACATCCCGCTCAAGCGCCGCGTCATTCATGGTCGAGATCGCGACGTCCCCACGCGCATCGATTGCCAATGCCGAGGCCCCGGCAGCAGCCAGGGCCCCAGTCAAGATGTTCAGCTTGGCATCGCTATCCATGATTTGCCCCTGTCCGCAGCGACGTGCAACCGCTGACGGTCGCACGACCAAGTGTTTCAAAATTGAACGATATTGCTCACCAAACACTATAGGGCAGAAAGCGCCGTCCTGCGAGTATAGGTGTTGCCCCGCATCGCCATCCTGGCGGGGCGATAAGAGCTCTTCGGGACTTATAAACCTGCGGACAAGCCATACCCGCAAGAGCTCCTATCGCTCCACCGTGAGAATGCGCTCACCAGCACGCAGCACGCAAATAAGCTACTTCTCTACCAGATTCCCAGCACGTGTTGCATTCCCAAACTCATGCACGCAATGCCAATCCAGCAGCAAAAGCCCAGCGCGATGGGCTTGCCGCCCTTTTTGACCAGCTCGACGATATCGGTATTAAAACCAATAGCCGCCATGGCCATCACAATAAAGAACTTCGACAGCTCCTTGATGGGCGCCGTAAAGGACGCGGGAAGCTGAAGCACCGTGGTGATCACGCTCGCCAGCACAAAGAACAGCACGAACATGGGAAACGCGCGTTTAAGCGAGAACGTGCTTTTGGCGTCGCCGCCGGCTTTGCGCGCCAGATGCATCTGCCAGCATGCGAGGACCAACGTGATGGGGATAATGGCCAGCGTCCTGGTGAGCTTGACCACCGTGGCGCTCTCGAGCACATTGGCGCCGGGATGCATGCTGTCCCAGGCACTCGCCGCAGCCGTTACGGACGAGGTGTCGTTGATGGCGGTGCCGGCAAACAGGCCAAAGCCCTCGTCGGTCAGCCCGAGCATGCCGCCGAGCGTCGGAAACACGAGCGCCGCGATAACGTTAAACAGGAAGATGACCGAAATGGCCTGGGCAATCTCGCGATCGTCGGCATCGATGACGGGTGCGGTCGCGGCAATGGCAGAACCGCCGCAAATCGACGAACCCACGCCCACAAGCGTCGCGATCTTGCCCGGCACGTTCATGACGCGGCAAAGCACGAAGGCGATGACAAGCGAGGTCGAGATCGTCGCCACGATAATCGGCAGCGACTGGGCGCCCTTGGACAGAATCTGGGAGAGGTTCATGCCAAAGCCAAGCAGGATAACCGCGTACTGCAAGACTTTTTTGGACGTATAGGTGACGCCGGCGGCGAGCTGTTCGCGACGATTCTTGGGAAAGACGAGCGCCAGGACCATGCCAAAGAGGATGGCAAATACCGGACCGCCGACCACCTCAATTTGTTTGCCGAGCAACGTCGCGGGGATAGCGATGATCAGGCAGAACAAGACGCCTTTCCAGCGCTCGCGTACGATATTTGCCAGTTGCATATGGGATTCCTTCTTTCTATTTCACGTTTGCGACGGCTTATGATACGGCAACATTGAGCGCAGCCTTGCGCAAACACAGACTAAGATGCCGCAATAGTTCTCAGGCAACAGCCGAATTACCCACCGCGGAGAGCTGATTCGCGGCATAATTAACAACTGACATATGAGTTTGATAGAACAGTTGCGAGACGCTATGGAAGAATCGATGCACGTCGGCGAGCAGGAAACGAGCCTACAGGACCAGTCCTACCACACCATTCGACGCAAAATCGTCTACCTGGACTACAAGCCGGGCGAAAAGCTGGGCGTCAAGCAACTTTGCGACGACCTAGATATGGGGCGCACCCCTGTGCGCGAGGCTTTGGTTCGTTTGGCGCAGGAAGGCCTAGTGCGCACCGTGCCCCAGAGCGGTACCTATGTCTCGCCCATCAACCTCACCCTTGCCGAGAGTGCCTGTTACATCCGCGAGCATCTGGAAAAGCAGGTGATTGTGGAGTGCTGTGCGCGCGCCACGTCGGCTGGCATCGAGCAGCTCGACCGCGCCATCGTGCTGCAGGAAAAGGCCATGGCCGAAGAGGATCGCATCGGCTTCTTTTTGAGCGACAACCTCATGCATCACATGATTTTTAGCATCGCATGTCGCAGCACCGTGTGGTCGTGGCTCGAAGAGACCAATGCCGACCTGGAGCGCTTCCGCTGGCTGCGCGCCGCCACGCAGGTTCTCGACAATCAGGACATCGTGAACGAGCACAAGCAGATTCGCCGCGCTATCGCCGGTCGCGACCCCATCGAAGCGAGCTTTTTGGTCAGCAAGCACCTGCATATGATGTTCCGCAACCAGACCGAGGTTCTGGACCAGTTCCCCGAGTACTTCGAGACCAGCAAGCTCCGCTAACCTGCCAAATAGGGACAGGTTCATTTTGGCAGGTTTTATCTGGGCAAATGAAACAAGGCCCGGCTCCGCTGCAACGGAGCCGGGCCTTGGTCGCCAGAATGGCGGAACCAACTACTCCACGGTAACGCTCTTTGCCAGGTTGCGGGGCTGGTCGACGTCGCAGCCGCGCAGGATGGCAACCTCGCGGGCGAGCAGCTGCAGCGGGACGCTCGCCGTGATGGGGCTGAACACGTCGCGGACGGCCGGCACGCGAATGATGCAGTCGGCAATCTTGTTGATTTCCTCGTCGCCCTCGGTAGCAACGACGATGACCTTGGCGCCGCGCGCCTTGCACTCCATGAGGTTCGACACGGTCTTATCGTAGGTGGCGCTCTTGGTGGCCACGGCGATGACAGGGAAGCCCGGGTCGATCAGGGCAATGGGGCCGTGCTTCATCTCGCCGGCGGCGTAGGCCTCGGCGTGCAGGTAGCTGACCTCTTTGAGCTTGAGCGCGCCCTCGTAGGAAATAGCAGCGCCCATACCGCGGCCCACGAACAGCGCCGACTGCGCGTCCTTGCACAGCAGGGCGGCCTCATGCACGGCCTCGGTCTGGGTATCCAAAATCCACTGGATCTGCTCGGCCGTATCGGAAAGCTCGCGGAACAGCATGCGCGCCTGCTTGGTGGTCAGACGGTACTTGACCTGCGCCAGCAGCAAAGCCAGCAGCGTCAGGCTCACAACCTGGCCGATAAAGCTCTTGGTCGAGGCGACCGCGATCTCCTTGTTGGCCTTGGTGTAGATGACGCCGTCGCTCTCACGCGCCACGGGGCTGCCCACCACGTTGGTGATGCCGAAGACCTTGGCACCCTTGATGCGCGCGTCGCGAATAGCGGCAAGGGTATCGGCCGTCTCGCCCGACTGGGACACGGCAACGACAAGCGTCGTCGGCGTAATGATGGGATTGCGGTAACGAAACTCGCTGGCCGCCTCCACCTCGGTGGGGATGCGAGCCCAGCCCTCAATGAGATTCTTAGCAATGAGGCCAGCATGATAGCTGGTGCCGCAAGCGATCACGTAGACGCGGTCGATGTCGTTGAGCTCCTCGAGCGAAAGGCCCAGCTCGTCGATGTCGAGCTCGCCGGCCGGCGTCATACGACCGACCAGCGTGTCGCGCACGACGCGCGGCTGCTCGTGGATCTCCTTGAGCATAAAGTCGGGATAGCCGCCCTTTTCGGCCATGTCCAGGTCCCAATCGATGTGGGTGACCTTGGGCTCGATGACATTGCCGGCCTCGTCGGTGTACTCGACGCCTGCGGGCGTGAGCTTGGCAAACTGACCGTCCTCGAGCACCACGACATCGCGGGTGGCGTCGATGAGCGCGATGACATCGGAGGCGACATAGGCGCCGGTCTCGCCCACGCCGACCACGATCGGGGAATCCTTGCGGGCCACGGCGATCACGCCGGGCTCGTCAGCGCACACGGCGGCCAAGCCATAGGCACCGACCACGTGGGTGCAAGCCTCGCGCACGGAGGCCATCAGGTCGTGCGTCTCGGCATAAGCCTCTTCGATCAGATGCGCAAAGACCTCGGTATCGGTCTCGCTCTTAAAGTGGTGGCCGCGGCCCTCCAGTTCTTCGCGCAGCTCGGCGAAGTTCTCGATGATGCCGTTGTGGACGATGGCGATACGACCGTCGCAGCTGGTGTGGGGGTGAGCGTTAACGACGGAGGGCTTGCCGTGGGTGGCCCAACGGGTGTGGCCGATACCGCAGGTAGCGTCGCTGTCGATGTTGGAAAGCTCGCTCTCCAGGCCCGCGACCTTGCCCACGCGGCGGATGACGTCGAGGTGCGCCGCGGCGCCCTCGCCCACCTCGAGCGCGACGCCCGAGGAGTCATAGCCGCGATACTCCATACGCTTGAGGCCCGTGACCAGGATGTTCTTTGCAATATCAGAGCCGGTGTAGCCGACGATTCCGCACATAAGATAAATCCCTTCGTTCGCGTGACTGCAAGACGTCCACGCACAAGGGGCGCTGAGACGTACAACGTTCGAGTATTGTACTCACGCAAGCGCAAGCTGATATACCAGAAGTGGTATCTCAACTTAGATACCACCCGATGCACACACGTCCAGCCGGTCCAAACCACCACAAAAGCACCTGTCCCCTTCGTGGTGGTTTGAGCTGGCAACAGCGTTTCCCCAGATAAAACCTGCCAAAATAAACCTATCCCTCTTTGGTAGGTTTGGGATGCTACAATCTGGCTTGTACTTGAAACGCATCAAAGGGGCCGCTATGGCAAAGGTAAAAATCAGCGACGTCGCGCGCGAGGCCGGGGTTTCGCTGGGCACGGTTTCCAACGCGCTCAACCATCCCGAAAAGTTGCGCCCCGAGACCCTCAAGCTCATCAACGAGACCATCAGTCGCCTTGGCTACCTGCCCAACCAAAGCGCCCGTCAGCTCGCGGGCGGCGCCACCAAGTCCTTTGGCCTGGTGCTCCCCCGTCTCGATCACGGCTTTTCGCTCCAAATCGCCAGCGGCGCCCACAACGAGGCCCGCAAGCACGGCTACGACTTGCTCATCGCCAACGCCGATAACGACGATATTCTCGAGGACCATTACCTGCGCTACTTTATGGGCACCCAGATGTCCGGCGTCATGGTTCAGCCCATGGCATCCCCCGACTGGCACCCCGCCATGACCAAGATGCCCGTGCCGATCGTCCATCTGGACATCCATTGCTCCGAGCCCGGCTACTACGTAGCGGCCGACAATGAGGCCCAGGGTCGCATCATTGCCGAACTTGCCATCGCCCGCGGCGCGCACCATATTGTCGTCGTCGGCCGAGCAGCATTTATGCAACTCACCCTGCGCGTCCTTGGCATTCATAAGGCGCTCGCCCTGCACCCCGATATCAAGATCGAAGTCATCGACGCCGGCGAATGGAATACCGCTGCCGACGGCTACGGCATCGGTGCCCAAATCGCCGAGCGCCCCGCGGACGAACGTCCCGATTTTGTCGTCGGCCTGACCGATGTGTTGGCCTCGGGTGTCGTTTCGGCACTGGTCGACAAGGGCATCTCTGTCCCCGGGCAAGTACGCGTGGCCGGATGCGACGGCAACCCGCTCGCTTGGAGCGGATCGGTCCCGCTCACTACGGTAGCGCCCCCGGGCTACGAGATTGGCCGCAAGGGTGTCCAACTGCTGATGGAGCAAATCGAGAACAAGGCCCCGGCAAAGATCAAGCATATCCGTGTCGGCTCCGCAGTGCGTACCGTCACCGCAGTCGCCGCCGAGGATATCAACCGCCAAGAACTGGTACGTCCGTTCCTACTGGAACGCGCCAGCACCCAGGCAAGCAGCCAGACCGACGCCACGGCCATCAACCTCGGTGCGTATCTATAGCACGCCCGCAAGTATGCTAAGTCGCCGCTCAAGCAAAAGGGGCCCGACCATTGCCGGACCCCTTTTGCTTGAGCGCAAACGTGGGCAATTGCTCGTTTCAACGCCGCAATTGTCTAGCGCACGGCCTTGACCGCCGCCGCCAGGTCGAACAACGTATCGAGCACGGCCTCGCAGCCATCCACCACGTCCTGCGGCAGCGGCACAATATCGGGGACGGCAAAGACGTGGCAGCCGGCCGTGATGCCCGAGACGCAACCATTGCGCGAATCCTCGACCACGGCGCACTCCTCGGGGGCAAAGTCCGCACGCTCGCAGGCGAGCAGATACATCTCGGGGTCGGGCTTGCCGTGCACGACGTCCTCGCCACACGTTACCGTCTCAAACTTGTCAAAAAGACCGACCATCTTAAGGTTGCGCTCGGCCGTAACGAGGCGCGACGACGTCGCTAGGCCCACGTGATAGCCCGCAGCTAGCAACTCGTCTAGGCACTCGGCGGCGCCGGCCTTAAGTTCCAGTTCGGTCTTGACCATCTCGTCGCGAATCTCCTTGTGGCGACGATAGATCGCCTCGGTGGTTTCGTGGCTGCCATAATGCTTATCGAGGATGTCCATAACATCGGGCAGCGTGCGGCCGATAAACTGATGGATCAGCGCTTCATCAATCGCGAGCCCCAGCTCAGCGGCGCCTGCCTTCCAGGCCTTAATCCCCAAACGCTCGGTATCGACCAGCGTTCCATCCATGTCAAAAATAACAGCCTTGATCATATCGGTCCCCCATCGACTCTCGCTGTCGCGTTGCTGCAACTCTACCGCATTTGGCAACTTGTATATAACGTATATACCATATTGCACTTTCGTTACACAGATAGAAGTCTTATGGCAAGTAACGCATTAGGATTATAGTTTTCGATCGAGTACTCAACGATAAGGAACGTTTCATGATTTTAGACACCACGGCACCCGCAGAGGAGCTTCAAGACAAGCTATCAGCGCTCGAGCAGCTGCTTTTGGCATACGGGCGCGTGGCTATCGGGTTTTCCGGCGGCGTTGACAGCAGCTTTTTGGCCGCCGTATGCGCCCGCGTCATGCCTACCAATACTCTTCTCGTCCATCTCACCACGCCGCTCATCGGCACGCCCGAGCAGGCTTCGTTTGAGCAGTCCGTTGATGGGCAGGCCAATGAGGGACCGCATTTTAAGCTCCCCGTGCTCAATCTTTCGGTGGATCAGTTGCAGCTCCCCCAAGTAGCCTGCAACGATGCCAATCGCTGCTACCACTGCAAGCACGCCGGCTTTACCGCCATCGTCAACCACGCCAAGTCGCTCGGCTTTCCCACCGTCATCGATGGCAGCAATGCAAGCGATCGCGGTGACTACCGCCCCGGCATGCGTGCGGCAGAAGAGCTCGGCGTACGCTCACCCCTTATGGAGGTCGGCTTTACCAAGGACGAAGAGCGCGAGCTGCTGCGCGCATGGGGCTATCCCGTTTGGAACCTACCGGCGGGAGCATGTCTTGCCACCCGCGTCCCCACGGGCGAGGAGCTTACGCGCGAGAAAGTCGATTTAATCCGCGCCTGCGAGGATTACCTGCACGATCTTGATCTGGCACAGGTACGCGCACGCCTGGTCGGCGGCTGCATGCATATCGAGGCCGCACCCGCAGATGTTGCCAAGATTGCCACCCTCGGCGGTGCCGCCGTCGACGACAAGGGCAAGACCCCGCTGCCCGCCATTATCGAGTCCGCGCTGCGCGAGCTGGGCTGCGGCCATATCTCCCCCGAGGTCACCCCCTACATCCACGGCAACATGAACCTTTAGGTTACGCCGTTTTATGCCAAAAGGGGACAGGTTTATTTTGGCAGGTTTTACCTGGGGAAATATCGCTAGACAGTCGCCCCTCTAGCACCCATCTAGCTTCGAGAGACACTAGAAGGGCGACCCGGCTGCATCTACTTCTTCCGATATCGGCGGTTACGGCTCGTCGATGAACCCATTACTTCGATGAGTCCTTTATCCGCCATTTTTGGCAGATGGTAACGGACAGACGAAATTCTGACCCCCGATGCAACCGCTATTTCTCGCGCCGTCATATCCACTTCGGCGCTGAGAGCCTCCAGGATCCTATCCGCCGTCGAAGTTGACGATTCTCTGTTCATATCGATAATTTCAAACGTGTCTTTGCCGCATTTTGACAGGACATGTTTATCCACAAGGTCCCCGCAGATCAGGCGAATGTCATCCGAATCCCACTTCAGGGCCTCTCGTATTTTTTGAACATCGCATACGCACCCATGCTCCCGCATAAACATGAGCAATGTTTCCTCGCGATCCGTCAGCTCGGTGCCCACATGGCTCTGAATCCACGTGCGGTTTTCAGCAAGCTCCGCCCCGTGCCGGGAAAGCAGCACCGTAAACGAATCGGCCTTAACGATAAATTTCGGCCTGCCAAGCGAACGAGACTCCATCTCGCGAATCATAGCCGGGATACCAGATCCCTGGCTTTCCGCAACGGCCCCCTCGGCATGCTCTAACGGCGTCGCCCCCATTAGGCTCATGAGCTTTGGGTTTCGGCAGCGCGATTCCCCGTCTGCAAGATTGTCCACCGTCTTTCCGCCCCAAAGCCCGCCAGGGTTTTTGATCTCTATTCTGTCTGGATAGATATCGACACTCACGGCCTGCCCCACAAACATGGGCGAATATTCTCGATGGATGCAGGCATTTGCCAAGGCCTCGCGCAAAACCTCCTGGGGAACTTCCCAATCATCCCTTCTGCCAGCGCCTTGCACTATCGCCGCTTTGCGCAAGTTTCGTCCAATCGCGGCAAGGGCATCTTCGATGCAAGCCGGAATCGGGCCATCGCACAACTGGCGGTCAATAAACCGGGGTTGCCCGGGTGCAGATTTTTCCACATCGGAATGAACGGCGACATCGATCGTCAGTTTGGGATAGAACTGCTGGGGGTAAATTCCCGCCGACAGAAGCCCCGCGAGCTTCACAGCACCATCCTTTGTAGTGATATTGAGTCTGACCAGCTGCTTTTCCAGCGTATCGGCCCCGCGCAAAACGCGCGGGGTCTGCAGCCGGCGATTTGCGATAATAGACCGCACGACATCTGGATCCAAATCCTCGACCGTTGCCTCCGAAACCACCGTGCCGTCTGCATCGCTCGGAAGCAACGCACTCTGCAGCTCATATAGCTCAGCGGGTGACATCTTGATATCTTTATCATCCACGCGCTTGTAGCTACCGTTCTGCACGCCGCGCGCGCCGATATAGCAAGGCTTCGCTTTAAGCTCAAGTTCAAAGATGCGCACCAGAAGCACCTGGAGCCCGTCGACCTCGCCTCGATCAAGCTCGTACCGTGGCGCATGGGTCACCACTGCCGCTGAGCCTCCGTCTCCGATACCCGAAACAAACTGATCGCGCACCCTATCGATAGCAAAGTTAGCAGAAGGAACAAATCCTTCGGCTTCGTTCAGGCCCAAAATAATGAGCCCACCCGCAGTGTTCGCAAAAGCGCTCACTGTCTCCCATACGTCTGCGCTCAATTTATTCGTGCAGGCTTTAACTTCTACCGATGCGTCATCAGTCCCTCGCCTGCGAAGGCGCTCAACGATAAGGCCAAGAGGTTCATCCAGCAGCATTGGCATTCCGTCTCTCTAAAACGATAGATTTATCTCTCTAAAGTATAGTATATCTCTCTAACTTTAGAGAGATAAGTACCTTATTTTAGAGAGATATTTAGAGAGATGTACCGAATTCACTGTTAGATTGCCCAATGTTATCTCTTTAACTGACTTTCTCTTTATAGAGACATTTAGAGAGACGAGCGCGACCTCTCTAATCATGGGTTCTTCTCTTTAAAGTGCACACATCCTAACCGTGCCCTAAGTTGCGGTGAAATAGCTCACGATTAACCTACCAAAAAGGGACAGGCTTATTTTGGCAGGTTCTATCTGGGGAAACGCCGACTGATTCCATGTACACAACCGCCGCAGCTCCATATGAGGCAAATGAATCAGTAACGTCTATCCCAAATCTTGAGTATTTGTTCGACAGAACGGCCCCTGCCGGCTCCTGCTAGACTGGTAGATTCCCAACCGTCCATCCAGGAGCCGCAATGTCGCGCAAGTCCGCCTACAAGCAAGTACTTTCCATCGGCACCGCCGTGGTGCTGGGGTTTGCGTTGTTCACAGGGTCGCTCGACGGAGCGCCCAAGTTGTTGTCGCCGCAAAGCGATGAGCAGGCGACGGCTCTGGCCGAAAAACAAAACGAGAGTCCCAGCCGCACCGACGACGAGGCAGACCTGGTTGCCCGGCTCGAATCGGGAACAGCAAGCTCCGAGGACTCCGGCGATGGCTCCGAATCCACCGCGACCAACACCAACGGCAACGTTGCCTCCGCGGACAGTGCCGCCACCCCCATCGACGAAGTGGAAAACCCAGATCTCAACCGCGCCCGCGGCGTATATCTCAGCAGCATTCCAGACTACGCCGGCAATCCCTACGTCGCCCTTCGCGCCGACAGCACGCACCCGCTCGGCATGCCGTCATTCACACTCGATGAATACGAACGCGCTGCAGAAGAGGGCTGCTTTAAGAAATTCTCCAAGCTCGACAGTATGGGCCGCACTCGCAAAGCGCTCGCCTGCGTGGGCCCCGAATCGCTCGGTCAAGGCAAGCGCGGCGATATCTCGCGCATCCATCCCGCCGGATGGCATCAGCAGCGCTACGACTTTATTCCGGGCCAGAGCCTCTACAACCGCTGCCACCTCATCGCCTGGTCGCTCTGCGGCGAAAACGCCAATCGCAAGGATCTCCTCACCGGCACGCGCTATCTCAACGAGACGGGCATGCTACCGTTTGAGGAGCAGATTCTCGACTACATCCGCGAAACGGGCAACCACGTGCTCTACCGCGTCACGCCTATGTATAACGAAGAGGAACTTGTCTGCCGCGGCGTGCGCCTTGAGGCGCAATCGGTCGAGGACCACGGCAAGACGCTGTGCTTCCACGTATACTGCTACAACCTGCAGCCGCATGTGCAGATCGACTACGCCACCGGTCGCAACCAGGCATCCGGAGACTAGTGCCGACCGCGCCACCCGTAACCCAAAGATGATCTGTTTTCCTCCGTCCCCCAGGGATCAAAAAGGGCCGCCCTGGGTTACCCAGAGCGGCCCTTGCATCGGCATGTATGTTGCAGGCAAAATCACACGCTACTTGGCGCGGCCCTCCTCATAGCGCTCGACCAGCTTGGCCTGAACGTCATAAGGCACCTGCTCATAGCCAGCAGGCTTCATGGTAAAGTCGCCCGTGCCGCGCGTGATGGAACGCAGGCGCGTCGAATAATCCGTCAGCTCGGCGAAAGGTGCCTGGGCAATGACCACGGTGTCTCCGCGCTCATCGGTCTCCATGCCTGTCACGCGACCGCGCGAGGCCGAGATGTCGCCCATCACGGCGCCGGCGTAGCTCTCGGGAATAGTCACCGTGATTTCCTCGATGGGCTCCAGCACCACCGGGTCGGCATCGGCGCATGCCTTGCGCAGGCCGATGCGAGCCGCCGCGCGGAACGCCATCTCGTTGGAGTCGACGCTGTGATACGAGCCGTCGTACACAGCCACGCGAATGCCCGTGAGCGGGTAGCCGGCAATGATGCCGTCCTTCATGGTCTCCTGGACACCCTTGTCCACGGCGGGGATCAGCGAGCGCGGAATGCGGCCGCCCACGACCTCGTCCACAAACTCGTAGCCGTCGCTCGTGCCATCGGGCCCAATGAGCGGCTCAACGCGCAGCCAGCAGTCGCCGTACTGACCGGCACCGCCTGTCTGCTTCTTGTGGCGGCCCTGGGCACTTGCCGTGCGGCGAATGGTCTCACGATACGGAATACGGATCGGCACGCTTTTGGCCACGACCTTGGTACGATCCTCAAGGCGATTGAGCAACACCGAAACCTGCGCCTCACCCACGGCGGAGATGATGGTCTGGCCGGTCTCCTCGTCGCGGTCGATGCTCATAGTCGGATCGGCCTTACAGGCCTTCTCGATAAACGTGTAGAGCTTCTCTTCGTCCCCGCGATTCTCGGACTCGATGGCGATGCGGTACTGAGAGTTGGGGAACTTAAACGCCGCAGCCTCGACCTTGCCGGTAATCGAGAGCGTATCGCCCGTCTCGGCCGCCAGCTTGGGTGCCACGATAATGTCGCCGGCATAGGCGTGCCCGACCTCGGTCATGTCGCGGCCGCACATCACATACAGGTGAGCCAGACGGTCGCCCTTGCGCGTGCGCGCGTTGACCAGCTCAAGGCCCGGCTCAAGCGTACCCGTCAGCACCTTGATAAAGCTGATGCGACCCTGCTGTGGATCGGCCAGAGTCTTAAACACAAAGGCCACCGGGCGGTCATCGTCACTCGAGATCTTGAGCGAGTCGCCGTCGATGAGCGGCATCTCGCCGTAGTCAGTCGGCGCCGGGAAGTACGTGGCGATGTCGTCCATCAGCGAGTTGACGCCCTGCTCCTTAATGCAATCGCCCGCAAAGACCGGCACAAAGATGCGCTCGGCGATCGCCTTGGACAACAGGCCCTCAAGCTCCTCCTGCGTCAGCGTCTCCTCGCCTTCCAGGTACTTCATCATCAGCTCATCGTCGGCCTCGGCCACCAACTCGCACAGATGGTCATGGGCTTCCTCAGCCTGGGCACGATACTCCTCGGGAATCTCCGACTCTACGGCTTCGGTGCCGTTGCAATGGCGCGCCTTCATGCGCACCAGGTCGATAATGCCGTCAAAGTCCTCGCCCTCGCCCCAGGGGAGGGTCACGGCACCTAGGCGCGTGCCAAAGCGCTCCTGCAGCAGGTCCATCGTGGTCGCAAAGCTGGCCTCGGAGCGCGACAGGCGGTTTACAAACACCGCACGCGCCAGGCGCAGGTCCTCGGCGGCATACCAGAGCTTGACCGTCGTTGGCTGCGGGCCGGCCTCGGCGTCGACCACAAACAGAGCCGTCTCGCAAACGCTCATCGCAGCAAAGGCGTCGCCGATAAAATCGGGATAGCACGGAGCATCGAGCACGTTGATGCGGGCGCCCTTCCAGTCGATCGGCGCGATGGTCGTCGAGATGGAGAATGAACGCTTGACCTCTTCGGGGTCATAGTCGAGCGTGGGCTTGGTGCCGTCGTGGCCGCCCAGGCGGGCGGTCTTACCGGAAAGGTGGAGCATGGCCTCGGCGAGTGAAGTCTTGCCCACCCCGCCTTGGCCTACGAGCACCACGTTCCTTACGTTGCCGGTCTTGGGAGCACCCATGATGACCTCCTTGCAGGGCCGCGCGCGATGCGCGACGCCAACGGGGAGAGTTCGCGGTCGGTGCCGTCCCGGGAGCAGCATGGTCGGCAGCCGAGCCGACTCACCCTCCAAATGTCCTATGCCACCACCCTACCCTCACAGGCGACTGTCCATGCACACCTTTCGGCGCACGTATGAATACAGGCGGCGAGAGGAAGGGGCGAGCTTGCGAGGCGATTATTGAACCCCACGGATGCAAATAAAATGCCGCCCCAGGCCGTAAGACCTGCGGCGGCATCACCTCAATAAGCAGTTGAGTAAATAGCTGAGCCTATCCCTCGATACGGCTCAAGAACTCGCGTGTACGCTGCTCGCGCGGATGATCGATAACCTGCTCGGCCGGACCCTCCTCGACAATGCGCCCGCCGTCCATAAAGACCACGCGGTCGGCAACGTCGCGGGCAAACTGCATCGCGTGCGTCACAATCACCATCGTCATATTCTGCGCGGCCAGATCCTTGATGACGCGCAGAACCTCGGCCGTCAGCTCGGGATCGAGCGCCGAGGTCGGCTCGTCAAAGAATAAGATTTCCGGGTCGAGCGCCAGGGCGCGGGCAATACTCACGCGCTGTTGCTGACCGCCCGAAAGCTCACACGGAACCTTGTTCTCGTTGCCCGTAAGCCCCATCTGCGCGATCAACTCGCGCGCACGAGCTTCCGCCTGCTCGCGCGGGCGCTTAAGCACGCGGATCGGCGCGTCGATGATGTTTTTCATCACGGTATAGTGCGGGAACAGGTTGTAATTTTGGAACACCAAGCCGAATCGCGAGCGTGCCCGCTTGGGCACATCGCCCTTCGCATAGACCGCGCCCGAACCCGCATCCGTCGCAACGGCAAGGTCACCAAACGAGAGCGAGCCTCCGTCGAGTGTCTCGAGCAGCGTGGCACACCGCAGCAGCGTGGACTTGCCGCCACCCGAAGGCCCGATAATCGCCACGACCTCGCCACGCTTGACCTCGAGCGAAATATCCTTGAGCACCTCATTGCCGCCAAACGCCTTGCGCGCGCTTTCGATTTTCATCACTGAGTTAGTCATGATAATAGTCCAGCTTCTTTTCGGCGGCGCCCAGCAGCATCTCAACCACAAAGTTAAAAATCCAGTAGATCAGCGCCGCGATCGCAAACGGCACCATGCTCACCTGCGAGGCGACCAGCGCCTTGGCCGTCGAGAACATCTCACCCACGCCAATGGCAAATGCCAACGACGTGTCCTTGACCAGCGTGATGATCTCGTTGCCCATCGCCGGCAGAATGCGCTTGGCGACCTGCGGCATCACGATATACAGAAACGTCTGCACGCGCGAATAGCCCAGCACCTCGGCAGCCTCGTATTGACCGCGAGGAATGGACTGCAGGCCCGAGCGATAGATCTCGGCAAAGTAACCGGCGTAGTTGATGATGAACGCCACAACGCACGCCGTCCACTTGGAATCGGGCGTGAGCGAAATACCAAACACGTAATACGGGGCAAAGTAGATGGCAAACATCTGTAGCATGAGCGGCGTGCCGCGCATCACCGAAATATAGATGCGCGCAATCCAGCGAAGCGGCGCAATTTTGCTCATGCGCATGAACGCCACGGGGATTCCCAGCGGAATCGACCCGAGCAGCGTCAGCACAAACAACTGCAAACTGACCAAGAATCCCTGGCCAAGCATCTGCATCATGACTTGGATAGACAACCTACCCTCTCTTTCACAGCAACAGAACAGCGGGCGTTAATTGAAATAGGCACAGTGCCCAAGATTGCGAGCGACAAGCCCGACGAAGCGTACTTTGGTACGCGAGGAGGGTTGGAGCCGCAAGGTTGGGTGCTGTGGCTATTTCAAAACCCAATTATCGAAAGATAGACCATAGCTTGAATACTTATCGCACAGGTCCTTGACCGTGCCGTCCTCATAGAGTGCCTTGAGCGACTCGGTCACGGCGTCGGCCGACTTGGTGTCGCCCTTCTTAAAGCCGACGGCGTAGTGCTCGCTGGACAGCGGCTCATCAAGCTGCGTATAGGCATCGGGCTTGGCGGTAAGCTGATACTGGGCAATCGAAAGGTCGCAAGCTACGGCATCGACCGCGCCGCTCTCGAGCTGCATAAAGGCCGTGTTGTACTCGCCGATCGTGTCGAGCGTGGCAAACGTCGCCGCCAGATCCTTCTGGTCGCCCTCGAGCACATCCTGCGCAGCGGAATCGGTCTGGGTAATCACGGTCTTTCCGGCAAGATCGTCCCAGCCTTTGATGCCCGCATCCTTCTTGACCACCAGCACCTGCTCATTGAGCATGTACGGCTCGGAGAACGTATAGTCGTCCTCGCGGCCCTCCATGGTAAAGCCGTTCCAGATGCAGTTGATGGCGCCCGAGTTAAGCAGCGTATCCTTGGCGTCCCAATCGATGGCCTCGTATTTGACCTCCCAGCCCTGCTTATCGGCAACGGCCTTGGCAAGGTCGAGGTCAAAGCCCGTGTACTCGCCGTCATCGCCCACAAAGCCGTACGGAGGATAGGACTTATCAAAGCCCACCACGAGCTTCTTGGACTCCGCAGCGCCCTTCACGTCCTTGGCTGCAGCAGAACCGGCAGCGGAACCCTTACCGGCACCACCACCGCAGCCTACCAGGCCAAGACCTAGAACCGTAGCGAGCGAACCGGCTAGACCAACAAACTGACGACGAGACATATCGGTATTCATGGTATTCCCCCTTGGTGGCACTTTAGTTAGGTAAAGTGAGTCATGTAACGTTCAGAATCATACACTTTACCTTGATAGAGTACAAGGGAGGGCTTGCCCGGCGTGGGCGGGGAGCGGCGCGAATTAAGTTTCCTGCTCTACAGTCCTGCGCAAGACGGAAAGCACATTAAGTGCTTTCCTTTGCGTGCGGAACTCGCGATAAACTTAATTACGCGCCGCTCCCCGCCCACGCCGGGCAAACATCGTTGGACTTATCGCTGACACGATTAAACCGCTTGTATATCGCCTGCTGGCTTGGCACGGTACAATACTTGCAGCTTTAATTCATGAATTAGTGGAGTTATTGATGGCAGAATCTCGTGCGGATCGTAGAGCTCGTCGTGCTTTGGTGGAGGCGGCTGAGGGGTCGAAGAAGGAGAAATCTTCTACGAAATCCAAGTCTTCTAAAGCTGCAAAAAGCAAATCGACCAAGAACAGGGCTAAGACCAAGCGTTCTGACTCTCGTCGAGGCGGGGACAAAGCACCTCGGACTCGTTCCAAGCGCCCGCATAATGATTCGGTTTCGTCTGCACGTAAGGCTGTGGACCCCAAGTCTCCCTGTTCGATCATGAAAGCTTGCGGTGGGTGTACGGCGCTCAATCGTCCTTATAAGAAGCAGCTCGCCGCCAAGCAGGCTGCTATGGAGGAGCTTTTTGCTGCTCTTTGCGAGCGTGAGGGTATTAGCGTCGACCCCATTCGCGGTATGGGCGTCACCCTGGGCGACCCGGGCAAATATCCTGCGCCGCGTGGCTTTCGTCATAAGGCTGCCACTCCCTTTGCTCCCGGTAAGGAGGGCGCTGTCCGTTGCGGTTTCTTTGAGCGCGGCACGCACAAGATCGTTGCCGTACCCGAATGCCCCGTCGAGGCACCGGGCGCCCGACAAATTCTTAACGGCATCGCGCGTGAAGCTGAGCGCCTGCACATTCCCGCCTTTAACGAGGACAAGCATCTGGGCTTGCTCCGCTATGCCGTCGTCCGCTGCGGTTGGCGTACCGACCAGGTCATGGTTACGCTCGTGACCGCCCAGCGTGACTTACCGCATGCGCAGGAGTTCTTTGAAGCCGTAGCGGCACTCGATCCGCATATCGTCACCGTTGCCCAAAATATCAATGGCCGTCCCGGTAACGCCATCTTGGGCGAGGAGACTCGTATCGTCTATGGCGCCGAGTGCATGCGCGACCAGCTGCTCGGCTGCGAGTTCGATATCTCCCCCACCGCGTTCTACCAGACCAACCCGCAGCAGACCGAGCTGCTCTATCAGCTCGCGATTGACGGCATGGACCTGCAGCAGGGCGACGTACTCATGGATGCCTATTGCGGTAGCGGAACTATCGGCCTGTGCGCAGCCAAAGCCGCCCAGGACAAGGGCGTCGGCATTATGCTGCTTGGCGTGGAGCGCAACCACGCCGGCATTGCCGACGCACGTCGTAATGCCGAGCTCAACGGCCTCACTCGCAGCGCTTGGTTTATGGCTGACGATGCCACCGACTACATCCTAGATGCCGCCGACAACAACGAGCGGGTCGATGTCCTTTCCATCGATCCGCCGCGCGCCGGCTCTACCCCCGAGTTCCTCGAAGCTGCCTGCGCGCTTAAGCCGCGCCGCATCACCTATATCAGCTGCAACCCCGTGACTCAAGAGCGCGACCTGCATCAGCTTCTCGACGGAGGCTATCGCCTGCTCAAGATCACGCCCGTCGACATGTTTCCTCACACCGACCACACCGAAACCGTAGCGGTCCTCGAACGCCGCTAACCAACCTCAGTAGATTTTTGGGACAAGAAAGGGGGCGACCCGTCTGGGCCGCCCCCTTCGCTTGGTTTATAAATTCCGCTACATCCCCTTGCACAGGTCGCACACGCCGGCTGCCGCCATCTCGCGCAGCAGCGTCTCGCGATCGCGCGTCACGATCAGATCCAACGGGAAGTGAATCTCGTCGAGCATCTTGCGAGCGTAATCGAGCTTACCAATTGCCATGCCAATGTGCGCATCGGTCGAAACGCCAATGCCCACGCCCAGCTCGGCGCAGCGCTCGGCGATCTTGCGGCATACGGCCCAATGCTCAGTGTCGACACCGTGTTCAAGACTATGGTTGTTGATCTCAATAATCTTGTGCTTGGCCTTAGCTGCCAACAGCACCTCGTCGATATCGAACGGCACGCCCGAACGCCCCGTGTGACCCAGCATGAACACCTTGGGGTGCTCCAGGGCATTGATATACATCTCGGTCGTCTGGGCCAGCGTCGCGCCCTCGGCAATCTGCGGATTATGCACGCTTGCAACCAAATAATCCAAATTACGCGTAACCAAATCGAACAGCGAATGCTGACGGCTGTACGAATCGCCGGCAATATCGAGCGTGACAAGAGTGTCCTCGCCAAACAGGCTTCCGTCCAGCGAAACGATATCGGCCTCGGCACCACGCAGCACCAGCACGCCGCTCCAAATGCGCGGCCAGATATCCTGGTTGATAAAGAACTGGTAACTGCGCAGGTCATTGGGGCAAGCCGTAACCATAGAGCTCAAATGGTCGGCAGATCCGAGCACCTGCAGACCACGCTCTGCCGCCCAGTACACATTCTCCTCAATGGTCGAATATGCATGCGCAGAGAACATCGTATGGGTATGAATGTCACAAGAAAGCAGGTAGGGCATCAGGTCTCCTTATCTGGCACGGCCGTCGCTTATATTCATTGTACGCATAGCCTTCGATAGTCGTAAAACCACTCCATCCCAAAGACACAACGTCCATGACAACGGGGTCCGGCTTAACACCAAACCCCGTTTCACGTAAAACATTGTAGGCAGAGCGCTTTACTTTTAACGATACTCGTCCGCCAACTGTTTCCAAGCGGGTAGCGAATTGACAATCGTTTCGTAGCTCACGCAATAGCCCAGGCGGAACCAACCCGGCATACCAAAGCTGTCCGAGGGAACCGCAAGCAACTCATACTTCTTTGCGCGCTCACAGAACGCATTCGCATCGGGCTCCAACGCTTTCACCCATAGGTAGAACGCGCCATCCGGCTCAACATAGGTGTAGCCATACTCCGCTAGTGCGT
Source organism: Collinsella sp. (assembly GCA_048342015.1). Classification (GTDB taxonomy): domain Bacteria; phylum Actinomycetota; class Coriobacteriia; order Coriobacteriales; family Coriobacteriaceae; genus Collinsella. Next base: position 7,783 of record DBGDFS010000068.1, on the reverse strand, counting down.
CGGTAAGCGCGGTGCGGTTGCGCGCATAGGCCTCGACATCGCTCGGCTCATCGATGCAATCGATGATTACGCGCTGGAAGAGTGCCGGTGCGCATACAAAACCCAGCGTACGGGCAGCGCCCGCAACAGCCGGCATCAGACGGGCAGCCTGCGGATTGGTGTTGGGAACCAAGATCCACCCCACGCGCTCACCCGGCAGCGACAGCGACTTGGAATACGAGTAGCACACGATGGTGTGCTCGTAGATCGAGGGCACCCAAGGCACCTCGGCACCGTACACGATCTCGCGGTACGGCTCATCCGAGATGAGCATAATCGGATTCTCGGGATCGCGCTGAGCGTTGGCCTCGCGCAGAACATTGGCCAGTCGCGTCAGCGTGTCGCGCGTATACACGGCGCCGGTCGGGTTATTCGGCGAGTCGATGATGACGGCAGTCGTCTTATCGGTAATCGCCTTGAGCACGTTGTCCACACTCAGCTGGAACGTATCTTCATTGGCGAGCGCCTCAACACACGTACAGCCGGCTTTCTCAATCCACACGCGATACTCCGGGAAGTACGGTGCAATGACGATAACCTCATCGCCCGGGTTCGTAACGGCGTTGAGCGTGCAGGTGAGCGAAGCCGCGGCGCCCACGGTCATAAAGACATCCTTGCCCTCATAACTCGTACCAAAGCGGCGGTTGAGCGACTCAGCCACGGCGGTACGGCACTGCGGCAGGCCCGGTGCGGGCGTGTATCCGTGCAGCTGGTCACTCGGCAGCTCCAAGGCCTTCTTAATGGACTCCGCCACGGCAGCGGGCGCCGGAACGCTCGGGTTACCCAGCGAAAAATCGAATACATTTTCCGCACCAATCTGCGCCTTGCGCTCAAGGCCATAGCTAAAAATCTCGCGGATGATGGAGCTTTCCGCACCGCGAGCATACATAGTTTCGTTGATCATCTGTTCCCCTTTCACATAGGCGCTATTGTACGCTTTAGCCGAGCAAAGCGCCGCAGCAATGTTGATTGGGGACAGACTTAAATGCGTGAAAACGCTCATTTAAGTCTGTTCCCAATCAACAAAAAGAAAAAGCCTCCGCAGGTTTCCCCGCAGAGGCTTTCGCCACAAAGGCTATTTGTCGGCGTCGGTGTCGGCACCGGCATTGACGGCACAGTCATCGCCGGCATCATCGGATGCGGCTTCGGCATCCTCCTGCATGGCCGCCTGCGCAAATGCCGCGGCATCGGCCGCCAGCTCCTCCTCGCTCATACGAGGCGCACGCTTCTTGGTCGGCATGCCGGCCGCCTTGGCATTGCGCTCCTCCTTGGCCGCCAGGATATCGCCCTCGCGCTCAAGGTAGGCGTCCCACTCGTTGTCGAGCAGGGCATTCACGGCGTCGCCTTCGACGGTCTCGCGCTCAAGCAGCACCTTGGCCATCAAATCGAGCTGGTCGCGACGGGCATCCAAAATCTCGACCGCACGACGATGGGCCTCACGCATAATGCGCTGGACCTCGATGTCGATGCGGCGCGCCGTCTCCTCGGAGTAATCCTGGTGATCGGCGTAGTCGCGGCCCAGGAATACCTGATGCTGCGCCTCACCAAACACCTGCGTTCCAAGCTCCTCGCTCATGCCCAGGCGCGTGACCATCTCGCGCGCCATCTTGGTCGCGCGCTCCAGATCGTTGCTCGCGCCCGACGTGATGTCGTCGCACATGAGTTCCTCGGCAACGCGACCGCCCAAGAACACGGCAAGCTCGTCGAGCATCTCGTTCTTGGTCTTGAGGAAGTGGTCCTCCTGCGGAAGCTGCAGCGTGTAGCCCAGCGCCTGGCCGCGGCTGACGATCGAGATCTTGTGAACCGGATCGGAGTGCTCCAGGATGTGACCCACCAGGGCATGGCCGCTCTCGTGGTAGGCGATCGTGGTGCGCTCGGCCTCGGTCATCACGCGACCCTTGCGCTGCGGACCGGCAATCACGCGCTCCATCGATTCCTCGACCTCGTCCATCGAGATCACGGAACGATGGCGGCGGGCAGCCAGCAGCGCAGACTCGTTGAGCAGATTTGCCAGATCGGCGCCGGTGAAGCCAACGGTCATCTGGGCGAGCTTCTCAAACTTCACGTCCTCGTCCATCGGCTTGTTCTCGGCATGCACGCGCAAGATCTGCTCGCGGCCCTTCACATCCGGACAGTCAACCGTAACCTGACGGTCAAAACGACCGGGGCGCAGCAACGCCGGATCCAGGATGTCAGGACGGTTGGTTGCAGCGATCAGGATGACCGACTCGCTCTCCTCAAAACCGTCCATCTCGACCAGCAGCTGGTTGAGCGTCTGCTCGCGCTCGTCGTGACCGCCGCCCAAGCCAGCTCCGCGCTGACGTCCCACAGCATCGATCTCATCGATGAAGATGATCGACGGAGCCTGGGACTTGGCCTCCTTAAAGAGGTCACGCACGCGGCTGGCGCCGACACCCACGAACATCTCGACAAAGTCGGAACCCGAGATGCTAAAGAACGGCACGCCCGCCTCGCCGGCTACAGCCTTGGCCAGCAGCGTTTTACCGGTGCCCGGAGGGCCCACCAGCAACACGCCGCGCGGAATCTTGGCGCCCAGCTTGCGATAGCGGTCCGGATCGCTCAAAAAGTCACGGATCTCCTCGAGTTCCTCGACTGCCTCGTCCACGCCGGCAACGTCTTCAAACTTGACCTTGGGGCGCGTGGCCTCGTTGGTCTTGGCGTTGGTCTTGCCAAACTGCATGTTCCTGTTGTTGGCGCCCATCATCTGGCGCATAAAGTAGAACATGATGGCGATAAGGGCGATCGTCGGAAGCACACTCATCGCCAAGTCGCCCCAAAAATCGGGATCGTTGGTGTTGACGATGTACTTGGTATCGGGGTGCTCCGCCATGAGCTCGGCAAGCGAATCGGAGCCGACATAGGTCGAGGAGAAGCTCTTGAGCTCGCTCGTGTCGCCCTTGTCCTTCTTCGTCTTCCAGTAATGACCCGTCACGCTTCCGTCTTGAACCGTATAGGTCAGATCTTCGACGCGATCCTGCTTGATGGCGCTCACCATCTCGCTCGTCGCGAGCTTAACGGTATTGCTGGAATTGGCAAAGCCGGAGCCCATGTTAAAGAAGGCGTAGCCCAGAAGCGCGCAAGCCAAAATAAAATACAGCCAGCCCGTACGCGTGGGCTTCTTGCCTCCGGGCATCCCCGGGATCTTAGGCTCCCGGGGAGTCTGGGAATTGTTATCGTTATGGTCGTCGGGCATCTTACGAATAAACCTCCGGTTTCAAAATGCCCAGATACGGAAGGTTACGATAGCGCTCGGCATAGTCGAGGCCGTAGCCCACCACAAAGGCATCGGGGCAATGGGTTCCAACATACTTGGGCGTGATGGCCGAGGTGCGGTCCTCAACGTCCTTCCACAGGAAGGCAGCGACCTCCAGCGAAGCGGGCTTGCGGCTCTCGAGGTTCTTCATCAGGTACTTGAGGGTCAGGCCCGAGTCCAGAATGTCCTCGACGATCAGCACGTCGCGACCACGGATGTCGATATCCAGATCCTTAATGATACGCACGATGCCCGAAGACTTCACACCGTCGCCATAGCTCGAAACAGCCATGAAATCGATGTTGGTCGGTAGCTCAATCTTGCGCATCAGGTCGCCCATAAAGACAACGGCACCGCGCAGAACCGCGATCAGCACCAGATCCTTACCCGCGTAGTCGCGAGTGATCTCCTCGCCCAGGCGAGAAACGATGCCGTCGATATCCTCCTGCGTAAACAGAACCTTCTCGATATCCGGATGTTGAGAAGCCATGACAACCCTTTCTTGTGCTTAATCGCCCACACACCGCCGTATGGACGCGAACTACACATTCTAGCAGCGCACGGGGTATATTTTCCAGCCCGCGCACCATCAGCGCGGGAATACCGTCAACGCCGCACAGAACAGCTGGTGCGAGGGGCTAATCCGCGTCAACCACGCGAAGCAGATAAGCCACACGCGTCGCCGCCGTGCATTTAAAACGTTCGTCCGCGCGAACTCCGGCGACCCACACCACGGCACCTCCCGGCGCCGTCCTCACCACGGGCACGCCGGCGCGCTCGGAAACGGGAATGCGAGCCTCGCCTAGCAAGTCGGATACCTTCTTGCTTCGGCCACTCATTCCTAACGGGCACATCACGTCTCCCGGTGCGGGACCGTCCACCCACAGGCGCGCCAATCGCGCCTCTGCAGGGATCTCGCCACGTGAGCCCGCCAGGATCCGCTCACTATCGCTGTCGGCAAAACCCAGGGCAGCCGCGTCTACCAAAGCTGTCACTTCCCCGGCAGCCGCAAGCTCACGGGCGCGGCGCACGATATCGCATCCCGGCTCAACGGCCATCGGCTCTGCGACCAGCATGCGCCCCCCGCCCAACGGCAAACGACCGGGTATGGTAATCCAGTCCGCAACCAGCCCCTCACGAGCCGCCGGCGCCTTAAACGCTAGCATGCCAAACTCGACGCGCGCGTCAATTCCCGCCGGAAGCGTGACCGAGCCTGTGCCTTCGGCAACGCAGGAAAGGACTCGCTCCACATGTCGCATCTCTGGACGAGCGCCCGGATCGATGCGTTTGATCGCCAGTCGCACGATGCGCCGCGCGATTACCACCTCGGCCGCAGCAAGGCGTCTGGCATCGAGCACTAGCGCGCCCGCCGCCTCCTTGCGCAGGCAGCTTCGAAACGCCTGTGCCGACAGCTGGGATAGAAACGCATCTTCGTCACCCAAGATCTCACAGGCGGCGCCAATCGTCTTGCACACGCTCGCATTACGCTGTGCCACCACTGGCATTACCCGATGGCGCACGTAGTTTCGCAGATACGAGATATCCTCATTGCTCTCGTCTTCACGCCACGGCTGACCATGTACCTGTAGATAGCCCACGAGCTCGCCATGAGTTAGGTCGAGCAAGGGACGCACCACGATATTCCTCCGGCGAGGAATGCTCGATAGACCAGCGGGCCCCGAACCCTTAATCGCGTTCATCAAAAACGTTTCCGCGCGATCCGAAGACGTGTGCGCGGTGCAGATACGAGCCGCCGTTCGCGGTGCCCCCGTCTGGGCGCAGAGTTCGCGAACATACCTCCGCGCCGCGGCATAGCGCACCTCGCGGGCCGCGGCCTCAATATTGCCCGACTCCCCATCAAAATAAGCGTGCTCCACACACAGCGGTAAACCATATTGCGCGCAGAGCTCACGCACAAAGGCCTCGTCGCCATCGGACGCCTTGCCGCGCAGATGATGGTTTACATGCAGCACATGCAGGCGCTCGCGAGCAATGGAGGCAACACCGCGTCCGTCTTGGATATCCAGCTTTGATGTGCACGCCATAAGAAGCAGTGCCGTCGAGTCCGCGCCGCCTGATACCATGAGCACGACAGGAGCTGCCTGCTGCCTCGTCCGGGTCTCATCGACTGCCCCAGGCACGGCATGGTGTCCGTAATGCTGTGATACCGTTGGCATTCGCTTCCTCCTTTATTCGTCCGCACCCATTGTATCCTTTGGAATCTTATGTCTTGCCTGCACCTTCATATCCTCGGCAGTGGCTCTAAAGGCAACTGCGCACTCATCGAGGGCCCGCAGGGGCTCATTATGGTCGATGACGGACTGTCTCGCCGCGAGACATTAAAGCGCATGGCAGAACTGGGGCTCTCGGCAGACAACGTCTCGGCTCTTCTCATTACTCATGAGCATAGCGATCACATCAAGGGCCTCGATGTCTGGTGCAAGCACTGGCACGGCCCCCTCTTTGCCAGCAGGGGCACTCTTTCGAGCAAAGAAAATCTTTCGCATCTGCCTGTCGAGGAATTCGATCCCGGTGACACCCTATCCATTGCCGGCATCCACGTGCAAACCTACTCAACGTCACACGATGTCATCAATCCAGTCGGCTATCGATTCGACACCCTCGATGATTCCATCGGTTTTGCCACCGACACCGGAGAGCTATCGAGCCAAGCCATGAACACCCTCGAAGATTGTCGAGTCCTCGCACTCGAAAGCAACCACGATGTGACCATGCTGCGCGAGGGAGAATATCCCCGCTTTCTTCAGGAGCGCATCCTGTCTGCAAGGGGACACCTCTCCAATGGCCAAGCCGCCGAAGCCGCGCGCGAACTTGTTACCGAACGCACCGAACAGCTCATTGCCATGCATATCAGCCAAGATAACAATCGTCCGAGCCTTACCGTCAAAAGCTATGCCAAAGCTCTGACCGCAACCCTGGATGACGAGGTCGGCAGCTCCGCAACCCTTCTCCAAGGATCGCGAAAACTCTCGATACGCCCCGCAAGCCAGCATCGGCCAGTAACCATTCAATAGACTGTCCTAGACAGCAAAAGGGGCCGAGAATCGCTTCCCAGCCCCTTTTGCTGTCTTTTAATAGCGCAGAACACCAACGAAGTTAGTCGATGGAGATCTTCGTAACGTTCTTCTTCTCGACGATCTTGGGGACCGTAACGGTCAGGATGCCGTCAGCGTACTTAGCCGAGAGGCCCTCGCTCGAAGCGTCCTTTAGATACACGCCACGCGTCGCGCTGTACGAGCTGAACTCCTTCTGCAGGAAGTTCTTGCCCTCGTTCTCCTCGTCTTCCTCGACATTCACGCTAATGGACAGACGACCCTCGTTAAGCTCGACATCGATATCGTCCTTGGCGACGCCGGTCAGATAAGCCTTGACCTCATAGCCGTCGCCCTTATCCTCAACGTCAACGGGAAACGCCTTGGAAGCAATCGAGTTGTTTGCAAGGTCAGTCATATCATCAAACAGATCGAACAGCGAGCTAGCAGAAGGACGAACGCCAAAAACCGAACGATAAGGAACCATGCTTGCCATGTTTACCACTCCTTTTAAGGACTGCCGAGTCATCTTCTAGGTGACTGGGACTTCTTTTGACGCTCTTATATATGCCCACCCAGTGCTCATATATACATCGACTATAAAGTTTTTTGAGTCTAGTACTATAAGCATATCTAAGTGTGTTTGACTCAGGTTTTAATAAGGTTAAGGTTCTTTGAACCAGAGCTTAAATAACAAGTATGTTCACAGCTACAAATAGCAAGGGGCTTACAATGAGCGCGTACACGTTGTTGGTAACGAGCTAAAGGGCATCATGGACGACCAAAACCAGAACAAAATGTTTATGCCGACGCAGGGGGAAGATACTTCCACGCAGCCGCCGCGGTTCCATCGCCCCCACATCTCGCAAGAGCCCATTAATGATCCGGAGCCCGAGTATGTGACGAGAAATCGATATCAAACGCTCGAGGATGCCCAAACGGGACGTAAACATATGGGCGTCGCCTCGGGAGACCCTGTATATCTGAAAGACGCACCATTATCTAAAAACAGCGCAGCTAGTGATGAGCCGATGAAAGCATCCGCCACTCATCGACAAAGAGGTCCTCGACCAAAGCAAACCTTGACGCATTCGGCTCGCTATCTCGAAACGCCGAAACAGGGAAAATCAATCTTCGTTTCGACAAGTAAACGACGCAAGCAGCATCGACTGACAATCCTGCTTTTGATCATTGCGGTCATAGCAGTTGCCCTTGTTATTCGATTTATTTTCTTTAAATAAAAGCTCAATACCAAAAACGATAAGATCGTCTGGTGTAAATGAGTCATTTACGCCCGGTAAACGCAAAAAAGGGGGAGGCCGCGAGGCCTCCCCCTTCTAAGCTCGATGACGGCTCGGTGCCGTCCACCGGTCAGCGGCGCCCTGGCCTCCCACGGGCTGACCCCGCAGTACTCTCG
>DBGDFS010000067.1:0-43446 GCA_048342015.1 Collinsella sp. | reverse complement strand
ACGGGTCAATCTGCAGTGCGGCCCGAACCCCGTGAGGGCCGGCGCCTTTAGACGCGTGCCGGAAATCCAAGGGTTATACCCTAAGAGCAAACCACCCCTTTTAGGGGTGGTTTTGATTTCGAAAAACAATTGTATCCCTCGGCTAACTTAGGGCATAATGCAAAAAGTGCGACATGGCTAACTTACGGAGGCGCACCGATGGTGCACAGTCGGCCAGTCGCTTGCATCAACTACGTTTCCAAGTGAGAGGGAGACAGCATGAGTGATATTTTGGACGTCTACGGTCGCGAGGTACTCGACAGCCGCGGCAACCCCACCGTCGAGGTCGAGGTCGTGCTCGAGGACGGCAGCTTCGGTCGCGCGATGGTGCCTTCGGGCGCTTCGACCGGTGCTTTCGAAGCCTGCGAGCTGCGCGACGGCGACAAGGGCCGCTATCTGGGTAAGGGTGTCTCGCAGGCCGTCGAGCACGTCAACAACGAGTGCGCTAACGCCGTCGTGGGCCTCGACGCCTTCGACCAGCGCGCCGTCGATGCCGCGCTGATTGCCGCGGACGGTACCCCCAACAAGACCAAGCTCGGTGCCAACGCCATCCTGGGCGTGTCGCTGGCCGTTGCCCGCGCCGCTGCCGAGTCGGCAGGCCTGTCGCTGTATCAGTACCTGGGTGGCGTCAACGCCCACCTGCTGCCCACGCCCATGATGAACATCCTCAACGGCGGCGTGCATGCCGACAACAACGTTGACTTCCAGGAGTTCATGATCATGCCCGTGGGTGCTCCGAGCTTTGCCGAGGGCCTGCGCTGGTGCGCCGAGGTCTACCACACCCTCAAGGGCGTGTTGCACGAGGCCGGCCTGGGCGGCGGCGTGGGCGACGAGGGCGGCTTCGCGCCCAATCTCAAGACCAACGCCGAGCCGTTCGAGTACATTACCAAGGCCGTGGAGAAGGCTGGCTTTAAGCCCGGCGTCGACTTCATGTACGCCATGGATCCGGCATCGACCGAGTTCTACAACGCCGAGACCGGCATGTACGAGCTCAAGGGCGAGGGCGTTGAGTACACGAGCGCTCAGATGGTCGATTACTGGGAGAAGCTTGTCGACACCTATCCCATCATCTCCATCGAGGATGGTATGGCAGAGGAGGACTGGGACGGCTGGGTCGAGCTCACCCGCCGCATTGGCAACAAGGTGCAGCTCGTAGGCGACGACCTGTTCGTCACCAACACCGAGCGCCTTAAGAAGGGCATCGAGCTGGGCGCCGCCAATGCGATCCTGGTCAAGGTCAACCAGATCGGCACGCTCACCGAGTCGCTCGAGGCCATCGAGACTGCCAAGGAGGCCGGCTACGCTTGCATCGTGAGCCACCGTTCCGGTGAGACCGAGGACTCCACGATCGCCGACCTGGTCGTGGGTGTTAACGCCGGTCAGATCAAGTCGGGCGCCCCGTGCCGCAGCGACCGTATCGCCAAGTACAATCAGCTCATCCGCATCGAGGACGAGCTTGAGGGCAGCGCGCGCTACGCCGGCAAGTCTGCGTTCTACAACATTCGCTAGGCAGCGGCGTGTGCGGGGGCGGGGCTGACTCGGATTCGCCTCGCTTCCGCCGGGCACTGTTGAGCACCATTGGGCGCTGGGCCATACGGCTCAGCGCCTTTTTTATGTCGAGCAAAGGCTGGCGAAGGTGGTGCGGGCGCTCGTGCTATAACTAAAAGACTTAGCGCAAACAAACCTCAACCGCACAAGGCGCACATGGATCAGATTTACGACAACAGGTACTATTCCGCCGGTTCGCGTGAGCCGTCGCCTCGCCGTGCGCGCACGGTGCAGCTCGGTGGGTCCGCCTACGCCGGCGCCGACCGCTCCATGCAGCGCCCGACAAGTACCTCGCGCCCCAATGCTCAAGTGAATACTTCGACAGATGGACCAGTGCGCCCGGCACGTTCGTCGCATGCTCAGCGCTCGTCGGCTCAAACGCACGATAGGTCGAGCAGGCCTTCGAACCGTTTTTCGGGCTCGGACTTTATGCACTACGCCAACGACAACGCGGTGGTCAAGGCAATCTACGACTTTACCCACGGTCCTCAGCGAGGGCTATTCATCGGCATTGTCGTTGCCCTGGTGCTCGTGAGCCTGTATTTCCCCGTGCGCGATCTGTACGTGGCAAAGCGTTCGAGCGATATCTTGGCCAAGCAGGTCGAGATTCGTCAGCAATACAATGATGAGCTGCAAAAAAGCGTCGACAAACTGCTCTCGGAGGAGGGCATTAAGGATGCGGCGTCCGAGGATCTGGGCCTGGTGATGCCCGGCGAGAAGAGGGTTGAAGTGCAGGGCCTGGACGACGATTCGGATTCGTCTTCGAGCAAGAAGTCGTCGAACGCCAAGAAGGCCAGCGAAGTTGCCAAGGAAATCGAAGAAGTCGGTAAGGACGCCCCGTGGTACATCCAGGCGCTCGACATGCTGTTTGGGTTTAACGGTGTCGAGGGCCAGACGGTCGTGTCCAACGGCAAATAGCGCCCGGAGGGGAGCCCGCAATGGCAGATTGCAAACGATATAAGGTGGCGGCGATCGATCTGGGAACGGTGTCGTCGCGACTGGTGCTGGCGCAGGTCGAGGGCGGGGCGATCGTGGAATCGTCCAAGCATACCGAGATTACCGACCTGGGCGAGGGTGTGGACGCGACGGGTCGCTTTTGCGAGGCGGCGGTCGAGCGCGTGCTCGCTGCATGCCGCATGTTTGTGGACGAGGCGCGTGCCTTTGGGGCCGCGTGCATTTGCACCACATGCACGAGCGCCGCGCGCGATGCATCCAATGCCGCACTGCTGCTGGACGGTCTGCGTGAGCTGGGGCTCGAACCGCAGGTGATTCCGGGCGAGGTCGAGGCGCGCCTGACGTTTTTTGGCGTGGCGCACGACTTTGCCGGCGAGCGCATCATCGTCGCGGATTCGGGCGGCGGCTCCACGGAGCTCGCGACGGGCGTATACGCTCCGGAGCGCAGCGTCTTTGCGCTGGAGGGAACGCGCTCGCTGGACATCGGTTGCCGTCGCGTGACGGAGCGCTTTTTCTCCGCGTTGCCGCCCGCGGATGGCGAGCTTGCTGCCGCTGCCGCGTGGGCAGGCGAGCAGTTCGCCGCCTATTTTGAGGGCCTGCCTGTCGACTTTGAGCGCGCCGAACGCTTAGTCGCGGTGGGCGGCACGGTGACTACGCTGGTGGCTCTGGTCCACGAGCTGGAACCGTACGATTCGAGCTTTGTGCACCTACGCGAGCTGTCGCTGGAGCAGGTCTCGGCCGCTATCGAGCGCATGTCTACGCTGGATGTGGAGGGTATCGCTGCGCTGCCGGGCGTGCAGCCCAAGCGCGCGGGCGTGATTCTGGCCGGCGCCGTGGTGATTCGCGAGCTCATGCGCGTCGGTGGCTACAAGACGCTCACCGTAAGCGAGAACAGCCTACTCGCCGGCATGGCCGCCACCATCAACGAGACTCTCGACGGCGCGACCCCCACCATCGCCTGGACCCCCAGCCTCAGCACCCTCCAATAAGTTGCGGTGAAATACGGACTAAAATCGCCCTTTCGGGCACCAAACAGTCCCTATTCCACCGCAACTCACCATCTGTATCGGCATCCAAAAGAAACGAGCCCGCATCTCAAAGGGATGCGAGCTCGCAAGCAATCACATGGTAGGGGCGGTGGGACGTCCGCGCATTTGCTGCGCAAATACGCACCGGCTTCGGCCGCCTGTCGGCGCCCTCGCCGGCTCGCTACGGACGCTGCGCGTCCGCTTAACGCTCGCCCCCTCGCGGGTTCGAGTCTCACCGGCATCTAAAAGAAGCGAGCCCGCATCCCTGGGGAACACGGGCTCGCAAGCAATCACATGGTAGGGGCGGTGGGACTCGAACCCACAATCCTTGCGGCGAGAGATTTTAAGTCTCCTGCGTATGCCAATTCCGCCACGCCCCCGTGAGACTAGAAGTCTAGCACAAGCCGTCCGTTACGCGTTGACGGCCATCGAGTGTTGGCCCGACTTCTCCAGGAACTCTTGGAACTTTGCCTCGTCGCCCTTGTTTTGATACTGCAGGGCCAGCAGGTACTCCAGTCGGCAGCGCTTGACCGGGTCGTCGCCGACATCCTCGAGCATGCGCTCCAGCTCGGGAATGTCGTTGTGGCGCTTGAGGATCATCGTGTCGTACATCAGCTGGCATTCGTGTGCGACTGCCTCGGCCTGACCGCCCTCAAAGCCCTTGATCTCGTGCAGCAACTCCTTGGCCTTTTTGCGGTCCTCCTGGCCAACGTAGTAGTTAAAAGCTTTGATCACCAGGTCGACGCGCTGCATCTTGGGCAGGTTGAGTCCCAGTAGCAGGTCGAACATCTCGTCGGCGCGCTTATGGTCCTCGCGCAGCAGATAGGAGTTCAGGCGCAGGTAGTCGCGGTTGTAGCGCGGGTACAGCATGCTGGTGAGTTTGCCGTCGAGCAAACGATCGAACTCGTCCCACTGCTTGGCGGCCATCAATTGCTGCAGGCGTTTAAACGTGGTGCGTTTTTTGACGCTAAAGAACACCGACACGGCGATGCAGATGATAACGACGGCGGTCCAGAGTGTGCGGGAATCGGGCATATTAGGGTCCTTAGTCGCTCATAAAGCGAGCGGTATGACAACACGTACTAGATGTATTATACGCAGCGCGCAAGCAAACTGGCATAAAAGCTCATCGAGGCCGAGTGCCATCGCTCGCTGCGGTACACTTACCTAAAGTAAACCATGAAGGGAGACATTACCTATGAAGAAGATCGTTTTGGCTTGCGGTGCTGGCGCTGCTACTTCCACGCTCGTTGCCCAGAAGGTCGCTACTCTGCTCGACGCCAACGGTTATGCCGACAAGTACGAGATCGTGCAGTGCGCCATCTCCGAGGCCAAGGATTACTGCGACGAGGGCGCTGACCTGCTGATCGCCACCACCGTTGCCCCCGAGGGCCTCACCTGCCCGTACGTGAGTGGCGTGCCCTTCATGACCGGCATGAACCGCGTCGCTGCCGAGAAGGCCGTTCTCGACGTCATGGCTCAGTAGGCACTGCCTGTATGAGTGAGCAGAACGTCAACCCGGTCGAGCTCTTTGGCATGCGCGTTGCCCATGTGGGCATTAACGCCGCCGACCCGGCAGACGCCTTGGAGATCGCGGAGCTGTTCTCGACGATGATGGGCCTGCCTGTTATCGAGACCCCGGTTTCGTACTTTAACGATTCGCTGGTCGAGGTCATGAAGCAGAACGGTCGTGGCACCAAAGGCCACATCGGCTTTGCCGTTAACGACATCGATGCAGCTGAGAAGTGGTTTGCCGAGCGCGGGCTCGAGGTCAACGAGGAGTCGCGCGTGCTGCTGCCCGACGGCGGTACCAAGCTCGTGTACTTTAAGCGCGAGTTCGCCGGTTTCGCCGTGCATCTGTGCCGCGAGTAGCGCACAAGCTGCCATAGCTAGCAAAAAGGGATAGGGCCGTGTGGCCCTATCCCTTTATTTATGCCGAGGGGCTTCCTAGCACGGCAGGCGAATCGTAAAGCGGCTGCCGACGCCCTCGACTGAGGTCACGCCAATGACGCCGCCATGGCTATCGACGATCCACTTGGCAATGGCAAGCCCCAGACCCGAGCCCTGTGCGCCGGCATCGCGTGCATTGTCGGCGCGGTAGAACCGTTCAAACGCGTGAGCTGCGGATTCCTGGTTCATGCCGATGCCCTCGTCCTCAACACTTATGTCGATCGTGTCCATGCCCGCATTGGGCGTTATGCCAAATGTGACGGTCGTTCCCGCATCCGAGTACTTGGCGGCGTTTTGCACGATCACGCGCAGAGCCTGCTTCACGAGCGCCACGTCAACGGGCGCGTCGCAGCGCGGGTCGCTGACAAGCGCAGCGTCAAAGGCCAGCCGATACGTGTGCTCGGTATCGATCATCTGCGATTCCTCGCATACCTCGCCGACCAGTGCGGCCAGGTTGGTATCCGCACGCCGTAGGACCGTGCGCCCGGCATCGCCGCGCGCCAAAAACAGCAGCTGCTCCACGAGCTCTTGCATGTGCTCGCTTTCGGCCTTGAGCGAGGCGATGGATTCCGCCAGCACGTCCGGGTCGTCTTTGCCCCAGCGGTCGAGCATGTTTACGTAACCCTGAATCACCGCGATGGGCGTGCGCAGCTCGTGGCTCGCATCGTTGACAAAGCGCATCTGCTGCAGCTTGGCCTCTTGCATCTGGCGCAGTAGGCGGTTGAGTGCAACCTCGATGCTTGCCAGGTCGGCGTCGCCGGTGGTGACGCTCGGCGAGTCGACGCTTGCGCGCTCGATGGCCTGCTCCAGTGTTTCCATCTTGCCGCCGGAGAGCTGCATGCGGCCGAGCTCGTCCACGCGCAAGGCAAGGTCGTTGAGCGGTGCCATAGTGCGGCGCACGCGACGGGCTCCGCCGAGCATGTTGAGCACGCTGATGACCTGCCAACCCACAACGACAAGGTAGAGAGGCCATAGCGCGACGAGGTCCTGCGCGAGGGGGAAAGTCTTGGTGGTACGCGCAAGCTCGACGGTATAGGTGAGCGTTGTCAGGTCCCAGTCGCGCGCGGGCGTCAGCGTCATGCCGTGAACGGTGGCGCCGGGGATCCATCCTGCGGTAAACGCGCCGTCGGGCAGCGTCTGGTTGTATCCATAGACAAGGATCGCCGCCACAATCACTACTAGCAGCAGGTCGAGCCAAACGTAGCTCATCAGGCGGCGCCACATATAGCTCCAGTTGATGGCGCGGGCGATGGGGGTGACGCGCTTGGCCTCGGCGTTACGCGCGGCAGACATAGCCCACCCCGCGCACGGTCTGGATGATGCGGGCGCCGCCGGCGTCCTCGATCTTGGCGCGTAGATGCGCGATGTGCACGTCGACGTTGTTGGTGTCGCCCATGTATTCGTAGCCCAGCGCTTCGTGCGCGATGCGTTCGCGCGTGAGCACGGTCTCGGCATGCGCCATAAGCAAGGCGAGGACATCGAACTCGCGGGCCGTGAGCGCAATGGGCGAGCCGCCGACCGTGACTTCGCGGCGGTCGGGGTCGAGCGCAACCGAGCCCACGGCGAGCGTGGCGGGGGAGAGCGAGGCGGAAACCTGGGTCGAGTCACTGACCGGGGGCATCGCACCGGCGCCGACGCCCGCACCGGCCGCAGTGCCCGTCCCGGCGCCGGCGCCGCCAACGCCCGAAGCCGCCCGCACGGCCTCCGAGCGCTTCAGCGCCACGCGGATCCGGGCGAACAGTTCCTCAATCGCAAACGGCTTGGTCAGGTAATCGTCGGCGCCGGCATCGAGCCCGGCCACCTTGTCCATCACGGCATCGCGCGCGGTGACCATTATCACCGGCACATCCTTGTGCTTGCGGACGCGCCGCAGGACCTCCATGCCGTTGAGCTGCGGCAACAGCACATCGAGCAGAATAAGATCGTAGTTGCGCTCCAGCGCCAGGTCCACGGCGGTGCGGCCATCGGCGGCGTGTTCCACCTGGTAGCCCTCGTGCTCCAGCTCGAGCGTCACAAAGCGGGCGATTTTCTCCTCGTCCTCTACGATCAGGATCCGTGCCATGCGTGCCCCCGTTTGCGATTACTTGTCGTCGTTCAGATTTTGCTTGATGTCGTCCGCGGCATCGGCGGCGTGATTCATAAGGTTGTTGATGCTGCCGGGCACGTCGCCGTCGCTGTCGATGCGGTAGCGCATGCCAAAGAACAGGCCAATCAGCATTAGCCAAATCGTAGCGCCCCAGGCAAACAGGGCGATGATGGGGATCAGGATGGGGATGTTGAGGATGATCGCATCGCGGCGCGTGGCGATAAACTTGGTGTCCAGGCTCAGGCGGAAGAGCTTTTTGAGGTACTCCCATACGCTGTCCATCTTCTTGGAGAAGTCGGTCTTTTCGCTCGACTTTTCGTAGGCGGCCTGCGCGGCGATCATCTCGGCCGAGGGCTCATCGACCGGCTCAGACTCGGTGGCGGCATGCGCTGATGTGGTCTGGGTCTTGCCCTGCGACTCGAGCCAAATGATGGCGTCCAAAACGTTGCCGTCGGCGGCGTCGAGCGCCGCCTTGGCATCGGTGTAGCTCACGTTGCACTTGGTGCGGATGGTTTCAACTTTTTCGAGGTCGTTCATGACCTGTCCTTTCGTTCGATGGGCGCGACGCCGGGCGATCTGCCCGGGCGCGAGCGTTGCGTTCGGCGGCCTGCGTTGCGCGGCGCCGCCCCGCCCCTTGTTCGAACTCTATAGTGCAGGTTATAGATTAAGCGATTCTTGAGCCAAGATTAATGTTGGATGAGTTTTTGGGTAGCGGTGGGAAAAGTATTAGACCTCGATAGCGGGGGATGGGGTGCCGGTGCAAAACGGCGTCAAAGGTTGGTCGAGCAGGCGGTTTCTCCATTGATGTCCGCACGGCATGGGACACTTACCCTGCCGCCCTGCTCTGCCGCGGCGGCATGTACCCAAACAACGACCCTCTAAGGAGTTCGATACCAATGAGCGATAACACCAAGCATCTCGCAAAGAAGTGCGTCAAGGACGCGGGGCCGTGCCTCGCGTTGTGCCTTGCCGGCGCAGCGGTCGCGCTGCTGGCTGTTCTGGGGCCATTCGACGTGCTCCGAAGTGCCAGTTCTCTGCACGTTTGCATGGCCCTTGCCGGCGCCATGATGACCGGCGGCGTGCTCGATCTGGTTTTTTGGGTGCTTGACCCGTTTGGATGGAAGAACGAAGGGTAAGCCCTAAGGGATGGAAGGGCTGGAACGGTTGGCTTAGTGATCGTGCAGAATGTGGGCTAGCGACTTACAGGGAAGTGGTAATCCGATGACGGTCTATGTAACAGGCGATATTCATGGCGGCGCTGACATGCAAAAGCTCCGCGATTGGGAGCTTGGGGATAGCCTGGCGAGCGACGACTATCTCATCATCGCGGGCGACTTTGGCTTTCCCTGGGACTTTTCTACCGAGGAATGTGCCGATATTGCTTGGCTGGAGTCGCGCCCCTACACCGTGCTGTTTGTCGACGGCAACCACGAGCGTTTCGATCACTGGGCGGAACGCCCATGGAGTTGTGGCACGGTGGGCTGACGCAGCGCCTGTCGGATACCTCGCCCATACGGCGCCTGACGCGCGGCGAGGTTTTTGAGCTCGACGGCTCAACGGTCTTTACCATGGGCGGCGCCACGAGCGTGGACAAGGAATACCGCATTCCGTATTCCAGCTGGTGGCCGCAGGAGCTGCCGGACGAGCGCAACTTTGAGGAGGCGCGGGCAAAGCTCGACAGCGTGGGCTGGACGGTCGACTACGTGATCACTCACACCTGCTCTACGCGCATGCTTTCGTCCACGCTTTATCCAGCGTCCGGCTGGAATTGCCCCTCCGTTGATCGGCTTACGGCATTTTTCGATGAGCTGGAAGACCGCTTGGACTACAAGCGCTGGTACTACGGGCATTTTCATCGGGATACCAACCCGGCCGAGCGTCACACCGTGCTCTACGACTGCATCGTTCGCTTGGGCGACGAACTCCAGCCCTGGGATGTTGCGTAGAGGCGGGGTGGCTGGCTACTCGACCGTTACAGTGATGTTCTCCCGATGCGCGCGGATGACGTCCCAGCTAAAGTGCTCGACCAGCTGCTCGGCAGAGCGCGGTGTGGCGTCCGGCGCGATGCCTGTTTGCCCGGCGAGCCATCCCAGCAGCGCCTCGGGCGTGCCAAAGCGTGCACGTAGTTCGCCCAGGTCCAGGTCGCGGTCTCGCTTGGATAGGCGGCGGCCGTCCGGCGACATGAGCAGTGGAATGTGCGCGTAGCGCGGCGTGGGAAGTCCCAGCAGATGTTGCAGGTAGATCTGGCGCGGCGTGGAACCAAGCAGGTCGCATCCGCGTACGATCTCGGTGACGCCCATGGCAGCGTCGTCGACCACCACGGCCAGCTGATAGGCAAACACGCCGTCGCTGCGGCGCACCAAAAAGTCGCCGCACTCGGTGGCGAGTGCCTCGCATTGGGCTCCGTACGTGCGGTCTACGAATTCGATCACGTCGCCCGCGAGGTCGTCGACGGTGGGCACGCGCAGGCGCGTGGCCGGAGCGCGCAGGATGCTGCGGCGGGCAACCTCCTCGGCAGAAAGGCCTCGGCAGGCGCCGCGGTAGATGGGCGTGCCGTCGCTGGCGTGCGGCGCGCTCGCGGCGTGGAGTTCGGCACGCGTGCAAAAACAGGGATAGGTGAGGCCGGCGTCTTGCAGCTGGCGCAGGGCGTCCTCGTACAGATCCAGGCGATCGTGCTGGTAGTAGGGGCCTTCGTCCCACTCGAGCCCCAGCCAGGCCAGGTCGTCAATCAGTTGAGCGGCAAGCTCGGGGCGCTTGCAGCGATCGTCCAGGTCCTCGATACGCAACACGATGCTGCCGCCCTGGCTGCGGGCCGAAAGCCATGCGCACAGGCAGCTGAACACGTTGCCCAAGTGCATGCGGCCCGAGGGCGACGGGGCAAAGCGGCCCACGACGGGGGTGGGCACTGCCGTTGCTGGTGCGTCCGCGGCGTGTGTTGCTATGTTGCGTGCGTTGATATCCATGCGGACGAGTATAGCGCGGGGCGCGGTGGGGGAGACGCTGCCGTGGCCTGCAAGTTGCCGAGGCCGCGCGTTGCGCGTGCCGGACCACCGGCTCGACAGCTCGATCGCCGCCCGCCAGCCCAACCCCTCAAACGACAGAAACCCCGGCAGCTCTTCGCAACTGCCGGGGTTTCCGCGGAAAAGGGGGACATGATCCTCGAGCGAACGGCAAAGGGGCAAACCGTTTTCGCTCAACTGCTTTATGCCCCTCAGCTGGCGGCTCAATCAGCGCATGCCGCGCCCACACAAAGCCGCTACACCTGTGACGGAGCTATGAAGTGGTATCTATTGCTGGCGCAGGCCATGCCAAGGAGTGTCCTAGATTGCCGGCAGATAAGGAACGTCCCTAGGTGCCGGTCGCGGGCGTGACTTTCGTCCCGTTTGATACTCCGCTGGCCTAGATGTTCGTCATGTGCGCCCGTAAACGTGGGACAATGGCGTTACTGGTATCACAGACAAAGGATGTGCCCATGAACGACTCCGTTGCCAAAACCTGTCGGCAGCGCCGCCTGTTTGCGCGATTCGCTTCCGTCTGCGTGCTCGTCGCGCTTGCGCTGCTGCTGTTGCCCGCCGTTGCACGTGCCGACGGGTATTCTATGACCCAAACCTACATCGGCGCCACGGTCGAGGCCGATGGATCGCTGACCGTTGTCGAGGGACGCCAGTTTGATTTCGACGACGACATCAACGGCGTGTTTTGGGAGATCAATACGGGCACCAACCAGCAGGGCGGCACGGCGGGCGTTGACGTGCTGAGTGTCGAGGAAGAGGACACCGCGTTTAACAAAGTCGATAGCGCGAACAAGGGCGACTCTGGCGTCTATACGGTCGAGCAGACCGGTGACGGCGTAAGGATTAAGGTGTTCAGCCCTCACGAGAGCGGCGACAGTGCAATCTACTACGTGAGTTATTCCATGACCGGTGCAGTCATGAACTGGGCCGATACCGCCGAGCTCTACTGGAAGTTCGTGGGTGACGGCTGGTCTGCGGATTCCGACGATGTCGAGATGGAAGTGCGCTTCGCAAATGCCGCTGCCGGGACGGCGGCCGTCAAAGGCGATAACTTCCGCGCATGGGGCCACGGTCCGCTGACGGGCGACGTGTCGCTCGATGAGGACGAGCCCATGGTCACCTATACCATTCCCTGCGTGCATCAGGGCGAATTCGCCGAGGCACGCATCGCCTTCCCCAGCGACTGGGTGCCGCAGCTTGCCGCCGCGGGCGAAGAGCGCATGTCAACGATCCTGAGTGAAGAGAAGGAATGGGCCGACGAAGCTAACGCCCGCCGCGCTCACGCTCGCATGATTGCCAATGCACTTGCCGTGCTAAGTGTTGTTGCGGCGGTGGCCTTTACCGGCACAATCGTTATGCTCAAGCTGCGCAAGCGCAAGCCCAAGCCGCTTTTCCAGGACGAATATTTCCGCGATGTGCCTTCGGCCGACCATCCCGCCGTGCTTTCGGCCCTCATGAGCTGGAACGAGGTGCCCGATCAGGCATATATCGCCACGCTCATGAAGCTCACTGACGACCGTGTGATCAAGCTGGAGCAGGCGACCGTGACCAAGGCCAAGAAGGGTCTGTTGGGGCGTGAAAAAGAAGAGCAGACGTATCGCGTGACGGTGAGTGATGCGGGCTGGAAGTCGGCCAAGGGCATTGACCACATGGTGCTCAAGGTCTTCTTTGCCGGTGCTAAGCCTGACGAGAACGGTGACCGTTCGCGCACGTTCGACGAGCTGCAGCACTACGTCAAGCAGCACGCTACACCCGTGGGTGATAAGCTCGAGGACTATCAGAACACCGTTAAGGGCAAGCTGGCCGATAGCGAGTACGTTGCCTCGGACGGCATTGTTGCAATGGTGTTTTGCCTGGTTCTTGGTATCCTGATTGCCTTTGTTCCCGTGGGATCCATTTTCTTTACCGATGGCGCACAGGCGAACATTACCGCCGCGGTTATCTCGGTGCCGATTGTGCTGGTGGGTATCGGCGTGGGCCTTACGTTTCGCCGCTTTACGCCGGAGGGCGCCGAGGTGGCGGCTCGCTGCAAGGCACTTAAGCATTGGCTCGAGGACTTCACTCGTCTAAAGGAAGCCGTCCCGGGCGATCTGGTGCTGTGGAACAAGCTGCTGGTGATGGGCGTGGCGCTGGGTGTTTCCAAGGAAGTGCTGCGTCAGCTTGCCGAGGCCGTGCCGCCCGAGGTGCGCGAGGCCGACGGCTTCTATGACAATTATCCCTGCTACTGGTGGTACTACCATCATTACGGTATCGAGTCTCCGCTCGATTCGTTCGATGACGTGTATCACGAGAGCATCCGTGAGCTGGCGTCGAGCTCCGACAGCTCGGGCGGCGGCGGAGGCGGCGGCTTCTCTGGCGGCGTCGGCGGCGGCGTCGGCGGAGGCGGCGGCGGAACGTTCTAGCGCGCTCTGATTTTTGGGATGGATCTTCTCCGGCGACTGTTGGCGGAAAATCTATCCCATTTTTATGCTTTGAAATGGGTCTATCTTTCCGTTACGGATCCCCACACAGGGGGCAGTGGGCAAAAAATGCCAAATATGAGTACTGTTGCCATTATAGTGACATATATTTGCACTAAATAATGGGCTCCTAATGAGATTATCTCTCGTTAGGGGCCCATTTTATTGAACATTTGTGGAAATACGTCAGCTCGCCTGACTGGCTGCTATGTCTAAAAGCCTCTAAAATGCCCCAAATCGCTGCTACTAAAAAGGTAACAGTACTCATATTTGATGTTTTTTGCCCACAGCTATTTGCAGACCCCTCTATAGGGCGACGCCAACGAGGGTTTCGTCGACTGTGCTACCCAAGAATGTCCCCAACGACTAGGTGCGGTTGCTGCCAAGGAGTGTCCCGGGGTGCCGGCACAAAAGGAACGTCCCTAACTGCCGGGTTTAGGCTGTTAGATCGAGTTCGTAGAGGAAGCTTTCGCGCGGCATGTCGTGACGGCGCTCTTCGCGGTTGGCGCGGTGCGTGGCCGTGCGCTTAAAGCCGTGCAGCTCGTAGAACTTCCACGAGCAGTTGGAGTCGGTGTACAGGTGCGCCCTCGTCGCTCCAAGCGAGGACAGGTGCGAGACGGCGGCATCGAGCAGAACCGTGCCAACGCCCAGGCCATGGACATCGCGATCCACGGCAAGCAGCGTGACCTCGTTGTCGTGCGGCAACGGGCTGCTCTCGAGCAGGCGGTTGTTGGTTCGGATGGTTGCGCGCACAAACGAGAGATACTCGGCGCACGCATCGGGCTCTAGCTCACGCATCTGCGATAGCAGCGCGCGTTCGGTATCCATCCAATGCTCGTTGATAGTGGCGCCGGAGCTCTGTCCCGCACGCGCGAGCGAAATGCCACGCGCCTGACCGTCGATTACGGCAACCTGTGAAAACGTCGACGACGAAAGGCAATAGGCGAGGTCGCACGCGGCCTCAAGGCGGTTGTACTCATCGTTATCCGAATTGTTATGCCAAAGCTGCTGCAGAATCAGCGCGATGGCGTCGAAGTCTTCGGTATCAAACGGTCGGTAGAGAACCCGCGAGACCATGGTGCCTCTTTCTTTTGCGGATGCATATCGAGCACAGTTCTACCACGCCATTGGCATCTAATTATGGTGCCCCTGTGTTCCATGAACTCACCGTGCCCGGTGCCATGCCCATCCCCTCCGCTCGCAAACTTTTTCTGCACATGCGCCCGTTGCGGGGTGCATCGATGCGCTCGATGCGCTACATTAAATCAGTATTTTCAATGCCGCTGCGCGAGCGCTGCAGATCGACGTATCACCGACTCACAGAGCACGGCGGCGTACCAGACAGGAGGACTGCATGGGATCTGATGTGAAGATCGCACGCGCGTTGATCTCGGTTACCGATAAGACGGGCGTCGTCGATTTCGCACGGACGCTGGTTGACGACTTTGGCGTCGAGATCATCTCTACGGGCGGCACGGCTCGTGCCATCGAGGACGCGGGCGTTCCCGTAACCCCCATCGAGGAGTTCACGGGCTATCCCGAGATGATGGACGGCCGCGTCAAGACGCTGCACCCCAAGGTCCACGGCGCGCTGCTGGCCCGTCGCGATTCCGAGCAGCACATGCAGGAGGCCGCTCAGCACGGCATTAAGCTGATCGACCTGGTCGTCGTCAACCTGTACGAGTTCGAGAAGACCGTCGCCAACCCCGAGGTCACCTTTGCGGATGCCATCGAGCACATCGACATCGGTGGCCCCTCCATGCTGCGCTCTGCCGCCAAGAACGCCGCGAGCGTTACCGTCATCTCCGACCCGGCCGACTATGATGCCGTCCTGGCCGAGATGCGCGAGACCGGTGGCTGCACCACGCTTTCCACCCGTCGTCGCCTGCAGGTGAAGGTCTACCAGACCACCGCCGCCTACGACACAGCTATCTCCCGTTGGCTTGCCGCCCAGGCAAGCGACGTGGCGGACACCTCTGCTAAGCTCGAGATCTCGCTGGAGAAGGTCGACGACCTGCGCTATGGCGAGAACCCGCAGCAGAAGGCCACGGTCTATCGCTTTGCCGAGGGCTGCGAGAACACCGCGAGCTCTCAGTTCCCGCTTGTGGGCTCCGAGCAGATTCAGGGCAAGCCGCTCAGCTACAACAACTATCTGGACGCCGACGCCGCTTGGAACCTGGTCCGCGAGTTCGACGAGCCGGCCTGCGTGATCCTCAAGCATCAGAACCCCTGCGGTTCCGCCGTTGCCGAGGACATCACGGCCGCCTACGACCGCGCTTTCGCCTGCGATCCCAAGAGCGCCTTCGGCGGCATCATCGCCTGCAACCGCGAGGTTCCCTTTGAGTTGGTTGAGCACTTCGCCGACCAGAACAAGCAGTTCGTCGAGGTCATCATCGCCCCGAGCTATACCGCCGAAGCGCTCGAGCGCATGGCCAAGCGCCCCAACCTGCGCGTGCTGGCTACCGGCGGCGTGGACCACGGTGCCCAGGTGGAGCTGCGCTCCATCGACGGCGGCATGCTGGTGCAGGAAGTCGACCACGTGACCGAGGACCCCGCGACCTTTACGTTCCCCACCGACCGCAAGCCCACCGACGCCGAGATGGCCGAGCTCGAGTTTGCCTGGAAGGTCTGCAAGGGCGTTAAGTCCAACGCCATCCTGGTCTCCAAGGGTAAGGCCGGCATTGGCATGGGCCCGGGTCAGCCCAACCGCGTGGATTCCGCGTTGCTGGCCTGCGAGCGTGCCGAGGACTTCTGCGAGCGCGAGGGCGTGGAGAAGGGCGGCTTTGCCTGCGCAAGCGACGCGTTCTTCCCGTTCCGCGACAACGTCGACGTGCTTGCCGCGCACGGCGTGACCTGCATCATTCAGCCCGGCGGCTCCAAGCGCGATGACGAGAGCATCCAGGCCTGCAACGAGCATGGTATTGCGATGGTCTTCACGGGCGCCAGGCATTTCCGTCACTAAGTTCCGCCCTGGGACAAAATAATCTCTGCAAAAGACGGTCGCTCCGTTTGGAGGGCCGTCTTTTTGGTATAAGAGGACGGAATGACTAACACGAAAGGTACAACCATGCCCCAGATTGATGATGCCGAGCTGTTTGGCAATGCCGAGGATCAGCGTGCGTACGAGGACTTTTGCGCCAATCAGGAGGCGGTCGAGAAGTTTACGCTCGACAAGCCCGCGCTTATCTGCCGTTGGCGCATGTCCAACAAAAAGGTGCCCATGCTCAACCGCCACATCCGCGCGCTGTCCGAGCGACTGGTACAGGGCGAACCGCTTACCCATAACATGCTCAGCTGGGCCAAACAGCACGTTGAGTGGTCGCTTGCCGAGGGCGATTACACTGCGCGCGACGGCGTACTCATGCTGGTGATCGACATCAACGGCAACGCCGCCATGACAGTGGGGGAGTACGAGCCGCTCGCCGATACGTCAGCCAAGGCGCTGCGTGCCCGTTCTGCCGAGGCCCGTTCCGAGGCCGACGAAACCGGCGTGGCGCCCGAGCTGCTTGCTGCCGTCAACGACGGCGAGCTGGCCTTTGTGGTGCCGGCGGACGAGCGCCTGTGCGGCACGGCGACGCTCATCGAACAGCTGGCCCAGACCAAGGACATCCCGGTCACGCGCGTAGACATCCCCGCTCAGCTCAAGGGCGCGCTGTTCCTGGTGAGCGATGAGCACGGCGTGGTCCCCGCCGACGATACCGATGCCGCCGAGGCGGACGCCGCCACGGTCGCCTTCTTCGCCGACGGCTACGAAAAGCTCCGCGCCCGCCGCTAAATGATTTTTCTGGGACGGGACGGGGATTAAACAATTATTTTGAGTCCCGCACCCGTTGCGAGCGAGGGCGTGCTAAATGCTTTCGTTCACGAACAGTTCTGTCACCTTGTTGCCGCGCGAAACGCGTGCCGGTGACTTCGCGACGATAATGGCTGTAAGACAACTAAGAGGGGAGCGGATACGTATGGCATTGATCTATATCGTCGAGGACGACGAGCCCATCCGTCGCGAACTCGGTGACATCCTTGCGCGTGCCGGCTTTGAGGTCGAGGCCTGCGAATCGTTTGAGCATGTTTCACGCGACATCTTGGCCGCCGCGCCCGATCTGGTACTGCTCGACCTTACGCTCCCCGTTAAAGATGGTCAGCACATCTGCCACGAAGTCCGCCGCGAATCCGAGGTTCCCATCATTGTCCTCACCTCGCGCACGACCGAAATCGACGAGGTCATGGCCATGACGCTCGGCGCGGACGATTTTGTCCCCAAGCCCTACAGCGCGCGCGTGCTCGTGGCGCGCATCAACGTGCTGCTGCGTCGCACCGCGGCGGCCGGCGAGCGAAGCACCCTGGTCCACAAAGGGCTGGAGCTCGACCTCGCGCGCTCCATGGTTACCAACACGCAAACCGGTGCCAGCACCGAGCTCACCAAAAACGAGCTGCGGATCCTCTCGCTGCTGCTGAGTCGCGCGGGCAAAATCGTCTCGCGCTCGGCTATCATGCAGGACCTGTGGGATTCAGATGCCTTCGTGGACGACAACACGCTTACCGTCAACATCAACCGCCTGCGCACCACGCTCGATAAGATTGGCATCAAGGGATATCTGACTACGCATCGTGGCCAGGGCTATTCAGTCTAGGGGCCGTTCATGTCGTTTGCAAAGTTCTTTAAAGATGCCCTGCTCCCTGTCGCCGTGTGGACCTGCGGTGTGCTGCTGAGCTGCTTTGTGTTAACGGTCGCCGGCGCGCCCGTCTCTATCGTGGTCGTGGCGATCGGCGTGTCCTTTATCTTTGGCATGCTCGGCATTGTGATCGAGTACGCGCGCCGTCGCCGCTTTCTGCGTCAGTTGGAGCGCGCGGCAGAGGAGCTCGAGAGTCCCGCATGGGTGCAGGAGATGGTGCAATGTCCGACCTATGCCGAGGGCGAGCTTGAGTACGAGGTCTTGCGCCGGGTGGGCAAAGCTGCCTGCGACGAGGTTGCCGAAGGCCGGCGCCAGACCGATGATTATCGCGACTATATCGAAAGCTGGGTCCACGAGGCCAAGTTGCCTCTGGCGGCAGCCCATCTGATTCTTGAAAACCTGGACGGCAGCGAAGGCGACCTGTCGCGCGTGGATGACCTAGGCCGTGAGCTGGCTCGCGTGGAGCGCTATATCGACCAGGCGCTGTACTACGCGCGCTCGGAAGTCGTGGAGCGCGACTACCTGATTCGCCGCTGGGATCTCAAGACCTTGGTGACGGGCGCGATTAAGGCCAACGCGCGTGAGCTCATCGCGGCGCACGTGGCCCCGGTGTGCGAGAACCTCGACTTTGAGGTGTTTACCGACGAGAAGTGGCTCGAGTTTATTCTGGGCCAGCTCATTCAGAACAGCATTAAATATGCGCGTGAGGACGGCGCAAAGATCGTGTTTTCGGGCGCGTTGCTGGACGAGGGCCTGGCAAGCGAGCGCATCGAGCTTACCGTCGCGGACAACGGCTGCGGCGTGTGTGCGGCAGACCTGCCACGCGTGTTCGAGAAGGGCTTTACCGGCGACAACGGCCGCACCACCAAGCGCGCAACGGGCATCGGCCTCTACCTGGTGGCGCGTCTGTGCTCCAAGATGGGCATCGCCGTCACCGCAGCCTCGGAGCCCGGCAAAGGATTCACCGTAACCTTTGCCTTCTCAACGAACAAGTTCCAATACTTCGAGTAGCCGGTCCGCGTGGCGCAATCGACGGAATCTTCTCGTTTAGGAGGATGACGATTGCTTTGGCTACTATGTTCACGAACGTGAATATAGGTATTACTTGTAAAGCTATATTCACGTTCGGGAACATAGCTTTACAGTTCTATACTATGTTCACGACTGGGAACATAGCTAAGGAGCGGCATGAGAACGGTGACAACGACTAAAGTGCTCGATGGACGCATCAAACTTAAGCCGTCTGAAACTGCTTTCTCGGAACGCATGGTTTTCGATCCGGGCGAGATGGGGAAGGCCCTTAGGCTTAGAAGGCGTGAGCTTGGCCTAACTCAACGCGACGTCGCGACTATGACGGGTCGCAGCCTTCGTGTGATAGGCGATATCGAGCGGGGGCGGACAACGGTCGAAATCGGCGTCATTTTCGACTACGCCTCCATTGTGGATATCGATTTTATTCTGAAGGTGAGGGGAAAATAATGGGCGGCACGCTGTTCGTTCATCGTGAGTTTAAGGGATCCTACCAGCTGCTTGGCATATTGGAAGAGAATGCTGGGCTTCCGCTATTCACCTATGTCCCCGAGTACCTCGAGAATGCTGACGCGGTTCCGATTTCGTCCTCGTTGCCCTTGTCGGCCGAGACATTCAGCCCGGACGTAACGAGCTCCTTTTTCTCCGGCATTATTCCAGAGGGACAGCTCAACAGAGACCTTGAGAAAAAGGCTCGGGCGGAACGCGGCGATTACTTTAAGGTCCTCGATTTGGTTCGCAACGAACCCGTCGGCGCTTTGATTTTGACGCGAGAGCCTTCGGCCGACGGTCTCGAAATGGGCTATGAGGAGATAGGGGAGAAGCAGCTGAACAAGCTGGCGTACGCGCCAGCGGAGGTGGCCTTTGGTCTTGCGCTCGAGAGCCGAATTTCCCTTGCGGGCGCTCAGGCGAAAATCGGCCTCTACCATGCGGGTGATGACTCATGCGATGGATGGTATCTGCCCCACGGGGCAGCCCCATCGACGCATATCCTCAAAGCGGGGTCGAAAGCATTTCCGGGTGAGACGGTGTGCGAAGCTATGTGCGTGAGAGCTGCTTCGCTGATGGATCTATCAGCCGAAGAGTGTTTTCTAATTCGAGTTGAAGATGCCGAACCGATTATCGCCGTGAAGCGGTTTGACCGAGCGATGTCTAATGGTGGTCGTTCGCTCGATGGGCTGCTGGTTCCAAATCGTCTGCACCAGGAGGACATTTGTCAGGCAAAAGGCATTTCGCGCGAGCTTAAATATGAGCCAACGGGCGTCAATTACCTGGGGCTTATCGTCGACGCGGTACGAAGGGTGTCGACGAATCAAATGGAGGATAGGTTCCTTGTTGGCTATAACCAACTGTTCGATTATGCCGTAGGAAACTGCGACAACCATCTTAAGAATTGGTCACTCGTGTGGGACGAGGACTGGAAGCAAGTGAGGTTGGCGCCGCTCTACGACGTGTTGTGTACAACGATCTATCCCAATCTCGTTCGCGAGATGGGGGTTTCGTTTGGCGGAAGCCGAAAAATCGATGATGTGACTCGCGAGTCGGTGTTGAGGCAAATGGCCGAGGCGGGTTTGCCCCAGGGGATCGTCACCGGAATGATTAACGACACCTGCAGTGAGGTGCCAGACGCACTGAGAGATGCAGCGCGCAGCCTCAAAGAAGAAGGTTTCCCTGAGGCAGAAGCAATGTTCGATAAGATCATTCCAGAAGTACAAACCCGCCTAAACAGAATCGCCCCATAACAAAAACGTGCCGCCCCAAACGGGGCGGCACGCCATCTTTTAATCAGATAACTCGTTGAAGTACGGTGACGAAGGCGCAAGGCCGGGAGGGGTTATCTAAGCCGACATCCCGCAGCCGCGAAGCGGCGAGGACGTCGGCGTGATAACCCCGCAGGCCTTGCGCCGACGGGAAGGAACCTACTTCACGACCAAAATGTCGCAGTCCGTGTTACGCAGCAGGAACGTCGAAATCGAGCCCAGCAGCGCATACTTAATCGAGGATAGGCCGCGGGCACCGCAGAGCACCAGGTCGGGCTTGACCACGTCGAGCATCTCGTCCTTGAGCGTCTCGCGAATACGACCGGCGCGAATCATGACCTCGACCTCGGGAATATCGGGATTGGCCTTGGCCTCCTCGAGCTGCTTGGCAATGGAGTTATTAAAGGCCTCCTCTAGGCCGTTGACCAGGTCGACCGGGTAGGAGCCGGCGCTCTCGAGCGCCGTGGAGTCAATCACGTGACCAATACTCAGCTTGGCACCGTTGTTTGCGGCGACCTTGATGGCGCGTGCGAGCACAAAATCCTGCTGCTCGGTACCGTCGAGCGAAACAAATACCTTGGTGTAGCCCTCGTTCATGGTTTCCTCCTTGGTCTATCGCACGGGCGTGGGGCTCGTGCGTCGGGCGGGCGCGGGTGCGTTGGCCGCCGGACACTTTACCTTGTTGCAGTTATACCCAAGGATTTCGGTTTGACCGCTCGCAATTCTGTGAACGGGCGAGTTTTTTGGTAAGGGTAGGCGTGGGTGCGCCGCTAACGGTTGATAATGGGACATCGCCCGCATCGTCCGCAGAACATCTACCGGCGGGTGTCAAACGAGGGGGTCCCTTTGGATATTATCGAGCTTCTAAAATCTGCCTTCATGGGCCTGGTCGAGGGCATCACCGAATGGTTGCCGGTTTCGTCGACGGGCCACATGATCTTGGTGGACGAGTTCGTCAAGATGAACGTGAGCGAGACGTTCTGGAATATGTTCCTGGTCGTGATTCAGCTTGGCGCCATTCTGGCCGTCTGTGTGCTGTTCTTCCACGAGCTCAACCCGTTCTCGCCTAGCAAGGGCAAGGAGGGCCGTCGCGACACCTGGGTGCTGTGGGGCAAGATCGTGCTCGGCTGTATTCCCGCCGCGGCGATTGGCCTGCCGCTCAACGACTGGATGGAGGAGCATTTCTATAACGCTCCCGTCGTGGCGCTGGCGCTCATCGTGTACGGCGTGCTGTTTATCGTGATCGAGAACTGGCGTGCCAGCAAGCGCGAGGAAATGGCCGTTGCGGATTCGTTTGGCTCGCGCGCCGTGGTGGCGGGCGGACGTCCCGCCGGTGCGCACTTTGCGGCGCCCGCGGCGGCTGTTGCCGAGGATGAGGACGATGACGAGGACCTGGACTTTGGCTCCATCACTACGCTCGAGGACCTGAGCTGGAAGACGGCGCTGGGCATCGGTTGCTTCCAGGTACTTTCGCTGGTGCCGGGTACGTCGCGCTCTGGCTCCACCATCATCGGTGGCCTGCTTTTGGGCTGCACGCGCTCGGTGGCATCCAAGTTCACGTTCTTCCTGGCCATCCCCGTTATGTTCGGTGCGAGCGCGCTCAAGCTGGTCAAGTACTTCATTAAGGGCGGCACGTTTGGCGCCAACGAGGTCGCCATCTTGGGCGTGGGCTGCGTCGTGGCCTTTGTGGTTTCGCTCATCGCCATCAAGTGGCTCATGGGCTTTGTCCGTCGTCACGACTTTAAGTGCTTCGGCGTCTACCGCATCGTCCTGGGCATCGTGGTGCTCGCATACTTCTTCGTCCTGGAGCCTATGCTCGGCCTGTAACTTGGTTGACGCTGCGCGGCGTCCAGAGCGACAACTTGTCATTCAAAGAGGGCGGCATGACCAAAAGGTCTATGCCGCCCTCTTTTCATGCCAATTTGTTCGCTCTGGCCGCCGCTCGCTGCCGTTGCCATGGCATCGGCGGTTCCGTGATTGGTGCATTGGGGTCAGGTTACTTTGCAGCAACATGGTGCAGACTAACCTGCCCCCATTGCGCCAAATCCGCTGGGGCGGGCTCGATGGCAGCGCGCGGAGTCGTGGTGTGATTTGCGTCGGTGTCCGCGCGGCTCGGTATACTGGTACAGCTCAAACTATGGCGCTGCCCGCAGGCGCGCCGTCCGTCAGATGAGGAGTCGCCCATGACCCAGCCCTTGCCCTGGGAAAAGAATGCCGCGGTACCCGTGCCGCCCGCACCGGCACCCGTGCCGCTTGATGCATACACTGCCCCCGCTGCGCCGGAGCCCGAGCTCGTCCCGCTCGACATCTACGATGCTCCCGCACCGGCACCCAAGCCCGCTAAGCCGCTCGTCGACATCGACAGCCTTAACCCCGCCCAGCGCGAGGCCGTCCTGACGACCGAGGGTCCGTTGCTGGTCCTTGCCGGTGCTGGCTCGGGCAAGACCCGCGTCCTGACCTTCCGCATCGCCCATATGCTCGGCGACCTGGGTGTTAAGCCCTGGCAGATCCTTGCCATCACGTTTACCAACAAGGCCGCGGCCGAGATGCGCGAGCGTCTGGCGGCACTTATTCCCAGCGGTACCCGTGGCATGTGGGTGTGCACCTTCCATGCCATGTGCGTGCGCATGCTGCGCGAGGACGCCGACCTGCTGGGCTATACCGGTCAGTTCACCATCTACGATGACGACGATTCCAAGCGCATGGTGCGCGACATTATGCAGGCACTCGGTATCGAGCAAAAGCAGTTCCCCATCAACATGATCCGCAGCAAGATCAGTTCGGCCAAAAACGCCATGATCGGGCCCGAGGACATGCTCAAATCTGCCGATAGCCCCAACGATAAAAAGGCCGCACAGGTCTATATGGAGCTGGAGCGTCGCCTGCGCGCTGCCAACGCGATGGACTTCGATGACCTGCTCGTGCGCACGCTCGAGCTGCTGCGCACCCGCCCCGAGGTGCTCGACAAGTACCAGGAGCGCTTCCGCTACATTAGCGTCGACGAGTATCAGGACACCAACCACGTCCAGTACGAGATCGCCAACCTGCTGGCCGCCAAGTACCAAAACCTCATGGTCGTAGGCGACGATGACCAGTCCATTTATAGCTGGCGCGGCGCCGACATCACCAATATCCTGGACTTTGAGAAGGACTTTAAAAACTGCAAGACCGTCAAGCTAGAGCAGAACTACCGCTCCACGGGTCATATCCTGAGCGCCGCCAACGCCGTGGTGCGTCACAACTCGCAGCGCAAGGACAAGCGTCTGTTTACGGCCGAGGGCGATGGCGAGAAGATTCAGGCCTTCCAGGCAAGCGACGAGCGCGACGAGGGCCGCTGGATTGCCGGCGAGATCGAAAAGCTGCACTCCAAGGGCACGAGCTACGACGATATTGCCGTGTTCTATCGCACCAACGCCCAGTCGCGTATTCTCGAAGATATGTTCTTGCGCGCAGGCGTGCCCTACAAGATCGTGGGCGGCACGCGATTCTTCGACCGTGCCGAGGTCCGCGACGTCATGGCTTATCTCAAGATGATCGTGAACCCGGCAGACGAGATGAGCGTCAAGCGCGTCATCAACACGCCACGCCGCGGTATCGGCTCCACCTCGATCCAAAAGATCGAGCAGCTGGCGCGCGACAACCGTTGCTCGTTCTTCCAGGCCTGCGAGATCGCAACAGCCGAGACAGGCATGTTTAGCGCCAAGGTGCGCAATGGCCTGTCGAGCTTTGTCTCCCTGGTGCGCGAGGGTCGCCGCATGGACGGCGAACTCAAGGACGTCGTCGAGATGATCGTCGATAAGACGGGCCTGCTGCAGGCTTTCCGCGCCGAGGGCACCATGGAGTCCGAGAGCCGCGCCGAGAACATCCAGGAATTCCTGGGCGTCGCCGCTGAATTTGAGGAGACGCACGAGGATATCGAGGGCACGCTCGAGAGCTTGGAAGAGCTGCGCGCAGCCGGTGTTGCCGATGTGCCTGCCGGCGCCGAGTCCGAGCCCGTCGTGGTGAGCGCGCCCGCGCCCGAGCCGGGGCCGTCCGCCTCGGCATCCTCGTTTGAGGCGCTCGTCGGCGCCCGTGACGCCGCGGGCTCTAATCCGCTCGATGGCTTGGCCGCTCCGGCGCTGTCTCCGCAGGATGCCCTGGCCGCCGCCATCGCGGGCAACGCGTATGCCGTGCCGACAGAGATGCCGGCGGGTGCCGTGCATGCCGACGAGATCGAGCGCACCTACGGTCCGCTCACCTGTAAGGCGCTGCCGGCACTCATGGAGTGGCTGGCCCTGCGCTCCGACTTGGATTCCCTGGCCGGCGAGACGCACGCCATCACCATGATGACTATCCACTCCGCCAAGGGCCTGGAGTTCCCGGCGGTGTTCGTGGCCGGCATGGAGGAGGGCATCTTCCCGCACGTGCACGACTTTGGCGGCAGCGATGACCCGGGCAAGCTCGAGGAGGAGCGTCGCCTGGCCTACGTTGCCATCACGCGTGCCCGTAAGCGCCTGTTCCTGACCTATGCGGCCACGCGTCGCACCTACGGCTCGACCTCTGCCAACCCGCGCTCGCGCTTCCTCAATGAGATTCCGTTTGAGGATATCGAGTTTAGCGGTATCGGTTCTGCCGGTTTTGAGGGCACGGGCTGGGAGAAGCGCGGCGACCGTCACGGCACCTTTGGCTCGGGCGTGGGTTCGGATATGTATGGCGGCAAGGTGTTCGGTTCGCATACGCGCTCGACCGGCGGTTCCGGTTCGCGCGGTGGATCGAGTTTTGACGATTTCTTTGGCGGCAGCAGCTACGGGACCGAGCGCCATCGTGGGGTCTCGCCCGACGCCGGCCGTGTTGCCTCGACCTTTGGTTCGGGTGCGCCGCGAGCCAAAAAGCCGTCATCTAAAGTGTCGCCGACAGTGGAGCGCAAGGTCGATCGCGCCAGCGCGTCGCAGGACTTTGCCGCAGGCGATACCGTGAGCCACAAGACCTTTGGCACGGGTACCGTGATCTCGGTCGTCGGAGACATGATCGAGGTCCAATTCGAAAAGACCGGCCAGACCAAAAAGCTGATGAAGGGCTTTGCACCGATCGTCAAGCTGTCATAATCCCGGCGGACCTGGACGGGCGTATGGGGCAACATCGCCTGCTCGGGCAGTCCTGCTCGCACGGAGAGCACATTAAGTGCTCTCCGGCTCGTGCGGAACTCGCGATCGATGTTGCCCCATACGCCCGCCCAGGTTCTTAGATAACGTTGTTGCGCAATCGTCGCTTTGCTCGTCCGCTTTTTGATCTGGAGAGCCGGGTGGGCTGATAGATAAATAGATGTGAGTAGGGGCTCCCCCGTACATGGACGGGGGAGCCCCTTGTTGCGTTTTGGTTGTTGGTGCGACCTAGAGGTGTGAGACGATCAGTTCCATCTTGCCTTCGAGTTCGATCTGGTTCACGGTGCTGGGTGCCAGCAGGTGGCTTCCCTTGTGGACGGGGTCGCCGCAGATGGTGCCTTCGCCGTCGATGACCGACAGACACATGAAGGGCCAGCGCTGCTCCAAGGTCTTGCTGCCGTCGACGCGCACGCGATCGACGGTGTAGCAGGGGTTGGACTCGAGCTCGGTTACGCCATCGACCTCGGGCGCGGTCACCGTGCCGTCGGTCGGAGCCTGGGCATCAAAGTCGATGCAGTCGAGGCTCTGCTCAATGTGCAGTGGGCGCAGCTTGCCGTCGGTGCCGGGACGGTCGTAGTCGTACAGGCGATACGTCACGTCGCTCGACTGCTGCGTCTCCAAAATGAGCGTGCCGGTCTTGATGGCGTGCACGGTACCGGAATCAATCTGGAAAAAGTCGCCCTTGTGGATCGGCAGCACGTTGAGCATGTCGTCCCAGCGGCCGTCCTCGATCATCTGTGCGGCCTCGGCGCGGTCATGCGCGCGCTGGCCGACGATAATCGTGGAGCCGGGCTCGCAGTCCAGCACATACCAGCACTCGGTTTTGCCCAGGCTACCGTTCTCGTGCTCGGCAGCGTACTCGTCGTTGGGATGAATCTGGATCGAAAGGTCGTCCTTGGCGTCCAGAATCTTAATGAGCAGCGGGAACTCCTTGCCCTCGCAGTTGCCAAAGAGCTCGCGATGCTCGGCCCACAGCCACGACAGCGTGTGGCCGGCATACGGGCCCTCCGCAATCTGGCAGTCGCCGTTGGGGTGGGCCGAGATGGCCCAGCACTCACCGATGGGGCCATCGGGAATGTCGTAGCCAAATACGGTTTCGAGCTGGCGACCGCCCCAGATCTTCTCGTGGAAGATCGGCGTCAGCTTAATCAAATCGGACATGTTCATACCCCCATTGTGTTGCGCGGGCGCTGCACAAAACAGCTCAAAGCGAGCGCCCGGATGACTACAAAAACCTATGCCAACGTTACGTTGTGCAACTCAAAGCGGTCGCCAACGTTGCGCGAGACCGAATACTCAAAGGCGGCGCCGCTGTCCAAAAAGCCAATCTGGGTGAGCTCGAGCAGGGGAGAGCCAGGCTTGGTGTCCAAGCGCTCGGCTTCTTCCTCGGTTGCTGCCACGGCGCGAATGGTACGGTGGAAGCTCGAAATCTTCAGCCCGCATTGCTCGCGGACAAAGCGGTAGACCGATCCGTACAGGTCCTTCTTTTTCAGCCCCGGAATCAGCTCGAGGGGCATGTAGGTGTACTCGATGACGATGGGCTTCTCGTCGGCCTGACGCACGCGCACGATGTGATAGGCAAAGTCATCCTCGGCAATTCCCAGCTGGGCTGCGATGTCCGCTGGTGGATTAACAATCGAGAAATCGTAGACCACCGAGGTCACCTTCTCCCCGCGGTGCTCATACGAAAAACCCTGGGCACGGTCGTTTTTGCCCTGGAAAAACGCCTGGCCGGGAAGCCCCGCCGTGTCCTTAACGTAGGTACCCGATCCGCGTCGGCTGGTAATAAGACCTTCCTCGGTGATTTGTTCAATAGCTCGTTTGACGGTGATTTTGGAAACGCTATAGAGCTCGCAGAACTCAACGACGGTGGGAAGCTTGTCGCCCGGTTTAAGAGCGCCATCCTCGATACTTCGACGAATATCTGCAGCTATCGCCTCGTATTTGGGAATCATGGAACCTCCTTTCCGACATATATGAAAACAAAAGTAAGTATAACCCTCAACAGGGCACCCATATTACTTTTATCTAAGAAGTTCGAGAAAGAAAAAAGAAAAAGACGCTTTACTTTTAAAATTAGAGCGCTATAGTTTAAGCAACAAACGGAATCCTACAACAGAACAGGATTGACCGTTTGGGGACGGTTTTGTTTTGGCAGGTTGGATATCGGTATGACCGGTGCGCGCCCGCGCCGGATAACCTGCCAAAGCAAACCCGTCTCCAACCGGAAGCTCTAGAACACGAAAGTGAGGACTTTGATGGCACAGTATCAGCTGCCCAACGACTTCTTCTTTGGCGCTGCTATGTCCGGCCCGCAGACTGAGGGTCAGTGGAACCAAGGCGGCAAGCTCGAGAACCTGTGGGACACCTGGTCCATCCAGGATCTGGGTTCGTTCTACAACTGCGTTGGCTCTTATGCCGGCAATGACTTTATGGCCAAGTACCAGGAAGACTTTCGCATTTTAAAGGGCTTGGGCCTGGATACCTATCGCACTTCCATCCAGTGGAGCCGTCTGCTCGATGCCGACGGCAACCTCAACGAGGAAGGCGCCGCGTGGTATCACGAGCTGTTCCGCGCCTCTCGCGAGGCCGGCCTGGAGCCGTTTGTCAACTTGTACCACTTTGACATGCCCACCTACCTCTTTAACCGTGGCGGCTGGGAGAGCCGTGAGGTCGTCGAGGCTTACGCGCATTACGCCGACGTCGCCTTCCACGAGTTTGGCCAGGAGATTAAGTACTGGTTCACCTTTAACGAGCCCATCGTCGAGCCCGAGCAGCGCTATCAGGAGGGCGTGTGGTTCCCGCAGCTCCACGACTTTAGCCGCGCCCGCACCGTGCAGTATCACATCTCGCTGGCGCACGCGCTGGCCGTGGCCAACTACCGTCGCGCCTATGACGAGGGCGCTATTCGCTCCGATGCTAAGATCGGCATGATCAACTGCTTTACCCCGGTCTACACCAAGGAGAACCCCAACGAGGCAGACCTCGAGGCCGTGCGTATGACCAGCGGCATCAACAATCGCTGGTGGCTCGACCTTATTACCAAGGGCGAACTTCCCGCCGACGTGCTCGACAGCCTGGCCGAGGGCGGCGTTAAGCTCCCGTTCCGTGCCGGCGACCAAGAGATTCTCAAGCAGGGTGTTGTCGACTGGCTCGGCTGCAACTACTACCACCCCACGCGCGTTCAGGCGCCGGCGAGCAAGATCGACCAGTACGGTCTGCCGCACTTTGCCGACGAGTACGTGTGGCCCGACGCCGTTATGAACGAGAGCCGCGGCTGGGAGATCTACCCGCAGGGCCTCTACGACTTTGGCATGGACTGCGCTAAGAACTACCCCGATCTTGAGTGGTTCGTTTCCGAGAACGGCATCGGCATCATGGACGAATACAAGAACCGTGACGCCGAAGGAACCATCCAGGATGACTACCGAGTCGACTTTGTGCGCCAACACCTGGAGTGGGTTGCCAAGGCAATCTCCGAGGGCGCCAAATGCCGGGGCTATCACTACTGGGCCGTCATCGATAACTGGTCTTGGGCCAATGCCTTTAAGAATCGCTATGGCTTTGTCGAGGTCGACCTTATGGACGGCTACAAGCGCCGCCTTAAGAAGTCGGCAGCCTGGCTCAAACAGGTCGCCACGACCCACGTGGTTGATTAGCGACCGGGCGAACGCCCAGACCGCGCGCCGCCGCGCGCAACACATGGCACATCTGGTGGCAGAGGGCGACAGACCACCGTGCGCATAGGAAAAGGCCGGATTTGAAAGTTAGGAGCAATCATGGCCAGTGACAACGGAAAGAGCTTCCTCGACAAGTTTGCCGAGGTCTCTGCGAAGGTGGGAAACCAGGTTCACCTGCGTTCCCTGCGTGACGCCTTCGCGACCATCACGCCGCTCTATATCCTTGCGGGTATCGCGGTTCTTATTAACAACGTCGTGTTCCCTCTGTTCCCGCTCGATGCGGCGGGCCTTGCCAACCTTCAGACGTGGGGCTCGGCAATTACGCTGGGCACCCTCAATGTCTCTGCCATTATCTTGGCCGGATTGATTGGCTACAGCCTCGCCAAGAACAAGCGTTTCGATAACCCGCTCGCTTGCGTGGTCGTCGCCATCTCTGCCTTCGTCATCATGATGCCGCAGCAGATCACCGCCTCGCTTGCCGCCACGAGCCCGCTGCTCACCGACAAGATCACCTTCGCCGAGGTCACGGGCGCCCTTTCGACTGCCAACACCGGCACCAACGGTCTGTTCTCGGCTATTATCATCGCCCTGCTTTCCGTCTCGCTCTTCATCAAGATTTCTGGCGTCGAGAAGCTCAAGGTTAAGCTGGGCGAGGGCGTGCCTCCCGCGGTCTCCAACTCCTTCAACGTCATGATCCCGATGCTGCTCAACCTCGCAATCTTCGCTCTTGCCGCAGCCCTGCTCGCCGTGTGCGCCGGCACCGATCTGTGCGCCATCATCTCCACGTGCATCTCCAACCCGCTCAAGAACATCATGAACGCCGGTCCGTGGGCTGTTATCCTCATCTACACCCTTGCTAACCTGCTGTTCTGCGTCGGTATTCACCAGTCCACCATCTCTGGCGCTACCGTCGAGCCGATCCTGACCATGCTCATCGTCGACAACATGGCTACCTTTGCCGCCGGTGGCACCATCCAGCCCGATCACTACATGAACATGCAGATCGTTAACAGCTTCGCCCTCATCGGCGGCTCGGGCTGCACCCTCATGCTTCTGCTCGACACGCTCCTGTTCTCCAAGAACAAGGCTTCCGAGACCGTTTCCAAGATGGCTATCCTGCCTGGTCTGTTCAACATCAACGAGCCGGTTATCTACGGTTACCCCATCGTGTACAACCTGCCGCTCATGATCCCGTTCGTCCTTCTTCCCGATCTGTTCATCGGCATCACCTATGGCCTTACCTGCGCAGGCATCATCAGCCCCTGCATCGCCCAGGTGCCCTGGACCATGCCTCCCGTCATCAATGCCCTGCTCGCTACGGGCTTTGACTGGCGCGCCGGCGTGTGGCAGGCTTTCGAGATTGTCATTGGCATGGCCGTCTACCTGCCCTTTATGAAGATTTCCGAGAAGGCAATCGCCAAGCAGGAGGCTCTCGCCGAGTAGAACGCCTAACGTTCGTCCCTTTCACCTTTGCGGGCGCCGGTACGCGGTGCCGGTGCCCGCGGCTCTCTCCCTTGCGTAAAGATACAGGGGAGCGGGCACAATAGCCGCAAGGAATACAACCAGTTGTCGTCTGCGCGCCGCGCAGTTATAAGGAGGAAACCATGAAGAAGATCATGCTCTGCTGCAATGCCGGCATGTCCACGAGCCTGCTGGTCCAGAAGATGCAGGCCGAGGTTGCAAACCGTGGTCTGGATATTGAGATCGAGGCTCGTCCCATGAACGAGGCCCACGATCACCTGGACGAGTGCGACATGTTGCTGCTTGGTCCGCAGATCGGCTACACCAAGGGCGATTTTGAGAAGGAGGCCGCCGGTCGTTTTCCGGTCGAGGTCATCAACATGGTCGACTACGGCCGCATGAACGCTGCCGGCATCATCGACCACTGCGTCAGCGTGATGGGCTAGGTGCTCCGCATGGAGGATATGAACGAACTGCAGATGACCTGCTTCGAGATCATCAGCTACGTCGGTACCGCCAAGAGCATGTACATCAATGCCGTGCAAAAGGCCAAGGAGGGCGATTTTGACGCCGCCGAGGAGCTTATCAAGCAGGGCGACGAGGCCTATAACGGTGGCCACGATGTTCACATGGGGCTTCTGAAGAAGGAGGCCAACGGCGAGCGTAACGGCGAGGCCCCGTTGATTCTGCTGCATGCCGAGGACCAGATGGCCGGTACCGAGACCATGCGCGTCATGGCGACGGAGCTCATCGAGATTCACAAGCAGCTGCAGGTACTTCAGGCCTAGTCGGCGTTATCGCCGCGATGGACCGTGCGGTCCAACAGACAACACAGTCCCTTTGACGGGCGCCGGGAGTCTCCGCCTCCCGGCGCCTTTATATTTGGGGAAGGTCTTGCGCGACCTATTAAGCGACCATTCGCGCTTCCCCAGATAAAACCTGCCAAAACAAACCTGTCCCTTTTTGGTAGGTTTTTGCCTTGGGAGCGGTACCATACAGGCAATGTTTAAACGAGAAAGGTGGGCTCCCATGGAACCTAAGCAGTACTACATCGGCATCGACGTCGGCGGCACTTCGGTTAAGGAGGGCCTGTTCGACGAGGACGGAAACCTGCTGGCCAAGGCCAGCGTGCCCACGCCTCCCATCGTTGACGCTGCGGGCTTTGCCGCGGTGACCGAGGCTATCGACCAGGTGGTCGCCAAGGCGCAGATTCCGCGTGCCTTTGTGGCAGGCATTGGCCTGGCCGTTCCGTGCCCCATCCCGGCGTCGGGCGATGCCAAGGTCAAGGCCAACATTGCCATTAACCTGCCCGAGCTGAGGGTCGCCATTCAGGAGCACTGCCCCGATGCGGTCGTTAAGTATGAGAACGACGCCAACGCCGCTGCCATGGGCGAGGCCTGGCTCGGCTCTGCCAAGGGTGTACAGAACGTGGTGATGGTCACCATCGGTACCGGCGTGGGCGGCGGCGTTATCGTCAACGGCGACGTGGTGTCGGGCGTTGTGGGTGCCGGCGGCGAGATCGGCCACATGTGCCTGAATCCGGCTGAGGAGCGCCCCTGCGGCTGCGGCGGCCATGGCCACCTGGAGCAGTATTCCAGCGCCACCGGTGTGGTGAGCAACTACCTTGCCGAGTGCAAGAAAGCGGGCGTCGAGCCCATCGAGCTCACCGGCCCCTCCGATTCCAAGGACGTGTTCCAGGCCTGCCGCGAGGGCGATAAGCTCGCGCTTGCCGCGGCCGATACCATGGCCGACTATCTCGGCCGTGCCCTGGCGCTTATTGCCAACGTGGTCGACCCCGAGATGTTCCTGATCGGTGGCGGCGCGTCCGCTTCGGCCGATGTCTATCTCGACAAGGTTCGCGAGCACTTTAAGCAGTACGCGCTTTCCGCCTCGCGCGAGACGCCCATTAAGGTCGCTTCGCTCGGCAACGACGCCGGCATCATCGGTGCCGCATACGTAGCCCTGCGCGCCGCCGGTAAATAGCTGGTGCAAGGGGGTCAGGTTACTTTGCACCAACATGGTGCAAAAGGGACGGCCTTGGCCCCCATGCCTGCCCCAAATTGTGCCGTGCCCCTTCCGTCTGCGAAGGCTCGGCGCCAGCGTGCTACCATAGCTACGTCCAAGTACACATATCAAGTGGAGGATATCCATGGCAAACGTTCTTGTCTTTGGTCACCAGAACCCCGATAACGACGCCATCATGAGTGCCGTCGTCCTGTCCCAGCTGCTCAACCAGGTTGAGTATGCCGGCAACACCTACGAGGCTTGCGCCCTGGGCCAGCTTCCGGCAGAGTCCGCCAAGCTGCTCGCCGACGCCGGCATCGCCGAGCCTCGCGTGATCGAGTCCGTCGAGGCCGGTCAGCTCGTCGTCCTCACCGACCACAACGAGTCTGCCCAGTCCGTCGCCGGCCTTAAGGACGCCACGGTCTTTGGCGTCGTCGATCATCACCGCATCGGCGACTTCGAGACCGCCGGCCCGCTGCACTACATCTGCCTGCCCTGGGGCTCCAGCTGCACCATCGTCACTAAGCTCGCCGACGTGCTCGGCGTTGAGCTTTCCGACGTCCAGGCCAAGCTGCTGCTCTCGGCCATGATGACCGACACGCTCATGCTCAAGAGTCCCACCACCACCGCTGTCGACCGCGTCGTCGCCGCCAAGCTCGGCGAGCAGGTGGGCGTCGACCCGGTCAAGTTTGGCATGGAGGTCTTCCTCACCCGTCCGTCCGGCTCCTTCACCGCTGCCGAGATGGTCGGCAACGACATCAAGATGTTCGAGCCCGCCGGTAAGAAGCTGCTCATCGGCCAGTACGAGACC
Organism: Collinsella sp.; assembly: GCA_048342015.1. Taxonomy (GTDB): domain Bacteria; phylum Actinomycetota; class Coriobacteriia; order Coriobacteriales; family Coriobacteriaceae; genus Collinsella. The sequence goes on along the minus strand of DBGDFS010000067.1, from coordinate 9,809 downwards.
GTCGACAAGAGCCGCGCGCTCGGCATGATCGACGAGATCCGTGAGGCCATGCGCGCCTACGCCGCCGAGAAGGGTGCCGACGGCATTGTCCTGTGCATCACCGACATCATGGAGGAGGGCTCGCAGGTTCTGCTCGAGGGCGAGACCGAGGCCGCTCAGAAGGGCCTGGGCATTGCCGACGAGCACGACGGCGTCTGGATGCCGGGCGTCCTCTCCCGTAAGAAGCAGGTCGCAGCCCCCATCATGGCCGCCTGCTAGGTTTAGTTGACCAAACGCCACGACCGGATCGCGGACGCCCCGCGCTCCGGTCGTTTTTTGTGCACGTCGCCGCGTCGTCTCTTGGACAGGCGTGCCCGTGCCGTTGAGCAAATAATGTTCAACCTGTGGTTCCGCTTTTCGGCCACGCCTGCGTGCTTGTCGTGCAGGGTAGGCTAGATGCAAGCGTAATACGTTAGAGCGCGGCGCCGCCACTTGGGCGGGCCGTGCTTTTTTAAGACGGGAGCCATCCCGTGAAAGGAGCCGCCCATGGCAGCAACTGAGCAGCTGTTCAACGTTCGCGAGCGCAAGCGCTTTGAACGCCACGACATCTGGGAGCGCATCACCGAGAACGGCACGATTTCTGCCGCCGTCATGGTCTTCGCCGCCATCGCCGCCGTCATTTGCGCCAATACCGATGCCTACGAGGCCATCCATCACTTTTTGGAGACCCCGCTGTATGTGGGTCTGGGCAACCTTACGGCCGGTCTCACCGTTGAGCTATTCGTCAACGACTTCCTCATGGCGATTTTCTTTTTGCTGGTGGGCATTGAGCTCAAGTATGAGATGACGGTCGGCGAGCTCAAAAACCCGCGCCAGGCTATGCTTCCCATGCTGGCGGCCGTGGGCGGCGTCGTCGTTCCCGCCTGCATCTATCTGATCTTTAACCATGCCGGCGCGCACAACGGCTGGGCCATTCCCATGGCAACCGATATTGCCTTTGCGCTGGGCGTGCTGTCGCTTTTGGGCAATCGCGTGCCCAACGGCGTGCGCGTGTTCTTCTCGACGCTCGCCATCGCCGACGACCTCATTTCCATCGCCGCCATCGCCATCTTCTACGGTCAGAGCCCCAATCCGTTTTGGTTGGGCGCCGCCGCGCTTGTGACCTGCGCGCTCGTGTGGCTCAACAAGACGCAGCACTACCGTCTCGCCCCGTATTCGGTGCTGGGCCTGCTGCTGTGGTTCTGCATGTTCAAGAGCGGCGTACATGCCACGCTTGCTGGCGTCATCTTGGCCTTTACCATCCCGGCCAAGTGCGGCGTCAAGCTCGATAGCCTCACCGATTGGTTGGGCGAGTGCCTGCCGCTGCTCGACGACCGCTACGACGACGAGGCGCACATCTTGGGCCAGCATGACTTTACCGTCTCGACCACCAAGGTCGAGCGCGTCATGCACCGCGTGACCCCGCCGCTCATTCGCATGGAGCGTCTGATCTCCACGCCGGTTAACTTTGTGATCCTGCCGATCTTTGCGTTTGTCAACGCGCAGGTTCGCCTGGTGGGCGTGGACATGAGCACGCTGCTCACCGACCCGGTGACGCTCGGCGTGTACTTTGGCATGCTGCTGGGCAAGCCGATCGGCATCTTTGGCATGACGTTCACCCTGGTTAAGCTCAAGGCCTGCGAGCTGCCGCACAACGTCAACTGGCACATGATTGCCGGCGTGGGTATTCTGGGCGGTATCGGCTTTACCATGTCGATTCTCATCAGCGGCCTCGCTTTCCCGACGGCCCAGTTCGAGGTCCTGGCTGCCAAGGCTGCTATTCTTGCCGGTTCGGTCACCGCTGCCGTGATCGGCATGATCTATATGAGCGTGGTCTGCAAACACCCCGCGCCCAAAGACGAGTAAAAGCTCGAAAACAGACACCAGAACCGGTTTGGATGCGTTCGAAACTCGGATCCGGGTGCTACTGGCCCTCTGCCAGACACCCCCGTGGTCAAAAAACGCCGTTTGTGAGTACTGTCACAAACGGCGTTTCATTTTAGGTGTGGAAAATAATGAACAAAGTTATAAGAACTGTACGTTAATGAGTGAGCATCGACTTCCAATTCGGCGCTGGTTGACGGTGACTAGGGAGTTTCAAGTCCAGTTTTGCCGATTTCGACCAAAAATCGCTGCTACTAAAAAGGTAACAGTACTCATATTTGCCCTTTTTTGGCCACAAGCCCTAAAACAAGCCACGCCAGGGTCGGGAAACGGGCCAAATCGTCGGCCTCGAGGCTTATTCCACGGTGCCGTAGACGGCGCCCCAGCCGTGGGCGGCCAAGGCGGAGTTGAGCTGGTCGCAAAGTGACTGGCGGTCGTAATAGCCGGGCGGTAGCAGGTTGACGATTTCCATGAGATCGGGCGCCAGGTCCAAGATTTCGGCCTGTACGATCAGATCCAGACGGTCTATGGCGTGGCGGTCGTAAAACAGTCCGTCGACCAGGCGCTGCAGGTCGCCGAATTCCTCGGCCTGGAACGATCCGTACTCCATAGTGCCTCCTTGGGCGCTTCACGCCGGCATGCACGGCGATTCGTAATTTATTGCGATGGACTTAATCTATCACGGCTTCATAACGTTGTGACGGTGGCGGTCTATACTTAGAAGAATTGCAACGTACCGCTTCGTGAAAGGTCGCACCCATGCAGACGATCTACCAGAAGATGGAAACCACCGAACTCGATGCCGCCATCGAGGCGCTCAAGGCCGAGGTCGCCGAGGTCAAGGCCAAGGGCCTGGCGCTCGACATGGCCCGCGGCAAGCCATCACCCTCCCAGGTGGACATCTCTCGACCCATGCTCGATATCCTCAATGCCGATGCCGATCTGCACGACGGCAACGTCGACTGTTCCAACTACGGCTGCTTTGAGGGCATTCCCTCGGCACGCAAGCTGGCGGGGGAGTTCCTGGGTTGCCCCGCCGAGCAGACGCTCGTGCTGGGTTCGTCGAGCCTGCTGATCGAGCATGATATCGCCGGTATGTTCTGGCGTTGCGGCTCGTGCGGCAACGAGCCCTGGGAGGCTTACGAGGCAGCGCACGACGGCAAGAAGGTCAAGTTCCTGTGCCCGGTTCCCGGCTACGATCGCCACTTTGGCATTACCGCCGACTTGGGTATCGAGAACGTTCCCGTCGCGATGACCGACAACGGCCCCGATATGGACGAGGTTGAGCGCCTGGTTGCCGCCGACGATTCCATCAAGGGCATCTGGTGCGTGCCCAAGTATTCCAACCCCACGGGCATCACCTTTAGCGAGGACACTGTGCGCCGCCTGGTTGAGATGCCCACGGCCGCACCCGATTTCCGCATCTTCTGGGACAACGCCTACTGCGTGCACGACCTGTACGACGAGACCGACGAGCTCGCAAACATCTTCGACCTCGCTCGCGCGGCGGGCACCGAGGATCGCGTGGTGGCCTTTGCATCGACGTCCAAGATCACCTTCCCGGGCGCTGGCATCGGCTTTATCGGTGCGAGCCCCGCGGTCATCGCCGAGTTCTCCAAGCGCCTGAAGGCAGGCCTCATCAGCGCCGACAAGCTCAACCAGCTGCGCCACGTGCGTTTCCTTCCCACCATCGAGGCGGTCAAGGAGCACATGAAGAAGCATGCGGAGTTTTTGCGTCCGCGCTTTGAGGCCGTCGAGCGCAAGCTCACCGAGGGCCTGGGTGAGACGGGCTGCGCTACCTGGACGCATCCTCGCGGCGGCTACTTTGTAAGCTTCGATGGTCCCGAGGGCTCGGCCCAGAAGGTTGCGGCGCTTTGCGCCGAGCTGGGTGTTAAGCTCACGCCGGCCGGCGCTACCTGGCCCTACGGCAAAGATCCGCGCGATACCAACATCCGTATTGCGCCGAGCTATCCCACGGTCGAGGACCTGGAGGCCGCGCTCGATGTTCTGGTGCTGGCTGTGAAGCTGGTCGCTGCCGAGCTCGCGCGCGCCGAGCGCGCCTAATACGCGCGATTCCGCACCATCCGCACCCTCGATACGCAAAGGAGCATATACATGGATTTGGGTATTTCCACCAGCCCTACGCCGGAGCTCTACACCATTAAGGTGACCGGCGAGATTGATATTTCTAATGCCGACAGCCTGCGCAATGCCATCAATCTGGCGCTTGAGCAGCCCACCGAGGCCGTCGAGCTCGACTTTGCCCAGGTGAGCTATATCGACTCCACGGGTATTGGTGTGCTCGTGGGTGCCGCGCACCATGCGGACGACCACGGCAAGCGTTTTAGCTGCGTCAACGTGCAGCCTCCGGTGATGCGCGTGGTACAGCTGCTGGGCGTCGACCAGGAGATTTCGATCACAGCGGCATAAGCCCTGCCCCAAAAAGGGCCGTGCCGTTTGGCATATGTTTGTGATGCGCTCGGACGTTTTGGCGTCCGGGCGCTATACTTGACCGAATGAATAGACGAGTTCCGGCCGAATGGCGCGGTGCGGGCTCGACTCACATCGAGCCTTGGAGGTATGTGTGTTTGGTATTGGAGAGGGTGAGCTTGCGATCATCGTGGTCTTCGGCTTTTTGCTGTTTGGCCCGGATAAGCTCCCACAGATGGGCCGTACGATCGGCCGTGCCATCCGTCAGTTCCGCGAGACGCAGGAAAAGATGACGGCCGTTGTTCAGTCCGAGATAATCGATCCGGTGAGCGAGGCCGCTTCGGCTCCGGTCAAGCCCAAGAAGGCTGCCGTCGACGACGATTCCGATGCGGACGAGGATGCCGCCGAGACGGCAGCGCCCGCAAAGAAGGAGACCTTTGCCGAGCGTCGCGCTCGTCTTGCTGCCGAGAAAGCCGCGAGCGAGGCTGCCGCCGAGGGCGAGGGTGCTGCTGAGGGGTCCGAGGCCGAGGGTGCCGAGCCTGCCGCTGCCGTCGAGCCTGTCGTCGAGCCCGAGCCTGCTGCAGAGCCGGAGCCCGAGCCCGAGCCGGCAGAGCCCACGACGGCTGACCTCTACGCCCGTCGTCCCCGCAAGCGCAAGGCCGTCGTCGACCAGCTCGCTCGCGAGCTCGAGGCCGAGGACGACGCCGCTGCCGCCGATGCCCCTAAGGGAGGCGATGAGTAATGCCTATCGGACCTGCGCGAATGCCGCTCTTCGATCACCTGGGAGAGCTTCGTCGCCGCCTGACCATCGTGGTCGTGTCGGTGTTTGCCGCCGCTATCGTGCTGTATTTCGCCACGCCTGTGGTGCTCGACATCTTGGAAGACCCCATCCGCTCTTTTGTGCCGGACGGTAAGTTCTACATCACTACTACGCTCGGCGGCTTTGGCCTGCGCTTCTCGCTGGCCATCAAGATGGCCGTGGTCATGTGCACGCCCATGATCATCTGGCAGATTCTGGCATTTTTCCTGCCGGCACTGCGTCCCAACGAGCGCAAGTGGGTCGTGCCCACGGTGCTCGCCTCGACGGTGCTGTTCTTCCTGGGCGCAATCTTTTGCTACTTCATCATCATCCCGGCGGGCTTTGAGTGGCTTATCGGCGAGACCTCGGCCGTCGCCACGGCGCTGCCCGACCTGGAGAACTACGTCAACATGGAGCTGCTCTTTATGATCGGCTTTGGTGTGGCGTTTGAGCTGCCGCTCATCATCTTCTACCTGTCCGTCTTCCATATTGTGTCCTATGCGGCCTTCCGCAGTGCTTGGCGTTATGTATACGTTGGCCTGCTTGTGGGCTCGGCTGTGATTACGCCCGACGGCTCGCCCGTTACGCTGGGCCTCATGTACGGCGCCCTGCTCTCGCTCTACGAGATTTCGCTCGCCATCGCCCGCGTGGTCATTACCGCGCGCGAGGGCAAGGAGGGCTTGTTTGTGAGCCGTCTGGACCTGTTTTCGGACGATGAGGACGACGAGGAGTAAATCGGTATGCATGAGGTTGGCATTGTCAACGGCATACTCGATACAGTGATTCGCGCGGCGCGTGGGGCGGGGGCCTCGCGCGCCGTTTTGGTAACGCTGCGTATCGGGGATATGACCGAGGTCGTGCGCGAGGCGCTCGACTTTGCGTGGGAGACATTTCGTGACGAGGACCCGCTCACGCGAGGCTGCGAGCTTGCCGTGGAGGAGGTCCATCCACAAAGCGAGTGTCTGGACTGCGGCGAGGTTTTCGACCACGATCGCTTCCACTGTCGCTGTCCCCAGTGTGGTGGTGCCAACGTGCGCCTACTGCACGGCCGCGAGCTCGATATCGCGAGTATCGAAATCGAAACCCCCGACGATTAGCCCGCTAGCCATCTGGTGATGGGGTATAAAGGGGCCAAAGTAAGGAGCGCTAAGTATGGCCGAGAAAACGATTGATATCGCGTCGCCGATTCTGTCGCGCAACGAGCGCCTGGCAGATCAGCTGCGTCAGCGATTTAATGAGACAAACACCTATGTGATCAACGTCTTGTCGAGCCCCGGTTCGGGCAAGACCACCACGATCCTGGGCACCAACGAGCGCCTGCGTGACAAGGCCGGCCTGCGCTGTGCCGTCATCGAGGGCGATATCGCCTCGGATGTCGACGCCATCACCATGAAGGAAGCCGGCATGCCCGCCATCCAGATCAACACGGGTGGCCTGTGCCACCTCGAGGGCAACATGATCATGGAGGCTGTCGACGCGTTCGACCAGGCCGTCGGTCTGGAAAACATCGACGTCATCTTTATCGAAAACGTGGGTAACCTGGTGTGCCCGGTCGACTTTGACCTGGGTGAGAACCTGTCCATCATGATCCTCTCGGTGCCCGAGGGTGACGACAAACCCATTAAGTACCCGGGCATCTTCCAACACGCCGGCGCACAGTTGCTCAACAAGGTCGACGTGGCCCCGGCTTTCGATTTTGACATGGATAGGTATACTAAGACACTCGATGACCTCAATCCGCAGGCGCCGCGGTTTGCCGTGAGCGCGCGCAAGGGCGAGGGCATGGATGCCTGGTGCGATTGGCTCATCGGGCAGATTGAGCAAGCAAGGGCGTAAATCGGCCGCCATACAGGTGGGCGTAGCCGCAGAGACACAAGATAGGAGCCTCTTTTGAAGCTCATCATCGCCGAGAAAAATGACGCCGCACGTCAGATTGCCGAGCGTCTGTCCACGGGCAAACCCAAAAAGGACAAGGTGTACAACACCGCCATCTACCGTTTTGAGTGGAAGGGCGAGGAGTGCGTGACCATCGGCCTTGCCGGTCACATCCTGGCGCCCGATTTTTGCGACAGCGTGCTGTTCGATAAAAAGCTGGGTTGGTATTCGGTGACCGAAGACGGCGAGATGCTGCCGGCCGACATGCCCGACGGCCTGGCCCGTCCGCCCTACGACACCAAGCGCAAGCCGTTCCTTGCCGACGGTATCTCCATTAAGGGCTGGAAGCTCGAGAGCCTGCCCTACCTCACGTGGGCACCGGTCATCAAACTGCCGGCAGAGAAGGAACTCATTCGCTCGCTCAAGAACCTGGCTAAGAAGTCCGACAGTGTCATCATCGCCACGGACTTCGATCGCGAGGGCGAGCTGATTGGTTCGGACGCCCTTAACAAGGTGCGCGAGGTTGCGCCCGACTTGCCGGTCGCCCGCGCCCAGTACTCTTCGTTTACCAAGGCCGAGATCACGCACGCTTTCGATAATCTCGTCACGCTCGATCAGAATCTGGCCGACGCTGGCGAGAGCCGTCAGCACATCGACCTTATCTGGGGTGCGGTGCTCACGCGCTACCTGACGCTCGCCAAGTTTGGCGGCTTTGGCAACGTGCGCTCCGCCGGCCGCGTGCAGACACCGACGCTTGCTCTGGTGGTCGAGCGCGAGCGCGAGCGCATGGCGTTTGTGCCCGAGGACTATTGGCAGATCCGCGGCATGGGCGCCGCGCAGGGCGCTGCCGAGGACGACCGCTTTAAGATTGCTCACAAGACAGCGCGCTTTACTGACAAGGATGCTGCCGAGACGGCGTATGGTCACGTCGACGGCGCCAAGACGGCGACCGTCGCCGCGGTGACCAAGCGCTCGCGCAAGCAGCAGCCTCCCACGCCGTTTGCGACCACCTCGCTGCAGGCTGCCGCCGCAGCCGAGGGCATCTCGCCTGCGCGTACCATGCGCATCGCTGAGTCCCTCTACATGGCGGGCCTCATCAGCTACCCGCGTGTCGACAACACCGTGTACCCCGCGACGCTTGATTTGGGTGCTGTGGTGAGCGACCTGGCAAAGATCAACCCGGCGCTGGCTCCTGTGTGCAAAAAGGTGCTCGCCGGACCCATGAAGCCCACGCGTGGCAAGGTCGAGACCACCGACCACCCGCCGATCTATCCTACGGGCGAGGGCGATCCGTCCACGCTCGACGGCGGCCAGCGCAAGCTTTACGACCTCATTGCCCGCCGCTTTCTGGCAACGCTTATGGGCCCCGCGACCATCGAGAACACCAAGCTCGAGCTCGACGTGAACGGTGAACCGTTCGTGGCTTCGGGCGATGTGCTCGTGACCCCGGGTTTCCGCGAGGCATACCCGTACGGACTCAAGCGCGACGAGCAGATGCCGCCGCTGGAGCAGGGCGATACGGTCGACGTGTTCGACATTAAACTCGAGGCCAAGCAGACCGAGCCGCCCGCGCGCTACAGCCAGGGCAAGCTCGTGCAGGAGATGGAAAAGCGCGGCCTGGGTACCAAGTCCACGCGCGCGAGCATCATCGAGCGCCTGTACGCCGTGCGCTACCTCAAAAACGATCCCGTGGAGCCGAGTCAGCTGGGCATCGCCATCATCGATGCGCTGTCGCAGTTTGCCCCGCGCATCACGAGCCCCGATATGACCAGCGAGCTCGATGGCGATATGACCCGTGTGGAGCGCGGCGAGGATACCGAAGAGCATGTCGTGACGCACTCGCGCGCGCTGCTGGCCGGCGTGCTCGACGAGCTACTCAAGCATACGCAGGAACTGGGCGACGCTATCAGCGACGCCGTCACGGCCGATGCGCGCGTGGGCGCCTGCCCCAAGTGCGGCAAGGACTTGGTTATGAAGACGAGCGCCAAGACCCGTGGCAGCTTTATCGGCTGCATGGGATGGCCCGACTGCGACGTGACCTATCCGGTGCCGAGTGGCGTCAAGGTAAGCCCGCTCGAGGGCGAGGCCGCCGTGTGCCCCGAGTGCGGTGCGCCGCGCATTAAGTGTCAGCCGTTCCGCCAGAAGGCCTTCGAGATTTGCGTGAATCCGACGTGTCCCACCAACTACGAGCCCGACCTTAAGGTGGGCGAGTGCAAGGTGTGCGCGGAGGCCGGGCGCCACGGCGACCTGATTGCGCACAAGAGTGAGAAAAGCGGCAAGCGCTTTATCCGCTGCACCAACTACGACGACTGCGGCGTGAGCTATCCGCTGCCGGCGCGTGGCAAGCTCGAGGCGACGGGCGAGACCTGCCCCGAGTGTGGCGCTCCCATCGTGGTGGTCAACACGGCGCGCGGTCCGTGGCGCATCTGCGTCAACATGGACTGCCCGACCAAGGAGAAGAAGCCCGCCCGCGGCCGCAAGACCACGACCAAGGCGAGCACGGCGAAGAAGACGACCGCGGCAAAGAAGACCACGGCTAAGAAGGCAACTGCCGCCAAGAAGACGACCGCGAAGAAGTCGACTGCCAAAAAGACCGCTGCCGACAAGTAACCGCACGGTCGAAACATCACTAAAAAACGAGCGAGGACCCCGCGATCCTCGCTCGTTTTTTTGACCGGCAGTTAGGGACGTTCCTTTTAATATGAGCAGGACATTGTCAAGAGGCAAAATCGGGCCTGGCCCCAACGATATGGGGTCAGGCCCTCTCCCTATATCAACCCGTCCGCGGCGACCTCGGCGTGTC
>DBGDFS010000066.1:0-1036 GCA_048342015.1 Collinsella sp. | reverse complement strand
CAAAAGCGCGCGGCCAGGCGGCTCACCGTAGACTTACCGGAACCCGAAGGACCGACCAGCGCCGTAACTTCGCCTTCCTTGGCGGTAAAGCTCACATCGGTAAGAACTTTCTCGCCGGCGCGGCCGTCCTCGCCCGCACCATAGCCAAATGCCACGTGATCGAACACCACATCGTGGCCCACGGGCTCAAATTTCTCGCTGCCCCGCGCCACAGGCTCTTCCATGATGGAACGCATGCGCTTGGCAGACGACTCGGCGGCAAACAGCTCGGACATCAACATTAATGCTTGGTCAAAGGGCGCATAGATACGGCTCACCATAAGCAGGAAGGCAAACATCACCAAAAAGTCGACCTGCCCGGAGGCGACCATCGCGGCGCCCGTGACCAGCGTGGTGGCAATGCCCAGACGCAGGATGACAAAGGCGGAGTTGACCAAAAGCCCGTTAGCGAGCTCGCCCTTGGTGGTCTCACGCTCCTCGGCATCGATCACGGCGTTGAGCCCCTCAAGATAATGGGCCTCCTGGTTGGTGGCGCGGATCTCGCGAACGCAGTCGAGCGTCTCTTGAATAGCCTCGGTAACCTTGACCTTCTCGGCGCGCACGCGATCGAACACCGGAGTCATGGGGCCGCGTGTTAGATACAGCACGGCAAAGGCCACGGGAACGCTCCAAAACGCCGCGATCGCCAGCTGACAGCAAAAGAACAGCGACGCCACGAACACAATGGCGCTTGCGATGATGGCACCCCAAAGCTCTCCCAGCACGTGGCTGTAGGCGTGCTCCATGGCCTGGACGTCACCCATGATGGTCTCGGTTAAATCGGCCAGATCACGACGGCCAAAAAACGACAGCGGCAGTTTGCGCAAGCGCTCGGCGATCTCCATACGCTGCTTGCCGCACTCCTCGTAAAAGATGCAGTAGGTGTAGTAATACTGCTGCCAGTTAGAGGCAAAGAGCAGTACGAAAAAGACCAGGAGGCCGCCCACAATCGGCAGGGCATCCGGCAGGTCGGCGCCGTTGGCGAGATGCTCGACAA
>DBGDFS010000065.1:0-10270 GCA_048342015.1 Collinsella sp. | reverse complement strand
GGCGCGCCAGGGAGATAGTGGACGAGATAGTCGAGAAGCGCGGTCTCAAGAAGGAGTAACATCGGGACTTGCAGCGACGGACCTCAGGACACTCTTACACCACGTCTGCGCGCGCGACCAAGTGCGTCCCATTATTTGGCTGGATTCTGGGTCGCAGTTTCCAAAAGGACCCTGTTTGGGAAACTGCGACCCGTTTTGGACGCAAATTCCGGGTCGTAGTTTCCGCGACGCCCGGTCATCCCATGCCCTCACGACCTCGGCGCATAAAAAACGAAGGAAGGCACGCGTCCTTCCCTCGTTGTGGGCATTATGTAGCCGCTCGCCTACATCAGGCGCAGGCTGACGTCCTTGAGCTGGGCGCCACTAACGGCACTCGGGGCGCCCGACATGAGGTCGGAGCCGCTGGCCGTCTTGGGGAACGCCATGACGTCGCGGATGGAGTCGGAACCGGTGAGCAGCATGCACACGCGGTCCAGGCCCAGAGCGAAACCGCCCATCGGGGGCGCACCAAACTTGAGGGCCTCCATGAGGAAGCCGAACTGAGACTCGGCACGCTCCTCGGTAAAGCCCAGGAGTTTGAGCATGGACATCTGCATCTCGGCGTTGTGGATACGCATACCGCCGCCGCCGGCCTCAAAGCCGTCCATGACAAAGTCGTAGGTGCAAGAACCGGCTGCCAACGGGTCGGCCTCGATCTTAGCGATGTCGGTCTCGGTCGGCAGGGTGAACGGCTGGTGCTCGGCTGCATAGGCCTTGCGGTCCTCGTCCCAGTGGAACAGCGGGAAGTTGACGACCCACAGGAAGTCGTGGCCCTCGCGCTTGACCTCGAGCGCATTGGCCATGTGGGAACGCATGCCGCCCAGGATCTCGTCGGAGAGCAGGCGCGGGCCGGCGGCGAACATCACAAGGTCGCCGGGCTCGACGTCCATGCGCTCGCGCAGGGCAGCCATCTCCTCGTCCGAGAAGAACTTGACGATGGGGCTGTTGATGGAGCCGTCCTCGCGGAAGGCGATCCAGGCAAGGCCCTTGGCGCCAAACGTGGAGGCCACGCCGGCGAGCTTGTCGATCTTGGCGCGAGCCCAGACACCGGCACCCTTGGCGTTGATGGCCTTGACGACAGAGCCCTCCTCGTTTGCAGCAGTCGCAAAGACCTTGAACTTGGAGTTGGCAAAGATGTCGGTCAGGTCAACCAGGTGCATGCCGTAGCGAGTATCGGGCTTGTCGGAGCCATAGGTGTCCATGGCCTCCCAATAGTCCATGCGGCGCAGCGGCGTGGGCATCTCGACACCCATGCGGCCGAAGGCGTCGGCCAGGACCTCTTCGAGCGCGCTCATGACGTCGTTCTGGTCCACGAAGGACATCTCGATATCGACCTGGGTGAACTCGGGCTGACGGTCGGCACGCAAGTCCTCGTCGCGGAAGCACTTGGCGACCTGGTAGTAGCGCTCGACGCCACCGACCATAAGCAGCTGCTTCAGGAGCTGCGGGGACTGCGGCAGAGCGTAGAAGTTGCCCGGCTGGATGCGGCTGGGGACGATGAAGTCGCGGGCGCCCTCGGGCGTGGACTTGAACAGGGAGGGCGTCTCGACCTCCATGAACTCACGGTTGTGCAGCGCCTCGCGAATGGCAAAGGTAAAGTCGGAGCGCAGCTTGAGGTTGGCCATCATCTCGGGACGACGGAGGTCCAGATAGCGATAACGCAGGCGGGTGTCCTCGCTGGTCTCGATGCCGTCCTCGATCTGGAACGGCGGGGTGACGGACGTGTTGAGCACCTCGGCGTGGTCGGTCAGGACCTCGATCTCGCCGGTCGCGAGCTTGGTGTTGGTGGTCTCCTCGCCACGGGCGCGCACGACGCCGTGGATCTTGATGGGCCACTCGGGACGCATGGTCTCGGCGATCTTAAAGGCGTCGCCGTCGGAGTGCTCGGGGTCGAAGGTGAGCTGCGTGATACCCTCGCGGTCGCGAAGGTCGCAGAAGATAAGGCCGCCGTGGTCGCGGCGACGGCTCACCCAACCGGTGAGGGTGACCTCTTCGCCCACGTTCTCGCTGCGAAGCTCGCCGCAGGTACGGGTGTGCATGGAATGCTCGTCGATGGGACGGGTCTGGCTCATACCAGTGATCCTCCTTTATGGATCTGTGCCGCCCCGTGTCGTTCCGGGCGGCGTCGTACAGATTTGCCCGGCCTGCGTAAACCGCGCAGCCAGACATGGCGTTCTATCTTATCGCACCCGTGTCGATGTGCCGCGGAAAAGTAGCTCCTGCCCAAAGACTTGACGGAGACGAAACAATTGACGCGCCGCGGCACCCGCCCGCGCTCGTCACGTGCGACAATGTGCCCCAATACAACTGCACTCGGAAAGGCCCGTCATGACCGCACACCTCATCGTTATGGATATCGACTCCACGCTCATCAACCAGGAGGTCATCGACCTGTTGGGCGAGGAGGCCGGCGTAGGCGAGCAGGTGGCACAGATCACTGAGCGCGCCATGCGCGGCGAGCTTGACTTTAAGCAGGCGCTCGAGGAACGTGTAGGGCTGCTTGCCGGCCTGGACGAGAGCGTGTTCGAGCGCACCTTTGAGCGCGTGACGTTTACCCCCGGCGCGCTGGAGCTTGTGCGCTCGGCGCACAGCAAGGGCTGGAAGGTCGGCGTGGTAAGCGGCGGCTTTCACGAGGTCGCCGACAAGATCGTGGCCGCCGCGGGCATCGACTTTTGCCTCGCTAACCGCCTGGAGGTCGTGGACGGCAAGCTCACCGGCAAGCTGGCGGCAAACATTGTGACCAAGGAATCCAAGCTCATCCAGCTGCTGGATTGGGCAGTTGAGTGCGGTGTCGACATGGCCCACACCGTCGCGATCGGCGACGGCGCCAACGACATCCCCATGATTCAGGCCGCGGGTACGGGCATCGCGTTTTGCGCCAAGCCCAAGACGCGCGAAGCCGCCCCGTTTGCCATCGACGAGCGCAACCTGATGCTCGCCATGGACATCATCCTGCGCGACTAGCAAGTTCGCCCAACAATTGAATCAGTCTGTCCTATAGTTTCCGAACAATTTTGTCTTAGTGTTCGGAAAAATACCTTTTGAGTGCTAGACTTTGCGCCGTCGAAGGGAACATATATGGATAAGCAAGATCTTGAGCAATTGCTGAGCGATGTTGCCGACGGAGCAGTCGCCCCTGCCGACGCGCTTACGCGCATCCAGACGGCTCCGACCGCCGATCTGGGTTTTGCGCAGCTCGATCTTTCGCGCGGGGTGCGCCAGGGAGCCGGCGAGGTTGTCTACGGCGCCGGTAAAACCGCCGAGCAGATTGCCGCCATTATCGAAGCGCTGCGCGATGCCGGCCAGGAGCGCATCCTGGTCACGCGCCTGGACGCCGAAAAGGCAGCCCGCACCTCGGAGCTCCTCGACAACGGCATCGACCTGGGATATGTCCCGGACGCACAGCTCGCCCTCGTGGGAGGCAAGCCCTCCCCCACTGGCAACGGACGCATCGTCGTCGCCTGCGCCGGCACGAGCGACCTGCCCGTCGCCGAGGAAGCCGCATTGACGGCCGAGTTCTATGGCAACGAGGTCGACCGCCTCTACGACGTGGGTGTCGCCGGCCTGCACCGTCTGCTCGCGCATGCCGAGGAACTTGCTCAGGCACAGGTGGTCATCGCCATCGCCGGCATGGAGGGCGCACTGGCGAGCGTTGTCGGCGGTCTGGTGAGCTGTCCGGTCATCGCCGTTCCCACCAGCGTGGGCTACGGCGCGAGCTTTGGTGGCGTAGCCGCGCTGCTCGCCATGCTCAACTCCTGCGCCAGCGGCGTTTCGGTCGTCAATATCGACAACGGCTTTGGCGCCGCCTACCAGGCAAGTCTTATCAATCATCTGAGCGCCGGCACACCTCGCGCCCGTTAAGGAGCATTTCATGTCTAACCATCAGCACACGCTTATCATCGACGGCACCTCGGGCATCAGCGGCGACATGACCGTCGCGGCCCTGCTCGACCTGGGCGCCAGCGAGGAGCACCTGCGCGAACAGCTCGCCACGCTGCCGGTCGACGGCTTTGAGATTGCCGTCACGCGTGCAAACAAGCATGGCATCGACGCCTGCGATTTCGACGTCCAGCTTACAGAGGAGCTCGAGAACCACGATCACGATATGGCCTGGCTCTACGGCAACGAAGCAGCTGCCGAGCACACGCACGAGCATGAGCACCACCATCATGATCATGACGAGCACGAACACGAGCACTGCCACGAGCATGACCATGAGGCCCACGGCCACGGCCACGGCCACGAGGACCATCATCACGCCCACCACCATCACCACCGTTCTTTGGCTGACGTCACCGCCATCATCGACGGCTCGCAGCTAAGCGATGGCGCCAAGCGTCGCGCCCTCGCCATTTTTTCCGTACTCGCTGCTGCCGAGGCTAAGGCTCACGGCAAAACGCCCGACACCGTCCTGTTTCACGAAGTGGGCGCCGTCGACTCCATCGTCGACGTCTGCTCTGTCGCCATCTGCCTCGACGACCTGGGTATTGAGGATATCGTGGTCGAGTCGCTCTCCGAGGGACACGGAACCATCCGCTGCGCCCACGGCCTCATGCCCATTCCCGTCCCCGCTGTCATCAACCTGTGTCAGGCAGGCAATATCGTCCTCACGCCTGCACCGGTCGCCGGCGAGCTCGTGACGCCCACGGGCGCCGCCATCGTCACCGCGCTGCGCACGTCCGACCAACTGCCCTCACGCTACCGCATCGAAGCCGTCGGCTACGGCGCCGGCAAGCGCCCCTACGAGGGTTGTTCCGGTACGCTCCGCTGCCTGCTCGTTCACGTGGACGCATAGCCATGGATGCCCGCAAGGCAAAAAGCCGCGCTGCCATCGTTGCGGCGTTCTCTGAGCTGCTGCGCGAAGAGGACTACGGCAAGATCACCGTCGGCGATATCATCGCTCGCGCCCATGTGGGTCGGGCCACGTTCTACGGCCTCTTCAAGAGCAAAGACGACCTTCTGTCCGAGCTCGTGAGCGACATCTGCACCCACGCCCTCGACGACGATGGTACACCGCTCGACGACCCACTCGTGCAGGTCGAGCACATCCTCAACAACCTCTGGAATCGTCGGCAGGGTGTACGGGCACTGGTAGCCGGCGCCGGCTCACGCGTCTTCGCCGACTGCTTACGCAAGACCATCATGTCACGAGCAGCCGAAACCGTGCCCGTCGACCCCTCAGGCCCCGCCGGCACCATGGACCGAAGCTTCCTACTACACCACATAGCCTCAAGCTTTGTAGGAATGGTCCAATGGTGGGCCTGGCACAATTTCCAAGCAGATAAAGCCGACGTAGCCAAAGACTACTTGTCAGCCATAAAGCCCCTCTTCACCTAAGTAAGAAGCTCATTCCAAAGCATCGCCCCAACCCAGGCCGCCACGCATCCCAAAGCGTCACTCGCACTTCAACGCCCCCAGCAGCAACAAGCCCCTCCCATCCAAATTCAGATATATATGTTGGGTTGCTTGTTCCAACGCGACTAAAATCCCGCAGCTGGCCGCATGGGGTAACTTCCCAGCGCATTCCGCAGGACGCAAAAAGGCTCGCCGCACGAAGTGCGCAGCGAGCCTTTTTGCATGTCCGAGGACGCGCTGGGAAGTTACCCCATGCGGCCAGCGGACAAACTATGTAGCCTTGGACTAGAACATGCCCAAGAAACCATGCACAAACAGCGCGGCCAGAGCGGCACCGATAAACGGAGCGATGCCAGGAACAAGCAGGCCGTACTTCCAGTTGTTGTCGGCCTTGTTCTTGATCGGCAGCACCTGATAGGCCATGCGAGGACCAAGGTCACGAGCCTGGTTCATGGCGAAGCCGGTGATGCCGCCCATGCCCATGCCAACAGCCCAAACGATCAGGCCGACGCAGATAGCGAGCATCAGGACGTTCTCGCCAGCACGGTTAGCAGCAGCAAGGATGGCGCTGATGAACACAAAAGTGCAGATAGCCTCGCAGAAGAAATTACGGACATAGTTCGTACCCTCGGTGGTGGGGTTGGTCGAGAAGATATTGCGCTGGGCAATGGGGTCGACGACGCCATCGGAAGCCTTGAACTCATCGGCATACATCAACCACGCGATCACGGCGCCCGCAAAGCCGCCGAGCATATCGGCAATCATGAAGGGAATGCAGCTGCTCCACGGCACCAGGCCTACGATGCACTGGGCAAGCACCATGGCGGGGTTCATGCACACGGCGCCGCCAAAGATAAACAGAGCGACCGAGATGCCAAAAGACCAGGTGGTGATGGCAAACATGTGGCCGGAGCCCTGATACTTGGTGCCCTTGAGCACGGTATCGCAGTGTACGCCCACGCCAAAGATGATCATGAGGGCCGTTGCGCCGAATTCGCAGAGGAGTTTGGTAAGCATAAAACCTTATCTTTCTTGTCGGTTATAAACGATTCGTTTGGGCCGTGCACTAGTGCTGCGCGACGACAACGCCCAGGCCATCGGGAATGACGGCAACCTTGGCATCGGCACCCTTCATCTCAAAGGCGAGCTTGAGCGCCTCCTCGAGGGTGTTGACCGGCGTCATGTGCATATCCTTGATCATCTGGTGATCGCACAGGTCGGTGACCATGATCACAGGATGATGTGCCAGGATGCGGGCGAAAATCTGGCTCGTCCACTGATCGGGCAGGGTCTCGTCCTTGGGACGATCGATGCAGGCGCGCTCAAACTCCGCCGGGTCGTTGTCGGCGATGTTGTGATAGAAGCCCTCGCCGCCGTGACCGTCGGCACAGCCGGCGACGTCGATGATCACACCGCCCTCGGGAAGCGTGGCCTCGGCAGCGCACATGCCCTTCACGGCCTGATAGATGTTCTGGTCGAGCGGGTAGCCGCCGTTGGTGGTGATGGCAATCTCGCACTCGACGGGCTCAACGCCGGCAAGGCTCTTCACGAACTCGCAGCCAGCCTCGTGTGCCTTGTGAATGTCACCGGCAAAGGAGCCGATGACCTCGTGCTTGCCGTTGAGCACCACGTTGAGCACAAAGGCAAGGTGAGCCATCTCGGCAGCGGCAAACATGTCCTCGCTCACATGGTTGTGGCACAGGTTGCCGGCACGCGAATGAGAATCGTTCACAAACTGACCGTTGTGGTTGTACATGATGGTCTTGTAGCTAGCGATACCGGGCAGCACGGACTTACGGCTACCAGAGAAACCGGCAAAGAAATGCGGCTCAATGAAGCCCTCGGCAAGCAGCAGATCGCAATCGGCGGCAATCTTGTTGATGATGCACTCGCCACCAGAAGGCAGGGTGCCGATCTTTTTCATCATGCTGTCGTCAGTCGCGACGTGCATAACGATTTCCTCGTTGGCAACGATCTCCTCGCCATACTTGTTGACGAGCTCCTCGTGCGTCGACGGACGGTGCATACCCGTAGCAACCAAAATACGCACGCGAGCCTCGGGCGCAGCAGAATGAATGTGATGCAGCAGAATAGGCATCGTCACACGCGAGGGAACGGGGCGCGTATGATCGGAGCTAATGATGACAATATCCTTCTTGCCAACACAAAGCTCCTCGAGTGAAGGCGAGCCATAAGGGTTGGCAAGCGACTCCTCTACCAGCTCTTCCTGCGATTTTGTAGTCTTAAACTCGTTTTGATGACCTTCCATCACACCCGCAAAGTTCTTATCCTCGAGCTCTAGATGCAACGTCTTGTGGTCAAACGGCAGTTCACATTCAAACAATGACGAGCGCCCTCTTCCTTTCAACTAACACACTAGATAAACCGTTGGAAGGATACGCCGCCCACCGAAAAACATCACCGTCCACCGACTCATTAACACAACGTTCATATTTGACCCACAACAAAACGACCGCGATCCCAAAGGGGACCGCGGCCGCCTGTCAAAGACACTATAGACAGGATGATTTACGCAGCGCCGAGGCAAACATCTAGCCCGAGACGTACGCACGTAAGCCATTTTGCATAAATGCGTTAATTAGTTGCATATAATGGCGCATGGATTTCTAGCCGTAACAGGGTAGTACCCTCCGGAGCGTGCATTTTTGCGAGTATTCAGCATCGCGGGATAAGATTTTGGTGCCAAAGGTCTTTCAAAAGGTAGATAGTCCTCATGACTCGACCCATCTGGATAGCATGCGGCGAGAAACCAGCCATATATGAACATCGCCAAAGCTCAATCGTCGTGCAAAAGCATCAACAGGGGCCGCGAACGTCACCCATAGCCTTATGCACCAATCTTTGGCTGCTGAAAACTCCGTTTTTTGCACGTCGCCCCAAGCACCACCCTCACCCAGCGGCTGATCCGCCGAAAACCGAGGACGAAAGGACCCGATGGGTTTCCCCCTGAATGCATTCCGCAGCACGAAGCCCTTTCCAAACGCGCGAAGCGCGCCATTATCCCCATTACAGTCTGAAGTGGGCCACCGATAAATTTCGATGGCGAGCATTCGGCGCATTGCCTACGATACGGGCAAGCCCCGAGGGGCCGCCGATCGGGCGCCTCCGGATGGCCGTCTGCCCCTGCCCCGTAGAGGGCCCGGGGGGTGTTGCCACCGGGGGCGCTCGCCGCTCCGGACGACTGATAGGAAACTGCCGGGCGCAAGCGCCACGGCCAGGTAATGTGGGTGTCGCAGGGAGGGGTTCCGATCGGCCTACCGATTGGAGGATAACACCGTGGCACCACCTAGAATGCCGGAAGCCGTCATCGGGCTCGATGTCGGGAAATTGTCCCATTGGGCATGCGTCGCGACCCGGGACGGCGAGATACTGCTGAGCGCCCCCGTCGCGAACAGGGAGGGCGATCTGGACTCGCTGTTCGGCCGCTTCCCCGACGCGCTCGTGGTCGTCGACCAGTCGCGCAACATAGGCGCCCTCGCGCTCGCCCGCGCCAAGGCGGCCGGGATGTCGGCGGCGTACCTGCCGGGACTCGCGGCACACGGGGCCGCCAGGCTCTTCGCCGGCGACGCCAAGACCGACGAGCGGGACGCAATGGTCATCGCGAAGACGGCGCTGGGCATCCCCGACGCACTCCTGCCGGTCGGGGACCCGGGCCCGACGGTCGCGGCGGCGAGGGCGCTGGCCGCCCAGAGAAACTTCCTGACCTGCGAAAACACCAGGAGCAAGAACCGGCTGCGCAGCATCCTGCTGGAATCGTGCCCCGCCTTCGAGGCGTTGGTCGACCTGTCCGACGGTCCCCAGCTGAGGCTCATGGCATCCCTCGGCGGGGCCTGGTCGGTGGCCGACGCCGGGCCCCGCAGGGCGGCGGCGCTCACGCGCGGGGCGGCGCGCGGCAAGATCGAGGCCCTCGTCCGCTCGACGGCCTCCTCGACAAGGCCGGACGCGGCGGCCATCGCCGCCGAGGACCGGGCGGTGAGGCTGCTCGCGCGCAGGATCTCCGAGAACTCGGCGGAGATCGATGTGATCACGGCGGAGATATCCGCCCTCCTCGAGGGCGACGATACCTACCGATGCCTCCTGACGGTGCCGGGGATCGGCCCCAAAACCGCTTCCGAGCTCGCGATCTCCATAGATATCGAAGACTTCCCAAGCCACGACAGGCTCGCGTCGTACTGCGGCCTGGCGCCGCGCAACCGCCAGTCGGGGACCTCGATCTCCTCGGTGACGGCATCGCGCCAAGGCAACAAGAGGCTGAAGAACCTGCTCATATTCTCGTGCAACTGCCTTACCCGGACAGAGGGAAGATGGGGCGATTACTACGCTAGGTGCCGAGAGCGGGGCATGCCGCACGGCAAGGCGCTCAAGGCGCTGGCACGAAAGAGGCTGAAGGTCATCTACGCGATCATGCGGGACAGGGTGCCCTACGCCGCCTAGTCGAAGCGCTCCGAACAGATTGGAGCCCATCGGCCGAAAGGCCTGGCGTTAGCATGTCGCGATTCAATCTCGAAAACAGCATTGCCCAGTTGACAAAACTATAGGAACACCCCCCAGCAGTAATCCGCCGATGACCGGACATCGCAGGGCCCGCCATTAGTTTACTTTCAGGCACACTCCGCAGGACGCAAGAAGCCCTCGCCGCACTCCACATTAAGCGCGAAGCGCGCCATTCTTCTCCTCAGCTTTAATCCCCGAAGAACGAGGACGAAGGGACCCGACGGGTTTCCCTCTGAATGCATTCCGCACTGATATCTTCTGTATTGAAGACGTCGATGGTGCACCCGTATACCATTGACGTCGACACCATCAGATGCGGACCGCGCGGTGACCCCACATTCCGCTGGCGCCCACAGGGCTG
>DBGDFS010000064.1:0-1547 GCA_048342015.1 Collinsella sp. | reverse complement strand
AATTGTCCGAACGTTGCAGCTTGAGAACCGAATATCGAATGCTTTCCGGGCATGGCGAAGCAGGCGGCGGGGCCGCCTCCGATGCCCTTTGCTTGGATCGCCCTATTCCCTCCCCGGGTCGTACGGGACCTGGTCGCGCATCACCGCGAACACGATGTGGCACAGCTTCCTCGCCACGGCCGTGACGGCCACGCGGTGGGGCTTGCCCTCGGCGCGCTTCCTGTCGTAGAAGGCGCGCAGCCCCGGGTCGTACTGCCTGGCGCGGTTGGCCGCCAGCCACCAAGCGCGGCGAAGGTACGGCGAGCCGTGCTTGGTTATGGGGCCGCCGCCGCCGTCGAACTGCCCGGACTGGCTCACCGACGAGTTCAGCCCGGCGTAGCTCACCAGGGCGGGCGCGTTGCGGAAGCGCGACACGTCGCCTATCTCGGAGACTATCTGGGCGCCCGTGACGTAGGACACCCCGGGTATCGTCAGCACGAGCGGCTCGACCTCGTCGAGCAGGGACCTCAGCCTCGCCTCGACCCCGGCGCACTCGGAATCCGCGAACTCGATCTGCCTTATCAGGGACTTGACCTGGAACGAGGCCGCCTCCTGGCCGAGCCTCACGCCGATCGACGACTTGGCCGCGGCCTTGATCTTCGCGGCGTAGCCGGACGACTTGCCGCCGCGCCTGGACGCCTCGGCGATGTCGCGGGCGAGCGAGTCGGCGCGCCTGCGCGCCAGCTCGAAGGGCAGCGGGGACTTGGACAGCACCGCGCGGCTGCCGGCCCCGAACATGTCCGAGAATATCCCGGCGTACTCGGGGAAGTGGGCGTCCATCAGGCATATGCACTGGGTCTTGAGCTCCGCCACCATGCCGCGCAGCGACTGCAGGTAGCGCGACAGCGACCTCAGCGACGCCATCTCGTCGGTGGCGAGCCTGGTCTCGTCGTACTGGCCTATGCGCAGCGCCTCGGCTATGAGCCCGGCGTCGACGCGGTCGTTCTTGACCTTGTCGAGCCCCTTGAGCTTGCGCACCGCCTTGACCTGCATGGGGTTTATCACGGCGACCGAGTAGCCCCGGGCGACGAGGAACGAGTAGCACGCCATCCAGTAGTG
Source organism: Collinsella sp. (assembly GCA_048342015.1). Taxonomy (GTDB): domain Bacteria; phylum Actinomycetota; class Coriobacteriia; order Coriobacteriales; family Coriobacteriaceae; genus Collinsella. Next base: position 449 of record DBGDFS010000064.1, on the reverse strand, counting down.
GCCGGTGGCCTCCATGCCCACGACGACGTCGGACGGCGACCCCGCAAGGCCCTCGAGCCACGCGACGGCCCCCTCGAGCCCGGCCTCGGTGTTCTTGAACGGCATCGGCGGGCACATCTCCGCCCCGCGCTCGTCGACCGCCCCTATGACGTGGTCCATCTTGGCGATGTCCACACCCGCGTAGATCATTCCCGGCTCCCTTCTGCGATGCGGCGGGGCCTGCCCGAGCGCCCGGGACCGCAACCTCCCAAAAGAGATCCGAGGTGGCGCGTCGCCCCTCATCCAGCTAATTCGCGGCCTTTCCCGAACGGGGCAGGATGCCACTCTCCTTTGCGAGGTCGCACCCGTCGCCTCAGCCGTCATGTCGGCATCCCTGCCCGCCAGAGTCTGCATTGCATCTGAAAGCATTCGATATTCGGCTCCCAAATGCAACAACTAAAAGATAGGAG
>DBGDFS010000063.1:0-1401 GCA_048342015.1 Collinsella sp. | reverse complement strand
AGGGGTCTGTAAGATTGTCTGTGTAAGTCCCCTCAAGGGGCAACGTCTCCGGAGGCGATCGTCGCCGGCGCAGGGCGCCGGCCATGCTACGATGGCCGCGGCATGGCCCGCGGCAGATTGGAGACGACCGTGACCAGGAGGAAGAAGGGCGACCCCGCCGCCGAGCGCGTGGCGGCCGCCATCATGGAGGAGTTCTCGCCGAAGACCGCCGAGGAGGCGCAGGAGGCCCTGCGCTCGGTGTTCGGGCCGATGATCGAGACGATGCTCAAGGCCGAGCTCGAGGCCCACCTGGGCTACCCGGACAACGACAAGGGCCCCAAGGACGGGCCGAACAGGCGCAACGGCTACACGCGCAAGGTGGTGCGCACGAGCGCCGGCGAGGTCCCCATCGACGTGCCCCGCGACCGCGACGCCACCTTCGAGCCCGCGGTGGTGCCCAAGGGCGAGCGCGACCTGACCGGCATAGAGTCGCGCGTGATGTCGATGTACGCGCGGGGCATGTCGCAGCGCGACATAGCCGCCACGGTGCGCGAGATATACGGCTTCTCGATGAGCGCCGAGACGGTCTCGGCCATCACCGACAGGGTGTGGGAGGAGCTCGAGCGGTGGCGATCGCGCCCGCTCGAGCCCGTGTACGCGTTCATGTTCGTCGACTGCCTCTACGTGCCGGTGAGGCGCGGGCGCGGCGCGCGCAGCATGGCGGTCTACGCGATAGTCGCCTACGACCTGGCCGGGCGCAAGGACGTGCTCGGGCTGTGGATGCAGGAGACCGAGGGCGCGCACCACTGGATGGGCGTGTTCGACGAGCTGCGCCAGCGCGGCGTCGAGGACGTGCTGTTCGTGAGCATGGACGGCGTGTCGGGGCTGGCCGACGGCCTGCGCGCGATATTCCCGGACGCGGTGGCGCAGCGCTGCCTGGTGCATCTGGTGCGCAACTCCTGCAAGTACGTCCCGTCCAAGGACATGCAGGCGTTCTGCCGCGACGCCCGGGCCTTCTACGGCGCGCCGTCGCTTTCCGCGTGCCGGGCGGCGTTCGCCGACTTCTCCGAGGCGTGGGCGCGCTACCCGGGCGCGGTGGCGACGTGGGAGCGCTCGATGGCCGAGGTCGAGCGGCTGTTCTCCTACGGCCCCGACGTCAGGAGGGTCATGTACACCACCAACGCCGTCGAGAGCGTGAACGCCAGCTTCCGCAAGGTCGTCAGGCGGGGGTGCTTCCCCGACGAGGACGCCGTGATGAAGCTGCTCTACCTGCGGGTGAAGGAGCTTTATTCGAGGTGGGGCGAGGGATGCCACCAGCCGGGCTGGGCCCGGGTGCGCAACCAGCTGCTGTGCGACGAGGGCATCAGGGCGAGGATAGAGAGGTTCCTGTGAAAAGACTTACACAGGCTTCTTGACAAGCCC
>DBGDFS010000062.1:0-124440 GCA_048342015.1 Collinsella sp. | reverse complement strand
GCAGGTGCGGTAAGGGCTACCGCACGGGCCGATACTCAAAGCCCATTGTGGCACCCCGAGCCCGCGGAAAGAAGCTGCGCCGCGGGGGAGGCGGCCCCAATGGCTTTCTCATATCGTCTGTTGTTGCCCTTCTCGCCAATACGTACTTTGCGTTTGTGGCGTATGGGTGGGGCGGCAGCACGATCCCGGTTGTCGCAAACGTTGTTCTTCTCGTTGTGCTTGTCCTTGTGCAGATGGGTCTTGGCTCCTATGCCCGCCGGGCAGACCAAAAGGTTGCCGCCGCCCTCGCAAAGACGGTTCAAACGGCACAGTTCGGATCATATGTGGGGCAGCTTCTTGCCGTAGCGGAGGACGCTCAGGTTAAAGCCGAACTCAAAGGGCTCAAGGATGACATCTCCTTTAGTTCCAACATGTCGCACCCCCATGTTCAAGAGATCGAGCGACAGTTCTCCGCCGCGCTTGAGGCGGTCTCGAATTCCATGAGTGCCGATGAGCCGGCAGATGTTACGGTTGGCCTTGTCCATGATGCGCGCAATATCTGGAAAAAGCGCAATGCGGCGCTGACCGCTGTCAAATAAGGGCTCGCGCTGCTTTTTACCAGGGCACTTTGATGGTTGAAGTGGGGGAAGCTATTGGAAATCAACGGAATAACTTGCGAGGGCTGCGGCAGCACCGATGTCGAGTTTGACCCCGCAACTCGAAAGGTTCATTGCAACCAGTGCGGTCGCGAGATGTACTATTCGCGGGCGCGTCTGGGGGCCACGGGCAAAATCGCGTTTGCCAAGGACAATGCCATCAAGTTTTTTAAGGGCGGCAACTTCCCGGAGGCCCGCAAATTTGCCGCGGACGTGCTCAATATGATGCAAGACAACGCGGCGGCACAGTTTATGGTTGCGTACTGCGATGAGTTTTGCGAAGGTCTTTCGGGTTCGATGACGGTTTTCTTTAAAAGGGCCGAAGATATCCCTCTCGAATATGATGAGGTGCGTGACTTGATCGACTTGTTTGAGTCGACGCTCTACAACATGCGTGACTTTGAGGTTCAGATGGTATCGCTCGTGGTCGCCAATATGCAGAGCATGGAGGATCGGTCTCGACTTGAGAACTTTATCGATGCTGTGTGCCCGTTCTGCATAGCGCGGTATGCTTCGGAAGACTTTATGACTGCAGAGCGGGAGAGTTTCTATCAAGATATTGCCGCCAACTGCAATACACCCAAAACGTGTCTTGCACTACTCAAGGGCATTAGAGAGAACCCCGGGTCCCCCTATAAAACTGGTTCGTTTGCGTTACGAAGAAGGACTTCGTACTTTTTCGAACACTATGTGGAGCCCGTCGGTCGCATCGTCAATTCGATGAAGGCAAGCCAATACAAACAGAAGTTTCTTGTGGCCTATCAGCAGGTGTCCGAGCAATACCGAAGCATGGCCTCTCAATAAAGCAGATGGCGGGCGCTTACTCGCTTAAAGCTATTGGATGATCTAAACAGTGCAAACTGAAAGGTGGTACAGATGAGTGATTCGGGAGTAGATACTGTCCTTATCGAGCGCAGGATCGCCGCTATTGGAACAAAAGTTGACCAGATGACCACGAAGGTCGATAAGGTCGAATCGCAAATGGAGGAAGTGCGGAAGGACCTTAAAAAGCTCCGAAAGGACTTTCTCGAGATGATGCTCGAGCAGCGTCGTACCGCCGCACTTGAGCAGGCGACTACGGAGCTCGTGAGCGTCCGGCAGGAGATGGACAAAAAGTTCGGCAACTACTCAGTGGTTCGAAACACCATGGTCGGTATTCTCCAGGCAACCGATGCGGCGCTCGTGCGCAAGGCGACGATTTCGACGGTCTCCGAGGAGTTAATGATCTCTACCCCGGACTACTGGCTGGCACCTGTCCTGGTTGCCCTTGCGGCATGGATCAACAACAACCGAGATCTTGCAGAGCGCGCAATACGCGAGGCTGTCAAACGTGACAACGAGCACACGTCGCTTGCGATGGCTCTGATCTGCAGACGTAATAACCGCACGGCTACGTGCTACGAATGGTTAGCGCGCTACTTCTCGACGCAAAACGCCGCCCGCATCGATGCCGATGCGATGGTCTACATCGATGCCTATATCAACGGCATCTTTGGAACCGACGAAAAGCACCTGTGCGACGACTATATGGCGGGCTGGATCGAGCAGATCAGAAATCAGAGCCCTGAGTTCGAGAATGAGCAGTCAGAGTCATGGGCGGAGTACTTTACCGGCTACGAGGAGGATATGAGTTCGAGATATCCGGCGCTCAAGGTGGTGGTCAAGGAGTTTGACTACATCAATAAGTATCTCGGAAAAGTCGAGGCAATCGAGAGCATCTCCAATGACTTCGCCGACCTCAAGGCTTCTGATGTTGACGAGAGGACGCTTGCCGAGCAGGTTGACAGGCATTTGATGGAGCTCGTTAACTCCGATGACTCCAAGGAGCGAAATTTGCGCCGCCAGGAGGAGTATCTTCTTGCGGTCAAGGCATTTGGCGGAGACGTGGAGCGCGCCCGAGAGCTCGTCAATCGTCGCCGCGATGAGAAGCGTCAGCAGACGATGAACATCATCGACCAGATGACACGCTCGATGCGCGACCAGAGTGCGTCTGTGGATGTGCATAAGAAGAAGACCGCGATTCAGTTTTTGGGTTCCTATATCAACGGTGGTTTCAACCGGTATCGCAAGAGCGACATCCCCGAATTTCCGCAGGCGATCACCCTTGACTTCGACGGATGGACAAGCAGGGCGGTTACCGGCGATGAGGGTAATGCGCTGCGCGGCGATTATGTTCGCTATGTCGGTGAAGAGAAGAAAAAGGAGCTCGCTGAGCTTGATGTCAAGGTTGCGAAGGGCAACAAGAGCCACAAGATAGCGGCCGTTGTCCTCGCTGTTTTGGGAGTAGCTTTCTTTGCGTTTGTAAACCAGGTTATTGGCATTCTGCTTCTTGCGGGGGCTGGCTATTGTCTAGTAAAGACGAGCCTCTCGGGCAAGCAGCGCGCTACGGAGGCAGAAGAGATTGAGGCCAAATACTCCAAACGCATCCAGGAAGGCTGTTCCGAGATCGATCTGGCGCTTAATCAGTGGAAGAGCGCGAAGGAAGCTGCGGCCGAGCGCAGCGACCTGCTTAAGCTTGAAAAGGTTGCCTAGCCGGTAGGATTTGTCTCGATAATCCATGAATGGAGTGAAAAAGATGGCTGATGAAGTGACTGATTTCGACCATAACGATGCTGCAATGCAGGACCTCGATGCATTGAGCGAGCTCGATAGTCTGTTTGAAGAGGACGAGCGACTGAAGCAAGCTGAGAACAATGTTTTGACCCAAAATCTCACGGGCTTCGCAAACTGCTTTCCCGATTGGGATTTGCATCCGCCGGTAGCGTAGAAAAGCGCTTGAAGCACAAGCTACGATCATTTGGAAACATCGATGTTTCTGCGGGCTAGAAGCCATGGGGCTTTTGGCCCGCTGGCTTTCATATGCCGGTCGGCGGCATAGGGCATCAATCGTATTCTAGATTCTTGGACGCCAGGCCGACTCGCTTCGGATCGGGCGCTACACCAACTTTCTCGACACTACCCTATGCTCAAAGCTGGTGGCGATGCGGTCCTCACTCGCAATGGATTGGGGCCGAGCGATGCCATTCGTGCGCTTTGGGCCTATCTCGTCGAGCATCAAACGTTGCCGGGATTTATGGTAGCGGATAAGCGCGAGGCATCCCGTGCGGAGAGTCTGGCCGAGCAGGGAAGTGGCCTGGCTTTTTCTTCGTTGGGGCTGAGCGCGTCGGATTTTGCACCGGCCGAATCTTCGGCGGAAGACTGGGATGCCGTACGGGATGATATGTATGATGCGATGATTGCCGACATCGAGGCGAATTGCTGATGATTGAGGCAAAGCATCTCTTGGTAGATACGAACGTTTGGCTCGATTATTACCTGCAAGAGGGGGCGTTCGACGAAGCGAGAAGATTGGTTGAACTGGCCGAGGCAGGAAAGATCGACCTTCTGTATGCGCCAACGACGGCAAAGGATGTATTCTATCTTTTGCCTCGGCGTCTAGCCCGGCGGAACGTGAATGGGATGAACGTGTCGTTTGCCTCGGCGTCATGGGCCTGCATTGAGCACATGATGCAGGTGGCAACCGCCTCTCCGCTTTCGTTGGCAGAGTGCGAGATGGCGCGCATGCTTGGCAAGCGCATGCCGGATCTTGAAGACAACCTCATCATCGCTTCGGGCGAGACGGCAGACGTTGACTACGTAGTCACGAGCGACCGGCGCATGCTGGAGGAGATGCCCGAAGTTTGCCTGACGCCTGCCCGCGCACTCGATATGATTGGGATCCTAAACTAACCTTGCCTGTCTCGTTTCGCTATCATATGGGGCATTGTGAACCTCATGCAACTTTGGAGGACGGTATGGCGGATAACGCCGAGATGCTATTCTCGCCTGAGCTGGTGTTTTTTGATTGGGAGTGTGCGACGCCGGATGAGGTGTTTGCGCAACTCGAGGACGAGCTCGCTCCGCGTGGCTACATTGCGCCCGGTTGGCTCAACGCCGTTCGCACGCGCGAGGACGCCTATCCCACGGGTCTCGCTATGCCGGCGGCAAACATCGCCATTCCGCATACCGATCCGGGATTTGTGGCCAAGCCCTATATCGCGGTGGTAAAGCCCGCTGCACCTGTGACGTTCAACGCGATGGCGGGCATGGGCGCCCCGGTGCCGGCGCAGATCATCATCAACCTGGGCATTGCCGAGCCGGGCGGCCAGGTCGAGGCCCTGCAAGCGCTCATGAATATCTTTATGGATGCCGATGCTGCAGCCGATGTGCTCGGTCAGACCACGCCGCAGGGCATGGTCGACGCCATCCGTCGCCACTTTTAAGGTGGAGCTAAGCCGGTACTTGGGGACTGTCCCTAACCGCCGGCAGAAAAGGAACGTCCCTAACTGCCGGGTCTGTCCCCTTTGCACCAAAATGGTGCAGATTAACCTGTCCCCCATGCACCAAGTGTGCCGCGGGGGCTGCGTTGTGACACAATGGCGTTTGTTCGATTCGTGATGCGAAAGGCCAAACATGGCAAACAAGAAAAAGAACCCCGAGGTCGCGCCGGCGTCCGAGCAACGGTCCCGCGCCGCCTCCAGCTCTCGCAAGAAGCAGCGCAAGACCTATGTGTCCAAGACCGTCAAGATTGTCCTGGTGGTCATCGGCGTGCTGGCGATGCTGCTCTCCGTCTCGGCCATGGCGTGCTCCGGCCTGATGTCGCAGACCGAGGGCACTAGTACAGGCTACAAGCTCACCGGCGGTGTGGCTGCCACTATCAACGGCACCAACCTCACCGAGGACACCGTGACCAAGCAGATCATGAGCATGCGCACGTCCTACGGCTACACCAAGGACAAGGACTGGGCACAGTACCTGGTCGACAACGACCTCACGCCCAAGAAGTACCGCAAGCAGCTCATCGACTCCTACTCGCAGCAGATCCTGCTTCAACAGGCGCAGAAGGAGAATGGCGTGACGGTGTCGGACGAGGAGGTCGAGAAGGCTTGGAAGGACGCGTGCAAGAGCGCGGGCGGCGCCAAGACTTTTAAGGAGACTCTCAAGACCTACGGCTACACCGAGGACACCTACAAGGATTCGCTCAAGGAGAGCCTGGCGCAGCAGAAGCTCAAGGATGCCGTGGCGCCCACCAGCAAGCCCAAGGACAGCGAGATTGTCGATTACATCAATGAGAACCTGTCCAACTACAACGATGCCCGTCGTTCGTCGAATATCCTGATCAAGGTCGCTTCCGACGCTTCCGACGAGGACAAGGCTGCCGCCAAGGCCAAGGCGCAGGAGTGTCTGGACAAGATCAACTCCGGCGAGCTGAGCTTTGAGGACGCCGTGGAGCAGTATTCCGACGACACCGGCTCCAAGGAGAAGAAGGGCGATGTGGGCTGGGACAAGCTCACCACCTTCGTCGACAGCTATCAGGCGGCACTCGAGGGACTCAATAAGGGCGATGTGAGCGACGTCGTCGAGTCGACCTATGGTTATCACATCATCAAGTGTACCGACTACTTCCATGTCGATAATCAGGTCGATGACATTAAGCAGGTGCCCAAGGACATCAAGAAGTACGTCTCCAACGTGGTGAAGACGCAGGCGGCAAGCACCGCGTACAGCGAGTGGCTGGAGCAGTACAAGAAGGATGCCGACATCACCGTTAACCCCATGCCCAAGGACGTGCCGTACAACGTCAGCCTGAAGGGCGTCACCAAGAGTTCGACCGACGATTCGTCGACGACTGAGTAATCATGGGGCGGCGCTCGTGCGAGTGCCGCCCGCACTATTGAGGAGGATTTGCAGATGACCAACGAAGAACTGCAGAAGGAAATGATCGCGGCCATGAAGGCCAAGGACAAGGTTCGCCTGTCTATCATTCGCCAGGTTAAGGCCGAGGTGAAGAATATCGAGGTTAACGAGCGCCGCGATGTGACCGAGGAAGACGTCAACAGCATGATCAAGCGTCTGATCAAGCAGACGAGCGAGACGCTGGAGATGTCCATCAAGGCCGGCACCGACCAGGATCGTACCGACAACCTGACCGAGCAGGTCAAGATTCTGGAAAGCCTGCTGCCCGCGCAGGTTTCGGGCGAGGAGCTCGAGGCCCTGATCGAGCAGGTTATCGCCGAGCTGGGCGCCACGTCCAAGAAGCAGATGGGCCAGGTCATGGGCGCGCTCGGCAAGGCCACCGGCGGCAACTTCGACAAGCCGGCCGCGGCAAAGATCGTCGGCGCCCGCCTCGCGTAGGGGCCGAGCGGTACACAGTTGAGGCTGAGGGGGCGTGACCATTGCGGTCGCGCCCCTTTTTGCTGGGCTGGGCAATCATTGGGGACAGACTTAAATTACTCATTGGGGACAGGCTTAAATGAGTGGCCAATGAGCGGGCACTCATTTAAGCCTGTCCCCAATGAGTGGGTTAAAGGTTGCGGGTTCTTTACGGGAATGTAGTGTGGGCTGCGGAAACGTGGTTCTTTCCGTACAATAGTTCAACTCGTGTAAACGCAGGGAAGGGACATTCATGGCAGACATGATCGAGATCAAGCATCTCAACAAGTACTTTGGCGACCTGCATGTGCTCAAAGATATCAACCTCACCGTCAAGCGCGGCGAGAAACTCGTAATGATCGGGCCTTCCGGCTCGGGTAAGTCGACGCTCATCCGTTGCGTCGATTATCTGGAGGAGCCCACGTCGGGCGAGGTCGTCATCGACGGTACGCCGCTCACCAAAAAGAATCACCTGGAGATGGCTCGCAAGTACAGCTCCATGGTGTTTCAGCAGTTCAACCTGTATCCCAACATGACGGTGCTGGGCAACCTGACGCTCGCACCCATCAAGCTGCAAAAGAAGAGCAAGGAGGAGGCGACCGAGATCGCCATCGCCGCGCTCAAGCGCGTTGGCATGGCGCATAAGGCTGGCGAGTATCCGCAGAATCTCTCGGGCGGTCAGCAGCAGCGCATCGCCATCGCCCGTGCCCTGTGCACCAAGCAGCCTATCATCCTGTTTGACGAGCCGACCTCGGCGCTCGACCCCGAGATGGTCCAGGAGGTTCTGGACGTTATGATTGAGCTCGCGCAGGAGGACATCACCATGATCTGCGTGACGCACGAGATGGGCTTTGCGCGCCAGGTGGCCGACCGCGTCATCTTTATGGAGGACGGCCGCATCCTGGAGGAGGGCACGCCCGAGCACTTCTTCGATAACCCCGAGAACCCGCGCTGCCGCGAGTTCCTGTCCAAGATTCTGCACTAGGCGCGGTGATGGACATGACGGATATGACGAGGGCGGCCGTGTCGCGTCGTCACTTCTTGCAGCTGGCTGGCGCCGGCATGCTTGCGCTGACGGGGACCGCGCTTACCGGTTGCGGCAACTCCACCAGCGGCGAGGGCTCCGACAAGGGGTCCAAGCTTGCGGCCATCAAGTCGCGTGGCCATCTGAATGCCGGCGTTAAGAAGGACGTTCCCGGCTATGGCTATTACGACACCGCCAAGGGCCGCTTTGAGGGCATGGAAGTCGATTTGTGCTACCAGATCGCCGCTGCCGTCTTTGGCGTGAGCTACAAGGAGGCCCGCGCCCAGGAGCTTGTCGAGTTTACCGACGTAACGCCCAAGACACGCGGCCCGCTGATCGATAACGGCCAACTCGACGTGGTCGCGGCGACCTACACCATCACCGACGAGCGCAAGAAGAGCTGGGATTTCTCGACGCCGTACCGCACCGACTACGTGGGGCTCATGGTCAAGAAGCGTTCGGGCTTTACCTCGATTGAGGATCTGGACGGCAAGGTCATCGGCGTGAGCCAGGGTGCTACCACGCAGGGCCTGATCGAGCAGATGATCAAGGACAACGGCTTTAGCTGCAAGCCAGAGTTTAGGGCCTTTAGCGGCTATCCCATCATCAAGAGCTCGCTCGACGCCGGCAATATCGACGTCTTTGCCATGGACCGCTCCACGCTGGCCGGTTACATGAACGAGACCGTTGAGCTGCTGCAGCCCGAGGTCAAGTTTGGCGAGCAGGGCTACGGCGTGGCGACCAAGAAGGGCTGCGACCTTTCGGCCGTGGTCGATCAGGTGATTTGCGATCGCCTGGCCGACGGCTGGCTCGACCAAGAGGTCAAGACCTGGGGTCTTGTATAGGCGCATCGTCCAAGGAAGGAATCAAATGCTCGAAGGATTATTTGACGCCGACCGTTGGTCGACGACATTTCAAAATATGGGGCCCTTCTGGGAGGGCTTTGGCGTGACGCTGCAAGTGGTCGTTGCCGGCCTGCTGTTGTCGCTGGTGCTGGGCACGCTGCTGGGCGTGTTCTCTACCACTCGCTCGCGCGTGCTGCGCGCCATAAGCCGCGTGTACGTGGAGTTTTACCAGAACACCCCGTTGCCCGTGCAGGTGCTCTTTATGTACATGGCCGGTCCGCAGTTTTTGCAGGCCATAACCGGTGCCGACCAGCCGGTGCGCATCGCGCCGTTCGTGCTGGGCTTCTTGGGCGTGGGTCTGTATCACGCGGCCTACATTTCGGAGGTCATCCGCACTGGTATCGAGGCGGTTCCGCGCGGTCAGATGGAGGCGGCCCAGAGCCAGGGCTTCACCCGTGCGCAGGCGTACTGGTACATCGTACTGCCCCAGACATTCAAGATCATTCTGCCGCCGCTGTGCAACCAGGCGCTCAACCTGGTCAAGAATACGTCGGTGCTGGCGCTTGTGGCCGGCGGCGACCTTATGTACCGTTCCGACAACTTTGTGAGTCTGTACGGTTACCTGCAGGGATACATCGTCTGCTGCCTTATGTACTTCATCATCTGCTTTCCGCTCGCCATACTGGTGCAGTGGCTCGAGCGCCGCTCCAAGGAGCGTCCGCGCGGTGTGAGCCTGGCCGAGCTGGGGCTCGACAACGTAGAGGAGGCCTAGCGCATGGAAATCTTCAACGCGACCAACCTGCTCTACATTTGGGGCGGCTTTGTTAAGACGATCGAGATCTCGGCGCTGTCGATCTTTTTCTCGCTCATCTTTGGCACGGTACTGGCGCTCGTTAAAAGCTATGCGCCCCGCCCGTTCCGTATTTTGGTGAGCGCCTATATCGAGCTGTTCCGCTGCACGCCAAACCTGCTGTGGATCCTGTTTATCTACTTTACGGTGCAGGGTTTGGACATTGTGATTTCGACCATCGCTTTTACGCTGTTCACCAGCGCTGTTATGGCCGAGATTGTGCGCGGCGGCCTCAACTCGATTCCGCGCGGCCAGTTTGAGGCGGCGCAGAGCCAGGGCTTTGGCTTCTTTGCCACCATGCGCTACATCATTCTGCCGCAGACGTTTAAGACGATCATTCCGGCGCTGTTTAGCCAGTGCACAACTGTCATTAAGGACAGCTCGTATCTTTCGGGCATTAACGTGGCCGAACTCATGTACACGGCCAACGTCGTGATGGCCCACGCGATCGACCTGTCGCAGGTGCTTATGCTCTACGGCCTGGTTTTCGCGATGTACTTTGTGCTCAACTTTGGTATCTCGCTGCTGGTCCGAGCGTATCAACGTCGTATTGTGGCAGCGTAGAATGTGACAAAGGGACTGTCCCTTTATCACATAGAGAAAGGAATCGCGATGAGCGATCTGGAGAATAAGAAGAATCCTGTGGTCATTACCATCGCGCGCGACTTTGGCGCCGAGGGCCACGAGATTGGTCGTATCCTCGCCGATGAGCTGGGGATTCCGCTGTACGATAACGAGCTGCTGGTGCGTGCTTCGCTGCGCGCGGGTGAGTCGCTCGACAAGATGGCCGCCTACGACGAGCGCCTGGCCGTGGAGAACATGGCGTTTCTGCCCGACCGCTACGATGCGCGTTCGTACTCGGACAAGTTGTTCCAAAAGATGAGCCAGGTGATTTTGGATCTGGGTGAGACCGAGAGCTGCATTATCGAAGGCCGTCTGTCCGATTATCTGCTGCGCAACAACCCCAACCACATCGCCGTGCTGGTGACTGCGCCCTTTGAGGACCGCGTCGAGATCGTGCGCAAGAAGCGCGGTCTCAACAAAAAGAAGGGCGCCAAGCTGGTCAAGCAGCAGCAGAAGGCGCGCGAGGCGTTCTATAAGCGCTACAGTGCCGGAAAGTGGAAGATGACGAGCGGTAAAGACATCGTCGTCAACCGCGCCAAGCTGGGCCGCGAGGGTTGCAAAGACGTTATTGCCGCAGCCTACCGCTACAAAGTAGCGCAGCTCGAAGACTAACCGACCAAAAACCACCACAAAGGGGACAGGCACCTTTGTGGTGGTCGGTCGACTGGCATAGAAAAAGTCCCCGCCGGGCGTGTGCTCGACGGGGACTTTGCCGTTTGATGGCTAACGCTGAGGGTGACTACTCGCCCAGCAGGCTCTTGGTGATGGAAGCGGCGGCCTTCTTGCCGGCGCCCATCGCCAGAATGACCGTAGCGGCACCGGTGACGATGTCGCCGCCAGCCCAGATGCGGGGATCGGTGGTCTGGCCGGTCTCCTCGTCGGCGACGATGTAGCCCCACTTGTTGAGCTCCATCTTGCCGCCGATCTTCTTTGCGAAGGGGTTGGCGTTGGTGCCGATAGCCGAGATTGCGACGTCGCAGGGGATCTCCTCGATGGCGCCCTCGATGGGCACCGGGCGACGACGGCCGGACTCGTCGGGCTCGCCGAGCTCCATCTTCTGGACCTTGACGGCGCACACGGAGCCGTCCTCGCCAGCGACAAACTCGAGCGGGGAGACGAGCGGCAGAACCTCGACGCCCTCGGCCTTGGCGTGGTGCAGCTCGGCACGACGGCAAGGCATCTCATCCTCGGTACGACGGTAGGCGATGATGGCGTGCTCGGCGCCCAGGCGCTTGGCGGTACGGACGGCGTCCATAGCCACGTTGCCGCCACCAAAGACAACGACGTTCTTGCCGTGCTTGGTGGGGGTGTCGTACTCGGGGAACTTGTTGGCCTTCATCAGGTTCACGCGGGTGAGGTACTCGTTCGCGAAGAAGACGTTGGGCAGGTTCTCGCCGGGGACGTTGAGGAACTTGGGCAGGCCAGCGCCGGTCGCCACGTAGATGGCGTCGAAGCCCTGCTCGAACAGCTCCTCGGCCGTGGCCATGTTGCCCACGACGGAGTTGTACTCAAACTTGACGCCCATGTCCTCCAGGCCGTCAATCTCGCGCTTGACGACCGCCTTGGGCAGACGGAACTCGGGGATGCCGTAGACCAGCACGCCGCCGCCGGTGAAGAAGGCCTCAAAGACGGTAACGTCAAAGCCGTTGCGGGCGAGCTCGCCAGCGCAGGTGATGCCGGACGGGCCGGAGCCGACGACGGCGACCTTCTTGCCGTTCTTGGGAGCCATCTTGGGCGTGGAGGCGAGCTCGGGGCGGTCACCCAGGAAGCGCTCGAGCTGGCCGATGGCCACGGGCTCGGACTTTTTACCACGGATGCACTTGCCCTCGCACTGGTTCTCCTGCGGGCAGACACGGCCGCAGATGGCGGGAAGCATGGAGTCCTCGCGGATGGTATCGAGAGCGCCGCCGAAGTCCTTCGCGCGGATCTGCTCGATAAAGCGGGGGATGTTGATGTTGACGGGGCAGCCCTCAACACAGAACGGCTTCTTGCAGTTGAGGCAGCGCTCGGCCTCGGCCAGCGCCATCTCCTCGGTGAAGCCCTTGTCGACGGGGCGGAAGTCGCAGGCGCGCTCGGCAGCCGGCTCCTCGTTATCGGGGGTACGGGGCGACTTCATATCGGCAACGAAACGACCGTTAACTAGTGGCATGCGCAGCTCTTTTCCTCATAGGCCTTGAGGGACTCGCCCTCTTCGGAACGGTAAGCGGCCTGGCGGGCACGAAGGTCATCCCAGTCGACCAGGGTGGCATCGAAGTCGGGGCCGTCGACGCAAGCGAACTTGGTCACGCCGCCCACCTCGACGCGGCAGCAGCCGCACATACCGGTGCCGTCAACCATGATGGGGTTGAGCGACGCGGTGATGGGGGTGTCGTACTTCTGGGCGGTGAGGGTCGAGAACTTCATCATCGGAACGGGGCCGACGCAGAAGACCTGGCTCACGGCCTTGTCCTGCAGCAGGCGCTCCAACGGAGCGGTGACAACGCCCTGCTCGCCGTAGGAGCCGTCGTCAGTGGTGATGTGGATGTGGTCCTCGTCGAGGAGCTCGCGGAACTGGTCCTCCATGAGCAGGAGGTCCTTGGTGCGGGCGCCCATGATGGCATGCACCTCGTGACCGGTCTCGACCAGGTGCTTGGCGACCGGGAAGGCAATTGCCAGGCCGACGCCGCCACCAATGACGGCGCAGGGGCCCTCGGCCATCTCGGTGGGAACGCCCAGCGGGCCCACGACGTCGCGCAGCGACTCGCCGGCCTCGTAGGTGGAAAGCATCTCGGTGGTCTTGCCGATCACCATGAAGATGAACTCGACCCAGCCCTCGTCACCGTTCCAGCCGGCCAGGGTAAACGGGACGCGCTCGCCCGTCTCGTTGGCGCGAACCATGAGGAACTGTCCAGCGTGCGCATGCTTGGCGATTGCGGGTGCCTCGATGCGGAACTTGAACACCTTCTCCGAGAACTGCGTCTTCTCCAGGATCTTATACATAGAACCCCTCTCTTGTAAGGGCTGCCGAACCGTGCCTCCACGGAAATGGACGGTAGCCCGAATATAACCGTACGCGCACAGGCGTTGTGCAAACATACGGTGCAAATTATACCCTCATGGACATGTCACTTACGTGTGTCTTCGGCGGTTGGGAGCAGGGTTTATCCACTTTGGCCTACCAAAGGGGGAGAGGTTTATTTTGGCAGGTTTTATCGGGTAAAACGGCAAAGGGGCCAGCCTCGGGTTGCAATGAGGTCGGCCCCCTTTGGGGTGCTATGTGTGTATGGCGGTGCGCGGTTTATTGCGATGCGGCCGCTGCGGCGTTTCCGCAGTTAAAACCTGCCAAAATAAACCTATCCCTAAATGATAGGTTTTAGTGCTTGTCGTTGGCGGAGGCGGCGCCGTTGACGTGGTCGCGGGCATAGATCACGCCGTGCACGATTGCCAGACCGGCGGCATCTGCGGCGCGGGCGCAGGTGTCCTGGAAATCCTCGGCCTCGCGGGCGCGCAGCTGCTTAAGCACGTAGTCGGCGACGGCCATCTTGCCGGGAGGGTTGCCGATGCCGGTGCGGATGCGGCTGAAGTCGCGGCTGCCCATCTTGTCGATGATGGAGCGCAGGCCGTTGTGACCGGCGTGGCCACCGCCCACCTTAACACGTACGTCGCCGGCGGGAATGTCGAGCTCGTCGTGAATCACGAGCAGCTCCTCGGCCTTGATCTTGTACTCGCGGCAGAGCTTGGAGATGGGGCCACCCGAGGTATTCATATACGACTGCGGCTTGACCAGTACAATCTGGCGCTTACCGCCCTCTTCCTCGGGATCGTTGATGTTGATGAGCGCGACCTCGGCGCCGGCCTGGTTTTTCCAGTACGTGACGCCGGCCTGACGGGCCAACTCGTCGATCGCTTTGAAGCCAGCGTTGTGGCGGGTCTCGGCATACTCATCGCCAGGGTTGCCAAGTCCGGCAACCATGCGAATCTTAAGCGGCTGTGCAGCTGCCATGTTCATCCTTTCGTTGATTTGTCGCCTGCTATGGTGAGCGACCCTGTTGCCGCTGTCAAATGGAGGGCAATTGAGGTTATTTGAGGGCGTTTGGACGGCCGTCGAAATCGAGGTGGACAGTTAGTTCAGATACGTATAAGTTCTGAGGACTCGAAGTGCTCAATTCAATGCCGATACGTTGTTTTGGAGCTTTAGTTAGTCCATATGACGCTGTTTTGAAGTCTACCCTGCCTTCAAATCGGGCGAATGGTATAGAGATAACTGCAAAACAGCCTAATTCAATGTGTCCATTTATACGTATTTGAACTAACTGTCCAGCCCTGCTCGACGGTGCACGGGTGATTCGCCGTTTAGACCGGCGCAAGGCCGATTCCGGCCCGCAGGGCGTTGAGCCAAGCGGCCTGACGCTTGCGATAGCCCTTGATACGGTATCGGAATCGGACTCCCGCGAGTCGATGCATCGTTTGGGCGAAGGCTTCGAGTGCAACAAGGTCTTTCATTTGGTCGCGATTGATAACCAGGACGTGGATGCCCATTGCCTTGAGGCCATTATTTCGATTGCCATCGTGGATGCGAGCGTTTTGAAGCTCATGCCCAATTCCGTTGTATTCGTTGTCGACTCCGGCTGCCGGGCAATATAGGTCGCAGATGGCATAGGGGATGCCCGAGGACATGTTGACCGCAAGAGTGTCGAAGTCGATTCGATAGTTGAGTAGCAGGCCTCCCATGGGCAGACTGCAACATCCGAATCCTCCCAAAGCGCATGGGCGCTCCGAGAACGGCAAACATTAGGGATTCGGCTGGGGATGCAGATCCGGGTCGGGCAAGTTTGACTGCCGTGCGAAACGATGTGTATGAGCTACTTTTGGCGAAGCGTGCAACCGCCTCAAGCTCTTCGATAGTTGTGGCGGGCTCGCATTTGTAGTGTGCCTGTTCGTAGCGGGTTTCGTTCTGCTGTTCGGTCGCCGACTGGTCGCCCCGGCAATCGAGGTCGTCCATCGCTTCGTAGTCATCGCCCTTGGGCCAGATGTCGTCATAGGCAATGGGGTATGTTGCCCTGGGAGGAAGGGAGTAGGTTCCGAGCAGCTCCATAAGGAGCATCAAGGTTTTGGCGACTGATTCATTTTTGGAACAAAGCATGGCTGTCATGGCAGGAGACGTTGCGTAGATGTCGGCCTCGACGTGCATAATTGCACCTTCAGGAAGAGGAGCGGAGAGAATATGCTGAAGAAGTCGCTTGTCGGGGCGTCTGTTGTCTTCGTTTGAAACGAGAAGATCGAGTAGTTCGGAATCATCTTCATTCCAGGCGTCGAGTATCGAAAGTGCGCCAAAGTCTATCGCGTCATTGTTGGGAATGCAGCCAGCCAAGGCCTGTGCTTGCTGTTCGCTATCAACGGAGTCCCAGGGTAGGGCGGAGTACGCCCGTCGTGCGCGACGAATTGCGCGGAGGGCGGAGAAATGTGAAATCACGGTCGTCATAGCTATAACGTACTAAGTTGGCGGCAGAATGCGACCGTCATGCCGTTCTTTTCGCTCAGCGGGGCGCTGCGCGCCACGAACGGCTGGGTGTTATGAAATCGGTGGAATCGGTTGAGGGGATTGCAGGAAATTGAGCTCTGCCGCGAAGGTTGACGATAGCTACTGGACGGTTAATTCAGATACGTATAAGGCGGCGGGCGTTCGAGGCGTGTCTAAGGCCCTTGAGGGCGATTTGAGGGTAAATATGCAGCGGTTGTACTCGAGAACGATGAGATTTGGACGGCATGGCATCCGCTGGGGAGCTCAGAAGGCTCCGAACGGTCCTTTGGAGCTTTAAAAAAATACGTATCTGAACTAATTGTCCAGGGAAGGTTGGCGAGGGATAGAAAAAGGGTCGGAAGCTCGCTTCCGACCCTTTAAAAGCATCAAAGATGATGCGCGGCAGGCTACAGCGCGAAGTCGCCGCCGACGAGCGTGGAGACGGGCTCCTCGTGGTAAACGGCGGAGATGGCCTGAGCGAACTCCTCGGCGACCGAGATAGTCTTGATCTTGCCGCCGACCTCGACGGGGATGGCGTCGGTGACGACGCACTCGACGATGGGGGCATCGTTCAGGCGCTCGATGGCCGGACCGGAGAAGATGCCGTGGGTGGCGCAGACGTAGATGTCGCCGGCGCCCATAGCCTTGAGCTCCTTGACGTTGGCGCACAGGGTGCCAGCGGTGTCGATCATGTCGTCGTTGATGATGCAGGTCTTGCCCTTGATGTCACCGATGATGCCCATGACCTCGGCGGCGTTGTGGCGCGGACGGCCCTTGTGGGCGATGGCCAGGTCGCAGCCGAGCATGTCGGACAGCTTCTTGGCGGCCTTGGCGCGACCCACGTCGGGGGAGACGACAACCAGGTTGTCGGTGTCGAAGTGCATGTCGTTGTAGTACTGGCCAAATAGCGGCAGTGCGGACAGGTGGTTAACCGGGATATCGAAGAAGCCCTGGATCTGGCCCTGGTGCAGGTCGAGGGTGATGATGCGGTTGACGCCGGCACGCTCGAGCAGGTTGGCGACGAGGCGGGCGGTGATGGGCTCGCGCGGGCCGGCCTTGCGGTCCTGGCGGGCATAGCCGTAGTGGGTGATAACGGCGGTGATGGAGCGGGCGGATGCGCGCTTGGCAGCGTCGGTGGCGATGAGCAGCTCCATGAGCATGTCGTTGACATTGCCGCCGGCCACGGACTGAATCAGGAAGACGTCGGCGCCGCGGACGGTCTCGTCGTAGCGGGCGTAAATCTCACCATTGGCGAACTGCTTTAGCGTAAGGCCCGAAAGCTCGACCCCAAGGTACTCAGCAATCTTCTGAGCGAGGGGACGGTTGGAGGAACCGGAATACACGCGGATGGACTTGCGCATATTCTCCGACTTCTCGGGATCATTAATCGGCATTACCCTTCTCCTTTATATCGAATGCCATATAGATGCCTTGTTGCATTGTAACCGCGCGGCGGGGTTTATCGGGTCCTGATAACGTCTTTACCGCCAACGGACACGAACCGACCACTCATCCGGTTGCGCAGGTCACGATAGAAAAAGGAGCCGCCCCCATGGAGCAGCTCCTTTTGTGCTTGGTAAAACGTTATACCTCGTCGTCCTCGTGCAGGCGGCGGCGGTAATCGGCGGCCCAGCCCTCAATATTTACCTGACGGGCGCGGCCCAGACCAAGTGCGTCGGCCGGGACCGGCTCGGTGATGACAGAACCGGCGGCCACGAGCGCGCCGTCGCCGATCTGGGCGGGCGCGACCATCATGGTGTCGGAGCCAATGAAGGCATCCTTGCCGATGACGGTCTTGTGCTTGTGCACGCCATCGTAGTTGCAGGTGATGGAGCCCGCGCCCACGTTGACGCCGGA
Source organism: Collinsella sp. (assembly GCA_048342015.1). Taxonomy (GTDB): domain Bacteria; phylum Actinomycetota; class Coriobacteriia; order Coriobacteriales; family Coriobacteriaceae; genus Collinsella. The sequence goes on along the minus strand of DBGDFS010000062.1, from coordinate 106,913 downwards.
GCCCATGGTGGTATCGCCGATGTAGGACAGGTGCGGCACCTTGGAGCCCTCGCCGATCGTGGACTTCTTGATCTCCACGTGCGTGCCGGCCTTGGAACCGTCGAGCATGTGGGTACCCGGGCGCAGGTAGGCGCGCGGGCCGCAGTCGACGCCATTCTCGATGACGGCCTCGATGGCGATGGTCTCATCGATGGTGCAGCCGCTGCCGACGGTGGTGTCGGTGAGGCGGCTGTTGGGACCGAGCTGGCACTCCTCGCCCACGGTGACGTGGCCGATCAGGTGCGTCTGCGGCCACACGACGGTATCGCGGCCGATAACGGCATCGGGGCCGATCCAGGCCTGCGTGGGGTCGATGAAGGTAACGCCCTCGGCCATCCAGTGCTCGTTGATGCGGTCGCGCGCGATGGCGGTGAGCTGTGCGAGCTGGATGCGGCTGTTGACGCCCAGGCCGTCGCGGTAGTCGTCGCAGTGGAAGATGGAGACAGCCTGGCCGTGGCCTTTGAGGATCTCGAGCATGTCGGGCAGGTAGTACTCGGATTGCGCGTTGTCGTTGCCGATCTCGTTAATGTGGGCGGCGAGCTGCGCGCCGTCAAAGGCGTAGCAGCCGGCGTTGCACTCCAGCAGCGTGGCGGCCTGCTCGGGCGTGCAGTCCTTCTGCTCGATGATGCGCTCGATCTGACCATCGGCGCCCAGCTTGATGCGGCCGTAGCCAAAAGGATCGGGCGGGGTCATGGTCATGACGGTGCAGGCGAGCTCGCCGGTGGCGACGGTTTGCGCGAACTTGGCGACGGTGTCGGCGGTGATGAGCGGCAGGTCGCCGTTGAGCACGACGACCGGGCCTTGCGTGATGCCGCAGGCCTCGAGCGCGACCTTCACGGCATGACCGGTGCCCAGGCGCTCGGTCTGCTCGACGCACTCGACCTTGGTGGCGCTGCTGGCGTAGGCGCCGTCGATGAGGGCGCGCATCTCGTCGGCGTGGCTGCCGATGACGACCACGACGCGGCTGCAGCCGGCCTTGATGGTGGCGTCGACGATCCACTGGACCATGGGCTTACCCAGGATCTTGTGCGAAACCTTGCAGTGGTTCGACTTCATGCGGGTGCCCTCGCCGGCGGCGAGGATAATTGCGGTTGCGTCCATGTGATCTCCTGTTACGTTATAGAGACGTGTGTTTGGAAACGATACACGGCGCAATATGATACCGCAGGCATATGACGAGCGCGTAACGATTGGTTTGCGGCGGTTGAGGCTTGCGCCGCCGGCGTGGCGTTTGCACTGCTTGCGTGCGGCGTTGGCGGTGCTGCGGAGCTGTTGTTTGAGCGAGGGGACGGGGGTGCCCGTGGACAACATACGAGAGGAGTTTGGCGGCGAGCCCGTCGCGGCATTCTCGATGTCGCATCCGGCTGTGCCGGCACTCTATATAGTGCTGACGCTGGGGCTCACTATGTTCTCGATGCAGCCGGTACTGATCGCGCTGTCGCTCGCAGGCGGGCTGGCGTATGGATTTGCGACGCGTGGGGCTGCCCGCACGCTGGGCGCGCTCCGCTGGCAGCTGCCGGTGATTTTGATCGTCGCGGTGCTCAATCCGCTGTTTAGCGCCTCGGGCTCGACGGAGCTGTTCCGTATTGGCATGCGCGCGGTGTATCTGGAGAGCATGGTATACGGCCTGTGCATGGGCGGGCTGTTTGTGGCGAGCGTGCTGTGGTTTGAGGCGGCGGCGTCGATGCTCGAATACGACAAGGTGCTCGCGCTGCTGGGCAATGCCGCACCGGTGATTGCGCTCATGATCTCGATGTGCATGCGGCTTATCCCGCAGTTTTTGCGCCGCGGTCGTACGGTGTTGGCGGTGCAGGATGCGATTGATGTGCCGGGGCGTGCGCCGGCCGACCCCGTGCGTTCGCGCCTACGGGCATCGAGCGTGTTGATGGGCTGGGGCATGGAAGATTCGCTGGAGCGCGCGGACGCCATGCGCTCCCGTGGGTGGGGCGCCGCGACGCGTCGAACGACGTATGCGCGGTATCGACTGGGGCGCAGCGACGTTGCCGCGCTGGTTGGGCTTGCGTTGTTTGGCGTGGCCACGGCGGCAGTGGCGTGGACCGCGACGACGCAGTATTCGTTTTATCCGCAGCTCTCGGTGCCGGCGCCGTGGCCGGGCTATGTCGTGTACGCTGCCTGGATGGTGCTGCCTTGCGCGTTGCATGCGATTGATGAGAAGAGGTTTGGCTGATGGCTCGGTTTGATAGGAGCTCGGCGGCGGGTGTGGCATATGGCTCGGCCGCGCCGGCGATTGAGGTGCGGAGCCTGAGCTTTGCCTACCCCGATGCTGATGCTGCGGTGCTCGAGGGGTTCGACTGGTCTGTTCCCCAAGGTGCATTTGCGCTGCTTGTTGGCGGTACCGGATCGGGTAAGTCGACGCTGCTGTCGCTGCTCAAGCCCGAGATCGCTCCGGCGGGCGAGCGCACTGGCGAACTGAGCGTGCTGGGCGAGAACGTTGCCGACATGGACGTACGGGCATCGGCGGAGCGCGTGGGCTATGTGTTCCAGGATCCCGAGAACCAGATCGTGTGCGAAACCGTGTGGCACGAGATGGCGTTTGGCCTGGAAAACTTGGGGCTAGCACGTGATGAGATGCGCCGTCGCGTAGCTGAGACCAGCTATTTCTTTGGGCTGGAAGATTGGCTTCACCGCGATACTGACACGCTTTCGGGTGGTCGCAAACAGTTGCTGTCGTTGGCGGCCGTGTTGGCGCTCCGCCCGCGCGTGCTGCTGCTCGACGAGCCCACGTCTCAGCTTGATCCGGTTGCGGAGAAGAATTTCCTGCACGCGCTGTTTCGTGTGAATCGCGAGCTGGGCTGCACGGTTGTTGTGGCGACGCATCAGCCGCGGCCGATGCTCGAGTATGCGACGTGTACGTACCGGATTGAGGGCGGTCGCGTGCGCGAGGTGGCGGATATGTCTTCTTTGGGACGCCGAGAATCGCTGTTTTCCGATGACATGTTGGGGTGGGGTGCCATCCGATGTGCAAAAAACGGAGTATTCAGCAGGCGTGAGGACAATTTGGGTTCTCTGGAGCCGCCCGGGGACGTATCGAGCGCGAAAAAAAGTTCGGAATTGGACAAATCGTCCGAATTTGTGGCGCAAACGTCGCTCGAGAACGGCTCGGAAGCCTTCTCGCGCACGGATGGAAGCAGAATACTCCAAAAAATGCACGGCGGGTCGGCTACCACCCTGTCGGAAGGCTGGTTTCGCTACGATCGCGCGGGCGGTTGGGTGCTGCGCGGGCTCGATGTGTCGTTTTCGGCTGGCGCGGTGCATGCGATCGTGGGCGGTAACGGCTGCGGTAAGTCGACAATGCTATCGGTGCTGGCGAAGACCGCCAAGCTGCAGCGCGGCCGCGTGGTGCGCGGAGCGGCCTCGGCGGCGCTGCTGCCTCAGAATCCCAAAGCATTGCTGGTTGCCGAGACGGTTCGCGATGAGCTGATGGAATGGGACTCGACCTGCGGATATGACGAGAACTTGGCGCGGGAGCGTGCGGCGCAACTGGGATTGGACGGCCTGGAGACGCGCCACCCTTACGACCTCTCGGGCGGACAGCGCCAGCTGCTTGCGCTGGCAAAGCTGCTGCTGATCGGCCCCGAGCTGCTGCTGCTTGACGAGCCCACGAAGGGCCTTGACCTGGAGAGCCGCCGCATCATCGCCCGCGCCCTGCGTGACCATGCGAAGGCTGGCGGCACCGTCATCATGGCTACGCACGATCTGGATTTTGCTGAGCAGGTTGCCGATGACATTGCCATGATGTTTGACGGTGAGATTGCCTGCATGGAGCCGCCGGCCGACTTCTTTGCCGACAACGTGTTTTATAGGGCGTGATGGGATGACGGACTGTCGTTTCTCGCGCTTGCTTGCAAAACTGGAGGTCCCGCTGTTGTTGGCGGTGCCGGCGGTGATGGCAGCGGCGTTGCTGGCGGGCGTTGAGCAGGCGGCGCTTGCCATGCTTGTCGTGGTGGCGCTGGTGCTCGCACTGTTCTTTGCGGGTTACGAGGCATCTCGTCCGGGTTTGCGCCAGATTATGCCCACGCTGGTGCTGGCGGCGCTGGCGGCGGCGGGGCGCATCCTGTTTGGGCCCATTCCCGACTTTAAACCGGTGAGCGCTATCGCCATTATCGCGGGGGCGACGCTTGGCCGTCGCAATGGTTTTATGGTTGGCGCGCTGGCGGCGCTGACCAGCAATTTCTTTTTTGGACAGGGCATGTGGACGCCGTGGCAGATGTATGCCTGGGGGCTCGTGGGATACGTTGGCGGTGCGCTGTCGTATGTGGGTGCATTCGACCGCGCCGATGGCACCGTGCGCATGCCGGCGCTACTGACCTACGGCTTTGCTTCGGGTTTGCTGTACGGCGTGGTGATCAACGCGTATGACATCATTGGATTTGTACAGCCGCTTACTTGGGCGGGTGCCGTGGCGCGTCTTGCCACGGCAGTGCCGTTCGATATCACACACGGTCTCGCGACCTGTGTGTTCTTGGCCGCCTTGTACAAGCCTTGGTGCCGTCGCATTAACCGTGTCGTCGTGAAATACGGACTGTAGGGCATTTCGCGTTCCCACACGAACTCGCGGTGGAATAGTTCTCGTTTTTGGCTATTTGCTGCCCAAACAGGAACTATTCCACCGCAACTTATAGGGGGAGAGGGGTCACATGATCTGTTTCCCTCTGTCCCCCAGGAATTACTTGGGGCTAGAGCTCTAGCGTGAGGGTGACGGGGCAGTGGTCGCTGCCGAAGATGTCGCCGCGGATGCCCGTGTCGCGCACATTGCCGGCGATTGCGTCGCTCACCAGGAAATAATCGATGCGCCAGCCGGCGTTGTTCTTGCGAGCATTAAAGCGGTAGCTCCACCAGCTGTAGACGCCCTCAACGTCGGGGTTTGCCGCACGCCAGGTATCGGTAAACCCGGCGTCGAGCAGCTCGGTAAACTTACCGCGCTCCTCGTCCGAAAAGCCTGCGTTGCCGCGGTTGGACTTGGGGTTCTTAAGGTCGATTTCCTCGTGCGCCACGTTAAAGTCGCCACAGGTCACTACGGGCTTGCCGGTCTCGCGCTCGAGTCCCGTCAAAAAGCCGCGATAGGCATCATCCCAGGCCATGCGCACATCGATGCGCGCGAGCTCATTTTGGGCGTTGGGCGTGTAGACATCCACGAACCAAAACTTGTCGAACTCGAGCGCGCAGACGCGGCCCTCGGTTGCGGCTTGGGCGACGAGCTCGGCCGCCTCGCCCTCGCCGGCGTAGGGTAGCAGCGCGTCGGCGTGCAGCACGCGCAGCGGTTCCTGGCGGCTAAAGACCGCAGTGCCCGAATAGCCTTTACGCTCGGCGTAGCTCCAGGTTTGGTGATAGCCGGTCAGGTCAATATCGACCTGACCCTCTTGCAGCTTGGTCTCCTGCAGCGCCAAGATGTCGACGTCGAGTTCTTGCGCGATCTGAATAAAGCTCGGGTCCTTTTTGAGCACGGCGCGCAGGCCGTTAACGTTCCACGAGGCAAAGGTGTAAGTCTGAGGCATGGTGTCCTTTCGACGGGGTTGGCAGGCTTAAGATTAACGCAACAGGGGCGGGGTGGGCTCCGCGCATGCTGACTCAAAGGCCGCATGCTGGGACGTCGCCCAACGCTGCCCGACTAACAAGGACGGAGGACTCATATGACGCAGGCAATATCGGACCCCAGGCAGGCCTCCGCCGCGCTGGCGGATCTGTTTGACACCCACAAGCGCGTGGTCTTCTTTGGCGGCGCTGGTGTTTCCACGGCAAGTGGCATCCCCGATTTCCGCAGCGTGGACGGCCTGTATCACCAGCAGTTTGCCTATCCGCCCGAGACCATGCTGTCGCATAGCTTTTACGAGGCGCATCCTGCCGAGTTCTTCGACTTTTACCGCACCAAGATGATCGCGCTTAACGCTAAGCCCAACCGCTGTCACACCAAGCTGGCCGAGCTGGAGCGCGCCGGCAAGCTCGACGCCGTAGTGATGCAAAATATCGACGGCCTGCATCAGATGGCCGGCTCACAGCGCGTGTTCGAGCTGCACGGATCGGTCCATCGCAACATTTGCCAGTCGTGCGGCGCGGTCTATAGCGCCGAGTGGATTTGCTCGCGCGAGCACGAGGATGCCGCGGGCGTGCCTGCGTGCCCCGCGTGCGGCGGCCGCATCAAGCCCGATGTAGTGCTCTATGAAGAGCCGCTCGACGAGCATGTGTTGACCGGTGCCGTTGCCGCCATCGCCGCGGCCGATGCCCTCATTGTAGGCGGGACCTCGCTCGTGGTGTATCCGGCGGCAGGCCTTACGCGATACTTTACCGGCGATACGCTGGCCATATGCAACCTTGCTCCCACCGATCAGGATGCAAATGCCGACCTGCTGATTTCTTGCGACATCGCGGCCGCGTTTGCGTTCTAGCCCGCGCGCGCGGATACAATAGAAAGACTGAGTGCAAAGCGACCCCGCCGCCAGCTCCCCAAGCTCGGCGGCGTGGGCATTTTAGGAGGATGTTCATGGCGAACGACAGCAAGACATGGCGGTGCGGAAAGTACGAGCTCAGCTTTGACCGTCCGCGCATCATGGGCGTCCTCAACGTGACGCCCGATTCGTTTAGCGATGGCGGGGAGCACTTCGACCCCGATGCCGCCATCGAGTACGGCCTGGCGATGCTCGACGCCGGCGCCGACATCATCGACGTGGGCGGCGAGTCCACGCGCCCCGGCTTTACCCCGGTCAACCCCGACGAGGAGGCTCGCCGCGTGCTGCCCGTGGTGCGCGCGCTGGCCAAGGAGGGCGCCATCGTCTCGATCGACACGCGTCATGTGGCGGTTGCCAAGGCGGCCGTGCGCTGCGGCGCCTCGATCGTCAACGACGTGACGGGCTTCACTGATCCCAAGATGGTCGAGTTCGTTAAGACGAGCACCTGCGGCGTCATCGTGATGCATGCCGGCGAGGTCGCCGCGCCCGCCCGCACGCACGCAACGGTGCAGCTCGATACCTCGGCAGCGGCGTTTGTTGCCGAGAAGGCGCGCGAGGCGGCTGCCGAGGCCGCGCGTGAGGCCGAGAAGCCGGCTCGCCGCCGTCGCGGCAAGTTGCTGGGCGAGCCTAAGCCGGAGGCCAAGCTTCCGGGCGGCGTGGTGCAGCCCTCGTTGCCGTTTGGCGAACCGGAGCCCACGTCCGAGCCTTCAAGCGAGCAGGAGACGCCGGCCGCCGAGCAGGCTGCTGCCGCCGAGACCGTCGCGCCCGCGCCCGAGGCCATCGAGGCCGCATCGGAGTCCAATGACCGCCTGGCCGCCATGATGCGCCGCAGCGCCCGCCGCGAGGAAGCCTACGTGCCCACCTCGCAGCTCCGCCGCTTCACCCTGCCCGATTCGGCGCCCATCATGCGCCGCGTTATGGGCTTTCTGTCCGACCAGGCCCGCACGCTCATCCATGCCGGCGTGTCGCGCGACCGCATCTGCATCGATCCTGGCCCGGGCTTTGGTAAGTCGGCTAACGAGGACATCGTCATCCAGCGCGAGACTGCCAAGATGGCGTCACTGGGCTATCCGCTCATGTGTGCCGTGTCGCGCAAGCGCTTTGTGGGCGCCGTCTCGGGCGTGACCGAGGCCGCCGAGCGCGATGCCGCTACGTTTGGCGTGTGCCTGGGCGCCATCCAGGCCGGTGCCAACATCGTGCGCGTGCACGACGCCGCGGGTTTTGCGCAGTTCCTGAACGGTTACTGGGCGGTTGCCAAGCCGCAGCCGCGCCGCGCGTTTGTGGCTGTGGGCTCCAACCTGGGGCATCGCTGCGACAACATCCGCGCTGCACGCGAGATGATCGCCGAGATTCCACTCACCTGCGTGTCCAACTCCTCCAAGATTTACGAGAGCGAGCCGGCCTACGAGACGCGCCAGGACGCGTTTGCCAACGCCGTCATCGAGATCAAGACCGAGCTGGCGCCGCTGGTGCTGCTCGATGAGCTCATGAAGATCGAGGCCGAGCTGGGGCGCGACCGCTCCAAAAAGGCCAAGGCCAACGGCCCGCGCACCATCGACTTGGACCTGCTGTGGATGGATGGCGAGACCCACGGCGGCAAAAAGCTGCGCCTGCCGCATCCTCTCATTGGCGAGCGCGACTTTGTGCTGGTGCCGCTCGAGGACCTGATGCACGACCCGGCGCGGTTCTTCCGCTACAACGGTGTCGAGGTCAAGGAGCCCGAGGACCGCGTGGGTCATATCGTGGGCGAATTGGGGCGTATGTAGATGATCGAGATGAATGCTGTTGCCGCCGGCACCGAGCTCGACGCGGCACGTGACGCGGGCCGCGAGGGCGTGTCCGCGGGCTGGTGCGCATGGAGCGCGGGCAACGCTTCGCTGGCGTTTTCGCTGGTCGTGCGTCCGGATGTGAATATGCACGCCTTCCATGGCCTGCCGTTTGTGGCCGCGATGGGCATGATGGACGCGCTCGTGGGAACGGCTGCGGCACCGGGGCTGGGCCTTGCCGGCAGGGTAGGTATTCAGTGGCCGAGCGACATTGTGTGCGGCGCGCCCGCGTTTGAGACGTCGTTCGCGCGCGTCGCCGTCAACGGTGGTGCCGGTGCTGCGGGCATGTTCGGTGCCGTGACGGTGGATATTGAACGTTCGGCGCTGAGCGAGCTTGGTGTGGACGTGGCTGACGAAGCGCTGGTCGAGACGCTGGCCGCCGCCGTGCTGGCCCGCGTGGACGCCTGGGCGGTTGTTGCCAACACGCCGCAAGGCGCCGCAGGGCCGCTGGCTCCCGTGCTGGGCGAGTACTTCGACATGGTGCCGCTGCTGGGCCGCCAAGTTGCGGCGGTGTCGCCCAACGGTTTGCCGCTTGCGGTCGGTGTGTTTGCGGGCCTGGACATCTGGGGTCGCGCGACCATTAAGACCGATGCCGGCGAGCAGGAGTTTCCGCCCGAGGCCGTGCGCATTCGCGGGCTGTAGCGCGGGGCGTTCGCGCCCAAAGATAGACATGACAACAAGACCCTCCTCGGCCTGTGCCGGGGAGGGTTTCGCCTATCTGGGGAATGGGTTGCCAGCGCCCTATTCCTCAAAACTGAAAAATTTTCGTTTTTGAGGAATAGGATTAAGGCAGCTCGGTCTTTCGCGAGGTATATTCGCTATAGAGCCTATTCCTCAAAACTGAAAATTTTTCAATTTTGAGGAATAGCGATAAAAGACCGCGAGGAGGCCCCAATGAAACTCATCAATAGAACGTCATATATGGACACGTTGACGAGCCTTATTGGCGTGCCGGACATCAAGGTCATCACGGGCATCCGTCGTAGCGGTAAATCAAAAATGCTCGAGGCCCTCCGCGATTACGTGGAGGCAAATCAGTCCAATTCGAATGTCATCCATATCAACTACAACCTCGATGAGTTCGAGAATCTGCTCGAGTATCACGCGCTGCTCGCCTATGTAAAAGAGCATCGAGTGTCCGGCAAACAAAACTTTCTGCTTATCGATGAAGTTCAGATGTGCGACGGTTTTGAGCGTGCGATCAACAGCCTCCACGCATCCGAGCAGTACGACATATTCATTACCGGATCGAATGCCTTTTTGCTGTCGAGCGATCTGTCGACGCTCTTTACGGGGCGTACGTTTGAGATCGAGGTTTTCCCATTCTCGTTTGAGGAGTATCGACTCTATGGCGACGAGGGCGAGGTCGACCGCGACTTCGATGAGTACGCGAGAACCGGCGGTATGTCCGGCTCCTACCCTTATCCACTGCAGGAGCAGCGTTATCAATATCTCTCCAATGTCTTCAAAACGCTCATCGTGAGAGATATCGTGCAGCGGCATAACGTGAGAAACGAATCGGCGCTGCTGCGCATTGCCGATTACATGATGGACAACGTATCCAACATAACGTCGGCACGTAACATTACGGATATTTTGAACGCGGATGGGCTAAAGATTACGAACAAGACGGTCGGCACGTACATGGGGTACCTGTGCGATGCGTTTGCCTTCTATAAAGTTCGTCGGTACGACATCCGCGGCAAAAAATACCTTAAGAGCGGCGAGAAGTATTACCTGGCAGACCACGCGTTCAAATACGCGCTGCTCGGTACACGTGATATGGATTGGGGACGCGTATACGAGAACATGGTGGCAATCGAGCTGCTGCGCCGCGGATACGAGGTATACGTCGGCGTGCTCTATAAAAAGGAAATAGACTTTGTAGCAATCAAGCGAAGCGAGAAGCTCTACATTCAGGTGAGCGACGACATCAGCTCGGATAAGACATTGGAACGCGAGATTTCACCACTGCTGAGCATTGGCGACGCGTACCCCAAGATGATTCTCGCCCGCACGCATCACGAGGCCACGGACCGCAATGGGGTGCAGATCGTGGACCTGGCGAGGTGGCTGTGCGACGAGGCCTAGCAGAAAGCCCTATTCCTCAAAACTGAAAATCTTTCGATTTTGAGGAATAGGACCGATGCGTTGCCTAGTTCGCCGCTCGCGTTCGTGCTCGACTTAAGCCCCTGCTCTATCCCAGCTCCTGCATGCGGCGGTAGATTTCGCAGATACCCTTGATGGTGAGCTGTCCGTCGACCACGTCGAAGGCATCGGTCGAATCGGCGACGATGCCGGCGAGACCGCCCGTGGCGATAACGGTGGCATCCTCGCGGCCCAGCTCGCGCTTCATGCGCGCGACCAGGCCCTCGGCCATGGCGGCGGCGCCCATCACGGCGCCGACCTTGATGCACTCCTCGGTATCGCGGCCGATGGCGTGCTCGGGCGCCTCGAGCGGCACGCTGGCGAGCTTGGCGGCACGGGCGGCAAGCGCGTCCATGGAGATGCGAATGCCCGGCGCGATCGCTCCGCCAATGTAATAACCGTCCTCATCGATGACGTCGATATTGGTCGCGGTGCCAAAGTCCACCACGATTGCCGGCGCGCCGTAGAAGGTCTCGGCCGCAACGGCGTTAGCGACGCGATCGGCGCCTACGGCCTGGGGACGCGCCGCGCGCAGCTTGGTCACCGCGGCCGTCTGCGGCCCGATAACGATGGCGTCCGCGGCAATGCGGTCGGCCACAGTGTGCCACTCGCGCGAGAGCTGCGGCACCACGCCGGCGAAGGCGATCGCGTCGACCGCGTCGAGCGAGAGGTCGTACATCTTAAAGAAGCCCATCAGGCGCACGTGAATCTCGTCGGCGGTATAGGAGCGGTCGGTGGGCATGCGCCACGACTGCACCAGCTCGTCTCCGTCAAACAGGCCCATGGCCGTCTGCGTGTTTCCCATATCGATAGCGAGCAGCATGTCTACTCCCGGTGTCGGCGTAAAAGGACGCGCACCATTGTATACGTGCCGTCGGCGGCGCTCGGCTGCGATTCGTTTACGGCGATATGGGCTGAGGGGTTTTAAATATGAAGGAATTATGCTCTACGAGATTTTCCTTGCCGTTTACCGAACTCCCACGTAATATTCTTTCTTGCGCACATGAGGCGCCCAGACATTGCGGGGTGGAGCAGTCTGGTAGCTCGCCGGGCTCATAACCCGGAGGTCGTAGGTTCAAATCCTGCCCCCGCGACCAAGAACTTGCAGCTCGGAAGCAAAATTGCTTCCGAGCTTTTTCTTTATCGGTTTACTTTGCGGGTGAATTGCGGGTGAATCCTGAGTCAATTTATTATGTGAAGCAAATAAACCATTGATAATCGCGGGCCGGTCGGCTTGACTTATCGACCGATAAACTCCAATTGGGAGGAGTTTCGGCGGTCCTTAGCTAATAATAGTGCCGGGGATGGATTGCGCCGCCCCCGGACCTTGCGCGCCAAAGGGACGAGTCCCCTTGGAACCCCGTCTATTGCTCTCAACACGGAAACAGGGGAGTGGGGGATACGGGTTGTAGGATGCCGACGGGCGAGCGCTATGCTGTCTCAAGTCCGCATGTAGCTTGTTCGGAGGCTGTCTCTGCGTCTCAAGGCGGGCAATGAATTCTGGCAATCGAACTTCTTCGTATCTGTTCGCTGCGACTTGAGCGATGCGCTCCGCACAAATAATGTTGCCGAAGCATGCGGAATATCAGAAGAGAGATTGCAGGACATGAGTCAGCGCATGAAGAGCTGCCCGTCGTTTTGATAATGACATAATTAAGTGGCAAACTAAAGCGATCGGAGCGACCATGATTCTTGACAGCCTGCGTAACAGCGCGTCTTTTAATGAAACCGACCGAGCCATTGCTACCTATCTGCTCAATCATACCGGCGACCTTAAGACCCTCACTATGGCAAAGCTCGCACAGGAGACTTACACCTCGAACGCGACAATCATCCGCTTTTGTAAGAAATTGGGCCTAAGCGGCTATCGAGAGTTGATCATGCAGCTCATCCAGGAGATAAGCGGAGACTATCTTCTGGCTGCCACTGTCGATCACAATCGTCCTTTTGGCAGTACCGATTCAATTGAGGCCATCGAGGGCAACCTTGCAAATCTCCTGAAGGGCGTCATAGATCAAACGAAAATCGAGCTCGATAGCGCCAAATTGAGCATAATCGCCAAGGCAGTTCTTAGCGCCCCGCGAATTTACATCTTTGCTAAAGGGGAAAGCTATCTGGCGGGATGTATCTTTCGCAACAATCTTCTCAAGCTCGATCGTCATGTCACCATGGCGGACGACGGTGGCCTGCAGACACTGCACGTTAAGAACGGTAGGCCCGGCGACCTGTTTTTATTCCTAAGCTACAGCGGCATTCACTATGATTATTCCAAATACGCCGCCGCTCTTTCCGAGCGCGGAATCAAGCCGTGTTTAATCACGGCGTTTTCTGATTCGGCGCTCGCCAGGCAATGCGACACTGTCTTGCTCATTCCAAAATCAGAGCGCGTGATTGGAAAGGTTGCCAATTACTCTTCCATGATCTCGCTCACGTATACGCTTCAGGTTATTTATTCGCTTATATTCAATCAGGATTATCAAGAGAACTATCGTGTAAAACACGAGGCCGATTCGTTCATCTTTACGAGTTTTGCGGAGATTTAGTCATACAAAAGGTGACCCCAAAGCATTTTGCCTTGAGGCCACCTTTGTGCTTTTGCTATCTGGATGGCTTCTCTACTTCAGCTCAGGCCAATAGCCCTTGTTCGCCTCGATCATGTCGTCCAAGACTTCCTTAGCCACGCGCGCTGAGGGAATCGTGCGATTGAGGGTGAAGGCCTCGAGTGCCTTCTGGTAGGAGCCCTCGATAACGGCCTCGACCACAAGGCCCTCGCAGGCATCCTGCTGCTCGATAAGGCCCTTGTAGAAGCGGGGAATCTTCCCGACGCGGACCGGTTCGGCTCCTCGATCGGTGATGTACGCCGGAATCTCGACGGTCGCGTCGTCCGAGAGATTCTCGATTGCGCCATTATTGGGCACAATCACCAGCTGGCGATGGCGCAAATCCTTCGCCAGGGACTTGACGACATCGACAATGAACCTGCCGTGGACGCCTACGTAGAACTGCGTGAGATCGACCTTTTCACCGCGCTTAAGCGCCGCAGATGCGTCGAAGATACGCTTTTCGCGGCCGTTTACGACCTGCATGCCACGCGTGTTATTGATGTCCATGTACTCCACGCAGGCATCGGGCAACAGGTAATACTGGTAATAGGTGTTGGGGAGGTAATCCTGGAATAGCGTAGAAATCGTTGCCGCATTCTTGAAGGTGTGGGCCCAGTCTGGGTCCTTTACCAATGCGTCATTGAGGCTTGCCTCGGAAATGTAACCGTACTTACGCACGTGCTCTTTGAGCTTGTCCGTAACGTCGACGCCCTTGCAGCGTACGCTGGTATACCACCCAAAGTGATTGAGGCCAAAGTAGTCGACTTCAATGTCGTCGAGTTCGCAGCCCAAAATCTCCGCCATGCGGGCTTCAATCTCTACCGGCATATCGCAGATGTCGAGAATGCGAGCGTTTGGACGCAGCTTGTGCATCGCCTTGGCTACGATGGCAGCGGGGTTAGAGTAGTTGACGATCCAGTAGTCCTTGCAGGCGTACTCCTCGCAGAAATCGACAAGCTCGCACATGGGGAAGATGGTCCTCATGCCATAGGCCATGCCACCTGCTCCGCAGGTCTCTTGGCCGACTACGCCATGGCGCAGGCTGATCTGCTCATCCTGGATACGCATCTTGAGCCCGCCCACGCGCATCTGCGCCATAACAAAGTTCGCATCTGTAAACGCCTCTTTGGGGTCGACGGTTACATGCAAGGGGATCTCGGGGGCAAGGTCATCGATAACTGCCTTAACCACCACAGCGACCGTGTCCTGGCGTTCCTTGTCGATGTCATAGAGCCAAAGCTCACGAATCCCCAGTTCGTCCTTTTGATCAATCAGGTCTTTGACGATACCGGCGGTATAGGTGCTGCCGCCGCCGCAGATGACAATCTTGTATCCGTTCATGTTGTTCATGCCTTTCAAATCAAATTGAGCTGCAGACAATCTTGGTTACTATCTGCACGAAGTAGGTAGCGATGTTGATGACCGCCGCCATGCCTGCAATGCTGCCTGCGTCCGCGTGCCTTCCTGAACGCCGGGTCCAAACCGCAGCGAGTAGACCCAGGAGCGGCCAGATAAAACCACATGCGAATGCAGCCATAAGTACGAGAAGACCCCTTGTCGACTTTTCTTTGTACATGTTGAGCAGGCGTTCGAACATGCCTCGGATTGAATGAAACGTTTTGGTCAGCATGAGGTCTCCTCGCTTATCGCTTATCGATTACGCGACTGTTAATCTTCCAGATTAAGGATGGGACGCAGCAGGTCGTAGACGGAGTGCACGTTGGTTCCCACGACAATTTGGACATTGGTGCCGTTCTTAAACAGGCCCTTGTCGATAGCCTTCTTGATGGTCTCTTCGTTGACCTTGTCGGGATCTTTGACTTCGACACGGAGACGAGTCATGCAGCAGCCCATGGTGTTGATATTGTCCTTGCCGCCAAGGCCGTTGATGATGTTCTGCACCATTTCCTGCTGTTTTGCGTCGACTTCCGGAGTTCCGGAGGACTCGAGAGCATTGTTGCCTCCGGAGACCTCTGCAGACCACTCTGCGGAACGGCCGGGCGTCATGAGGTTGAGTTTCTTGATCACCATCGCCAGAACGATGAACGAAACGGCGGCAAACACGATGCCCAAGACGATGTAAATCGGGAACTTGGTGACGCCCATTGGCAAAGGCAGGCCGAGCGTGAGCAGCTCGATGCCACCGTACATGTTAAGCAAGCGGACTCCCAGGACAAACAGGAGCATCTCGCCCAGTCCGTAGAACAGGCTGTAGGCAACCCAGAGAATCGGAGACGCGAACAGGATCATGAAGTCGAGCGGCTCAGTGATGCCGGAGAGCATGGCGGTGATGTAAATGGGCACCAGCATGGCTGCGACAGCTTTTCGATTCTCCGGACGGGAAGTCGCAATCATTGCGAGCACGGTGCCGAGGGTTACGAATTCCTTGCCAAAGCCGAACATGGCAAAGCGGACAGAGGGGTCGACTGTGGTGAGGGATCCGTCGGCGATATGGGGAAGCTCGGCATAGAAGATGTTTGCTGCGCCGGAAACACTCTGGCCGGCGACGACCGCCGTGCCGCCAATCGCGGAGTAGTCAAACGGCATCCACATAAAGTGGTGCATGCCGAGAGGTACGAGGACGCGGTTCAGGAAGCCGTAAATGAAAACGCCCAGACCACCCGAGGCTGCGATGAATGAAGAAGCGTTGCTGATGGCGTTGGCGATAGGGGGCCACACGATAGTCGCTCCGATGCCGAAGACAATGCTCAGCGGAACCATCGCCAGAAGGGCCAGGCGGGGTCCGCCGTAAATCCGGATATACTCCGATACCTTTACGTCGATCAGTTTGTTATAGAGCCAACCGCAGAAGCATCCGATGAGTACGCCGCCGAAGACGTTGACATCGGTAACTTGAAGACCCAGTACCGTTGCCTGGCCAGTGCCATACAGACCCATCGCGCCAGCTTTTGCCAGCTGATCGGTGAGCGTCAGGTAGGCGTTGTTGACATACAGGAACATGAGGTAACTAATAAGTCCAAACACTGCCGCGTTGGATTTTTGCTTCTTTGCGAAGCCTGCCGTTAGGCCGACTGCGAAAATCACCGGCAGGTTGCCGATCACCGCGGAGTTGGTTGCCGCGGAGAGCAGCGTGCCCAGATCTGCGACAACTCCGCTGCCGAGCGAGCATACCGTGGCGATGGCCAAAATGATGCCCGTTACCGAAAGGTACAAAATAGGGTCGACGATAACGCGGCCAAAGTTCTGGAAGGCCGTTTTGACTTTATCCATCTCTTCCCCTCTCCTAACTAATCTCGGGGGCTTGCCCCTTAGGCAGAGACGACACTCGCATACTTGCCGGCGTCAGGTGTTGATGTCGCCTCTGTTTACGGATTTCATGATAGTTGGGGTGTTTGCAAACAGGGCGGGCTGGAACAAACGGTTCTTAAAAACAAGTGCGACTAATCTATTTCGTTGTTACCATCTTTCCATTTCGGTCAGCGGTATTCATTTTTAGGCAAATGGCTTTGGACGCGAGTGACTAGCTACGCCTTGATTTGCCAAGTTTGAAATCCATCCATCTCTTTTTAATAGGCTCTTGCCGCCCGGGCGTCCCGGAAGAAAGGAGGAGGAGCGGAAGAAGCATTCCGATCCTGTGCGCGTCCATTTCCTGTGACAGCAGGGTTTCAAGCAGCTTTTTCGCTTCATCGAGGCGCAGGGGCTGCCTTTCGGCTCCCTGCGACCGCGGGACTGATATTGCATCGCTTGCGATGCAACTGTTGAAGTCAAGCAATCGTTGGTCGAATTTTGGTCGAAATTGGCATGGCATTGATTCAAGCATTTTATCAAAATATGTTAATCTACCTGCGCATATAACGGTATCAAAGAGCTTCAAAAGGTGTCGATAAACATCGATATTCTGTTCTCATGACCCGAAGGTCGTAGGTTCAGATCTTGCCCCCGCGACCAAGACTTTTGTAGCCAGGAAGCTTAACGGCTTCGGCTTATAGGACAAAAAGTGTGTCCGCTTTGGGGGCATCGGCGCAGGTCGATGCCCCTTTTTCAGCCGTTTAAAATCCGCGCCCGCTTTTTACCGCTCGGACAGAATGTGTGTCCGGTTGCCTATCGTTCTCGCGGGTAGATAACCTTTTCCGGAACCGTAAAACCCTTTCGGAAGAGGTACCCATGAAGGCCGTTTATTGCCCCTACTGCGGCGGTCGGACCAAGCGCAACGGCAGGACGTCTTCGGGCTACTGCGCGTGGAAGTCGCGCCCGCCGAGCGCGAGCTTTGCGGCGGACATGGTCACGTTCTCGTATTTAAACCCGAACTACCTGCCCTACTCGTGCACGAACCTTGCAGGCATTTCCGGCCTAGGGAACCTCTTGGGCGTGCGGTCGATGGGCTACGCGTTCTCGTCGTGCACCTTCGCAACCATCGACTTCCGGGGCATCGACCTGTCCAGGCTCACGAATCTGTTCTGCACGTTCTTGGGGTATTCATACCTGACGATGATTTACGCGGACGCGACATGGGCACTGCCAACGAGCGGCATCACGGGTTCGCAGTGGTTCTATTCCTGCTCCACGTCGCTCGTCGGCGGCAACGGGACCGTGTGGGCAAGTAGTAAGACGGCCTGCTCGTACCTGTGCGCCGAGGTGGCTGGTACGCTTGGGTACATCATGGCTTCTCAGCAATGAGTTTGGCCTTGGCCACTATATCGGTATTGGCCATATCTGAGAACATTTCGTCGACGAGCCGAACGTAGAACTCGTAGGCTTCGTAGCGAGATGCTTTCAGAGCGCCTTCGGCTTCCCTCAAACGCAGCCCAGCATCTCTCGCTTGCGCTTTTCTTGCCATCTGCTGCATGACTGGTTCGTCACCGCCTTTGGAATCATCACCTCTCTGCAGTTTCGCCACCTCCGCATCAAGGCGCGTCATCAATAACTCGTATTCACTCTCACCAACATTTGAGAGGCTGATCAGCAAGTCTTTGAAAGTTCTGGCAGTGAGCATGCGATTTAGAGCTGCCCTGCAAGCATTAAGTTCTGCGTTGGCTTTTTCGACCATATCCTGGGCAATGAAGGCACTCCCTGCAGATGGCTTCTCATTCTCCAGCGTGGTCTTTCCAAGCGGCCACTCTACGCTTGCCTTCCCCGTGATGCTTTTAAGTGCGGTGACTGCCCCGCTCTCCAATCCAACGATGTCGGCGACATCTTGGAGCTCGTACGAATCGCAGTCCGTTTCGCCGATTAGATAGCCGATTGGTTTTCCGAAGAAATCGGCAAGTTCGACCAAATCAGTCCAATTCGGGAAATGGTCTCCCTTGAGGAAGTGGCTAATCCTTCGCGCTATGGCCTTGCACGCCTGGTCCGTCTTCTTTACGCATTGAGCATCGATGCTCGATTGGTTTTCTCCTCCGTAACGCCTTTCGTACATGAGCCTCGCGAGCTCGATTTGCGAGAGGCCAACTCTACCGTCCGTATTGACGAAACTCCGCATTAAGCTTGCAAGTCGTTCTGGAAGCACATCTTCTGGCTTATAACGGCGGACATACATTGTCTGAATACCCTTTCTAAATAGCGCAGCAGACATATCTTAGACATTTACTGTTTACTTGTGCAGTTGCATTATTGACCCAAGTAATCAAGTAGCCAGCGGGCGGTCGAGTTAGGAGGACACGATGACGGATTGGGACTACGCGCAGCTGTCACATATTGCAAAGGAGTCGGGCGGACCAAGGGCGCTTATCGCAAACATCAGAAATGGGGGAATTGCCACAGGAAGGTGGCAGGGTTGCATTGTTGGATCTGCTGTAACGCTTGCCATAGGGAGTATGGGTTTGTGCCTGTATAACAGGCACCAGAAGAAGCTGGCGCTTGCCAACGAGAGCGCCGAAATCCTTGAGTCGAACATCGAAGCCTACGATGCCATCCAAGCGGAGGGGGCCACGGGCGCAGCCGATGAAGACGAGCAGAGTATTCGGGATGAAGGACTAGGTGTCGAAGCCGCCGTTTAACGACGAGCAATATTGCTAGCCAATTCAACGATATAAACCTAGAAGGGTCGAGCCCCCGGCACAGCGCCGAGGGCTCGCTTTCGTTGCGGATTGATTACACTGGGCGGTCTTGAGCTCCCGATACGTCGGGCCGCCCTTGCTGATGTTTACTTAAAAGTGGTCCGAATGGTCAAGCTAGCGTACTGGACAAGGATCTTCGAAAAACGCTTCGAGCTGACGGCGGCGCCCTTTGATGCTAAAAGGCATCGGGCCTGCGTTTCTATAAGGCCGGCCACCCAATTAAGAGCCATCAGGACGCATGGCTGCGGTACATCGAGGGGCGGCTTGGATGGGCTATCGAGATGAAAAAGATCGTTGCGGAGATCGGGTTTTAAAAACGCTTCGGCAATTTACTGGCTTATAGGACACACTTTTTGTAGCTTTCAACTATGAGTCGACTGTTTTCCGACTACAAAACGCGGGGATGCCATCGAAAAGGACACTTGCGGTATCCAGAGTCGGGTAGGGATGGATGCCGCAAGTAGAGAGTCCAATGCAAGTAGAGAGTCCAATATTAGATGATGCGCCCGGTAAGGTACCCAGACGCATCGCGGTCGGTCTGTTGGAAGCCGTGCGTCTGACGGTGAGATCCATCACGATGTTACAGGGCATGCCATCTTGCGGTCTTTCCCGTTCCGTCGCTATCGATGGTCTTGTCTACCTTCTTCATCTTCGCTAACAGGTTCGACACCTTCTTGGCCTTTTGCGCGTCGGTAAGGCCCGAGGGGAGAAGATCGTTGATGAGGGCGGTGATTTTCGCACGTGGTGCGGGCCCCGTTTCTGAGAGCATCTGAATGACAAACGCCTTGCAGGCCTCTTCATTGAGGCCTTTGCTGCGCGTGTAAGACACCTCCTGCCCCGTCTTCGAGGCAAGGGCGTTCGTGATGGAGATATGGGGGTACCTGCCTTCGATAAGCTTGAGTCGATGCAGCTCTGCGGCCTCCTCGTTCGTGATTTCCTCGCCTTTTTGAACCTTGTCCAAAAGGTAGACGACGTCCATCGGAAGGTCCGGTTTAGCATAGAGTAGCCTGCTGTAGCTCTCATTGATGGTCTTACCGTAGACGCTTACGCGCACGCGGGTTGGATCCGAAAGGTCGTAGGTGGGTAGGGGGAAGTATCGCTTTCTCTGCATCTGGAATACTTTGGGGATTCCCATGGCGATGGTGTCAATCATGTCCATCTGCACCATCGCCTCGGAAAGGAAGGGGTTGCGGTAGTAGCTTGGCTTAAAACCCGGCCGCATCGCATTTTCGATTGTCTCCGGAATGAAGGACCCTTCGTTTAGGAACACGAGGTGATCCTCGAATTCCTCGACATTGATTCGCCCCTGCATGGAATAGTCCTGATGGGCGATACAGTTGTTCAGGAGCTCTCTGATGATCTCGGGTTCGTACTGGTCAGCCTCAAAGGGAAACAGACTCGCGCCATTTGCGTTGAACCGGTACTTCTCGTTGCGGATTTTCCCGAGTACCTGGTCAATCGCGAGAAGGAAGGGTGGTTTGAAGTGCTCGTAAGAGGTTACCGATCCATTGGAGGCATAGAGAGTCCAGGTGATGCGCGGGCTCATCCCATCGAGCAGACGGGTGGATTCTGGCCTTCCGAGCAGGATGAGTGTCGTCGGGGTGATCTTGCCGTTTCTGGTTAGGTTTGCCATGTCGAGAATCGTGCGGTCATCCATGTCCGCGAACGCCCCGGAATGCCGCCGGTGCTTGGAGAGAAAGAGCTCCACCGCTTTCTTCACGGCTTTGGGGTCGAGGTCCTCGAAGGTTGCTTCTTCGATTTCGAGGGCACTCCAGTCCGGCCTCCGCATTTGGCGTATCTGCTCGTACTTATCGATGGGGAGTGGCCCGAGTGATTCGCCCTCGCGCGCCCATGCCGCATTGTTGAACGCCGTCGGCATGCCTGGCGTTGCGGCGGGGATTTGAAACGCGAGGACGCGTTTGCCGTCAATCCTGAGTTCATGGATCTCTCTCAGGGTGAGGTGGTTGTTCGCGCGGTCCGCAATCTCCTTTTTAAGGGATCGAAGGTTGGCCGGATTTCCTTCTCGGTAAGCGGTTCCGCATGCGACCTTGTCGTTGTCCATACCGAAGATGAGCCAGGCGTCTTGTTTCCCGCGCAGGACCGCTTCGTTACTCAGGGCGGAGAAGTACTTCCCGAGGTTCTTGAAACTGAAGTCGTTTTTCGCTTCCTTGAGCTCGATAACCTCGCTCTCATAGGGCTTCTCGATACGGGCGATGAGTTCAAGGACGTCGTGATCGCTGTAGTACAAGATCGCTCCTAACGGTCTCGTGGCTGATATTTAGTCGTAAGATACGACTAAATATCGAAATTAAAGTCATTTTAGTCCAATCTAACGACTAGAAATAAAGATGTTGGACTGTTTATAGGACTAAATACTGTGGAAGGCACGGCTTTAGTCCAATCGCTGTTTGACGGCCCGCCATATCCATAACCCGGAGGTCGTAGGTTCAAATCCTGCCCCCGCGACCAAGAACTTGCAGCTCGTCGGCCTAGCCGGCGAGCTTTTTTGTTATTTCGGGACCGTGTTTTCGGTCCAATTCTCGGCCTCTCAAACAAAATCTCGATCTGTAACATCTAGACCCGATTTGGGCGGCTAGGTGTTACAGATCGAGATATACCGGTGGGTTGGGTCGTGTTTGTCTAAATCTGTAACACGAGGAACGGATTTTGCCGAGTTGTTGTTATAGATTGAGATTTTCTAGCAGGCGGGTTTGGTTTGTCTCGATCTGTAACAGGTTGGGGTCAAAAGTAGGTCTAGATGTTACAGATCTAGATTGTTGAGGATGGGTTGAGAGGAATATCTTGATTTGTAACAGCAAGACCCGGTTTTGCCGAGTGGTTGTTACAGATTGAGACAAACCGACGGGCCGCCCCGCCCCATCCACCTGCCGCCACCTGATATTCGCCGATTTCCGTTGTGCCGCTGTGCCCCCATGCCATATCCTCTAGACAACTACGCGGCATCATCGCCGCCGCGCCTACAAGAGAGGAATGTCCATGACCGCACCTGCATCCAAGCTGCTCCAGCCCATTACGGTTGGTCCCCTTGAGCTCAAGAACCGCATTATGTTCCCGCCGCTGACCACCGGCTACGAGGAGCGCGACGGTTCCATCGGCGAGCGCAGCCTGGCTTTTTACGAGCGCCTGGCCCGTGGCGGCGTGAGCTACATCGTCATCGGCGACGTCGCTCCCGTTATGACCGCAAGCCCCACGCCCAAGCTGGCAACCGACGCCCAGATCCCCACGTTTAAGGCGCTGGCTGATGCCGTCCACAAGCACGGCGCCAAGGTCGCGCTGCAGCTGTTCCACCCCGAGTACGATGTGCCCGGTGTCGGCCGCATGGTCATGGGATCCATGGCCGCCGCCAAGGCCGCGCAGGAGGCCAAGGCCGCCGGCGACGAGGAGACCTTTGCCGCCAAGATGGCCGAGTCCAACGAGATCCGCAACCAGGCCTACGCCAAGCTGCACCACGACATGCAGCACTTTGTGAACGAGGCGAGCGTAGAGCAGCTCACCCAGATCAAGGAGGCCATCGCTGCCTCGGCCGCTCGCGCGCAGCAGGCCGGCATCGACGCCATCGAGGTCCACGGCGACCGCTTGGTGGGTTCGCTGTGCTCGGCTATCCTCAACCAGCGCACCGACGAGTACGGCGGCTCGTTCGAGAACCGCGTTCGCTACGCGCTCGAGGTCGTCGCCGCCATTAAGGAAGCCGCGCCGCAGCTGATGGTGGAGTACAAGCTCCCCGTGATCATGGAGAACCCCGACGGCACGCCGCGCGGCAAGGGCGGCTTGCTACCCGACGAGGCCTGCGAGTTCGCCAAGCTGCTCGAGGGCGCGGGCATCGACATGATCCAGGTCGCGCAGGCCAACCACACCGGCAACATGGGCGACACCATTCCGCCCATGGGCGCCATGCCCTACAACTGGACGCTGCCCGTGGCCGAGCGCGTCAAGGCCCTGGTCTCCGTTCCGGTGGCCACCGTCGGCCGCGTTGTCTCGGTCGAGGCCGGCGAGAAGATTCTGGAAGACGGCGCGGCCGACATCGTCGCCTATGGCCGCTCGCTCATGTGCGACCCCGACATTGCGCTGAAGGCCGCCACGGGCGAGCCCATCCGCGAGTGCCTCAACTGCAACAAGGGCTGCGTCGACGCGATTCAAAACCGCAAGTACATCTCGTGCGTGCTCAATGCCGAGAACGGTGACGAGGCGACCATCGCCATCAAGCCGGGCGAGGGCGACAAGAAGATTGCCGTGGTGGGCGGCGGCATCGCCGGCCTGGAGGCCGCGCGCGTGGCGGCCAAGCGCGGCTACGACGTGACCGTCTATGAGGCGAGCGATCATCTGGGCGGCCAGATTGTGCTGGCGGCCGCGCCTCCGCGCAAGGACGAGATCATGCGCTCGGTCGAGTACTACGAGAAGATTCTGCCCGGCCTGGGCGTGAAGGTTGAGCTCAGCCATGCCGCTACCGCTGAGGACCTCAACGCCGCCGACGCCGCGATTGTGGCTGTGGGCGCGCACGACGTGGTCATCCCCGTTCCGGGCGCCGACTCGGACAAGGTCGTCTCGAGCTGGGACGTGCTGGCCGGCAAGGTGGAGCTCAGCGGGCGCGTCGCCGTCATTGGCGGTGGCCTGGTGGGCACCGAGACTGCCGAGTACCTGCTGCAGCACGGCTGCGAGGTGGCGATCGTGGAGATGCTCGACAAGATTGCCGCGGGCGAGTCCGAGACCATTCTGCCGCTGATTATGAGCGACTTTTCAGAGCACAACGTGGAGCAGCATGTTAAGACCCGCCTGACCGCCATTACCGACGAGGGCGTGGAGGCTGTTCGCACCACCGAGGACGGTGCCGAGGAGCCGGTGAAGATCGCCTGCGATTACGTGGTGATGGCCGTGGGCTCCAAGGCCAACGCGTTTGACCTGGATGGCGTGACGGTGCCCGTGACCTGCGTGGGCGACTGCTCGGGTGAGCGCACCGCCGACATTGCGAGCGCCATCCGCACGGCGTATCACGCGGCCAACGAGCTGTAGTTGAACATCGCGGCTAGGCGGGGCGGTAGCACGGATCCGTCTCGCCCGGCTGTGTCCCGTCGGGTGTCAACCGGTGCGGGGCCTGCAAGCGCAGCAGGTCCCGCCCTTTTTGTTTTGCTCCGGTGGATGGCAATGCGCGGTAATCATGAGGAGTGAGGACGTCTACTGCCTTGCAGATCACTCAAAAATATTGGGGGAGGGGTTAATAACTATATCCTCTATACCAAAGGACATAAAGAGATGCCAATTTTGTTGACAAGCGAATGACGATTAGCTGCGAGTCAGCTACCAGCGTAAATAATCGATAAAGAAATGTCGTAATTTGGTGCCAAATGCCCAGATAACGCCGCGTCTATTTTAATTAACTGCTTTGAGCAAACAGTAAAATGCTACTATCTAACTTGCACGTAAGAAAGCAGATTAACGGCTAAGGCTAAGAAGTGGCAGGTATGTCGGAAGCAACTAGGACTCGCACGCATGCGCCCGAGGTTAGGCAGCGCGCCGTCGAGATCCTCCAAGAGGGGGTCGGTCATCGCGCTCTCGCCGCGGAGCTTGGCATTCCCCAGGCCACGGCTCGTCAGTGGGCCCGCGCGTATGCCGTGGGCGGTGCCGACGCCGTTCTCAATGCCGGTTCGCATCATCACACCTATTCGTACGACGTAAAGCTCGCTGTGGTTAAGGACCGTCTGGAAAACGGCTTGACGGTTCGCGAGGCCATGATCAAGCACAAGATTCCCAGCGAGTCTTCGGTCAAGGCTTGGTGCCGTCAGTACCGCGAGAGCGGTGAGTCCGCACTGGTCGATAAGCCGCGCGGTCGCAAGCCGCGCGTTAAAAAGGCGGAATAGCAAACGGGATGGTGCGCCCACAGGGGCGCATTTTTCTTGCCGCGCCAACTTTTTGGACCGGCGCGAGCCTGTCGGGACATCCTCCAAAGTGGCCAATAAACCGCGCGCAGTGGCCCGCGCGCCTGTCGCTGCGATAGGGGAGCGTCGCCCCACTGCTCCAAAGCGGACGTGCCCTTACCCCGTACGCCTAAAACTCCCCAGTTGACCGAAAACCTGCCGCCGCTGCTCCTCAATTGAGCTATAACGTTAAACAATTGCAGCGTTTTTGCATGGGGGAGTGATGGTATGACGCTATTGTATTTCCTTACCCTGTTTCCGCTGGTACCGGCGCTGGGCATGCTGCTCGCTCGCGGTGACCGCGCCCGCGATGCGGTGGGGCTCATAGGTTCCGGCATTATTATGGCGGTGACAGTTGTAGTCGCCGTCATGTTTTTTGGCACGGGTCCGCAGAGCTTTGAGGTTGCCCCCGGCACCTCGCATGTGCTCTCGATCATCAGCTCCGCCATCGATGTCATCCTGTGCGCCGTCATCCTGTACAACGCGCGTAAATATAAGAGCACGCTCACCACGGTGCTCGGCGTGGTGCAGCTGGTGGGTTCGGTTGCCTTTGCGACCATGACGCTGCCCGCGGCCGAAGCCGTCACGGCGACGCCGCTCTACCTGGACTACATGAGCGTGATCATGGTCCTCGCCGTCGGTATCGTCGGCAGTCTAATCTGCGTGTATGCCCTGGGTTACATGAAGGACTTCCAGGCCCATGACGAGCACGAGGCCGCGCTGCGCGGGCAGACCGCGCCCGACCGTCGCCCGCAGTTCCTGGCGCTTATGTTCCTGTTCCTCTCGGCCATGTTCGTCATCGTGACGAGCGACAACCTTGAGTGGCTGTTCTGCGGCTGGGAAATCACCACCGTGTGCTCGTTCCTTATGATTGGCTACACGCGCACGCCCGAGGCCATCAAGAACGCCTTCACCCAGATCATCCTCAACATGCTGGGCGGCATCGCGTTTTTGGCCGGACTCATGTACCTGCACGTTAACGGCATGCCGCTGACCATCTCGGGCATGATCGAGCTTTCCGGCGCCGGAACCGCGCAATCCGCGCTGCTGGTGATGCCGGTCGTTCTGCTGTCGCTCGCCGCCCTTACCAAGGCCGCGCAGATGCCGTTCCATACCTGGCTGCTCGGCGCCATGGTTGCCCCCACGCCCACGAGCGCCCTGCTGCATTCGTCCACCATGGTCAAAGCCGGCGTGTTCCTAATGGTCAAGCTGAGCCCGCTCTATGCCATCTATCCCGTGACCGGCTTTATGGTTACGAGTGTGGGTGCCATCACGTTTTTGCTCGCGGCCCTCATGGCCATCTCGCAGAGCAATGCCAAGCGCGTGCTCGCGTTCTCCACCATTTCCAACTTGGGTCTCATCAGTGCCTGCCTGGGTGTCGGTGCGCCCGAGGCCGTATGGGCGGCCATCTTCCTGATCCTGTTCCACACGGTGGCCAAGTCGCTGCTGTTCCTGTGCGTGGGCACGGCCGAGCATCATATCGGCAGCCGCGATATCGAGGACATGGATGGTATGTTTAGCCGCATGCCGCACCTAACGCGTCTGATGATGCTGGGCATCATGGGCATGTTTGTGGCGCCGTTTGGCATGCTCGTGTCCAAGTGGGGTGCCCTGGTGGCGTTTGCCCAGACCGGCAACGTGCTCATGATCATGGTGCTGGCCTTTGGCTCGGCCGCGACGTTCTTCTTCTGGGGCAAGTGGCTTGCCAAGCTTTCGGGCGTCGACCCCACGGCTCAAAACGTGGAGGTCAATGTCCATAAGACCGAATGGATGGCGCTCAACACCATCGCCGCGCTGCTGATTCTGTGCTGCGTGGCGTTTCCGGTTATCTCGAGCGGTCTGGTGTCGCCTTACTTGGCCATGGTGTTTGGCCGCGTGCCGTACGTTATTGGCAAGGACGCCATGTATCTGATGGTGGTTATCGTGGCGTTTATCGCCGTGGTGCTGCTGACTTCATTCCGCGTGAGCAACAAACCGCACGTAAACGTGTACCTTTCGGGCGTGGGGACCGACAAATATCGCCATTTCCGCGGCTCGATGGGACACGAGGTGAAGGCCGAAAAGCGCAATTGGTACTCGGAGGACGCCCTTGGCGAGAAGCGTATTGGCCCCGCGGGTAGCGTCGTGTGCTGCAGCATTATCTTGTTTGCGCTGCTGTGTTGCGCGTGGATTGGGCCCGAGCGGCTTGCCATGAGTGCGCCCTCGGTGCTGCGCGGCAAGTATTTCGAGGGCTCGGGCGTCGTGGGTATTTTTGTTGGTACCGTGGCGTTTGCCCTGCTGGCGCCTTTGGTTGGTGGCCTGATCGACGGCGTTGACCGCAAACTTTCGGCCCGTATGCAGGGCCGCGTGGGCCCGCGCCTGCTCCAGCCTTTCTACGACGTTGCCAAGCTGCTGCGCAAAGCCCCTGCCAGCGTAAACACCATGGATGATACCTACATGGCGTGCGCGCTCATCTTTACCGTCGTGGGCGGCGGCATCTTTGTGTCGGGTTCCAACACACTGCTGTGCGCCTTTATGGTGACGCTCGCCGCGATCTTTGTGGTGCTGGCGTCCGCCTCGACGCAAAGCCCGTTTGCCCAGGTTGGCGCCGATCGCGAGCTGCTGCAGGTCATGAGTTACGAGCCCGCCGTTCTGCTGATGAGCGTGGGCCTGTACCTTGCCACCGACAGCTTCGATTCCATCGCCGTGACGGGGCAGTCGGTCCCCATCATCGTGTACAGCGCACCCATTTTCCTCGCGTTGCTCGCGGTGCTTACCATCAAGCTGCGCAAGTCGCCGTTTGACCTTTCGTACTCGCATCACGCGCATCAGGAGATCGTCCAGGGCGTCGCCACCGAGATGAGCGGCGGCACGCTGGCCAAGATGACCCTTATGCACTGGTGCGAGACCGTGCTGTTTTTGATGTGGGTGGGCATGTTCTTTGTCTGGGACAACCCGGTGAGTTGGGTTGTAGCCCTGGTCGTGATGGCCGCGACGTACTTTGTCGAGGTGCTTATCGACAACACCTTCGCGCGCAGCACCTGGCGCAGCTGCTTTAAGCTCGGCTGGGGCGTGGCGCTGGTGTTTGGCCTGCTCAACCTTATGCCCATCCTCGTCGACGTGTTTATTTAGGAGGCGGCATTCATGGATCATAAAATGTCGCGCTCGCCGTGGGTTATTCATTACGACGGCTCGAGCTGCAACGGATGCGATATCGAGGTGCTGGCCTCGCTCACGCCGCTGTTCGATGCGGAGCGCTTTGGCGTGGTCAACACCGGCAACCCCAAGCATGCGGATATCTTTTTGGTGACGGGGTCGGTCAATGCCCAGAACCTGCCTGTCGTGCGCCAGATCTACAACCAGATGCTCGAGCCCAAGTGCGTGGTGGCGTGCGGCATCTGCGCGTGTTCGGGCGGCGTGTTCCGTGATGCCTACAACGTGATCGGCGGCGTGGACCGCGCGATTCCCGTGGATGTGTACGCGCCCGGGTGCGCCATTCGCCCCGAGACGGTGATCGATGCCATCGTGGAGGCGTGTGGCATCCTGGACCAGAAGGAGGCCGTGATGCGCGCCGGCGGCGATCCGCTCACCGTGGGCGGTGCCGCTACCTGGGACGGTGGCGTTGAGCTGGGCGAGGACGGGTTTGTGGCTGCTGCGGAGGCCGGCGACGCGACCGCCGCTGCAAAGGAGGCCGAGTAATGCAAAAGGCTATCTATACCACCGTCGGGATCGAGGAGCTCCTGTCGCATGTCCAGGCGCTTAAGGGCGTCGGCGCGCGCTTTGTGCAAATGCACGCTGAACGCAACGTCGACGACGGCTCGTATCGCTTGGTCTATACGTTTATCAACGTTCGTGCTGCTCAGGGGCATATCGCGCAGGACGGCAGCTATGCGATTGAGAACCTGGTGGTTGAGGGCATCGACCAGTACCAGGAGATTCCGTCCATCAGCTCGTATTACCCCGCGGTGTTCCCGTTTGAAAATGAGGCCCACGACCTGTTTGGCCTTGCCATCACCGACATGCAGATCGACTTTAAGGGCTTTTTCTACCAGGTCTCGACTGCCGAGCCCATGAGCGTCATCACGCCCGAGGTGAAGACTGCGCGCGAGAAGGCCATGAGGGTCCGCGCCGCTGCCGAGGCCAAGGCGCGCAAGGCCGCGGCCGAGAAGGCCGCTGCGGCTGCGGCTGCTGCAGGGGAAGGCGCTGGCGATGCTGTGGGCGCTGCCGTCGCTCAGCCCGCTGCGGCTGCCGGCTCCGATGCTCAGCACGATGAGGTCGCTGCAAAGGCCGCGCTCAAGGCTGCCGAGATGGAGGCAAAGCTCGCCGCCATGGATCCCGAGAAAGCGGCCAAGGTCCGCGCGGCGCTTGCCGCCAAGGCCGCCCGCGACAAGCAGAAAAAGGAGGCGTAAGGTCCATGGCTCATCGCTCCGTCATTCCGTTTGGCCCGCAGCACCCGGTGCTGCCCGAGCCGCTTCATCTGGACCTGGTGATCGAGGACGACCGCGTCATCGAGGCAATTCCGCAGATCGGTTTTGTGCACCGCGGACTCGAGAAGCTCACCGAAAAGCGTGACATGCACCAGTTTGGCTACATCGCCGAGCGCATCTGCGGCATTTGCGCCGTGGGCCACAGCTGCGGCTATGCCAGCGCCTGCGAGCGCATGCTCGACATCGAGGTGCCCGGCCGCGTGCAGTATATCCGCACCATTTTGCACGAGCTTTCGCGCATCCACTCGCATCTGCTGTGGCTGGGCCTGCTCGCCGATGCCTTTGGCTTTGAGGCGCCGTTCTATCGGTCGTGGACCCTGCGTGAGCAGATTCTCAAGATCTTTGAGAGCACTTGCGGCGGGCGCGTGATTCTGTCGATTAACGAGATCGGCGGCCTTAAACACGACATTGAGGACTCCGAGCTGGCGGGCATTGTCCAGACGCTCGATGCCATGCGTCCCGACTACGAGGCCCTGGTGCATACGTTTTTGGACGACAACAGCTGCGGCGAGCGCCTGCATGGCGTGGGCGTGATTAGCAAGAAAGACGCGCTGGAGCTTTCGATGGTCGGTCCGTTTGGGCGCGCATCGGGCGTGGATTACGACGTGCGCATGTTTGACGACGGTGCCTATGCGGACTTGGCTGCGTTTGAGCCGATTGTTGCCACCGATGGCGACTGTTATGCCCGCTGCCAGGTGCGTTGTGCCGAGGTTACGCAGGCCATGGACATTATCAAGGAGCTTGTCGGCAAGATTCCGCACGACGGTATCGGCGGGCGTACCAAGCTCACGCCGGCCGACGGCGCGCGCGGCGAGGTTGTGATTGAACAGCCGCGCGGCGAGGCATATTACTATGTGCGCGGTAACGGCACCAAGAACCTGGACCGTTTCCGCGTGCGCACGCCGACGTCGCAGAACCTGGCGGGTCTGACGCATGCGCTGCAGGGCGTGCTCCTTGCCAACGTGCCCATGATTATCCTGACCATCGACCCCTGCATTAGCTGCACGGAAAGGTAGGTGCGGCATGAGTTTACTGACATTTGCCAAGACGGCCTTGGGCTCTATGGTCAAGCAGCCGGTAACGGTGTGCTATCCGCAGGAGAAGCTCGCGGCACCCGAGCGCCTGCGCGGGCATATCGTTAACGACATGAACGTGTGCATCTGCTGTGGCATGTGCGCGCGCCGCTGCCCGGCGGGCGCACTCGCGGTCGATCGCAAGGGCGGAACGTGGTCGATCGACCCGTATGCCTGCGTGGTGTGCGGTGAGTGCATCGAGAGCTGCCCCAAGCACTGCCTGACTATGGACACCGCCCGTACTCCGGTTGCGGCGGACAAGACTCCCACGGTAGAAACCAAGCCGGAGTAGCTCTGGAATGGGGCTGGCATTGCGCTGGAATGGGGGCCGGCGGGGCAAAAATGCCCCACCGGCCCCGCGCTTAAACGCGCGGCTGTGCCGTCGCGAACAAAACTATGCCGGATTACGGGGCTGGATAGCGAATCTCCGACCATACAGAAAATCGCAAAAACAAAACCGCAGGTAAACTGCTTGCCGTTTTTCAAAAAAAGGCTGTATGGATGAGGACTCCGACTTTAGCCCCGTAATCCGGCATAGTTTTGAAATAGCACCATATCCGTAGCAGCCCTTGATCTCCCGTGGACAGAGGGAAACGGATCATTTTTGCCTTGTGAGGGCTGCCGCGTGACCCGTCTGCCACGAAATAGGCCCATCTACTACGTTTGGGTGGCTACCCTCAACCACGGCGAAAAACGCGAAAAGAAAACCGCAGGTAGAACGCCTGCGATTTTGCATGAAACGCGATTGTGGTCGGGGGTACCGGACTAAACGTAGTAGATAGGCTCATTTCGTGGCGAGCGCCGTCGACTGCTCCCTCGGGGATGGAGGAAAACGGGCCCTTTTGCCCCGTCCATCTTGAGTCGCACCCGTTTTCCTGCGAAAACGCCGTGTCTCAACTTTGGTGAGACATTTGTCTCACGCCAAAAACCGAATCTGGAACATGTGTCACCTGCCCAAATTGTGTCTCATTTCGTAACTTTAGGCTGTTGCAAGGTCTGAGACCGCGAGAAGGGAGACGCGATGAGTAAGTACACGAGGGGTCTCTTGGCGGTGATACTGGCCGTGGTGCTGGTGTTGCCGGCTGCAGCATTTGCCATGCTGCCCGAGGCCAACGCCAGGTCCAGCACCGGAATGGACGGACCGACGGTGAGCGGAAAGATAGTCGACCCTGACACCACCGGCCGCTGGCAGTACTGGGCGTCGGGCGGCGAGCAGGACCTGACGACACGTTATGTAGGCCGAATCTGGACGGACAAGACGGTCGAGCCAGCGCAGGACGAAAAGTCCGACTTTGTGACGACGCTCTCCACGATGTCTTCGACTTCTGACACAACGTCGCTGGTCACTAAACCGCTCGATATCGTGATGGTGCTTGATGCCTCCGGGTCGATGGATAATGACATGGGTGACAGCGATTCGACCAAACGCATCGACGCACTCAAGGCAGCTGCCAGTTCCTTTATCGACACCATCGCCGAGCAAAACAAGAGCATTAAAGATACGAATAAGCGGCATCAGGTTGCCATCGTTAAGTTTTCGGGTGCAAAGAAAAACGAGATCGGCAACGATACGTATCGCGATCGTCAGGGATACACGCACAACTACTCGCAGACCATGAAGAGCCTGACGCCGTGTGTTGATAGCGCTGCGACGGAACTTAAGAATACGGTCGGCTACATCGAACCTGCCGGTGCCACGCGGGCTGATTACGGCCTTGAACTTGCTCGCGACATGTCGGGCCGCGAGGATGCCCAGAAGGTAGTTGTGTTCTTTACGGACGGCACGCCCACAGACGTCAGGAACTTTAACCCTACGGTTGCCAATAATGCCATAGTCGCCGCCAAGAAAATGAAGGGGAAAGGCGCTACGGTCTACACCATCGGCATCTTTGATGATGCGAATCCCGCTGACGAGCCTACGAACTACTGGACGAGCGACGAAAACAAGTTCATGCACGCCGTGTCGAGCAACTATCCAAACGCCACGTCCTACACAACCAATGAGCTTGGTAAGCGCACCGAGAATTCCGATTTCTACAAGGCTGCGTCGAATGCCGATGAGCTCAAGAAGGTGTTTGATGATATCTCGAGCTCTATCACCTCGGGCAAGGGCTCTCCCACTCAGATCGAGGATGGTTACGACGAGAGCAAGTCCGGCTACATCACCTTCAGTGATGAGCTGGGCGACTTTATGCAGGTCGATACGTTTGTCAGCGCTCAGATTAATGGCGTCCCCTTTGATGAAGTGACCAAGACAACCAAGGGCAATACGGACACGTACGAGTTTTCGGGCGTGGCCAAGGACCTGGTCATCACCGTCGAGCGCTCTGCCAATGCGCAGCAGGGCGATATCGTGACGGTTAAGATCCCCGCATCGCTGATTCCGCTGATCCGCTATCACGTGGACATGGAAAACGGGATCTTTGAGCGCACGTCGCTCAATGACATCAAGCCTATTCAGATTAAATACACCTCGAGCGTCAAGGACGAAGCACGCAACAACCTGTTTACGCCCGATAAGGTGCTCAAGAAGTATATCGATGACCACAAGGACGCCGACAACCAGACGGTCTACTTCCTGGCCAACAAGTGGTCGGGCGGCGAGCTGGGCGATGTTGTCGCCGAGTTTGAGCCCGCCGATACCAACAGCTACTATTACTTCCAAAAAATCACGCCTATCTACACGGACAAGGAATGCACCCAGCGCGCGACGGTAAAGCCGCAGGGCAACGACGTCTATTACTACAAGGACGAGTTTGTGGCGATGGGCGCAAACGGCAAGCCGAAGGACGACTATGCCGTTGTGGAGTTTGAGGGGCACGAGATCGCCAGCTACGACGGCGCTCTGGTCAAAGATGACGGCTATTGGTCCTTTAATAAGGGAACCGCGCGCTTGGCCTATATCGACCAGCTGCATACCACCAAGGACGATGTGGAGGTGAATGGTAACAAGACCGAGACCGCGCGCGACGTGCTTAACCCCAGGTGGAATGACCTTTCCTCCGTTGCGACTTCCACGCACGTGCATTCGCACCTGGGCAACAACGGCAAGATTATCTTTAGCCTTGCAACCAAGCCGACAACGGTGGATACCAAGACTGACTTTGGTCTGACCAAGGTGCTCGAGGGCCGCAAGTGGGCGGATACGGATGCGTTTGAGTTTGAGCTCTCCGCGACGTCCGACAACAATGCCCCGATGCCCGACCCCGCGACCGTAACTGTGACCAATGCCGATCTCGACAAGGGCAAGGCAGCCATTAACTTTGGCAAGATTACTTATGCCGAGCCGGGCGAGTACACCTATGAGGTCCGCGAGGTCAAGGGCGACGCCGGTGGCATTACCTACAGCAAGAACGTTGCCACGTTCAAGGTGGCTGTGACGGTTAACGCCAAGGGTGAGCTTAAGGCCGACGTTGAAAAGACCTCGGGTGAGACTAAGTTCACGAACATCTATAGCGCCAAGACGGAAACCCCGCTGACTCTTGAGGCTACCAAGACGCTCACGGGGCGCCTGATGGCCGATGACGAATTTAAGTTTGCGCTGAGCTATGCGGGGCACGACGAGGTTCTGCTGGATGCAACCAACAAGGGTGGCAAGGTTGAGTTCGGTCCGCTGACGTACACGACCGAGTCGCTTGCCAAGCTGGTCGAGGAAGACAAGGCGTCGTTTGACGCTAGCTCAGACAAGCCCACGTGGACCATTCGCTACATTGCTGCCGAGCAGACCGGCGAGCTGCCTGCGGGCGTGAGCACTACCACGGCGGCAATTGACGCATATGTGACCGTTGTCGACAACGGCGATGGTACCCTGACGGCGACGGCTGTCTACGGCGATGCCGGCAACGAGTTTGTGAACGCCTACACTGCCGCGCCTGTCGAGGTATCGCTTGTGGGCAAGAAGAATCTGCAGGTTCCTGATGGCCTGACCCCGGCTGACATTGCCGGCAAGTTCACCTTTACCGTGACCGGTGAAGAGGGCGCACCCATGCCCACGAACGCGAGCGCGACCAATGATGCCAAGGGCAAGGTCGACTTTGGCAAGATTACCTTTACGCTCGACGACCTTAACAAGGCTCTGGGCGAGAAGCCCGAGAAGCGCGAGCACACCTTTACCTACACCGTGACTGAGTCCGGCGAGGTCGCTGGCGTGACCAACGACGCCAACGCCACGCGCAAGGTTTCCTACACCGTGACCGATGACGGCAAGGGTAATTTGAGCGTATCCCACAAGCCAGACGGCGATGTGGCATTTACGTTCACCAATGCCTATAACGTGAAGCCTGTCGAGGATCGGATTACCGCGACCAAGGTCCTGACCGGCCGCGACATGGCTGAGGGCGAGTTCTCCTTCGAGCTCGTCGAGGGCGAGGGCAAGGACGTCAAGGTCGTTGCCACCGGCAAGAACGCCGCCGATGGCAAGATCACGATGAGCCCCATCGAGTACACCAAGGCCGGAACGCACGCCTATACGCTGCGCGAGGTCAAGGGCGGAACCACCAGCAAGGGCATCACCTACAGTGACGCCAAGTACACCATCGAGACCACCATCACGGACAACGGCGACGGTACGCTCAGCGCCACGCATGTTCTGAAGGACGTCAAGGTTGCCGAGTTCAAGAACTCCTACAACGTGACCCCCAAGAGCTCCAGCGTCACCGACCAGATTACCGCGATCAAGTCCTTGGACGGCCGTGACCTCAAGGCCGGCGAGTTCCGTTTTGAGCTCGTCGAGGGCAATAACGTAGTCGCCACCGGCACCAACAATGCCGACGGCAAGATCGTGATGGATTCCGTCACCTACACCGCGGCTGGCGAGCACACCTACATGCTGCGCGAGACCAAGGCCGGCGCCACCGAAAACGGCATTACCTACAGCACCTCTGAGTACACTATCGTGACCATCGTCAAGGACAACGGCGACGGCGCCCTTAGCGTGGAGCACAAGCTGCAGAACGCCGACGAGGCGATCTTCGAGAATACCTACACGGTGGCCCCCAAGAGCTCCAGTGTCACCGACCAGATCACCGCGACCAAGTTCCTGACCGGGCGCGACCTCAAGGAAGGCGAGTTCTCCTTCGAGCTCGTCGAGGGTAACGATGTCGTCGCCACCGGCAAGAACGACGCCCGCGGCAAGATCACGATGAGCCCCATCGAGTACACCGCTGCCGGCAAGCACACCTACACGCTGCGCGAGGTCCCGGGCGACGCCGACAACGGCATCACCTACGACGGCAAGACCTACACCATCGAGACGACCGTCACCGACAACGGCAAGGGTGAGCTCGTGGTAAAGCATGAGCTGAATGGAGCCGACGAGGCGAAGTTCAACAACAGCTACAAGCCGAATCCTGGCGAGTTCAGTGTCACCGACCAGGTCACCGCGACCAAGTTCCTGACCGGGCGCGACCTCAAGGACGGCGAGTTCTCCTTCGAGCTCGTCGAGGGCGAGGGCGAGGACGCCAAGGTCGTCGCCACCGGCACCAACAATGCCGAAGGCAACATCACGATGAACGCCGTGAAGTACACCGAGGCCGGCAAGCATACCTACACGCTGCGCGAGGTCAACGGCGGAACCACCAGCAAGGGCATCACGTACGGCGACGCCAAGTACACCATCGAGACCACCATTACCGACAAGGGCGATGGCACGCTCAAGGCTGAGCATGTCCTGAAGGACGCCACGGCTGCGACCTTCAAGAACACCTACAGCGTGACCCCGCTCGACGCAGAGCTCGACTTTGATCTGAGTAAGGCTATCGACGGTCGCGACTGGACGGACTCCGACGAGTTCAGCTTTACCATCACCGCCGCCGAGGGCACCCCGCTGCCCGATCCTGCAACCGTGACCGTGAACAAGCACGATGCGAAGGATGGCATCGCTGCCGTCAAGTTCGGCAAGATCCGCTACACGGCTGCCGGAACCTACACGTACGAGATCCGCGAGAACGCGGGTAACGCGGCCGGCATGGCGTATGACGGGCATGTCGCGACCGCCGAAGTGACCGTGACTGAGGACGGCGAGGGCAAGCTGACCGCCAATGTCACCAAGAAGGAAAACGGACGCTTCACCAACACGTACCGCACTGAGCTTAACTACACCGCGGCCGGCGGCCTCAAGCTCAGCAAGAGCCTCTCCGGACGTCCTATGACCGAGGGTCAGTTCACGTTTACCGTGACGCCTGCCGACGAGGCCTCGGCCAACGCGCTTGGCCTGCTGCCCGGAGCCAACAACTTCAAGTCCCCTGCGACGGCAGAGGCAACGGTCGGCCTGATCGACATCCTGGCTGGCCATGAGGTCAAGTTTACGCAGGCTGACGCCGGCAAGACCTTCACGTACACCGTAGCCGAGATGAATGACGGCAAGCCCGGTTACACCTACGACGACGCCGTGCGTACCGTGACGATCGCCGTCGCCGATGACGGTGCCGGTACGCTTACCGCCACGACGACCGTCTCCGGCGGTCCCGAGGGTACGCATACGACGGTCCACAAGAGCGGTGAGAACAAGGTCGAGAGTGCCCTGGTTCCGTTCCACAACAGCTACAGCGCTACGACCAATACGCCTGGTGGTACCGCTGCTCAGGTTGTCGCCACCAAGACCCTGACCGGTCGTCCGATGGCCGACGGCGAGTTCTGGTTCGGCATTGCCTATCAGGGCGAGCTTGTGGGCTACGAAAACCTCAAGCCTAATATCGGCGGGCATGTGAGCTTTGATGCGCTGCACTACGACACCGAGATGCTTGCCAATCTTGAGGCGGCTGGGCTTGCCCATCGTACCGACAAGGACGGTAAGCTCGCTTGGACCATTAACTACACGGCCTACGAAGATTTATTCGGGCTGCCGAATGGCGTTTCCGCTACAACGTGGAGCTTTGGCTTTAAGGTTATCGTTGTCGACAACGGTGACGGTACCCTGACGGCAACGGTCGACTACGGTGGCGTCGAGCCCTTGTTCGAAAACGTCTACGGCGCCGAGGCCGTGGATGCCGCACTCATCGGCACCAAGAAGCTCCAGGCAGCCGAGGGCCTGGCCCCGGCCGACATCGCGGGTAAGTTTACCTTTACCGTGACCGCTGACGAGGCGGGTGCCCCGATGCCCGAGCGCACGACCGCAACCAACGACGCGGCCGGCAACGTGGACTTTGGCAAGATCCACTTTACGCTCGAGGACCTCAACCGCGCCCTGGGCGTGACGGACGATGCGACCGATAAGGCCGAGGCAGACGAAGCTGACGAGGCTGAGGCCGACGAGGCAGAGGCTGAAGAGGCCGACGCCGACGCTGATGCCAACGCCGACGAGCCCAGCGACGAGTCCGAGCCCGCAGATCCCGCTGCCCCGCGCTCGCACACCTTTACCTACACGGTGGCCGAGTCCGGTAGCGCCCCTGGCGTGACCAACGACACCAACGCCACGCGCAAGGTTTCCTACACCGTGACCGATGACGGTGCCGGACATCTGATCGTCAAGCGCGACGGCGGCGACGGTGCGGCCTTTACGTTCACCAACACGTACGGCGTGGCACCTACCGATTCTTCCGTGACCGATCAGGTCAAGACGGTTAAGCGTCTGACCGGCCGCGACCTTGCAGCTGGCGAGTTCACGTTTGAGCTGCTCGAGGACGGCGTGACTGTCGCTAGTGGCACCAACGACGCCAACGGTAACGTTACGCTGAGCCCGATCCGCTACGAGGCGCCCGGTACGCACACGTACACGCTGCGCGAGGCTTGCCCCAACGCGCTCGGCCTGTACAAGGGCGTCACCTATGACGGCACGACCTACACCGTCGTGACCACCGTCTCCGACAACGGCGACGGCACGCTGACCGCGACGCACAAGCTCGAGGGAACCACCGAGTCGGCTGGCTTTACCAACAAGTATCACGCCATGCCCACGCAGGTTTCCATCGGCGCCATCAAGGTGCTCGAGGGACGCGAGCTCAAGAAGGACGAGTTTAGCTTTAAGCTCGTTGGCGAGGACATCGAGTCTACGGTTACCAACGATGCCGACGGCAAGATCAACTTCGACAAGTTCGAGTACGACGAGCCCGGTACGTACGTCTACACCATCAGCGAGGTCAAGGGCGACGAGGCCGGTATGACCTACGACAAGTCCGTCTTTACCGCGACCGTCAACGTGGTCGACGACGGCGAGGGCAACCTCAAGGCGAACGTTGCCTTTACCAAGGGCGACAAGAGCGTCGAGGGTATCGTGTTCAACAACACGTACAAGAAGCCCGAGACGCCCGTGCCGACGCCCGATCCCGGCACGCCCAAGACCGTGACGAACATCGTCAAGACGGTCAAGGGTTTCCTGCCCACCACAGGCGACCAGCAGGCTGCCGCATTGCTCATGGCATTCGTCATTGCCGTGGCCGGCGTCGGTGCCCTGGTCTGGGGTATCCGTAAGCGCTAGGCACGCTGGCAGCGCCCGGGGCCAAAAGGCCCCGGGCGGCCGGCAGGGCTAAATCCCGACCTACTCCTACCCCCAGCCGCCACGGAGGCATCTCCCTCCTCCGTGGCGGCGCTTTTGTGCGTAGGCGAGAAGGGCCTGCCACGAAACCGGCCCATCTACTACGTTTAGCCCCTTACCCCCAACCATGCCGAAAAGCGCGAAAACAAAACCGCAGGTAGAACGCCTGCGGTTTTGTTCAAAACGAAGGTATGGTCAGGGGTATCGAGTCAAACGTAGTAGATGGGCCGGTTTCGTGGCGAGCGCTGCCAAATGATCCCCCGGGGACGGAGGAAAACGGATCATTTTGGTCCCACGAGGCTGGCGGAGGCACTCGTGCAGGGCCGCCCGAACAAAACTATGTCGGTTTACTACGATGAATTCGACATTCCCGACCATGACTGCATTTTTCTAAATATTGCAAGCGTTCTACCTGCGCTTTTGCAAGCGCGCAATTTGCCGTGGTCGAAGGTGGACGATTCATCGTAGTAAACCGGCATGGTTTTGAAATGGCATTAAATCGATAACAGCCATTTTGCTATGCCGGAGCGGTCGGCCGTTGGGTAATTACCCTCGCAGGTAGGCGATGGCGATTTGGGTGCGGTTGCGCAGGCCCATTTTGGTCAGAATCGAGCTGATGTGGTTGCGCACCGTGCCTTCTCCCATATAAGCCGTGGCGGCAATCTCCTTGTTGTCGAGGCCGCGGGCGATGAGCTCGGCGACTTCGAATTCGCGGTCGGTCAGGCCGGCAAAGGCCGCGGGCCGGCGGGGCGTGCCCGCCTCGATGCCCGTTCCGTCAAAATCGATGTCCTCGATCGCCTTGCCCTCGAGCACGCGTTTACCGTCCATGACCTGCGCCAGTGCTGGCGGAATGGCGGCGACATCGGTCTTGATCAGGTAGCCGCGGGCGCCCAGCTTGAGCGCCGACACAATGTACTCGTCATCCGAAAATGTCGTCAGAAACACCACGCGTGCTGCAGGATCGCGCTCGAGGATCTCGCGCGCCGCCGATAGGCCGTCGCGTCCCGGCATCTGAATGTCGAGCAGCGCGATGTCGGGCGCGTGCTCGGCGTGGAGCGCGACCGCGTCGTCGCCGTTGGCGCCGGTGCCCACCACCTCGATCTGCGGCTGGGCGCCCAGGATAATCTTGAGCGAATCGACCACCAAGCGGTCGTCGTCGACAACTATGAGCCTCATCGACTCTCATCTCCTTGCCGTTTGGGAACGGTGGCAAACACACGCCAGCCGCCGGCGCCGGCGCGCGGGCCGGCGGTGAAGGTGCCGTCAAGCGCCTCGACGCGCTCACGCATGGAGCCGAGCCCCATGCCTTCTGTGGCGTTGCGGGTACTCGCCCGAACCTCGCCAATACCATCGTCGGTAACAATGAGCTGGTAAAACGACGGATGTTCCATGCACCGTACGGTGACAGCGTGGGCGCAAACATGGCGCATGGTGTTGGAGAGCGCCTCGCGCAGGACCGCCGCAAAGCAGTTGGCGACATTTGCGGGCGCGTGCTCGGCCATAACTTCAAGCTCAATCTGCGGGCCGCCGTCCGAGCGCGTGCCTTCAACAATGCGTTCGAGCTGCACGGAAAGGTCGACGGCGTTGTCGTTGAGCGCATGGACGCTGGCGCGTACGAGCTGGAGCGCCTCGTCAACCGTGCGTTTGACGTCGGCGAAATCGGCGGCGACGCCGGGCTCGTCGGCGTGGACCACGCGCAGAGCCTCGGTCTGTAGCGAAGCGCGCGTGAGCTGGTGCCCGACGTTATCGTGGATCTCGCGCGCGATGCGGGCGCGTTCGGCGAGCGTCGCGAGCTCGACTTCGTAGTCCTGGCGGTCGGCAAGATCGCGGTTGCGCGCCTCGAGCGCGAGGGCTCGTTCCTACAGCTCGTCGCGGGTACGGCGCATGCGCAGCTGCTCGCGCTCCAGCTGGGCGGTGCGTAGCGATAGCAAGGTGGCGGCCACCGAAAGGATGGCGGCTAGCAGGAGCGTTCGGGCGGTAAGCGCATCGGTGCGAAGGTCCGCGACGAGCGCAAAGGCAAAGACGGAGCCAATGCCCAGCGCGACCCAGGCGTGCTCACGGCGCACGCGCCGCGCGATGTCATAGAAGGCAAGGGGTGCGAACGGCACAAACGGCGGCACGAAGACGGCCGCGATGATGTAAGCGTAGCTCGCGGCCTCGCTTGCACGGCGCGTGCGTTCCCCCTGTGCGACCTCGGCCAGCGAGGTGGCAATAACGCCAAGGCAAAACGCCGCGACCAGGTGAGCGTCCACGGCAAGGCCCATGGCGGCCGCAATACAGCACGCCAGAACGATCGATTTGTCGAATAGCCTGTTCATACGGGTATTGTAAGCGAAGCCGCGCACGGGGGAGGCGCCACCAGGAGTAACCGTGACATTCCTCCTGCGCAGCGAAACGGCGTCGATCGCTCGCGCGGGCAGGGCTTTGGCTCCGCCCCGTCGCACTCGTGACAAAGCTCACTGGCGCGCGCCGGCGGCTCCTGCGATGATGCAATCGTACCGGGCCGCAATCAACAGAAGGGCCGCCTCATGACAGACATCGTCCGCGTCGAAAACCTCGTCAAGCGCTACGACGACCTTATCGCGCTCGACCACTTTAACCTGAGCATCGCCCCCGGCGAGATCTTTGGCCTGCTGGGCCCCAACGGCTCGGGCAAGACCACGTCCATCAACTGTATCCTGCAGCTGCTCGCCTACGACAAGGGCACCATCGAGCTGTTCGGCGAGCCCATGACGCCCGCCCGCTACGACCTCAAGCGCCGCATCGGTGTGGTGCCGCAGCAGGTGGCGGTATTCGACGAGCTCACCGTGCGCGAGAATATCGACTATTTCTGCAGCCTTTACGTTAGCGACCGTAAGCGCCGCCGTGCGCTGGTGGACGAGGCGATCGACTTTGTCGGGCTGGGCGACTTTGCCAAGTTCCGCCCCGGCAAGCTCTCGGGCGGCCTGGCACGTCGCCTCAACATTGCCTGCGGCATTGCGCACAAGCCCGAGCTCATCTTCTTCGACGAGCCCACGGTGGCGGTCGACCCGCAGAGCCGCAACGCCATCCTGGAGGGCATCTGCCGTCTGTGCGACGAAGGGGCCACGGTGGTGTATACCAGCCATTACATGGAGGAAGTCGAGCAGATCTGCAGCCGCATCATGATCATGGATGGCGGGCGCGTGCTGGCGCAGGGCACCAACGACGAGCTCAAGCGCATGATCCAGATGGGCGAGAAGATCGTAATCGAGGTCGGTGAGGTGCCGAGTGCGGCACTTGCTGCCGTCGCGAGTCTGCCGCATGTCCTGGACCTGGCGGCGACGGCGGGCCAGCTCACGTTTTCGTGCGAAGCGAGCCCGCATAACCTGACCGACATCCTCGACGCGCTGCGCTCGTACGATGTGCCGCTCGGCCGCATCTACTCCGAGCCGCCGACCCTCAACGACGTGTTCCTCGAGATCACCGGCCGCGAGCTGCGTGACTAGGGGGCGGCCATGTTCAACACCATCATCACTACGGTCAAGACGCTGCTGCGCCGGCCGAGCACGTGGGTCTGGGGCGCTCTCTTTCCCATTGCACTTTCCACGATGTTCATGTTTATGTTTGCGAACCTCAGCTCTGACGGCACGGTCGACCCGGTACCGGTTGCCGTCATAGCGGACGAGGCCTGGGACGCCTCGACCTTTAAGGACGTGGC
This sequence comes from Collinsella sp., assembly GCA_048342015.1. GTDB lineage: Bacteria > Actinomycetota > Coriobacteriia > Coriobacteriales > Coriobacteriaceae > Collinsella. The sequence goes on along the minus strand of DBGDFS010000062.1, from coordinate 64,198 downwards.
GACGTCGCTTGCCAAGGAGAGCGACAATCAGCTGCTCGAGATCCACGAGTGCGACGACGCAGCCGATGCGAACCGTGTGCTTAAGGCCGGCGAGGTCGCGGGCATCTATACGGTCGACGACGCGGGCGCACCCAAGCTCACGTTGCTGTCGAGCTACGACAGCTCGCGTGCCTCAACGGTGCTCACCGACCGCAGCATTCTGGAGACGGTGGCAAGCTCGTATACACAAAATGCCGAGCTCATGTCTCAGATTGCCCAGGACAACCCGGCGGCGCTCGCCGACCCGGAGGCGGTTGCGCGCGCCCTGTCGCTCGAGGGCGGCACCCGCCGCGTAAGCCTGACACGCACCACGCCCGATGGCACGGTCATCTACTATTACGCGCTCTTTGGCCTGGTCGCGATGATGTCTGCGGAGTTTGCCGCCTTGAGCGTCGTCGATCTGCAGCCCAATCTGTCGGGCCTTGGCGCGCGCCGCTGCGCGGGCGGTCTTTCCAAAACGGCGTCGCTGGCCGGTATCTTTGTGGGCTCGTGGCTGGTCTCCTTTGCCTCGATGGCGATCGCGATCGGCTACGTGCGCCTGGTTGTGGGCGTCGACTTTGGCGGGCGCGAGGGGCTGTGTCTGGTGGGCGGTGCCGCTTCCGCGCTTGCCGCCACGGGCTTGGGACTCTTTGTGGGCACGCTTCCCGTTAAGGGCGGCAAGGCATCCAAGTCGGGCATCCTCACAGGCTTTGCCACCACGTGCGCTTTGTTCGCTGGGCTCTACGGCGAACCGGCGATGGCGCTTGCCGATGACGTCGCCCGCGCCTGTCCGGCCGAGTGCTGGCTCAACCCCGTCAAGCTCATCTGCGACATGTTCAACCGCCTGTATTTCTTTGAGGACCTGGATCCTTTTGCCGTTCGCGCCGGCGCACTGGTCCTCATGGCACTGCTGTTCGTTGCCGCCGCCACGCTGATCTTTGGAAGGAGCCGCTATGAGCACCTTTAAGACCGCGCTTCGCATGGCGCTCGCTCACCCGTTCTACCTGCTCATCTACACGGTGTTCATTTCGCTGATGGGCGTATTCATCGCGGCATCGGTGAGCTGGAACTCGTCGCAGCTCACCGAGTACAAGCCCTACGACGCCAACGTGATCGTGGTCGACCGCGATGGCAGTGATCTTTCACGTGCGCTCACCAAGCACCTAGGTTCGCGGTTTGACCTGGTCACGGGCGTCGGCGATGACACGTACGACCTTGCGGACGCGCTCTCCAAGAGCAACAGCGCCAAGGGCAGCGCCGACTGCGTGTTCTTTATCCCGGAGGGGTTCGAGGACGACCTGGTCGCGGCTGCCCGCGCGGGGGAGTCCCTGCCCAAGCTCGATGTGACCTACGGTGCCGGCACCATGGCGGCGGCGCTTTCGTCTGCCGAGGCTTCGCGCTGGATCTCGCTCGCGGGCGCTGCAGCCGCACTTGAGCCCACTGCCTCCAACGGCGACGTTGCCAAGGCCGCCGAACATGCCGCTGCAAAGCGCGCGGAGGTCCAGATCGAGCGGGTCAAGGTCGACTCGGCTGCTGCCGCCACGCTCGAGTCGTACTTCAACTTTGGCGCGTACGCGATTATCTCGTCGGTCATCGTGTCGGTGGGCTTGGTGTTTTCGGGCATGAACGAGCCCGAGCGCGTGCGCCGCATGGATGCCGGCCCAATCTCCGATCGCCAGCGTTCGCTTGCCGTGTTTGCGGCCGCCGCCGTGCTCACCGTCTGTATCTGGTTTGTGTCGAGCATGATGGGCGTCGTGGGCTTTGCCAGCGCGGTTGCCGAGGTCGGCGTGGGCCGCGTGTGCCTGGCGCTGACGGCAACGTTTGCCCTAGCGCTGACGCCACTGGCCGTTGGCTTTACGCTGTCGAGCCTGGGCGCGCGCGAGGAGCTGCTCAACGGTGTGGGCAACCTGCTTGGCATGCTCATGACGTTTTTGGGTGGCGCCTGGATGCCGCTGTCGCTCATGGGTTCGGCCGTGCAGACCGTGGCGCACTTTGTGCCGACATATTGGGTGAACGACGCGATCGGCAAGGCGCTCGCCGCGGACCTGACGTCCACCGTGCTGGGCGACATCGCCTGCGGCCTGGGCGTCACCGTGCTCTTCGCTGCCGCCATCGCCGCCGTAGGCCTAGCCCTCGCTCACAACAAATCCCGCGCCTAGACACCTACTCATTGGGGACAGACTTAAACGACCAAAAGTATTCATTGGGGACAGACTTAAATGACTAGCCATCGGGGGCAGATAAGGAGCGTCCCCAACTGCCGGGTGGCGAAAGAGCGTCCCTTGTGACTGGTCATTTAAGAACGTCCCCAATGACTAGTCTGAAACAAATCCCCACTCTCGCCCCAAAATAGTTCGCCAAGGTTTACTATTACGTTCATAAAGTAGTATGAGGCTAACAATGGGGGATACCATGGCAACGCAGGAAGCCTACGTCCAGGTTAAGGATCTCAAAAAGCACTACGGCGACGGTGATGCGCGCCTGACGGTACTCGATGGCATCGACACGTCCATCAACCGCGGTGAGATCTGCGTCATGCTGGGGCCCTCGGGCTCGGGCAAGTCGACGTTTCTCAACCTGATCGGCGGCCTGGAGGATGCCGACGGCGGCTCCATTATGGTGGACGGCTGTGACCTGACGACGCTCAAACTCGCCGACCTGGGCGAGTATCGCCGCCGTGAGCTGGGCTTTGTCTTCCAGTTCTACAACCTGGTGCCCGATCTCACCATCAAGGAGAACATCGAGGTCACGGCGCACCTGTCCAAAAACCCGCTCAATGTCGACGACCTGCTGCGTTCGCTGGGCCTTTACGAGCACCGCAACAAGTTCCCGCGCCAGGTCTCGGGCGGCCAGCAGCAGCGCTGTGCCATCGGCCGTGCGCTCGTCAAAAACCCGGGCCTGCTGCTGTGCGACGAGCCCACCGGTGCGCTCGACTATAAGACGTCCAAGGAAATCTTGCAGCTTATGGAGGATGTCAATCACGAGTACGGCTGCACCATCATCATTGTCACCCACAATGCCGCCATTGCGCGCATGGCCAATCGCGTGCTGCGCCTGCGCGACGGGCGCATCGTCGAGGATGAGCTCAACGAGTCGCCCGTCGCGGCCGCCGAGCTCGATTGGTAGGCGGCGCCATGACACCTCTCGCAAAACGTCTCCCACGCGAGCTGCGCCGCAATATCGGCAAGTACCTGGGCATCTTTTTGCTTATGTGCGGAAGCATCGCTCTCACCTCGGGCTTTTTGCTCGCAGCGCATTCCATCGGCTGCCTTATCGACGACATGCGCGATGCGTACACGATTGAGGACGGCCGCGTGACCACCTCCTTCGAGGCCACCAAAGACCAGCTCAAAGCGGCCGAGGATGCAGCCGGCGACGTCGGCGGCGTTACGCTCTACAAGAATTTCTCCATCGACGCCATCATCAAAAAGACCGCCGGCGACGACGGCACCAAGCGCACGCTGCGCACCTATGCGCACCGCACCAAGGTCGATATCGCGTCCTACTGTGAGGGCAAGGAGCCCAAGACGGATGACGAGGTGGCTATCGACCGTGTCTTTGCCACCAATAACAACCTGTCCGTGGGCGATAAAGTCGAGCTCGAGGGCCGCACCTATACCATCTGCGGCATCATGACCCAGCCCGATAGTCAGGCGCTGTTCCTCAACAATTCGGACTTTACGGTGAACACCATCACGTACGGCGTGGCCGAGGTCACCGATAGCGGCTTTGCCGCGCTTGAGGACGCCGGCGGCGCACCCGCCTACACCTACTCCTTCACCTTTGCCGATCGCGATCTCTCCACCGTGGACCGCACCGATGCGGAGCAGGATATGGTCGAGGCGCTGACCGATGCCGATGCGCGCGTGGATGACCTCATCGACGCCGATTCCAATCAGGGCATTGGCTATGCGCGCGACGACGTGGACGGCGACTCTACGATGTGGATGACGCTGCTCGACATTATCATCGTGATCATGGCGTTTGTCTTTGTGGTCCTTACCGACGCCACCATCGAGGAGGAGAGCGCCATCATCGGCACGCTGCTCGCCAGCGGCTATCGTCGACGCGAGATCGTGCTGCACTACCTTGCGCTTCCCGCCATCGTGGGCGTGGTCGCGGCGCTTTTGGGCACTGCGCTCGGCGTTGTGTTCTTTACCGAGCCCATGCGCAGCCTCTATTACGGTTCGTACAGCCTGCCGCCTTTCCAGGTGTACTGGAGCTGGGAGATCTTCGTGAAGTGTGCCGTGGTTCCCGCCGCCGCGCTCATTCTCATCACGCTGGTGGGCCTGCTTCGCAAGATGGGCAAGACGCCGCTGCAGTTTCTTCGCCACGAGGCGAGCGGCAAATCGGGCACCAAGCGCGGCTTGCAGCTGCCGGAGCGCATGGGTTTTGTTTCCCGCTTCCGCCTGCGTATCTTCCTGCGCAATCTGGGCAACTTCGCCACGCTCTTCGTGGGCATTGCGTTTGCCTCGCTGCTGATGCTCTTTGGCCTGGCGATTTTGCCCACGATGACGCACTATGCGGACAACCTCGAGACAAGCCTGGTCGCCGAGCACCAGTACACGCTCAAGGCGCCGCTGGAGCTCGAGGGCACTGCCGAGGAGCGCGAGCAGTGGTCGGCACTCGAGCGCTTACAGTCGGTTGACGGCGTGCTGCTTTCTGCCGCTCAGGATGCCGATGACGAGCTTGACGACGCGGCCGATGCGGCGCAGGCGGCAGCCGATGCCGCGACCAGCGCTCCGTCTGCCGAGAGCCTGGCCGCGGCGCAGGACGCGCTCGCCAAGGTCCAGGACAAGAAGGATGCGCTTTATGCGCGCCTCGATGATCTTGCCGATGCCCTCGGCTGCGACCGCGACGAGGCTATCGACCTGATCGACAAGGCCTCTAAGATCGACACCGACAACGACGACATTCACCCGGTTAACACGATCGACAACGGCGCGGGCGCAATCGCACAGGCCGAGAAATACGCTGTTTACCAGCTGCAATACGATCGCGGCGACGGAAATGGCGAGGAGACGATTTCTGTTTACGGCATTTCATCCGATTCGCGCTATTGGAAAGACCTCAACGTCGGCGACGGCCGTGTCGTCTTTGGCGGCGGTCTGCTCGATAAGTTTGGCTGGAGCGAGGGTCAGAAGGTCACGCTTCGCGACAAGTACGAGGGGGAGCATTATTCCTTTGAGTACGCGGGCAAGGACTGTGCCTGGGGCTCCAAGTCGGACATGAATATCTATATGAGTATCGATGACTTTAACGAGCTGTTCGACAACGACGCCGCCTACTTTAACGGCTATGTGAGCGACGAGAAGCTCGACCTCGATGCTCGTTACTTTGCCGGCGACACCACGCCCGACGACATGCGTGCCGTGGGCGACCAGTTCATCGGCATGATGAGTAAAATGATCGGAATGATGATCGGGCTCGCGGTGTTCATCTTCCTGCTGTTTATGTACCTGCTGACCAAGGCGGTGATCGACCACAGCGCCCGTTCGATCAGCTACATGAAAGTCTTTGGCTATCGCGATAGCGAGATCTCGCATCTGTACATCCGCTCGATTACGCTGTGCGTGGCGGCGTCGCTCGTGCTGAGCCTGCCGGTCATTATTGGCTCGCTCACGGCCATCTTCCGCTCGATGCTGCTCGCCTATAACGGCAATATCGAGATCTACGTGCCCGCTTGGTCCATGGCTGCGTGCGCAGGAATCGGCTTTGCAACCTACCTGGTCGTGGCGCTGTTGCACATGCGTTCCATCAAACGTGTGGGCCTGGCCGAGGCACTCAAAGTCCAAGAGTAGTCATTTAAGAACGTCCCCAATGACTAGGTGCCATACTTGACTTTAACTCTGCTTTAACTGGTACCATCCTCTATGTCTGTAACGCCATATAGACCGAGGGGATATATCTATGACCGTAACTGCACCCGCAGCACCCGCTAAGGTGTACTTCACCAACCTGCGCACGCATGCTCGCGAGAGCCAGCTCGACAAGCTCAAGCGCCTCATCCGTCACGCCGGAATTGAGCAGATCGACTTTGAGAACAAGTTCGTCGCTATCAAGATTCACTTTGGCGAGTTGGGCAACCTGAGCTTTTTGCGCCCTAACTACGCCCGCGCCGTCGCAGATGTCGTCAAGGAGCTGGGCGGCAAGCCCTTCCTCACCGACTGCAACACGCTCTACGTCGGTAGCCGCAAAAACGCGCTCGAGCACATCGACACCGCCTACCAGAACGGTTTTACCCCGTATGCCACGGGTTGCCAGATCATCATCGCCGACGGTCTCAAAGGCACCGACGAGGCGCTTGTCCCGGTCGAGGGCGGCGAGTACGTGCACGAGGCCAAGATCGGCCAGGCACTCATGGATGCCGATATCGTGATCAGCCTCACCCACTTTAAGGGCCATGAACAGGCCGGTTTTGGCGGCGCCATGAAGAACCTGGGTATGGGTGGCGGCAGCCGTGCCGGCAAGATGGAGCAGCACGCCGCCGGCAAGCCGAACGTCTCGACCGAGCACTGCGTTGGCTGCCATGCCTGCGAAAAGATCTGCGCGCACAACGCTGTCTCGTTCGACGACACCCGCGAGCGCGAGCTTGCCAACGGCGCTACTCGCACGGTGCACGTGGCCACCATCGACCACGATCGCTGCGTGGGCTGCGGACGCTGCATTGCGGCATGCAACCAGGACTGCATCAAGCCCGGCTATGACGCCGCGGCCGACGTGCTCAACTGTAAGATCGCCGAGTACACCAAGGCCGTCGTCGATGGCCGCCCGAGTTTCCACATCTCGCTTGCCATGGATATCAGCCCCAACTGCGATTGCCATCCCGAAAACGACACGCCTATCGTCAACGATATCGGCATGTTCGCGAGCTTCGACCCGGTCGCCATCGACCAGGCCTGTGCCGACGCCGTCATGGCATCCGAGCCGCTGCCCAACACCGAGCTCACCGATAGCGTGGCCAAGATGGAGCATAACCACGAGCATCTGGAGGGCGAGCAGGCGCGTGACCCCTTCTGCATCACGCATCCCGACACCGACTGGCGCGTGTGCATCGCGCATGCCGAGAAGATCGGCTTGGGCACGAGCGAGTACGAGCTCATCGAGGTCAAGTAGCGTCTAGCTATTGGACAAATCAAGCGCTTTTGTAGCGCAGCGTTAGCAAAAGCCGCCCGTGAGCACAGTGCCCACGGGCGGCTTTTCGGAAGTGCTAGGGGGTCAGATAGACCAGTAAACCGTACTATTTGCCTAAAAATACTCGTCGAGGAAGTCGTCGACCGTGTTCCAGTAGAGTTCGGGGTCGACCTGCGCGCTCTTGGCGTGGGTGGCGCCATGGACGGTGAGCTTTTGCTTGACCTTGCTGGCGCACGCGTCGTAGTTTTGGTCGAGCATGCTGTACGGCACAAAGGTGTCTTGGTCACCGTGGATAAACAGCATGGGAACCGTCGCGCGCTTGAGCTGTTCCACGCTGCTCGCCTTATGAAAGTCGTAGCCCGCGCGCACGTTGCACACCAAGTTTGCTACATCGAGCAAGGGAAAGCTGGGCAGGCCGAACACGTCCTTGAGCTGCAGAGAAAACTCGTCCCAAACACTCGTATAACCGCAGTCCTCGATAATGCATTTCACGTTTGCGGGCAGAGATTCCCCCGCGACGTTCATGGCGGTCGCCGCGCCCATGGATTCGCCAAAGACCAGGATGCGCGCCTTGGGGTCAGCCTGAACGATTCGCTCGATCCATGCGACGATGTCGAGGCGCTCGGGCCAGCCCATGCCGATATAGTCGCCGCTGGAGCGCTCGTGGGCGCGGGCGGCGGGTGCGAGTACGTTCATGCCGCGGTCGTGGAATCGCTTGACGTATCGGGCCATACCGATGGGCTCGTTGGTATATCCATGCAGGCAGACGGCGTAGTCGTGCGTGCTCTCCGACGCAGCAAAATACCAGGCGGCGAGCTCAGTCCCGTCGTCCGCGGTGAGGCTGCTGCTCTCGCGGTTCTCTTTAAACCACGCCCGCGCCTCGCCCTCCTCGGCGTCCATCTGCTCGCCCTTTTCGGCGTCCTTGCTGTCCTGCATCATCTTCATGGTGTAGGGCGCTTGGGGATTCAGGGCAAAGTCGAACAAGAAGTTGCCGGCAAACCCCAGCAGCGCGACAACGAGCACCAGCGCAACGACGCCAGCTATCTTGAGCTTTCGATGGGAACGTGCGTTTTGAGACATAAGAAGCTTTCCTTTAAGATGTTAATACATCAACATTTAATGCAAGCGCATTATGGACGTTCGCCGTTGATGCGTCAACAGGCAAAGAATGGGTAAACAAAGGGTCACGTATGGTGCAAATTTCGCACGTACCTAGACGCTTTGATATAGTGTTGAGAACTCTTTACGTTGGAGGATGTAACCGGCATGTCCGATTCGAGCGACAGTTCTAAGCCGCGACCCAAGACCGCGGCCGTTCCACACTACACGGTGGGTGAGGAGATCATGAACTCCGTCACCCATGGTGTCGGCTGCCTGCTGGGTATCGCGGGCCTGGTGCTCCTGATCGTATTCGCCGCCCTGCGCGGCGGAGGCCCGGCCCACATGGCCGCGGCGATTGTCTATGGCGTCAGCATTATTCTCGAATACCTAGCCTCCACGCTCTACCACGCGATTCAGCCCGCGCGCGCCAAGCGCGTGTTTCGCATCATCGACCACAGCTGCATCTACCTGCTCATTGCGGGCAGCTATACGCCGTTTTGCCTTATCACGCTCGCAAACGACGGCGGCCCTGCGCTGTTCTTTGCCGTATGGGCCATCGCCATTATCGGCATCGCCCTCGAGTGCTTCCTACGCGAGCGTCAACCGCACTGGGTAAGCGGCCTGGTCTACCTGCTGATGGGCTGGCTCGTTGTCTTTAAGCTGCCCGAACTTGTGGCGCTGCTCAACCCCGTGGCACTTGCCCTGCTCGCCGTCGGCGGCGTGTGCTACACCGCGGGCGTGCCGTTCTATATCGCCAAAAACGTGCGCTACCTGCACAGCGTGTTTCACCTGTGGGTACTCGCCGGCAGCATCTTCCAGTTCATGGCGGTGATCCTCTTCGTAATCTAGCGACCACGCCTGCGCGCCCGCGTCCTTGTTTGGGCGCCGGTGCAATTGCCGTATCCGCCGTCAACGTTTTAATCCGACGTCCCGAATCTTGGAGGTTCGAGAAACTCCCGATGGACATAACCATCTCCCTTATCACCACCCTCGTTTTGACCCTCATCAACGGCTACTTCTCTATGTCCGAGATGGCGCTCACCACGGCCAAGCGCGCCGTGCTGGAGCACGAGGCCGAGGAAGGCGACAAGCGCGCCGAGCGTGCCATTAAGCTGGCTGCCGACTCCGACCAGCTGCTCGCCACCATCCAGGTTGCCATTACGCTCGTGGGCTTCGCCTCGTCCGCCGTCGCCTCGACGAGTCTGTCCGACCCGCTCGCCACGTGGCTCATGAGCTTTGGCATCGCGCCGCTCTCCGCCATCGCACGCGGCCTGGCGCCGGTCATCATCACCGTCGCGGTCGCCTTCGTGTCCATCGTGATTGGCGAGCTTGTGCCCAAGCGCATTGGTCTGGCCAATGCCGAGGGCGTATCCAAGCAGGTCGTGGGCCCGCTTTCCGTGTTCCAGAAGATCGCCCGTCCGCTCGTGTGGCTGACTGGCGCTTGCTCCGATGGCCTGGCCCGCATCCTGCGCATCAAGAGTGCCGACGACCGCCAGAACGTCTCGGAAGAAGAGATCAAGTACATGGTCTCGGAGCAGGACGACCTGCTCGACGAGGAAAAGCGCATGATCCACGAGATCTTCGACCTGGGCGACACCGTTGCCCGCGAGGTCATGGTGCCGCGCGTGGACACCACCATGTGCGAGGACGACGAGACGGTCGCCGACGTGCTGTCCACCATGCGCCAGACCGGCTTTAGCCGCATCCCCGTCTATCACGAGGATCCCGACAACGTCGCCGGCATTGCGCACATCAAGGACCTGATTCAGCCCGCGCTCGACGGCAAGGGCGACCAGCCCATCGCCGGTTTTTTGCGCGACGCCACCTTTGTGCCCGACACCAAGGACATCCTGCCGCTGCTGTCCGAGATGCAGACCTCTCACGACCAGATCGTGGTGGTCGTGGACGAGTACGGCGGTACGGCCGGCATTATCACCATCGAGGACATCGTCGAGGAGATCGTCGGCGAGATCGAGGACGAGTTCGACCCCGACAACAAGTACCTCACGCGCCTTTCGCGCCGCGAGTGGCTCGTCGATGGGCGTTTTTCGTGCGATGACGCGATTGAGCTTGGTTGGCCGCTCGAGGAAAGCGATGATTATGAGACCATCGCCGGCTGGATTTTGGAGCTTTGCGACTCGGTGCCCGACATCGGAGAGGTGTTTGAGGTTGCGGGGTACAAGTTCAAGGTGCAGTCGATGCGTGGCCAGCGCATCTCGCTCATTCGCGTGATTGCTCCGGCCGAAACCGATAAGAAGGATTCCGAGTCTTCGGCAGAGAAGCCGGCGACGTCGGGTGCGGGCTCTGTGGATCCGCACGATGGCGACGAGTAGGGCAAGGAAGAGTAGGGGAGAGTTATGGCAGGCCTGTTCAACATCCTTAAGGTCACCGTCAGCGAGGACAAGATCTGCGCGCATGTGCTGGTGAACCCCGGCATGCCGCTCATGACCTCGGAGGATATCGAGGCCACGGCGCGCGTGTATTACCTGGTGCCGGCGATTGCCAAGCACCTGTGCCTGGGTGATTCCGGTCGCGAGTTCCAGGACTGCATGGGCCAGACCGAGCTCTGCCACCTGCTGGAGCACGTGACGGTTGAGCTCATGAACGAGACCGGTCTTTCCGGTAGCATCTCGTGCGGCCGCACGCGCGTAAGCGAGCACGACGAGCGCGTCTTTGAGGTTGAGCTTTCGTGCCCCGACGACGCGCTGGCCATCGGTGCGCTGTCTTCGGCCACCTTTATGATGGACTGGGCGTACCTGCACGCCGACCAGCCTGCCCCCGACGTGGAAGGCACGGTCGCGGGTTTGCGCAACCTGGTGTTGGGCATGCGCGCCGAGGCCGAGGGCAAGGATCCTCGCGAGGCCGTCGCCGCTGCGAACGGCGAAGATGCTGCCGAGGACGAGGGCGCTGACGAGGGCGATGTGCCGGTCGACGCCGAGCCCGTTGCCGATGCGACCGCCGAGCCCGTTTCCGCCGAGCCCCAGGGCGTCCCCAACTTTGACGACGAGCCCCAGGTGGCGATTGATACCGAGGGCGCGGTTGCCGAGAACCACGAGGCCTCCGCTGCCGTCTTTGGCGGTGCTGCGACGGTTCCGGCAGGACCTGCGCATGAGGGCGGCCTGCCGCTCGTGGACGGCGCCGGCGAGGACCCGGGTGCCACGGTGGCCATGCCGGCTATGCCCCAAGAGTAGGCCTACGCGTTTATCACCATCACGTACCTGCGCCTTTGCCGTACGCAGATGAGCGGAGCGGCAAGTGATGCGCTGCGGGTATAATGGACAGCATTCAAACGGTGGGCACCGACGTGCCCGCAGGAGAGGAATGATCATGGGTAAGACTTTCAGCTTTGTCTCCGGCGCACTTTTTGGTGCCGCTGCCGGCGCTATTGCCGGCGTTGCTCTGGCCCCGCGTTCGGGCGCCGAGACCCGCGCCATGGCTGCCGATATCGCCAACGACGCCTGGGACAATATGCGCGACACCTACGAGCACAGCGCCGAGGAGGCCCGTGCTGCGGTGAATGACTTTGGCCCGATGGTCGACGCCAAGACCGACGACCTGCGCGCCAAGGTCGACCTGGCTCGCGAGCGCATGGACCAGCTGCGCGAGCAGCTCAACGACGCCATTTCGGGCGGCAACGTGACGCCTGCCGCCGACGTCGTGGTCGAGAACGCCGTCGAGGCTGATACCGAGGCTGCGGAGCCCTCGACCGAGGCATAATGCGCGCCGGGGATTTTGTCGGCGCCAAGATCTATCGCAAGCCTACCGAGGACAAGCGCACCAAAAAGGACGGCACGCCGCGCAGCCCTAAAAAGCTCGGAAAGATTCACTTTCCGGTCTTTACCCCGGGCGGTACGCGCGTGGTCGGCTTTATGGTCCGCCAGTCCGATATCGCGGGCATGATCGAGCGTCCCGACCGATTCGTAGCGCTCGACGCCATTGGTGTCTACGAGGGTGCCATCGCGGTTGACGACGTCAAGGGCACCTACGATGCCGCTGCGGCCAAGCGTCTCGACATCAACCTGGACGATTGCATCATCTGGGTCGGTATGGACGTGCGCACGGAATCGGGCGACGTCGTGGGCTATTGCTCGGACGTTGAGTTCAAGCCACGCTCGGGCATCGTGCAGGCATTCTATGTGACCGCCGGTGCTGCTTCGAGTGTTTTGGTTGGTGACACGCAGGTGCCGCCGACGATGCTGCGCGGCTATGCGGACGGCTCGATGATTGTTTCGGACGAGGTCAAGTCGCTCGGGTATTCGGGCGGTGCGGCTGCCAAGGCCGCCGAGGCCAGCGTCGTGGTGGGCGACAAGGTCAAAAAGGGCGCCAAGGTGCTCGACGACAAGGGATCGGTTGCCGTGGACAAGGGCAGTCGCGCACTGGGCAAGCAGCTCGGCAAGACGCGCGGCATGTTCAAGGCCTTTAAGGACGAATACCAAAAGGCGAGCGGAGGCTCGTCAAAAGCTACAAAATAGCGACGTACCAAATGATGGGAGGCAAGCCGGAGACCTGTTGCTCCGGCTTGCTGTGTTTATGGGGGAGGGCACATGCGCCAAAACGGATCCAACTTAAACGGGCGTTCGGGTGCGCGTCCGACGGCGCGCCGCGATCTGGGGCAGCTGCCCAGCGGTCAGCGCAAGCGTCACCGTAAGCCCGGCGCGATGTATCTCAACCATAGCCGCGGCTTTAGCGACCGCAGCGCTCGCATCGGCAACAGCCGCACACCTCGTCGTTCGTCTCGCCTGCCCTATGCGCTCATCGCCGTGGGCTGTGCGCTCGTGCTGTTTATCGCTGCCGTCGTGGGCTACGTCAACCGCAGTGTGGACGTGGAGCTCAACGGCCAGAAGACCGCGGTGCGTGTGGGCTCTACGCTGCAGAATCTCATCGATGACCAGGAGTTGACTGACACCTACGACGCAGGCGACCTGCTGGCCGTCGATGACAGCGTGCTCAAGCGCCATGGGGGCGAAAAGCTGTCGGTGAAGGTCGACGGCAAGCGCGTGAAGCAGGGTAAATGGGATAGCCGCGAACTTGAGGGCGGCGAGAAGGTGACGGTCAAGGATGGCCGTAACACCTACGAGAAGCACGAGGTTCAGGCTACGGTTATCGAGCCCAAGCTCAAGGTCGAGGGTACGGGCGCTATCGAGTATGTGCAGACATGGGGTGTCCAGGGCCGCTCCGAGGTGTGGATTGGTGAGCAGTCGGGCAAGACGCAAGACCGCGGCGAGGTTGTGCCCGCCACCGATTGCGTTGTTGCGTGCGCCAGCGTGGCGCCCAAGGGCAACAAAAAGTACGTGGCGCTGACGTTTGACGAGGGTCCGAGCGGCGCTACCAAGCAGATCTTGCAGGTGCTCAAGGAAAAGGGCGTTACCGCGACGTTCTTCCTTTCGGGTGATGCGGCCGAGGCCTCGCCTGCCACGGCCAAGGCGATTGTCGATGCCGGGTGCGAGATCGGATCCAACAGCTACAGCGACGATTCGCTCAAGGGTCAGGACCGTGAGGCGGTACGCGAACAGATCACGAAAGGCACCGATGCGATTAAGTCGACGACCGGCGTGAAGACGATGCTGCTGCGTGCTCCCTACGCTGCCTTTGACGAGCAAAACTGGATTGATGCGATGGACCTGGTCTCCGCCGTAGTCTCGTGGAATATTGACTCGGGCGACTGGCTGCTCAACGGTGCCGACGAGCAAGTCTCGACGGTGCTCGATTCGGTGACGCCGGGCAATATCGTGCTGCTCACCGATAGAGACGAATGCGCCGAGCAGACGCTCGAGGCGCTGCCGCAGATTATCGACGGCCTTGTCGCCGACGGCTACAAGATCGTGACGCTCAGCGACCTGGTCAAGACAGACACGTCGCTGAGCAAAAAGCTCACCTTGTTGAGGAAGGTCGCCATGCCCAAGGACGCCGTGTTCCCCCAACTTGCCGAGGACGACGACACCACAGAGTAGTCATTGGGTAGTCATTTAAGAACGTCCCCAATGACTATGTCACGGATGCGTCAGTGTTTGGTATGCCTGCAATGTGCAGCGCATAAATTCGATGCCGCAGGGCGATGCTGATGCTATAGTTACTGCGGTTAATGAGGGTCAAGAGAAAGGTTACAGGTGAAATCCAAACCTCGACCATACAGTCGATGACCCCATGCAGGTGCTTTTTGCGCATGCACGGGGTGTAAGCGTCGAGCGGCGTGCCGCCCGCGCATGCGTATACATATCCAGAAGCCCCCGGACGCCGCACGCGCGGCCGCGTCCGGAGGAATTATGATGGGGAGCACCATTGAATTATCTGAGTGAGATGCTCAAACTGCCGGTCTTGGACGTCGACGGCGAAAAGCTCGGCGTGGTCAACGATTTTGGTATTGCTACCGGCGAAGTTTTTCCGCACGTGACGTCGCTCGCGTTCCGCGGACCCGGCAAGACGCCGTTTATGATCAGCTGGCGCAAATGGGTCGACCGTATCGACGAGACGGGTGTACACCTTAAGACGTCGGCCACCGAAATCCGTTTTTCGTACCTGCAGCCGACCGAACTCCTGCTCGCCCGCGACGTGCTCAACAAGCAGATCGTCGACACGCAGGGCATGAAGGTTGTGCGCGTAAACGACATCAAGTTTTCCATGTCGGGCGAAAACCAGCTGCGCCTGCTGGGCGCCGAGGTCGGTGCCCGCGGTCTGCTACGCGCCATCAGCCCCGCGCTCGAGCATATCGTCGAAGGCTTTATGAAGCACCTGGGCAAGCCGCTCAGTGAGGACATCATCGCTTGGTCCTACATGGACCTGCTCGATCGCTCGACCAAGAACATTCAACTCTCGGTGTCGCACAAGACGCTCGGCGAGCTGCATCCTGCCGACATCGCCGACATTATCGAGCAGCTCGACCCGCGCCTACGTGCGCAGGTGTTTGCGCAGCTCGATACTGCCCAGGCCGCCGAGGCCATCTCGGAGTTCGATGACGACGAGCTTATGACCGAGATGCTCGAGGGCCTGTCCGACACGGACGCATCGTCGATGCTGGCCATGATGGACCCGGACGACGCTGCCGACCTGATCGACGAGCTCGATTACGAGAAGGCCGAGAAGCTCCTGCGCCTGATGGGCGTCAAGGAGGAGAAGGCGATTCGTAACCTGCTGGGGTATGAGGACAATACCGCCGGCCGCATCATGACCTCGGAGTTTGTCTCCCTGCCCGCCACGGCAACGGTCGGTGACGCCATCGAGGCGATTCGCGAGCTCGACGAGGACTTCGAGAGCGTCTACTACGTCTATACCGAGGATCCGAGCGGCATGCTGACCGGCGTGCTTTCGCTGCGCACGCTGATCGTAGCCGACCGCGACGCCACGCTGGGTCAGCTGGCCTATCGCGACCTGGTCTATGTGTCGCCCGACGAGGACCAGGAAGACGTGACGGACGAGATGACCAAGTACGACCTGGTTGCCATCCCTGTCTGCGACGAGAACCGCCATATCCTGGGTATCGTGACCTTCGACGACGCCATGGATGTTATCGCCGAGGAGCATCAGGAGGACCTGCAGATCGCCGGTGTCGGCTCGGGCGATAGCGCGTCGGACGACTCGACGAACGTGCTCAGCTGGTTTGTGCATCGCCAGTACTGGGTTGTCGTGTGGGGCATTGCCTCGTGCATTATGGCGACCGTGTTGGGAACGGCACTCGGCTCCGCGCATTTGGTGGTGTTCCCCATGTGCGCCATGCCGCTCGTGTTGCTGGCTGCCTCGCGTATGGTGTCGTTCGTCAAGAACTACTTCCTGGAGTATGACGGTCACGACGACGAGCCCAAGCCGTATCTGGGGTTCTTCTTCCAGAGCACGGGCATGGGCCTGATTCTGTCACTCGTGACCTACCTGTGCGCTCAGCTGGTGCGCACCGCCGCGTTCCCCGATGCCCCCATGTTCGAGGAGCTGCTCTTTACCGGTTGCTTTAACATCGCGGCCATCATCTGCCTGGTCAGCAACATGAGCGCCGTGATTTACCTGACGGTGTTGTTCTGGCGCGATGAGCACGACCTCAATACGTCGGGTACCGCCATGAACGTTATTGCCGTCATGATCTCGTGTGTGGCGTACTGCACCGCTGCGGTGCTGCTCACCATGTCGGTCATTGGTTAGGTGGTCGCGTGCAAAATACCAAGCAAAAGTCGGGCACCAAGCAAAAGTTGACCATCGCGGCCATCTTTGGCGCTATGGGTCCCGGTCTGCTGGCGGCGCTTTCGGGCAATGACGCCGGCGGCATTGCAACGTATTCCAGCGCGGGCGCCAGCTATGGCTATAAGATGCTCTGGATGCTTCCCGTCATGACTGTGCTGCTCATCGTGACGCAGGAGACCGCGGCGCGCTGCGGCTGCGTCACGGGCAAGGGCCTGGCATCGCTCATTCGCGAGCGCTTTGGCGTGCGCAAGAGTGTGCTTGCTATGGCGGCGCTGTTGATCGCCAACACGGCTGTGACCATTTCGGAGTTTGCGGGCATCGCCAGCGGCCTTGCGCTCTTTGGCGTGCCGGCGAGCATCTCGGTGCCGTTGGTGGCGCTGCTGGTGTGGATGCTTACTATGTCGGGTAGTTTCCAGCGCATCGAGAAGATTCTGCTGCTGGTGAGCTGCGTATTCGTGACTTATATTGTCGCCGCGTTTATGGCTGGCCCCAACTGGGGTGAGGTCGCGGTCGACCTGGTCGTGCCTAACATTCAGAATGATCCCAGCTACGTGTCGCTCGTGGTCGCAACGATCGGTACCACCATCGCGCCGTGGATGATTTTCTTGGCGCAGAACAACGTGGTCGATAAGAACGCGGGCGAGGACGATATCGTGCTGCAGCGCATCGATACCGTGAGCGGCTCGCTTGCCGCCGATGTCATTGCCGGTTTTATTATCATCACGACCGGTACGGTGTTGTTCCCGGCGGGTATTCAGATTAGCGATGCTGCCGATGCCGCGCGCGCGCTGGAGCCTATTGCGGGTCAGTGGTCCACGGTACTGTTTGCCTCGGGCCTGGTCGCGGCGAGTTTCTTGGCTGCCTGCGTGCTGCCGGGCGTTACGTCGAGCGCTATCTGCGAGGCATTTGGCTGGGAGCGCGGTGCCGACCGCAGCTGGGACGAGGCCCCGGTCTATCGCGGCATCATTACGGCCATCATTGGTATCTCTGCCGTGCTGGTGCTTATGCCCGGCGTCGATCTGTTCCAGATTATGATGACCTCGCAGGTCATCAATGGCGTGCTACTGCCCGTGGTTCTGGTGTTCCAGGTGGTTATCGCCGCTGACCGTCACATTATGGGTGCCAACCGCAACGGCCGCGTGTGGAACGTGCTCACTTGGGCGACTATCGCCGTGATTACGGTGCTGACGGTCGTCATGTTTGTGCTGCAAGCGATGGGCTACAGCGCTTAACGCCCACTTTTGTTTCCGAACAGGCCGCAGCGATGGGCTGCGGCCTGTTTTTCGTCTGCTATAGGGTGTTAGTTATATAGCAGTGGGCAAAAAATGCCAAAAGTGAGTACTGTTGCTAAGTGAATAGCATTTACATCCAAGAAGATAATGAACATAACCTATAGTATGTTCATTAAAATTGGCTTCAATACGCCTTAAACCAGTCGGGTTGGCTGCTTTAGGGGGGGGGTGTAGGGTTCGCTCGGGCGTCATTTTGGGTGGTTTTGCTTGCTACTAAAATGGTAACAGTACTCATATTTGCCCTTTTTTGCCCACAGACCTTTGAGGGTGCGGCGAAAAGGGCTTGTTTTGATTGTTTGGGGCAGGCGCGAGGCGCGGAAACGATGTCTGGAGTGACGGAGCGGCCTGGAATTCATCCGTAGAGGTCTTCATTGGCTGCGCCAGGAGTGTCCCTAACTGCCGGAGGGGGTGTCTGCCGTGGCAGACACCCCCTCCGGATGTGGGAAGTTTACGCTGCAGGTTACTTGTTGGTGCCTAGCTTGTGCGGCTTGAGAGCGAGCGCATTGACGAGCGCGTCGGTGGCAGACTTGACGGCTGCCGGTTGCGGATCGTTGACGTGATCCTCGGGATGCACGGGCAGGTCCTTCTTGACGGCATCGTGGATCAAGTTGAGGTACTCAGTCACGCCAGTGGTCGATAGATGCGTGCCATCGCCATCGAACAGGTCGTTGCGGTTGGCACTGTATTCGTACCAGTCGATAACGCGCACGTTCTTGTAGCGCGTAGCGGCGTTGGCGATGGCCTGGTTGGTAGAGCCAACCCACGGCTGCGGGCTGCGCGTGTTTACAAATACGACGGTGCGCTGATTGCCGGCATCGGCCATGATGGCGTCAATCTGGGCATCGGTCACTAGGCCGTTGGTGCCCAGCGCAAAGACTACGATCTTGCCGGCGAGGTTCTGCTGGATATAACCCTCAAATGTTGTGCGGCCCGCATCGAACTGGCGGCCCTTTTCGGCATCGATATGGCTGTGCGGGAACACGCCGTCAAAGGTGTCCACGGCACGCAGCGACACGGAGTCGCCGATCATAAGCAGATCGTAGGAGCCATCGGGGAAGCCGTCGTTGTCCTTGTCGGTGTCGTCGGCCGCCTGCTGGTCGGTGGGCGCGGTATTCTTGGCTTCCTTGTTTAGAACTTCGGCGCCCTCACCGCTCAGCGCGGATGTGTCGGGCACAAAGACCAGACCACCCAGCGCCACGACAAGCACGACGCCGCAAACGGCGCACACGGGAATATGCGCGCGCACCCAGCCGGCGGGCGTGGTGGTGCCTTCGCGGAGCTCGGAAACGGTGCGGCCGAAGGCGCCCTTCCTAAACGGCGTTTCGATAAAGCGATAGGAGCACTCGGCTACGGCGACCACCAGCAGCACCTGCAAAATGTACTGCCACCAGGGCGTATCGTTGATGTTGGCGACCGGGTTCATGAGTAACAGCAGCGGATAGTGCCACAGGTAGATGCTGTACGAGCGCTTGCCAACCCACACGAGCGGCTCGGCGGACAGCGCGCGGGCAACCATTCCCTGGGGCTGCACGCAGGCCGCGATGACCATGAGCGTGAGGATGGAGCATAACAGCGTGCCGCCGCGATACTGGAACGCTGTGTAGCCGTTGGTGAGCGCGACCATGGCGGCAAGGCCAACCAGACCCACGACGCCCAACACATCGATGGATGCGGGCGAGGACCAAAAGCGCACGAGGGCGCTCGGCTGTGCCGGGGCGGTCTCAGCTGATTCGTCGGCCTTCTCGCCAGGCTTGCCCTCGGCGTTCTTGCCGTGCTTGACGGCACCGGCCAGGCGATTGAGTCCCAAACGACGTGCGAGACGCACCGGCGCCAGGTCGCGATCGGGGATAAAGGCCATCCAAGCACCCAGCAGCAGCGAGAACACGCGGGTGTCGGTGCCGTAGTACACGCGGCTGGGGTCGGCGGCAGGGTTGTAAAGCACCATCATGGCGAGGGCAGATACCGCGGCAATGCCCAGAACCACGCGGCGCGTGTTGGGCTTGCTCACATGCATGGATACCATGGCAAACAACAGCGGCGGCCATATCAGGTAGAACTGTTCCTCGATGGCAAGCGACCAAAAGTGCGTGAGCGGCGAGGGGTCGCCCAGGGCATTGAAGTACGAGACGTTTTGGGCAATCTGCCACCAGTTGTTGAAGAACAGCAGTGACGGCAGGATGTCAGGGCGCATCTTGGTGAGCATCACGTGGTTAAAGATGGTGCACAGCGCGCAGGTCACGAACACTACCGTTACCACGGCGGGGACCAAGCGACGGATGCGGCGAATCCAGAAGCTCTTAAGGTCGATGCGGCCGGTCTTAGCGACTTCGTTGAGCAACAAGCGCGTGATCAGATAGCCCGAAAGCACAAAGAAGATCGTGACGCCGAGCAGGCCGCCCTGAGCCCACGTGAGGTTGAGGTGATAGAGCACCACCGCGACGACCGCGAGCGTACGCAGACCGTCGAGCGCAGGAATGTAGCGGGACTTGGGACGAGCGGGTGCCTGTTCTTTTGCGGCGCTGTTGGTGCGGGCGTCCTTGTTGGTGGGCGTTCGATGCGGGACCGGGCCGCGTCGTGGCTCGCCGGTGCGGCGGTCGGCGCGCGGGCGTTCGTGCGGCGCCTGGTTATCGGGCGCGCGGCGCGGGCCGCGTAGGCTCGATTGTGGGAATTGTTCCATAAAACATCATCCAATGACGAGAATAATCAGCACATATTCATTGTAGCTGCCTGCTCCTGTGAATGCTTGCTGCTGGCGCAAGCTCAAGCGTGCGTTCACATCAAAGTGAACTAAAGTTATAGAGGTGCGAGAGGGCACGATTGACGGCCGACGGTGGGCATAAGGCCCGCAGATGAGGAGGTTTCCATGGCAGATCGCGGCATCGTTGCGGTGTTCGGCAGCATGAACATGGACCTTTCGGTGGCGTGCGAGCGCATGCCGCGCGCGGGCGAGACCGTCGGTGGCAGTGGTTTTATCACCAACGCCGGTGGCAAGGGCGCTAACCAGGCCGTCGCCGCCGCGCGCATGGGTGCGCGCACGTGCATGATTGGCGCGGTCGGGTGCGATGCGTTTGGCGATGCGCTCGTGGCGGGGCTTCAGGATGCCGGCGTGGGCGTTGAGTTTGTGGCGCGTCGCGATGACGTGGAGACCGGTACCGCGACTATCATTCGCTGCGAGAGCGACAACCGCATCGTGCTGTCGCCGGGCGCCAACCACGCGCTTGCGGGCGAGGATGTGGCCTGCGCCCTGCGTTGTCTGGTGGCCGATGAGCTCGACGGCGACGCCAGCGATATTGCCCCGGCTGCCGGAAACGTCTTTATCACCCAGGGCGAATGTGACCTTGCGGCGACGGCCGAGGCACTTGTTTACGCTCACGAGCTGGGGTTCTATACGGTTTTTAATCCGGCGCCTGCCTGTGAGTTGCCTGCGGAGGTCTGGCCTGCGGTCGACCTGGTCTGTCCCAACGAGACTGAGTGCCAGGTGCTGACGGGCATCTTGCCCGCGGATGATGCGAGCTGCATCGCGGCGCTCAATGCCCTGCTCGCCAAGGGTGCCGGAGCTGCGGTCATCACGTTGGGCGGCGCCGGATCGGTTACGCTCGGCGATGACGGTGAGCTGCTGCGCATGCCGGCACTTTCGAGCACGGTGGTCGATACCACGGCCGCCGGCGATACGTTTATCGGTGCGCTTGCCGCGGCTCGTCTAGAGGGCTTGCCGCTCTTTGAGTGCATGGCCGCGGGTGCTCGCGCCTCGGCAGTGACGGTGTCGCGCCTGGGCGCTCAACAGTCGATTCCCGCGCGAGTCGAAGTAGAGCGCGTGTTTGATTTAGACGATTTAGTGCAAGACGGAGAAGCGGAGTAGAACAATGGCAACCAAGAAGCTGATCCTTGATCTGGATATGGGTGTGGACGATGCGATGGCGCTTGCCTATGCCATCGCGAGCCCCGAGGTGGAGCTGGTGGGCATCACCACGTGCTTTGGCAACGTGCGCGTCGAGCAATCGGCGCACAACTGCCTGGCGGTGCTCGATCTGCTGGGTCGCCCCGAGGTTCCGGTGTACCTGGGCGCCGATCGTCCCATTAAGGCGACTGAGCCCTATACACCGCCGGCGTCCACCACGCTCATCCACGGCAAGAACGGCATTGGCGGGGCGAGCGTGCCCGCGTCGCCGTACGAGCCGGTGGGGGCGATGTCGGCCGACGGTAACGCGGCGGTCGATTATCTGATTGATGCCGCGCGCACCTATGGCCCCGATCTGGTCTACGTAGCGACCGGCCCGCTCTCCAACCTGGCACTTGCCTTGGAGCGCGATGCGGCGGCGATGATGTCTATCGGTCGCGTGGTCGTGATGGGCGGCGCCCTGACCGTGCCCGGAAACGTGAGCGCGGGCGCCGAGGCCAACATGGCAAGCGATCCTGAGGCGGCCGATGCCGTGCTGCGTTCGGGCCGCAAGCTCACTATGGTGGGCCTGGATGTGACGCATCGCGTGGTGCTCACGCGCCGCGACATTGCCGGCTGGACGGGCTCGGGCACCATGGCGGGCTGTGCGTTTGCGAGCATGGTCGAGCACTACATTGGTTCGTACGAGATGAACGCACCCTACCTGGGTGGCTGTGCACTGCACGATCCGCTAGCCGTTGCCGTGGCGATCGACCCCACGCTCGTGGGCGCGCTCGGCTGCAATCTGCGTGTTGATCTGCTGGGCGAGTATCGCGGCCGCACCATTTGCGACGAGCGCCGCCTATCCGATCCGGACAAGAGCGCGCTTGTGGCACTGACCGTGGATGCCCCGCGCTTCCTGTCTGAGTTCAAGACACGTATGGCCCGTGTCCTTGGCTAGGCTCGGGATCGAAGCACGCCCATCTGCTCGATGTGGCCGCTGGCGGGCCGACATCTACCGTTCGCCAGCCCGATGGTCCCCGGGGCGGGGAGAGCGCTATAATGCATTCTGCATCTTGGATTGTTACTCCTGTGTGGAGGCATGCCCAAGAGCAATACAACACGGATTGTTACGTAAGGCATGACCGCAATAGCACTGCTATTGGCTATCATGCCTTTTTCTGTGAGTGTTCTTGAAAGGAGGTTCACCATGCTTGCAATTAAAAAGCTTAACAACAACGCGGTTCTTTGCCGTGACGGACAGGGGCGAGATGTCATCGCCATGGGCAGGGGCGTCGGTTTCGGCGGAGATTTTCCTCGAGAGCTCCCTCTTTCTAAAATCGAGCATACGTTTTACGACATTGATCCTAAAGGACAAGATGTCATGAGGGATCTTCCCTCGGATATCGTGATGTTTGCGGCGAAAGTTATGGACATCGTTGCCAACGAACTGCCCTACGACCTCTCGACCAATGCGACGCTGTTCATGGCTGATCACCTGTCGTTTGCCGTTGCGCGAGCCCAAAAGGGGGTCCGCATCGCGATGCCTCTTGCCTATGAAGTGCGGGAGACGTATCCGAAGGAATACAAGGCTGCCCAGTTTATCGTCATGCGACTCGAGAAGGAGCTCGGAGAGCGGCTTCCCAAGGATGAGATTGCCAGTATTGCGATGAATCTCGTGAACGCACGGGTTGTTGAAGCCGTCAAAGCCACGGCCGAGCCCGCAAAGCGGTTCGACGATATGCTCGAGGACGTTATCGAGATTCTCGAAAGCGATTTCCGCATTATTGTCGACCGCGATTCCTACGATTTCACTCGCTATGCCACGCATCTGCGGTACCTGTTCAAGCGCATTCAAGCCGGCGAGTCGCTGAACAGCGCCAACATGCAGATGTACAAGAACTTTCGTGAGGAGTTTCCGCAGTTGGCAGAGTGCGTGAAGCATATCGGTTCCTATTGTCGTGAAACGTGGGACGCCACGCTCTCCGAGGAGGAGGAACTCTATCTGATGATCCATCTCAACCGGATCATCTCCAAAAAAGGATTGTAACCCGTAGCCATTCGGGGCATGACCTTTGCCGATTCGAACAGTAAGCCAAGATTGTGCAAAGGAGCCAATGATGGCAAATTACAAAAAGGTGGCAGAACAGATTCTCTCCACTGTGGGCGGGGCGGAAAACGTGGCTTCGGTTACGCATTGCATGACGCGCCTGCGCTTCAACCTCAAGGATGAAAGCCTCTCGAATGATGAGAAGCTTGAGGACATCTCGTCTATCATCAACGTCGTGCACGCCGGAGGGCAGGTGCAGCTGGTGATCGGGCCCACGGTCGACAAGGTCTACGACGAGGTTTGTAAGCAGGGCGGATTCGAGGTCACGGTATCGATTGACGAGGAACTCGATGGCCCTCAGCTTAGCTGGAAGGAGCGCTTGGCACCCAAGCACCTCTTCAATCAGCTGCTCGATGCCGTGAGCGGCGCTATCACCCCGATCCTTCCGATCTTTTGTGTCGCCGGTATCTTCAAGATGCTCGTCATTCTGTTTGGGCCCGAAGGCGCCGGTTTTATGTCCGAAACGAGCGACCTGTATCGGATCCTTTCCCTGGTGGGCGATGCGGCGTACTATTACTTCCCGGTATTTGCTGCCTACAGTTCGGCTAAGAAGTTCAAAACGAGCCCTGTGCTGGCACTGCTCATCGCCGTTGTGATGATTTACCCCGACATGCTCGCTATTGTTGAGGACGGAAAGCCTTTCAGCGTCTTCGGCATCCCCATGCAGCTCGTCAACTACACCCAGGCTGTTCTTCCGGTCATCTTGATCACCTGGGCCCAGTCCTATGTTGAGCGCTTCTTTAAGAAGATCTCGCCTGATATGTTGCGCGTTCTGATCGTACCCGTGGGTACGGTGCTCGTGATGTTGCCGGTCGCGCTGTGCCTCTGCGGCCCTGCCGTCCAATTTGTCATGGGCCTTGTGGCCGATTTCATCATTTGGCTCGCCTCTGTTGCCGGTCCCGCTGCGACCGCGGTTATCGGCGCATTCTGGAATCTGATCATCGCCACCGGCATGCACGTGCCGATCTATACCGCCATATTGCCCGCCGCGCTCCAGAACGGTTACGACGCCATCTTATACCCCGGCGCCGCGGTTGTAGCCTACACCACGCTTGCCATCGCGCTCGCCTATGGCCTGCGCGCTAAGGACAAGGAGAATCGAGCCACGGGCTGGAACTTGTTCATCACCTATGCCTTCGGTCGCGTGAGTGAGCCCATCATCTACGGCATCCTGTTTCGCGACAAGAAAGCTCTTGCCTGGAACATGATTGGTGGTGCTGTCGGTGGTCTGCTGGTAAGCCTTCTTCATGCCAACGTCTATATCTTCACTGGCGTTGGTTTCCCATGGATGAACGTGCTCATGTTTGCTCAGGATATCATCCCCGGCACCATCGGGTGTCTTGCTGGCGGTGCCGTGACGTTTGCGTTGGCGATGGTTTTTGGATTTGAAGGACAGGAGAAGATGCCGTTGAAGTCCAAGAGCGGCGATTCTGAGGCTGTTGAATCCGTCGAGGCATAAGAGGCTACTGCACAAATATGCTCCCCAGCCGTTGCGCGGTCCGACCCCTTGGCCGCGCAACGGTACTGTGCTGTTGCGCGGCACTTGCCGAGTCCGTTGCGTTCGACAGCGTGGGCCGGGAATTTGATAGAAAGGACGACACCATAATGTTTAGAGAAGATTTTTTATGGGGCGGGGCTCTGGCTGCAAACCAGTGCGAGGGAGGATGGAACGAAGGCGGTCGCGGTTTAGCCAATTCCGACATGCTGCCGTTTGGCGATCAACGCATGGACGTCATGCGGGGAGACCTTGATCCGCGTGCGTTGGCACCCGACAGCTTCTATCCCGCTCGCAAAGGCATTGATTTTTACCATAGGTACAAGCAGGATATTGAACTGTTTGCCCAGATGGGTTTTAAATGCCTGCGCTTATCGATCGCCTGGAGCCGCATTTTTCCCAAAGGAGACGAAGCCGAGCCCAATGAAGAAGGCCTTGCCTTTTACGAGGATGTTTTTAGGACGTGCCGCGCGCATGGCATTGAGCCTTTGGTGACGCTCAACCACTATGATGTCCCCATGCATCTCGTCGATGCGTATGGCGGATGGCGCGATCGCAGGTTGGTCGACCTGTTCGATCGATATTCGCGTACCGTGTTCGAGCGCTATCGGGGATTGGTCAATTATTGGCTGACCTTTAACGAGATCAACATCATGACGCAGGCGTGCTTTATGGCGGCGGGGATCATCTTCGAGCAAGGGGAGAATCGCTATGCAACGGTTCACACGGCCGTGCACCATGTATTGGTTGCGAGTGCCCGTGCGGTCGGGGCGTGTCATGAACTGTGCCCCGGGGCGAAGATCGGTTGCATGCTCAACGCAGGTGTCTTCTATCCGGCTACATGTGATCCGGACGATGTGCTGGCTGCGCAGGCTGAGAATCGCAGCCATTACATGTTTACCGACGTCCAGGTGCGCGGTGCGTACCCGAGCTATGTTCTCAAGGAATACGCCCGCCATGGTTTTGAGGTGCCCTATCGGGATGATGACCGCGAAGTACTGGCTGCAAACCTGGTCGATTTCGTCTCGTTTTCGTATTACTCGACGCGCGTCGCAAAAGCGCATGCGGAAGGTCAGTTCGATTCGAACCTTCTTCGCTCGGCGCCTAATCCGTATCTAAAACAGGAGCCTTGGGGGAGGTTTATCGACCCCAAAGGGCTGCGCGTCACCATGAATGAAATCTGGGATCGCTATCAAAAGCCGCTGTTCATCGTCGAAAACGGTTTGGGTGCTCCTGATGTGCCGGAAGATTCGGGTGAAATAGAAGACGACTATCGAGTTGAATACCTGCGGGCCCACATCGAGGCGATGAGGGAGACCGTCGAGCTCGACGGGGTGGAACTCATGGGATATACCTGTTGGGGCCCGATCGATTTGGTTTCGGTCGCCACAGGACAGATGCGTAAGCGCTACGGGTTTATCTATGTCGATCGAGACGATAGCGGTGCGGGCTCGTTTGAGAGACGTAAAAAGAAAAGCTTCGAATGGTACCGACGCGTAATAGCAAGCAATGGCGAAGACCTTGCGTAATAACGTTAAGATGGACAAATGCGCCCGTTGGGGGAATAGTCGTGCCACTTCGCTTGACAACAGGCTAAACTAGCTATTAAACATTTACTATTCTGTTTAGATTGAATTTGCGGTCGTTTAGTTGCCGAGCCACGGGGCGGTCAAGCCACGATGCTCGGCCGCGACCGATGCTAGGGGGAACGATGGCTAAAGCAAGCGTCCGCGAGATCAGCCGCATTACCGGCTTTTCGCCCGCAACCGTGTCCAACGCGCTCAACCGCAAGCGCAGCGTGAGCGAGGAGACCGCCAAGGTCATCCTGGAGTGCGCGCAGTCGCTTGGCTATCAGCAGTCGACGCAGCTCGAGAGCATCCAGTTTGTGCTTGCGCGCAAGACGGGCGCCATCCTGGACGAGAGCACCTTCCATCCCGCGGTCATCGAGGGCGTGGAGCGCCAGGCGCGTCGCCACGGCATGAGCACGAGCTTTGTCTCGCTCGACTTTAGCGACCTGGACGCCGTGCGCCCGCAGGTCGAGGGCCTGATCGCCGACCCGTCGGCCGCCATCGTGCTGATGGGTACCGAGCTGGGTGAGGAAGACTATGCCTTGTTCGCCAACGCTGCCGCCCACTTGATCGTGCTCGATGGCTGGAGCGATCGTCAGTACTTCGATGCCGTAGTCATTGCCAACACCGACTCGGTGCTGCGCGCCGTGGACTACCTTATCGAGAAAGGCCACAGGCAAATCGGCTATCTGGCGGGCGACCTTCGGATCCGCAACTTTAAGGACCGCGAGCGCGGCTATCGCCAAGCGCTTGAGGACGCGGGCCTCGAGGCCAATCCGGCATGGCGTGTCACGTTGGGCACCACGCTCGAGGGTGCCTATCGCGACATGGGCGTGTGGCTCGACAACGTCTCTCGCGACGATCTGCCGACGGCTTTCTTTGCCGAGAACGACGTGCTCGCCGTGGGTGCCATGCGCGCGTTCAACGAGCACGGTATTCGCGTGCCCGAGGATGTCTCGATCATCGGCTTTGACGACCTGTCTTTGGGCGCCTTCTCCAACCCGCCGCTCACCACGGTGCATGTTCCCAAGCACGAGGTGGGCGAGATCGCGGTGCGTCGCCTGGTGGGCAACATCCGCAACCCCAAGAGCTATACCTGCAAGACGGCCGTGTCGACCTACTTTGTCGAGCGCCAGAGCGTGTGCGAGATCTAGGCGAAGAAAACGCCGGGGCGCAGGGCGGCAAAGCTCGCTAAGGCAGCCATATCTAACGCTACTAAGAGAGGGTCCTTCGGGGCCCTCTTTTTGTTTCCCTTGTATGTTTAGTTTGTTTACATACCGTTTAGGCTGATTTCTCTACCGTTTACGGGACTTTCGCGCTAGACTATTAAACAAAAGAGTAAAACATTTAGTAAACAGAACAAAACGAAACATGCGTCTGTTTACTGAACATGTGATTAGGGGAGGACGTACATGGACAAGATCAAGCTCGGCTTTGTGCCCACGCGCCGCAGCATCTTTAGCGCGCCGGACGCAATCAAGTATCGCGGCCTGACGGCTGATCGCCTGCGCGAGATCGGCGTCGACATCGTGGATATCGACGACATCAATGACGAGGGCCTGCTGTTCGACGACAGCCACATTGAGCCTATCGTCAAGAAATTCCGCGCCGAGGGCGTCGATGGCATTATGCTGTGCCACGCCAACTTTGGCACCGAGTACGTTTGCGCTCGCCTTGCCCGCGAGCTCGGCCTGCCCGTGCTGCTGTGGGGCCCGCGCGACGAGCGCCCCGAGCCCGACGGCACGCGCCTGCGCGATAGCCAGTGCGGTCTGTTCGCCACCGGCAAGGTCCTGCGCCGCTTCCAGGTTCCCTTCACCTACATGACCAACTGCCGCCTGACCGACCCCGAGTTCGAGCGCGGCGTTTGGGACTTTTTGGCCGTTTGCAACGTGGTCAAGACCTTCAAGCACACCCGCATCCTGCAGATGGCCACCCGTCCATTCGACTTCTGGTCGACCATGTGCAACGAGGGCGAGCTGCTCGAGAAGTTCAACATCCAGCTTTCGCCTATCCCCATGACCGAACTTGTCCAGGCTGTGCGCGACGCCCAGGCCGACGAGCAGGCCATGGCCGCCATGCTTGCCCACATCAACGACAGCTTTGAGATCTGCATCCCCGAGGACAAGGTCCCTGCGGTCGCCGGTCTTGCCATCGCCATGAAGCGCTTGGTCGAGAAGTATGGCTGCAACGCCGGTGCCATTCAGTGCTGGAACGCTCTGCAGGACGAGCTGGGCATTATGCCCTGCGCCGCCAACGCCATCCTCAACGAGATGGGCATTCCTATCGTATGCGAGACCGATATCCACGGCGCCATCACCGCGCTGATGGTCGAGGCCGCCGACCTGGGCCGTCACCGCGGCATGTTCGCCGACTGGACCGTGCGCCATCCCGATAACGAGAACGGCGAGCTGCTGCAGCATTGCGGCCCCTGGCCCTGCAGCTGCGCGGCCGTCAAGCCCAAGCTCACCTACCCGCTGGCTTTCGATCACCCCGGCGCGCTGACGGCCGAGGCCAAGCACGGCGACCTCACCCTTGCCCGCTTTGACGGTGACAACGGCGAGTACTCGCTGCTACTGGGCAACGCCCGCGGCATCGACGGCCCGGCCGGCATGGGCACCTACCTGTGGGTCGAGGTCGACAACCTCAAGCGCCTCGAGGCCAAGATCGTCGAGGGTCCCTACATCCACCACTGCGTCGCCATTCACGCCAACGTGGTGCCGGTGCTCTACGAGGCGTGCAAGTACCTTGGCATCCAGCCCGACCTGTACGACCCCATTGAAGAAGACGTCAAAGCCTACCTGCGAGGAGAGTAGAAATGGCAACTATCGAAGAGCTTGAGTCCCTGCGCTGGGACCTTCGCCGCGATTGCGTCGATATCATCATGGCTGGCGCCGGCGGCCACATCGGCGGCGACATGTCGGTGATTGACGCCCTCATGACCCTCTATGCCAACCACCTCAACATTTCGCCCGAGACCGTCGACGATCCCAACCGCGACCGCTTCGTGCTCTCTAAGGGCCACGCCATGGAGGCTTACTACGCGGTGCTCTGCCACGAGGGCTATCTTGACCTCGACGACGTCAAGGCCCGCTTCTCCAAGTTCGGCAGCCCCTACATCGGCCACCCCAACAACAAGCTCAAGGGCATCGAGATGAACTCGGGCTCGCTGGGTCACGGCCTGCCCGTGGCCGTGGGCATGGCGCTCGCCGGCAAGATGGACGGCCGCGACTATCGCGTCTACACCATCATGGGCGACGGCGAGCTTGCCGAGGGCTCGGTCTGGGAGGGCGCCATGAGCGGCGGCAACTACCAGCTCGATAACCTGTGCGCGCTCGTGGACCGCAACCGCCTGCAGATCAGCGGTAGCACCGAGGACGTCATGAAGCAGGATTCGCAGGAGGAGCGCTGGGCCGCCTTCGGTTGGAACGTGCTGTCCATTCCGGGCAACGACGTCCAGGCCATCGACGCCGCGCTGACGCTGGCCGCCGAGACCAAGGGTAAGCCCACGGTCATCATCCTCAACACGGTGAAGGGCTACGGCTCGCCGGTTATGGAGGACAAGGCCGCCTGGCATCATCACCTGCCCAATGATGAGGAATATGCCCAGATCATCGCCGATTTCGCTGCCCATAAGGAGGCCATCAATGGCTAACAAGATCGCCAATCGCAAGGTTATCTGCGACACGCTGCTCGAGGCCGCGAAGACCGATAAGGATATCGTCGTCCTGTGCTCCGATTCCCGCGGCTCCGCATCGCTCACGCCGTTCTTTGATCAGTATCCCCAGCAGTCCGTCGAGGTCGGCATTGCCGAACAGGACCTGGTGAGCATCGCCGCCGGCATGGCTTCGTGCGGCAAGAAGGCCTGGGCTGCCTCGCCGGCGTCCTTTGTGACCACGCGCTCGTATGAGCAGTGCAAGGTCGACGTCTCGTACTCCAACACCAACGTCAAGCTCATCGGCATTTCGGGCGGCGTGTCCTACGGCGCCTTGGGCATGAGCCATCACTCCGCGCAGGATATCGCCGCCATGAGCGCGATTCCCAACATGCGCGTGTATCTGCCGAGCGACCGCTTCCAGACCGCCGAGCTCGTGCGGGCCCTGGTCGCCGACAACAAACCGGCCTACATCCGCGTGGGCCGCAACCCGGTCGAGGACGTGTACACCGAGGACGAGTGCCCGTTCCAGATGGATCGCGCCACCTGGGTACGCCGCGGCACCGATGTAACGCTCGTCGCCACCGGTGAGATGGTCCGTCATGCCGTGGACGCTGCCGACCTGCTGGCCGAGCAGGGCATCTCGGCAACGGTACTCGACATGTACTGCGTCAAGCCGCTCGACGCCGAGGCCGTGATTGAGGCCGCCGGTGCCACGCGCGCCGTCGTGACCGTCGAGGAGCACAGCCCCTTCGGCGGTCTGGGCTCTATGGTCGCGCAGGTGGTGGGTGAGCATTGCCCGCGCCCGGTCAAGTGCCTCTCTCTGCCCGACGCGCCGGTCATCACCGGCACGAGCCCCGAGGTCTTTGCACACTACGGCCTGACGGGTGTCGGAATCGCCAAGACCGTTGCCGAATTCCTGCCCGCAGAGTAATTGGAATGTGACAAAGGGACCGTCCCTTTGTCACATTCGTTTTGAAAGGGGTGGCCATGGGCCGCTACATCATCGGAATCGATCAATCCACGCAGGGCACCAAGGCGCTGCTGGTAGACGAGGGCGGCCATCTGATTCATCGTGCCGACCGCTCGCATCGCCAGATTGTCAACGAAGCCGGCTGGGTGAGCCATGATCCGGCCGAGATTGCCACCAATGTGCTGGCCGTGGCGCGTGCCGTGGTGGAGGAGACCGGGGTCGATCCGGCCGACGTCGCCGGCATCGGCATCTCCAACCAGCGCGAGACCACCGTTGCATGGAACCGCACGACGGGCGAGCCACTGTGCGACGCCGTGGTGTGGCAGTGCGCCCGCGCCCGCGAGCTGTGCGACGAGCTGACCGCGCGCGAGGGTGTGGCCGAGCTGGTGCGCGACACGACGGGCCTGGTGCTCTCGCCCTACTATCCGGCGGGCAAGATGGCCTGGATCCTTGCGAACGTTCCCGCTGCTGCCGAGGCCGCGGCGGCAGGCGAGCTGTGCCTGGGCACCATCGATGCCTGGGTGGTCTGGACGCTCACGGGCGGCGCGGAGTTTCGCTGCGACTGGTCCAATGCCAGCCGCACGCAGCTCTTTGACCTGCGCCGTGGCTGCTGGAGCGAGCCGGTGTGCGAGGCCTTTGGCGTCGACGTGGCCTGCCTGCCGCAGGTGACCGATTCCGATGGCCTGTTCGGCACGACGAATCTGGGCGGCTTTTTGCCGGCGCCGGTGCCCATTCACGGCGTGCTGGGCGACAGCCACGCGGCCTTGTTCGCGCAGGGCTGCCATAGCCGCGGCATGGCCAAGGCGACCTATGGCACCGGCAGCTCGGTCATGATGAACGTCGGCGACGAGTTCGTCGCCAGCTCGCACGGGCTTTCGAGCTCGCTCGCATGGCGTATGGACGGCGTGACCGAGTATGTACTCGAGGGCAACGTGAGCTACGCCGGCGCCGTCAAGACGTGGCTGCGCGACGATCTGGAGCTCATCAATAACCCCGAGGAAGTTACCGACCTGTGCTACGCTGCCAATCCGGCGAGCCACGTCTACTTTGTGCCGGCGTTTACCGGTTTGGGCGCGCCGCACTGGGCGAGTGACGCCGAGGGCTGCGTCTTTGGCATGACGCGTACCACAGGTCGCGCGGAGTTCGTGAAGGCCGCCGACGAGTCGATCGCCTATCAGATCTTTGACGTGATCGATGCGATGGTCGAGGATTCAGGCGCGGCGCTGGCCGAGCTTCGCGTTGACGGCGGTCCCACGCGCGACGCGTACCTGATGCAGTTTGAGAGCGACTTGGTTGGCTCGCCCATCCGCATCGCGAGCAATGACGAGATGAGCGGCCTGGGTGCGGCTTGGGCCTGCGGTATTGCGCTGGGCATGTACACGCGCGATGTCGTCGACGTCTACGGCGCCCGCGGCATCGTGGAGCCGTCGATGCCCGCTGGCGAGCGAGCCAAAAAGATCGCCGGCTGGCGCCATGCCGTCGAGGCGACGATTGCGTACGAGTGACGCCTTGGGGCGATGTCACGGGGCGCTATTCGTGCCGTATAGGTGAAGATGCGGACGAGAGGACGATGTGACGCGGCAGAATCTGGCGCGTCGAATGATGGTCTACGTATGTGGGATTCTATTCCTGAGCTGCGGCGTTGTAATGAATGCACGCACAGCGCTTGGCGCGACGCTGATCGTCTCCGCGCGGCTCGTCCCCGTTGCGCCCGACGGCATGGTGCAGACGCTCTCCCAGCGGGCGGTATCTGCACGTTTTGGGGTCGTCTGCTCAACCGCAGGCTCATGGCCTTTATGGAAGAGCCTGCGAGCATGTAGACGCATTGAGCGAGAGGGGAGCGGCCATGAGGCAGCTGTTTGGAATTGATATCGGCGGAACGAGCGTCAAATGGGCGATTGTGAATGAGAACTACGAGTTTGGTGACCGTGGTTCGATTCCGACGGCGTTCGTCTCGGCCGATCAGCTGGTCGACGCGCTCGCGGCACTCGTAGGGCCGTATCGCGGACAGGTTGTAGGCGTGGGCATCTCGGCCCCAGGTGGCATCTTCGGTTACGAGGTCGATCCAGACGGGACGATCCATCGCGGTGGTGCGCTGCCGTACATGGACGGGTTTCCGCTTGGCCGAGCGCTGCGCGAACGGCTGGGGCTGCCCGTGACCGTTGTCAACGACGGCAAAAGCTGTGCGCTTGGCGAGTACGCTGCCGGCGCGTTGCGCGGCGTGGACGTGGGTTGCGTGGCGGTAATCGGTACGGGCATCGGCGGAGGCATCGTGGTTGACGGCCGGGTGCTGACGGGTGCGGGCGGCTTCGCGGGCGAGTTCAGCTTCCTGTCCAACAACGTAAGCGAACCGCTTGATCATCGTGATACGTTCGCGACTTCGAGCGGATGGCACGGCCTGCAGAATCTCGTGGCAGTCGAACTTGGCATTTCGGATGAAGCTGAACTGGAGGCCCTCGATGGCCGACGGATCTTCGAGCTACTGGAGCACGGGAGCGCGTCCGAAGTCGCCGCCGTGCAGCGCGGATTGGATGCCTATGCTGAGCTGTTTGATCGTGTGCTTGTGAATCTGCAGTGCGTCATCGACCCGGCAGTCTTCGCGATTGGTGGCGGCATCAGTTGCCATCCCGAGCTGTTCGAGGCGCTCGACCGTAAGATGGATGACGTCATGGCGCACTACACCGGTTTTCTGAAAGATATGCCTCGTCCGCACGTGGTCCCGGCACAGCTGGGTAACGACGCCAATATCTACGGTGCCGTTGCGACGTGTTTGCGAGTGCTGTAAGTGTAGACCATCGATTGGTCTGGTGGCGATTATTGCGATTGACCCGGTGGCGATTGCAGTCGCTGCCGGGTTAGAAAACTAGATGCTGAACGCTCGATAATATCGGCTGCGCGGCACCCCGTCCTAAAGTAGTCATTTGGGACGGGGCTTTTTTGACTGGTATGATTGGTGGCGATTGTTGCGACCAACTAAAAGAGCCCCGTCCCAAATTGACTACCGAGAGGATCTGCCATGGAGCGCATCGCGAGTTTTTCCGTTGACCATCTGCTGCTTGAGCCCGGCGTGTATGTGAGCCGCGTCGACCGCGATCCGGCGACCGGCGCCGCCGTTACCACGTTTGACCTGCGCTTGACCACGCCCAACAAGGAGCCGGTTATGAACACGGCCGAGTGCCACACCATCGAGCACCTGGGCGCGACGTTCCTTCGCAATCATGCCGAGTGGTCGAGCCGCATCGTCTACTTTGGGCCCATGGGCTGCCGCACGGGCTTTTACCTGGTCGTGTTTGGCGAGGTGACGAGTGAGGAGATCTTGCCGCTCGTGCGCGAGCTGTTCGAGTTTGTTGCCGGGTTTGAGGGCGAAGTTCCCGGTGCCGCCCCCGAGGAGTGCGGCAACTACCTGGACCAGAACCTTCCCATGGCAAATTGGCTCGCGCGCCGCTATCTCGACCGCGATCTGGCCGATATCGACGAGGCGCACCTGCACTATCAGCAGGCGTAAAGGTTTCGTCGCTCAAAATGAGCTCACGGGGCGCCTTCGCTTATGCGGGGGTGCCTTTTTGTTGAGCGGACATGGCGGACGTTTAAAACCGCGCGTGATTGTTCTAGAATGTTCGTAATATCACACAAACGAACAGGAGCGAACATGCATATCTACTCTGTTACCGACCCCGAATTCAAATCCTATGGCCGCGTGTGGGACGACGTCCCGTCCAGCCTGACCGCCCCGCTCGTCGAGGCACTCTCCGCCACGCCCGTCCCCGAGGGTAGCAAGTATGTGGCCTCCGCGCCCGAGCTGGAGCAGGTCGAAGGCGCCGACACGCTCGGTCTGCTCATGTACGGCGGCCGCCCCTTCCAGCTGGGCTGGTGCAACGGCCACAACACGAA
This sequence comes from Collinsella sp., assembly GCA_048342015.1. Lineage (GTDB taxonomy): Bacteria > Actinomycetota > Coriobacteriia > Coriobacteriales > Coriobacteriaceae > Collinsella. Next base: position 28,924 of record DBGDFS010000062.1, on the reverse strand, counting down.
GCTCAACTGCCTGGAGTATCACCGCGCCAGCGAGTTCAACCTGGGTGCCCGCGACTTTATCCTGCTGCTGGCCAAGCGCGAGCAGATCGTCGACGGCAAGCTCGACACCGCGCGGGTCAAGGCCTTCCGCGCGCCGGCCGGCACGCTCGTCGAGGTCTACGCCACGACGCTCCACTACACGCCGTGTATGGTCGACGACGGCGGCTTCCAAGTGATGGTCGCGCTGCCCGCCGGCACCAACGGCCCGCGCCCCGAGGCCGCAGCCGATATGCCCGCCGCCGGTGATAGCTACTGCTACTGGAAGGCCGACAAGTGGGTCCTCTGCCACGCCGATAGCCCCAAAGCAGCCGAAGGCGGCTACGTAGGCCTCATCGGCAAGAACCTCGACATCACCGTGGATTAGGGTCCTTCATCTCGGTCTGTAACAGTTGGCGCGCTAAATCGTCTCTATCTGTTACAGATCAAGACGAACCGCGGGGGCCGCCCGGACAATCTCAATCTGTAACACCAGGCCCGGTTTTGACGGCCTAACTGTTACAGATTGAGACAAACGGGCCCAATCCGCCACAAAAGTGCTTGTGGTGGTCGGGGCAGGCGGGTATCAAAAAGTGTCAGACGGGGGCGGCTGGCGGGTGCCCGCGTGCGAAAAGAAGTGTCGACCTGCGCCGTTGCCGTTGAGCGACGCGCTGTTTGCAGGGATACTGAAATCACGACAAACAGCGTGTGAAAGGATCGATGTATGGCTTTCCGTAAAGACTTCCTGTGGGGCGGCGCGACGGCCGCCAACCAGTGCGAGGGCGCCTACAACGTGGACGGCCGCGGCCTGGCCAACGTGGACGTGGCCCCGCACGGCTCCGAGCGCTTCGCGGTGGTCTCCGGCCAGCGCAAGATGCTCGACTTCGAGGACGGCTACTACTATCCCGCGCAGACCGGCATCGATTTTTACCATCACTACAAGGAGGACATCGCCCTCTTTGCCGAGATGGGCTTTAAGACCTTCCGCATGAGCCTTGCTTGGACCCGCATCTTCCCCAACGGCGACGAGACCGAGCCCAACGAGGCCGGCCTGGCCTTCTACGAGGACGTGTTCCGCGAGTGCCAAAAGTACGGCATCGAGCCCCTCGTGACCATCACGCACTTTGACTGCCCGATTCACCTCATCAAGGAATACGGCGGCTGGCGCAACCGCAAGCTCATCGACTTCTACAAGAACCTCGCGACCACGATCTTCACCCGCTACAAGGGCCTGGTGAAGTACTGGCTCACCTTTAACGAGATTAACATGATCCTGCACCTGCCGTTTATGGGTGCCGGTCTGGTTTTTGAGGAGGGCGAGAACAAGGAGGCCGTCGAGTACCTGGCCGCCCACAACGAGCTCGTCGCCAGCGCATGGGCAACCAAGATCGCCCACGAGATCGACCCCGAGGTCAAGATCGGCTGCATGCTCGCCGCGGGTAGCTACTACCCCTACAGCTGCCGTCCGGGCGATGTTCGCCAGGCGCAGCTCGACAATCAGGACAACTACTTCTTTGTCGATGTCCAGAGCCGTGGCTACTACCCGGCCTATGCCGTCAAGAAGCTCGAGCGCCTGGGCATCGATGTGGGCATGACCGACGAGGACCGCGAGATCCTGGCCGACAACACCGTCGACTTCATCAGCTTTAGCTACTACTCCACCCGTTGCTCGGCCGGTGCCGACAACATCGAGGTCGAGAAGACCCAGGGCAACGCCTTCGCTGGTGCCAAGAATCCGTATCTGCAGCAGAGCCAGTGGGGCTGGGCCATCGATCCGCTGGGCTTCCGCATCACCCTCAACGACCTGTACGACCGCTATCAGAAGCCGCTGTTCGTGGTCGAGAACGGTCTGGGCGCCAAGGACGTTGTCGAGGAGGACGGCTCCATCAACGACGACTACCGTATCGACTACCTGCGTCAGCACATCCAGACCATGCGCGACGCGGTGACCGAGGACGGCGTTGACCTGCTGGGCTACACCACCTGGGGCCCGATCGACCTGGTGTCTGCCGGCACGGGCGAGATGTCCAAGCGCTACGGCTTTATCTATGTGGATCGCGACGATGCGGGCAACGGCACTCTCAAGCGCTCCAAGAAGAAGAGCTTCGACTGGTACAAGAAGGTTATTGCTTCTAATGGTGAGGACCTATCCTAAGGAAGCTGAGACACTCAACTTCATAGTCTCCTAGCCAAGGCGCCCGGCGAGTATGTGCTCTCCGGGCGCCTTGCCGTCTGCGGATTTTGGGACATGCGGCCCGCTTTTTCGACCCATCTGTCGGTACACTAAAGGGACTATGGGTACCCGCGAGCGACATATCGGCCACGCGGCCGCCCGGACCGCGCCGGTTGCGGATCCCAGGGGTGGCAGGCTCTTCGCCATGCCGCGATTCCTTGTTGGCATAACACATCAGGTGTATCGTCATCGCGTCTTTGCTATCGCCGGCGCCATCACCGCACTGTTCCTCATGCTTTTGGCGGTCTTGCCGGCGCTGTTCGCCTTCGATCCCAAACTTTCTAACGTCGTGCCCGCCTATAGCGAGGTGTCCGAAGAGGTCGTGGATGCGCTCGTCCACTCGAGCTCTCTCCCGCTGCTTGTCGCCGCAATTGTATTTTCGATCTGGGGCGTATCGGTCTATCTGCGCTGTTTGGACTATGTGTTGCGCCGCCGCCTTGTTGCCATCGCCACCATCTGCGCCCTGTGGATGATCGAAGTCATTCTCAAGTACAAGTCGTTCACGCCGTTCTATGCCACCGTGCTGTGGTACCTGTACTACGTGCCCATGACGCTCATTCCGCTGCTCTACCAGTTGTGTGGTCTGCGCCTTGCGGGCCTGGAGCAACACCGTCTGGGTCGCCGCTACTGCGCTGCGCTGTGGATTGTGGCCATCCTGCTTATCGGATTTGTGCTCACCAACGATTTTCACCAGCAGGTCTTCCACTTTGACCGTACAAGCGACACCTGGAGCAACGATTACACGTACGGCTGGGGTTATTTCGCCGTCCTCGTGTGGACGGCCTTTGACTTCGTGGCCTTTTTTATCCTGGTTGGTCGGTCCTCGTCCTTTCGCATCCAGCGTTTCTCGGGCACGGCGGCGCTCGTACTGCTGGGTGGCGCATTCTTTGCCGTCTCGTATGCGTTGCGCGTGCCCTGGGCATGGAGGCTCAACTTTTCGCTCGTCTATTGCGTCCTGTGCGTGGTGGCGATGGAAATCTGTCTCGATTGCGGTGTCATTCCGTCGTATCACGACATCGCCGGCATCTTCGACACCTTGCCGCTCGACCTCAAAGTCCTAACGCGCGACCTGCAGGAGGTCTATGCCACGCCGGTGTCAAAGCCAATGCCGGTAGGCGTGCGCGAGGAGTTGCGGACCCAGGAGCACGGCCGCGCCCATGCCTTTGCCGTGGCGTCCGATCCCAATGTGATGTACCGTGCCTTTCCGCTGCTGGGTGGATCGGCGCTGCTTGCCCAAGACGTGTCGGAGCTCAACGAGCTTAACCGTGAACTGGCACATCGTCGAATGGAGCTGCAGCGTCAAAACGAGCTGCTCGCCGCCGACTACGACCTTAAGGCGCATTTGGCAGATCAAGAGGCCGAGACCTTGCTGGTCCAAGACGTGGACCAGGCGCTTGCCCGCGCGCTCGAAGAGATGTACGACCTGCTGGGCTCGTTGCCACCGTTGACCGACGAAGCGTCTTCGCACGAGCGTTACCGCATGCTGCAGCGCGCCAAGATGCTCGTCGCCTATTGCAAGCGCAAGGGGTCGCTCACGTTGGCACAGCACGGGGAGAGCGGTTTTGATCGCGACCGCATTCAGCTCATTGCCAACGAGCTCGCAAGCGACCTGCGCACCATCGATATCGATTGCGCCTCGATTATCGCCATACGGCGCCCGTTGCACGCCAGTACGGTAAGCGCCCTGTACGACTGCGTGTACGACTTTGCGTTTTTTGCCTACACCACCGACCATCCGGCGCTTATGTATCACTTGGGCGACCATGACCGATGCAGTGTCGAGCTGCGCGCCACGCTTTTTTCCAACGATGATGAAGATCTTTCGCAGACGCCCGCTGCGCAAGAGCTCGAAAGCGCTCTGCAAGGGCGCAACGTGGCATACCGCCTTGAGGGCGAGCCCGGCCAGCTGCGCATGATCGTCTTGATGCCAAGGGCGGGTGAGTGACGATGCAGATTTCGCTCATTCTTCCCCAAATCGTTGCGCTCGATGTTGTCTTTGCCCTGGCTGCTTGTCTGCAGACGATCCACGTCCCGCTCATCGCATCGCGCCGCTCATCCTATAACCGTAAGGTGATTTGCGCCTACGAGGCGAGCCTTGTGCTTCACCTGATGATTTCGGCGCTCATCTTATTCGCGTCGTCTGGCTCGTATCTGGTGGCGCCGCTTGACGTTTGCGCCAGGGCAATGGGCGGAGCGTTGTGGCTCAATGCCGCGATCTTTGTCTATGGCGTGGTACTTATGGTGCGCTATCGTCGCCTCGTCATGCTGGTCGAGCTGCTGCTTGTTGTCGCCGTTACACCGCCGGTGGTTTTTGCCGTGGGCCCGGCGTGGACCGTTGTCCTTATCGCAGAGGGAGCGTTCTTCCTGTTCCGTTCCATCGCGGCGCTCTTGATGGACGTCCGTAACCGCCAGGATGATATCACCATGTTCTCGACGATCGAGACCATCAACGTGATTCCCGTGGGCATCCTGTATCTAGACCCGAGGGGCCGTCCGCTACTCATGAACCGCTGCATGCGCAAAAACCTGGTGGAACTTCATATGCCAACCGATCTACGCGACATGAGCAGCACATGGAACGACCTGCGCAAACTTAGCATGCAAATGCCCGAAAGCAGCGCTAATCGCGCCCATATCGACCTTGATCGCTTTGGTAGGGATCGCGTCGTGGTCGAGATCTCTCCTTCCGAGATTCGTCTGTTCGTGCGTGACTCCGTTACGGTCTCGGGCCGTCCGTTCGAGCGTGTCGTCGGCCTGGACGTGACGGAATACGCACACGCCTACGACCGCTTGGCGCAAGCCAACCACCTGCTCGAGCTTGCGGGCCAAGAACTTCAAGCACAGATCGAAGAGGTCAAAAAGGTTGCCGACAATGCGGCCTACCTACGTATGCGCGCCCGCGTTCACGATGTGATCGGGCAGCGCCTGTCCATTCTTCATCGCTATTTGGAGGAGGGGCGTCTGGACGATGAGTCGCTCGAGCAGATTGACCCGTTGCTGCGCTCAATCGCCGCCGATTTGCGCAGTGGCGGTGCCAGCGAGCCTGCAGAACAGCTGGATGATATCGTCCATGCTTTTGGCCTGGTGAGTGTGCAGATCGATGTTGAGGGTGCGCTGCCCGAGGACGCGCGTGTCGCCGTCGCATTTTTGCAGATTATCCGCGAGGCCTCGACCAATGCCACCAAGCATGCGCAGGCGCATCGGGTCCACGTGCGTCTGTGGCAGGAGGGGACGGATGCTGGCGCCGTCGCGCGCATGACGATTTCTAACGACGGGTCCCCGGCCCCCGTATCGTATCGCGAGGGAACGGGTATCCCAGGTATGAGGCATGTCGCGCAAGATCTGGGCGGCAGCCTAGAGGTCCACGCCGCCCCACCCTTTACGCTTACGGTATCCATTCCGCTTAACGCCAACGACACGTTCCAAAGGAGAAGCTCATGATCCGCGTGTTGATCGTCGAAGACCAGGCCATTCTGCGCGAGAGCCTGGCGCGCTCCGTTGGCGACCAGCCCGATATGACCGTCGTCGCCGCGATCGCCGATGCCTCCGAGGCCTTGGGTGTCGCGCTCAAGGAGCGTCCGGACATGATACTGATGGACGTATGCACCGAGCATGATTCCAACGGCATCGTGGCGGCGGCGCGCATCAAGGAGCAGCTGCCCGAGTGTCGCATCATTATCATGACCGGCATGCCCGAGATCACCTTTGTCGATCAGGCTCGCGAGGCGGGCGTCGATAGCTTTGTGTACAAGAACGTCGGTATCGACGAGCTGTTCGCCGTGATGCGCTCCACGTTGGCGGGCTATTGCACGTTTCCCAAGCCGCCCGAGAGCATTTTTTCGGGCACGGCAGCTCTCGATGATGTCGAGCTATCGATTTTGCGCCTTGCCTGCGAGGGCAAAAGCCGTCGCGAGATCGCGGCCGAGCTGTTTATGAGCGAGGGCACCATCAAGCGTCGCATCTCGGAGATCCTGAGCAAGACCGGCTACGACAACATCATGCGCTTGGCCGTGCGCGCAGTAACGGAGGGCAGCATCGTTCCCAACATGGAGCGCTAGCGCTCGTTACGCATCGGCATAAAGCGGCGGGGCCGCAGGATCAACTCCTGCGGCCCCGTCTGGCATATGCGCGGATGTGTCCGCCAATCCGCGGCTGTCGTGGTCTGCCGCTACGCGATGGTCGCGGTGTAGGAGGCGACGTCCTCGTAGGAATCGGTCAGGTAGGCGTCGATGCCGATGGTCGTGTTGACCAGGTCGTCAAGGCTGCCAAGCTCGCCGTTCGAGAACGTGAATTCCTCGGTGGCGTTGGTGCCGGGCATCAGGTGAGCCGAGAACCAGGGGTCCTTCATGGTGCCGTTGACATTGGTCTTGCCGGAGGGAGCGTAGAAGGTCAGGTCCTTGTCGCTCTTGTTGGTGATGTTAACGACAAAGCCGATGTCGCCCCAGTCGTCCTTGAACTTCTCGGTGATGGTGATGGTGCACAGGTCGTCATCGGCGACGGTGACGGCGGGGGAGATTTCGACGCTCTGGACATCGTCGTCTTCGACGGCCTCATCGATCTCCTCTTCCTTCTCGGCGTTCTCGCGATCCTTCTTTACCGTACCGGACAGATCCTTGTCGGACTTCGTAAAGATAAGCTTGTCGCCTTCCACCTCGAGGACGAGCTTGTCGTCCTTGAGCTTCAGGTCGTGCGACTCATCTTCGGCGGTAATCGTTACGGTGGTGGCGTCCTTGGCCTCCCATTTCAGGTCGGCGACCTCAAGGAACATGTCGAGGACGCCCGTGCCGTCTTCGTCGAGGATCAGGATACAGTTGAGGCCCCACTCCTTGAGCATATCCATGTACTCATCGGTGAGCTCTTCGCCGTCCAAGGTTCCACCCGAGTACTGCCAGCTGCCGACGAAGTTGGCCTTGGGGTCTTTGCCGCCGCCGCTGCAGCCCGTCAGGGCAAAGGCGAGCGCCAGGACGCATGTCAGGAATGCGAGTACGGACTTTTTGAACGTTGTCTTCATGGTGTCCTCCTTTATCGAACGAAACCCATAGAAGCAAATGCGGGGGTGGCGGACCTCCCCGCCAATTACCAGGTAGAGGGGCTAGGGCCTGGGTGTTCCGCAGTTGCTGCAGAACTTGCCGCCGTTTTCGCTACCGCAGTTGGGGCAGAACCACTTGGTCGGTGCCGGGGCGGGTGCGGGACTGCCGCACTCGGGGCAGAACTTGCCGGTGTTGGTGGCACCGCAGCTGCAGGTCCACGTGCCGGCCGCAGGGGCAGCGGCGGGAGCCGGTGCGGGGGCGGGTGTCGGAGCCGGCTGTGGGGCAGCCTGCTGCTGTGCCTGGCCGGCGGCGAACAGCTGGCTGGCGTTCATGCCGCCCATGCCGCCTGCCATGCCCATGCCCATAAAGCCGGCCATCGCGCCGTTGGGGTTGGCGGCTGCTGCGCGCATCGCATCGCTCTGAGCGCTGGCGATGTTGGCGGCTGCCATGGTGGGATCGCGCATGACCGCGGCCTTCTGCAGGTCCTTGATCATTTGCTCGTCCTCTTGCGAGGCGGCGATGGAGTTGACGCCAAAGCTCACGATCTCGACGCCGCGCAGGTCGCGCCAGTCGGCAGAGAGGACCTCGTTGAGTGCACGGGCGAGCTCGGTGGTGTGGCCGGGGATGGCGCTGTAGCGGATGCCCATCTCCGAGATCTTGGCAAAGGCGGGCTGCAGGGCGGTGAGCAGCTCGGACTTAAGCTGGCTGTCGATCTTATCGCGCGTGTAGCTATCGGTCACGTTGCCGCACACGTTGGTGTAAAACAGCAGCGGGTTGGTGATGCGGTACGAATACTCGCCGTTGCAGCGCACGGAGATGTCGACGTCCAGGCCAATGTTGTTATCGACCACGCGGAAGGGCACAGGCGAGGCGGTGCCGTACTTGTTGCCGATGATCTCCTTGGTGTTGATAAAGTAGACGCGCTGGTCCTTGCTCGCGTCGCCGCCAAAGGTAAAACGGCTGCCGATATTGGCGAAGGTCTCCTTGATGGAGTCGCCCAGATTGCCGCTAAAGACGCTTGGCTCGCTGCCGGTGTCAAAGACGAACTCGCCGGGCTCCAGCGCGACCTCGATGATCTTGCCGTTTTGCACCACGAGCATGCCCTGGCCGTCGTTGACGGCGATGACCGAGCCGTTGGAGATGACGTTGTCCTCGCCGCGCGTGTTGGAGCTGCGGCCGCCGGTGCGCTTGCTGCCCTTGCAGGCCAAGACGTCAGCGGGCATCGATTCGCAATAGATAAATTCTTTCCACTGGTCGGCCATGACGCCGCCGGCAGCTCCCAATCCAGCTCTCAAGAGTCCCACGGTGATCTTCCTTTCTCGTCAAAGGCCGGGTGGTATTGGTCAGAATGGCTAATCGTCCTTGTTGTCCTTCATGACAACGGTGGTCTCGGTGTGGCTGAAGGTGTCGTGTTTCTCGGTCAGGTCGAGCTCGCCACAGTAGTAGTCGGCGTGGGTGGCCTCGTTGGCCGTCTTGAGCTGGCCCACCAGCAGCACATCTGCGATGACCACGATGATCAACGGCGCGACGATGTTGATGAGGATGCCCTCGACATCAAAGGTGAGGTAGTCCGGATCGAAGGCATTCCCACCCATAAAGAGAATCTGGGAGAGGACAAACCCGATCACAAAGAACAGCACCGAGGCGATGGCGAGCTTGGGCTTGGAGCAGGGGAGCTCGCCAACCATGCGACCGGTCTGGCCGTTCATGGCAAACAGATAACTCTTGCCGTTCCACGAAGTGGAAAGCATCCACACGGGGAACAGGGCGTAGTCGCTGTCTTCCCAGGTGTAGTCGAGCTGCTTGCTTTCGACCGTGGCATCGTCGTATTCGTCGACGACGGTCTCGCGCAGGGCCGAGATCGTGCTCTCCTCCATGCGGCGCTCGGCACGTGCCTTGCAGGTCTCGCAATCCTCGTCATAGCGGTTGGCGATGTAGCCGGGCATATAGGCGACCGAGAACGGGCGCAGCGCGTCGTAGTCAAACGGCTCGATGGCGTCCATGTGGCCGTCGGGCATCTTGGAGGATCCGTCGACGGGCACGCGCTTAAACGAGATGTTTCCCTTGCGGTAGGCGTCGTAGTGGTCGGTGGTCGTGACGGTGCGGTCGGATTCCTCGGTTACGGTCTCGTTGGTCGCATCAAAGCACACTTCGCCGTCCACGCGGGCGCCGTAAAGCCAAAACGGCACGTAAACGCCTTGGACTTCGTCGATATGGTTGCCGGTGACAAAGCTCTTGGGCAGCAGAATCTTGCCCTTGTAGTGCTCCTTGAGTGCGGTCATGACATCGTCGCGCCCGAGCTTAAACGGAATTACCAGGTCGGGTGAGAAGTCGCCCGAGAGCTGGCCGGGTGCCACGGCAGAGTTGCCGCAGTATGGACAGGTGGTAACGGCGACGGTGCCGTCGGACACGAGCTCGGCACCGCACGACGAGCAGATGTAGCCGGCGTTCTGGGCCAACTCCTGCACGGCATCGTCGACAGCGGGCTTGGGAGCCGCGGCTGCCGCATCGGCTTTGGCATCGGCCTTGTCCTGGCGCTCGCGATAGAGGGCCTCGACTTCTTCGACTTCAAAACGCGAATCGCAGTAGTCGCAGACGAGCTTTTGCTCGGCACTGGCAAAGTGAAGGGGGCCGCCACACGCGGGGCACTGATAGTTGACGCTCTCGAAGGCCATGATCGGTCCTTTCCGTGCCGGAGGCTATGCGCCGATGGCGCCGCCGCAGTATTCGCAGCGCCCGCTGGCATCGGGAATGGTGGTGGCTCCGCAGAAGGGGCAGGTGACCGCGGTCTTGGGGGCCTTAGCGGCCACGACGCTGTCGCGCGTTTCCTGGCGCAGCTGCACCAGCGCATCGCGGACCTCGGTTGCCTGGCGCTTGGCCTCGCGGTATTCGATGGAACCGCGCTGATCGATGGTGGAGTCGTTTACGCGCAGGTTGATTTCGGTAAAGTACGGCGTGTTGACGTGAATGGTCAGATTGAAGTCGTAATCCAGGTCGTAGCGCGGCGGATTGTAGCTCTCGCGCTCGCCGTCCTTGGTCTCGCGGTAAATCTCGGTGCGATGCTCGTCGATATCCATATCGCAGCCGAGTACCTGCGAGAACTCGATAATGTCGGGATTGGCGTCGCGCCAGCGGCTCTGCGAGGTAATGATCAGCAGGCCCGCGTCTTCGTCGAGCATGATGTTGGTGCGCCCGGCAGAGAGCGTGCGCGTGGGGTTGAACGAGGCCAGGCGCTCGGCATTGGCCTCGCGGTAGGCGAGCTGCTCGCGGATGTCGTCCGCGGTGCTGGAGCGATAGCCGTGGAAGAAGGGAGAGAGCTTGCCGGCGCACTCTTTGCACAGGTAGCCTTCGTTGATTTTGGTCTTTCCCAAAAGTCCCAGCTCGGTACCGCAAATCGCGCACTCTTTCTTCTCGAACATCTTGTCAAAGAAGCCCATGGCTGCCTCCCATCAACAGGTAGCGTGTGTCACTTTTGATGATGGGCGAGCGTGCGATCTTTCACGATACCCAGACGGCTCAAGGAGTCTCCACAACTGGGACACATGGCCCATTTTTGACTAGTCGCTGGGGACGTTCTTAAACGGCTAGTCACTGGGGCCACTCTTCCGCCACTCATTGGGGACGCACTTAAATGAGTGGCAGTTGGGGACACTCCTTGCCGAACGTGGGCACCGCATGTTATTGGATGTTTGATCAACGCTTTCTTAAAAATGTTCAATAGAGGTAAATTCTGATTGAGATTATGCTGGAATATATCAAATTACAATTTGAATTTTGCAGTTATCCCAGTTAAAATGGGCAAAAGGAGGCAAGCATGCTCAAGCGTAAAATTATCGAGAAAATTGAAAACTGGAAACAGACTAAAACCGGGCAGGGACTGCTTATTACCGGTGCTCGACAGGTTGGCAAAACAAGCGCTGTCGAGCAGTTTGCCCGTGACAACTACAGAAGCTTCCTGAAAATTGACTTCGTGGAGAGACCTGACGCGGTCGAGCTCATAGGGGAGGCAAAGAGCCTCGATGACCTCATTGTGAGAATCACCGCACTGTCTTCATCGCCTATTGCTTCGGATGCGAAGACGCTTCTGTTTTTTGATGAGGTGCAGCGTTGCGGAGACGCCATCACCTGGATGCGTTACCTTGCACAAGACAATCGCTTCGATGTTATCTACTCCGGTTCCATGCTCGGGGTCGAGGCGTATCATTATCGGTCGTTGCCAGTGGGTACTATCGATATCCTTGAGATGTTTCCCATGGATTTCGAAGAATTCTCCTGGGCCCTGGGAGTCGATAAATCATTGTGGGATATCGTTCGAGCCTGTTACCGCAAACGGGAACAGGTGCCCCCATTTATTCACAAACGGCTGGTCGAGACGTATTACCGGTATGTTCTTGTGGGCGGCATGCCTGAGGCTGTTCAGCTGTTCGTCTCGACTCATGATACGCAGGCGATGCGCGCTCGCCAGCAGGGCATCCTCGAGGCATATCGTGCGGATATCGTACGGTACGCCGAAACCCCTGCGCATGCTCAGCGGATCAGGACGATCTACGATGCCATGCCCGCGCAGCTTAATAAAGAGAACAAGCGCTTTCTCGTTACCGGGATAGACAAGCGGAAGCGTTTTTTGGATCTGCAACCCGATTTTGACTGGCTTGTTAATGCGGGCGTTGCGATTCCGGTTAAGAGGGCGAGCGAGCCGATGTTTCCCTTGGGTCTTTCGCGGGAAGACAGCTTTTTCAAGTTTTATCTGAGCGATGTTGGTCTACTGTTTTCTACTTTTTCTCCCGCCGATGTTGAGGCCATTGTTGCGCAGCGGGATTCGGTCAACTTCGGGCAGGCTTTTGAGAATGCAGTAGCCCAGGAGCTGCGCGCATGCGGCTATTCTTCGTTGTTCTACTTTAACGCGGCGAAGGTTGGAGAAGTCGATTTTTTAATCGAGGATAAGCGGAGTCCCATCGTGTTGCCTGTCGAGGTCAAATCGGGTAGATACAGCACGAAGCACGCTGCCCTTGACCGCCTGATGAGCGTTGAAAACTATGGATTGACTCAGGCGGTCGTGCTTCACCGGGATAACGTGGTGGATGAAAAGACGATATTGTATCTGCCCTTATATATGGCGGCCCTGTTAAAAGAAATGCCACAGATGAAGGGTTGAGAGTTTAAGACACGCGATGCGGCTGTGGAAAATTCGGCATTGTGAGATGGAATACTGACCTCGCGAGAATCCATTCTCCTCCAAGGGTAGGCTTGCTAAGACAGCCAAGGCCACCGCAAAACCGCCAGGTACTTTTGCGGTGGCCTTTCTGGTTGGCGCCGCTTGCCGGCCACCGCAAATGTGCTTGGTGCGATCGTGGTGGTTACGCCACGGTCACGGCAACCTGGGCGTAGCGGGTGCAGGGGCGCTCGGTGCGCGTCTGCACGGTGAAGGTGAGCACAAAGCGGTCACCGGGCTGCGCGTCGGCGGGCACGATAAAAGCGGTGCTCACCGTGCATTCTTGCCATAGCGACAAATCTTGGTCGCCTGCATAGCTCGACGGGTCCATGGCGACATCCCAATGTGCATCGAAGCCCTTGCCGTCGGGGTCGACGATGGCCGCTGCAAGGACGACACGCTCACCGGCTGCGGCGCTGCGGTCGGCCGTGACCTCGGCAACATGTGCCGGATGCGAACACGCTGCCGGATCATGGGCGCACCATTGCGCGCGGGCGGCAAAGTCTTCCTGATAGGCGCGCAGGTAGGGATTGGGGTTGCCGTCTATGGGCGTGCCGATGGCGGCAAAACCGGCGGGTGCGTCCGAATCGGGATGCCCATCAAGAAACATACGGCCGAGCAGTGTATCGAAGTTGCGGTCATCGATACCGCGCAGGCCAAACGGCAGTAGTGGAATGTAGGTCATGCTGTCGCCTTCGGCCATAAAGTCGCCGCGCTCAAACTGCATCGCAGGCATGCCCTCCAGGCCCCAGTCCAAGCGCGCATGCTTGCCAAACTGAAAGCGCTCGGGCTCGTTTTCGTACACCTTGCCATCGCCATAGAGCATATAGCGCGCCATAAGGGGACCGTTGCCCTGCGTGAGATTCTGTTCGGGCCAGGGAGCCTGGAACAGCGGCAGTGTATCGGGCTGAGCCATCTTGGCATCGACATAGCCGCCATACATATAGGGCACACACCAAAAGATGAGATCGGGGAAGAGCTCATGCCCATGGTCGAGCCAAGAATTGTCCTGCCCCACGCCATCGGCAACGCCCATCACGCGCACCTTCTGATAGACACGCTGCTGCACAGAAGGCCATTCGGGCGTATCACGATAGCGCTCAGCAATGCTCATGAGCGCACGAACAATGGTATTCATGCCGCCCCAGCTGAGCAGCCAAAGCGTACGCGGGTCATCATCCAAGATTGCCTGAGCAATCACGCGCGAACCCTCAGCCTCCTCACGCACATCGCCCTCAAAGGCAACGTTGCCCACAAAGGTACGCTCAATCATCTGAGCCGGCGAAGGAAACGGCGGCTCACCGGCAGCGGCCGCATTAGCCTGCAGCTGAGGCCAAGCCTGGGCATATTCATTGCTCCAGAGGCTCTCGATCCAATGCTCAGGAAACGGTCGATACTCACGAAGCTCCCCAGCCGTGGGATCAGGTTCATGGGGCACAACATTCCACTCATAAGAGCGACGCCCTTTAGTCCGCCAATGCGGATTCACCTCGCCGAGCGTATGGACGCCATCCCCAAGAAAGTGATACTGCGAAGCCGTATACACCACAGCCTGCACATCAAGCAAGTTAAGATACAGAGCCAAATGAACGAGCGAGTTCATATCATCGACTTCCATATCAGTAGTAACAATCACCCGAGTTAAATCGCGAGTCATAAGAAAGCTCCAACCAAAATCATTTCAGCCAGTTACGCGCAAGGCAAGACGGGACCCACGTCCCCATCGCCGTCAACCCGGCGGCCCGCCGGAAGCGCTCACCCAGGGTCGACAGCAACGGAAACGCAGCGGGGCCGAGGGCTTACCTCTGAAAATATTCCGCAGGGGGCGGCCCGGTTGCACAGCGCGAAGCGCGTGGTGCAACCGGGCCGCATGCCCGAGGACATTTTCAGAGGTAAGCCCTCGGCCCCGTGATGGGATAGATTACCTGTCGACCCTGGCCGACCACTCCCAGCAGCCCACCGGCTCGCCGTCGATGAGTACGTTGCCCCCGTCGAAGTCTTGATAACACAGGTCGTTGAATTGGTGGATCCACACGCCATGGTTGAACGTCTTCTTGGGCGAGCCGTCGGCCTCGCGGTAGCGCCCGGTCAGGTCCTCGACATGGCTAAAGTACGTGAGGTGCACGTTGGCGCCGACAGCGCGCAGGCGAGCCGTGAGCGGCAGCACGGTCTCCTGCGGGATCACGAGCTCATCGCCCTTGGAGTGCGTAAACCACAGCGGCGTCTTGGCAAGGGCGGTCACGTCCTCGTCCGTGGCGTTGTACCACGGCGCGCAGCAGGGAAGGCCCGCCGCGAAGAAATCGGGGTAGTCGGCGCACAGGCGCAGCGTCATAAAGCCGCCGTTGGAAAGGCCGGCGACCACGATGCGGTCGGTGTCGATGCGGTCGGCGTGCTCAGCGACAAACTCGTCGATGAGTGCCTTGAGCACGGGGGAGTAGATGCTCTGGTTGGAGTGGCCGAGCTGCTCGACGCCGTTGTCCATCCAAAACGTGGGCGACTGCGGCACGAGCACCCAGGCAAAGCCGCCAAAGTAGCGCTGAATCTGCGCCTGGCTGATGGCCGTCACGCGGTTGCCAATGTAGGCACGCGCGGCGCCTTCGCCCTGCGTGTTGCCCTTGCCTTCGCCGGCACCGTGCAGATACACCACAAGCGGGGCCTTCTGGGGCACGACCGTGGCCTCGGGTACAAAGGGATTGAAGCAGGCAGAGTCTTCGGCCTTAAAGCTGGGCTCATAGAAGCCGTACTCGAGCGCGATGCCGTTGACGGCGGTCTTTTGCGTGGCGCTGCTCCAGCCCTTGAGCGTGGGGCAGATGTCGCCGCGGCAGGTTTCGAAGACCAGGCCGCAGGTGGGATCGTCGCCGTCGTTGCCGGGAAGGGCTGCGAGCTGCGTGATGCGCAGCTGGTCGTCGAGCAAGCGCGAGCCCATCACGCTGCCCTCGATCTTCTTGGTCAGGCGCTGCTCGGCGATCTCGAGCGCCACATGGGTGCCAAAGGCGAGCTTGCGTCCGCACTTATCGCACGGATAGGCGGCGAGGACGTCGACATAGCCTACGGAAGGTGCGGCGTGGTCGGCGCCGCGCTCTTTGCGCATCAGGATCTCGCCCGTGCGTTCATGGCGCTCTACATATATATGGAAGGTGCGCGCATCGATATCGTTGGCGCGAACGGTGCACGGCAGGTCGAGCACGACTTTGCTGATCCAGGGGCCAAAGTCTCCCAGCGTGGTGACGGTTGCGTAGGTGCACGATTTGAGTTCCATGAGCTGCCTCCTCTGCGCCGCGAGTGGTAAACATCAGCGGCAATACAACTTAAACATGTTTAGTTTAATGCAGAGCTACAGAACAGGCAGATGAACTCGGTAAACGGTCAAAATGAACACTCAACAAATTACTAAACATTCGTTTATCACCATTTAGCAGGGCTTTTGTTGATGGGTCAACAAAGAATAGAGGTGTTTATCAAATTAAAAGACCACGTAAATAGGCATTTAGCAGCAGAGCGCCAAATAGACAATCCCTTACCGTCCAAGTCCGTTTACCCCCGATTTCCTACCGTTCACCGGACTCCAGACGGCAAAATTGCCATAAATTAGGCGCTCCGTGTAAACTAAAGCCCGTAAACGTTCAGTAAACATATTGTTTACGACAGCGTATTCAAGGGTTCGGTAACCGTAAGGGGTTATAGTCGCCGGGCCAAAGGCATGCCTACACAAGTGAGTAGGCATACGAAGATATGGGGAGGGGTCCCATGGCAGTAGATAACAAGCAGATTGCCACCGATGTTCTTGGGCTCGTGGGCGGTGCGGAGAATGTTTCCGTCGCCACCAACTGCATGACGCGTCTGCGTCTGACGCTCAAGGACAACAACAAGGCCGACGTGGAGAAGATCAAGAAGGTCAAGGGTGTTCTGGGTTGCCAGTTCGCCGGCAGCCAGCTCCAGGTCATCATCGGCCAGAACGTGCCCAAGGTGCTCGCCGAGTTCGTCGCCATGTCCGGCGTCAAGCAGGGTGCCGCGGTCGACGAGAACCTCGATGCTCCCAAGGAGAAGTTCGAGCTCAAGAACCTGCCGAACATCATCCTCGACTATCTGTCGGGCTCCATGACCCAGCTGATCCCGCTGCTCATGGCCGGCGGTCTGTTCCGCACCATCGCTGCGGTCCTCGGTCCCACCATGCTCGGCGTTCTCTCTGACACCGATCCGACCTACACGTTCCTCTACACCACCCTGTACGAGGCCACGTTCACCTTTATCCCCATCTACCTGGGCTATGCCGCCGCTAAGAAGCTCGGCGCCTCCCCGGTTCTGGGCATGCTCCTCGGCGGCGCCCTCATGGCCCCGTCCGTCGTGAGTGTCGCGACCCAGGATGGCGGCGGAATCATCTCCGTCTACGGCATTCAGATCGCCGCTGCCAACTATCAGCAGTCCGTCCTGCCGATTATCCTTTCGGTGCCTGTCCTCTACTTCGTCGAGAAGTTCTTTAAGAAGGTCATGCCCGACGTGCTCTCCACGGTCTTCACGCCGTTCTGCACCATGATCGTTACCATCCCCATCGCCTTCATCGTCCTCGCCCCGCTCGGCAACGAGATCGGCAGCCTCATCGCTAACGCCCTCTTCGGTCTCGCTGACATGGGTGGCATCGGTATCCTGCTCGTCATGGCCGTCCTCGGCGCCTTCTGGCAGCTCTTCGTGGTCTGCGGTATGCACATGCCCGTCATCCTGCTCGCTCAGGTTCAGATCATCGCTGCCGGCTACGATCCCTTCGTCTTCGTTTCCACCAACTGCGCTATGGCCGCTGTCTGGGGCTGCGCCTTCGGTGCCTTCCTCAAGATGAAGAACCCCGACGAGAAGGGTCTTGCCCTGGGCTACGTCATCTCCGCCATCGCCGGCGGCGTCACCGAGCCCGCACTCTTCGGTATCCTCATGCGCTTCCGTCGCACCATGTTCGGTATGTTCATCGGCGGTGCCATCGGCGCTGTGTTCTCCGGCCTCATGGGCGTTACCTATTACCTCGCTGGCGGTGCCTCCAACTTCCTGGTCTTCACCAACTACCTGCAGGGTGGCCAGATGAACACCGTCTGGGCTATCGTCGGTATGGCAATCTCCTTTGTCATCGCCGCTGCCGTCGTCTTCGTCGCCGGCTTCTCCAAGGAGGAGCTCGCCGAGATGGAGGCCTAAGGCCAAGCCATTCGGTCGCATACGACCTTACCTACACGACAGGGCCCCGTCAGGCGCAAGCCCGGCGGGGCCCTTCTTGCAAGGTAGACTGGAGTGGGCAAGTGGTGTCCGCCCGCAGGGGTTTGTTAAACGGCGGGGGCTTTCGCATCAGGGGTTACCGCGAAAGCTTCTGCCGGTTCGCAATTCCTTTATCGAGCGAAAGGACATGCAGATGAGTTTGGGAAAACTGACCGTCAACGGTCGTCAGGACGGTTTTTTGCGCGAGGGCAAGCCGTTCTTTTGGTTTGCCGATACGTGCTGGAGTGCGTTTACCAGCATCCCCGAGGCCGACTGGGACTACTATCTGACCCGCCGCGCCGAGCAGGGCATGAACGTGCTGCAGATTAACACGCTGCCGCAGTGGGATCGCTGCTGCCCCGATCTGGGCATTTGGCCCTATGCCAGCGAGGATGGCGTGCGCTTTGATTGGTCTCAACCCAACCAGGCGTATTGGGATCGCGCCGCCGCCATGTGCCGCGCTGCCGTCGAGCACGGCATTCGTCCGGCGCTCGTGCTCATGTGGTGCAACTACGTGCCCGGTACCTGGGGCGCTAAGATCGCCGAGCGTTGCGGTGCCGAGGTTATGCCGCGCGAGGAGGTCCGTGCCCACGTTGCCCGCGTCGTCGAGAACCTGGGCGAGTTCGATCCCGTCTATGTGGTGACGGGCGACACGGACTTTGCCGGTGACGAGGCGATTGCCTATTACGAGGATGCGCTCGACGAGGTTGCGAAGCGCGCGCCCGAGGCCCTGCGTACCATGCACATCAATCGCGGTAACCGCACGATTCCCGCGCAGTATTTGGACCGCCTGGACTTCTATATGTTCCAGCCCGGCCACAACTACGAAGGCCAGCCCGAGGCCTGGCACCTGCCGCAGGACTTTATCGCCAGCTATCCCAAAAAGCCGATGGTCAACTCCGAGCCCTGCTACGAGCAGATGGGTGCGTCGCGCAACGTGTACTGGCGTTTTACCGCGCAGGACTGTCGCGCGAGCGTGTGGTCTTCGATCCTTGCCGGCGCCAGCGCGGGCGTGACCTACGGCGCCCACGGCGTTTGGAACTGGCAGACATCGCGCAGCCAGGGTTCGGTGCTGGGCGAGGGCTTTGACATGCCGTTCCGCTGGCAGGAGTGTCTGCAGTTTGCGGGCGTGTGGGATTTTGCCGCCATCGAGCACGTGCTTGCCGGCCTGGGTGCCACGGCTAGCGACGACGCTCTCGCCGTTATCCCGGCACAGGAGCTGCTCGATGACGCGCGCGAGTCCATCCGTGTGGCGCGTATTGGCGAGCGTGTCGTCACCTATCTGCCGCGCACCACGGCACTTACGTTTAAGCTCGATAGTGCGCGCGGCTGGTCGGCGACGGCCCTCGACATGGAGGCCAAGCGTATCGCCAAGCTGCCCGTCCGTGACAACGGTGACGGCACCGTGCGCGTGGCGCAGCATCCCTTTGAGCACGACGCGCTGGTGATCCTGGCCCCCGGGCGCTAACGCTCGAGCTTCGATCCCGAGTTGCTCCCTCGGCCCGGGCACCTCCCTCCCTTTTCCGATATCAACAACCCAGTCCCCTTTATATGTTGCGGTGGAATAGTTCCTAAATGACAGCCCGGGCCGGTCAAACAGGAACTATTTCACCGCAACTGCTGTTGGGGCATTTGCGCCGGATGCGTAACAGTTCGGGCATTGCGTGGATACTAAGACCCATTCTCCATTAAAATGGTTTTCCGGACATCTAAGCGGGTGGGGGGTTGCCATGAGGGACCTGGGAGACACAACCGCATACTTGCGCCGGGGCATACGGGAGATTCTGTGCCTGGCGCTTTTCTTTTTCACGTTTTTGGCCGGCGAGTACTTCTTTGACGTACGAGTGGCCGAGTTTGTGCCAGCGAACGAGGTTGTTATCTACGAGAGCATCGTCGTCGGCGCGAGCGTGATTGGCTATTTTGTGCGTCCTCTCCTGTACTATCGCCGTCCCCAGGCAATCGATGCAACGAGCGATATGACGGGCGTGCTGCTGGTGTCGGCATTGCTGCTGTTGATCATGGCAGTGCAGTTTCAGGTCGTGATTGCTGGCGGTCTGGTGGCGTGCTGCGCCTTGGGCTACTGCGGATCGACCGCCCATGCCAATCTGGCGCGGCGTTTTGCGCAGACGCCTTGTCTGGCACGTGCCGTGGCGGTTTCTTATGCTGCGGGCATTTTGGTACAGGTGCTCAACCATATGGTGATGCCTGCGGGCATTCCTCAACAGTTTGTCCTTATTGCCTGTGCGATTGCGCTGGTTGGGCTGCTTCACGGTACCCGCCGAGCTAAATAACGCGATGAGTCCGCGCCCGAGTTCGAAGCCGAGATTGCCGAGCTATCGGTCGATGCGTCGGAGCATGGCGCTAAGTGGCGCGATAATCCCGAGGCAAAGGCGGCCTTCCAAGGTGCCGTAGTGCGCTTGACGGTGGCGACCGCCTGCCTTACCGGCGTATTCGCGGCTCTCAATGCCGGTCTTACGACCTCGCATGCCGCCGGCGCCATCGACCTGGGTGACTGGCCGCGCTTGCTGCTGGTTGTGAGTGCGCTTGCTGCCGGCGCCCTGTATGACCTGCGCGGACGCTCGTATATGAATATCATCATGACGTGCGCCGCCATGCTGTCCACGCTCTCGTTCTTTGTGCTTATCACCGATGGCAACGGCGGCAATGCGCTCGCCGCCACGATTATCTTTTACCTGGGCACGGGCTTTTTCGTGGTGTTCTTCACCGCGAAGTTCGCCGCGATTTCGATGTATGCCCGCTGGTCGTATCTGTGGCCGTGCATGGGCCGCGTCATCAACAACATTTGCTCAATGCTTGTGACGGCTCCGGCGGTGGCGATCATCTCGAGCCAAAACGTGCTGATGGCGGTGGGTGTCGTACTCGTGCTGTTTGTCGGCATTGCGATCTCGCTGTTGGGGCAGTTTGGACAAGGCGTTGAGGACGAAGCGGGTCACAGGGGGCTGGCGTTTGCCACCGACGATCTTGGCGTGAGCCGTGCGCCCGATCAGGTCGACACGGTGTCCCTGGAGACACCGGAGCTTTCGTTTGACGATCGACTCGACGGTTTTGTAGCCGCCTTTGGACTTACCAAGCGCGAGCGCGATGTACTGGAGGCGCTGGTCGTATCGGACGACAGCGTGCAGGACGTTGCGGCAGCGCTCTTCCTTTCGCGTTCTACGCTCTACCGCCATATCGCCTCGATCAACAAAAAGACCGGTGCCGCCTCGCGCGTGGCCCTCATCAATTTCTTCTGGTCCTGGACACCCCAAGACTAGCCAAAACCACCACGAAGGGGACAGGCACCTTTGTGGTGGTTTTACCTGCAAAAATATGAATATGAGACATTTGTCGCCTGCCGTTTTGGCGCTCAAAGGCATATGAATGTGATGTTGAGCGGAGCAGAACGGAAGGGGTGGGCCTATGGCGTCTCGTGGTTGCTCGTCTAATAAAATTGCGGGCGCGCTTATCGCCGTGGTGGTCCTTGCTGCGGCGGTGACGCTTGTGCGGGCATACGGCTTTGGTGCCCGTGCCGACCAGGGAAAGAACGCCGCGCAAGCGTTGCTGAACGATTGTGCTGCCGATCCGGTGGCAGTCAAGCTTATCGAGGACGGCGAGGCGCGGACGATCTATGAGACCGACGATGCTGAGCTGGTCGCATCGACTTTTGCCGCGCTCGACGATTGCACCGTGGGAGGTGCGGTGGATGAGCGGATGAGCGATGCCGGTCGCACGCTCGTCTTTGTCTATGAAGACGGCTCGGAGCAATCGGTGGAGTTCGAGGGCGGGAATATCGTGCTCGACAAGACGGCATATCGCCTTGACGGTGCCGATGAACTGTGGCGACAGCTAGCCGCCATCAAGAACAGCCAATGAAATGAGGGGTGTACGGGATGAGTGATTTGAGATTCTGCCCGGCGTGCGGGATGCAGCTGCCGCGGGTCGCCGGCGTGCCGGTGCGATTTTGCCCGGGCTGCGGTGTTCGGCTTGAGAGCGTTGAGGATGACCCGGGTGTCGCGGAACACGCAAATGGGGCGGCTGCCGATGATGGCGCGGGCGAAGGTTGTGAGCCGAGCGCGAACGCGCCGGTCGATGTGCCGATGCAGGATGCCGACGCCGCGTCGCCGGTCCGCGACGTGGCCGCAGCGGATGCTCCCCACGTCGGCGACCTTGAGCTCCATACCGCATGCGATGCCTCTGGCGGCCAAGCGCTCGCGCAAGTGGCGCTGCCGCGGGGTTGGCGTATTGAAGAGGCACATCTTGAGCGCAGCAGTAGCTTCGACTGCCCGATTTCAGTTGGCGTGACGGCGGCGGGCCCGACGGGCGAACGCATCATGTATCGCTCCGAGCTCTGCTACGTGGACGCGGGCGCCGTTGCCAAGCGTATCCCCACGCAAACCGAGCGCAAGGCGTTTCTGCATGTGGAGGCGGCGTGCGACGAGCTGGCTCAAGCCTGCGCGACGCAATTGGGCGCACGGGCGGAGGTTGTGGCCGAGCAGCCGTACCCATCGAGCGCGGCGGTCGATATCGAGCACGAGCGTGCCCGCGTAAAGCGCGAGACGGCAAACGACTTTGCGATTCAGGGCTTTTCGATGGAACCGAGCGATGTGGTCTATGAGTGCCGCATGCGTCGATATCGGCTCGCGGGCGTCCCGGCGCCTACCGAGCTTGCAGTGGCGGCAAAGATCGAGGGCTATGTAGTCTCGATCGGTGGAGTCGCGGGTTCTGTGGGTAAAGGCGTTGCCGCCGGGGCCGAGGCGCTGCTGGGCGCGGGCCTTTCGAGCGGACTGATCGGTGGCGTTCTGGGTAAGCGCCTGCGCGAGCGCCAGGCGGCTGCGGCGGCGGGTCAGCGCGCCGCGAAAGATCAGGCTCCGGATCAGGGCGATTGCCCAGACGGGGCGCCGTTCAAGCTGGGCGCGGCAGACCTGTTGCAGTGGCGTATCAGGGACAGCTTCTGCCTGGTTGCGCCGGAAGGCCGTCTGGACGAGGCGGCCTCCACGGCGCTTGCCTCAATGGCGTCGACTCTGCGGCTCAACCCGTCGATTGCGCGCGAAGCGTGCGCTCAAAAGCAGCAGATGGTGCTCGAGCAGCGTCAGCGCACGCAGATGAACATCGCCCAGCAGCAACAGCAGTTCGCGGCCTGGCAGCAGATGCATGCCTCGCAGCAGGCGGCGTTCGACAGCTACCAGCAGGCTTGGTTTGAGCGCAGCGATCGTCAACACGCCGCGAATATGGCCGCCAGCGCGGCCAATTTCTCCAGCGCAGGTGTGGGAACGGGCGCGGCGTCGTATTCCGATGCCATCCGCGGGGTCAACCATTACACCAGGCCCGACGGTACCGATGTCGAGGTTTCGGTGATGGCGGATCAAGCTTGGGTGAACGGCTCGGGCGACGTGATCGGCACGCGCGATGGCTTTGAGCCCGGTTTTGGCTGGACGGAGCTGCCCCGTCAATAGCGTGAGTGGGCTACGGGAGGATTGGTGTCGAGGCGTTGCTCGGCGCTGTGATAAGAAACGGGAAAGGAACAACGATGAGGGAGACGGTTATTTCGCGCACGGCGTTTGTCGCGGCGGCGGGAACGGCGTTGCTGACGCTTACGGGATGCGGCGGACAGCAGGCGCAGGACACGACGGGTTTTAACGACGATCGCCCGGTAAAGGACAAGATGGATGCGGGCTCGTCATCGGGTGATTCCGGTGATGCGGGCGGCGGTGCGGACACAGACAGCGGCTCGGCGGACGCGTGCGATACGTGGTCGGATGACTGCTGGGATGCGCACCGCAACATCAGCATCGCAGCGTTGCTCGAGCTTAAGGGCTGGCAGTTGCAGGAGTTTGCGTCGCAACAGGGTTATACCTGGCAAGATGCGCTCGAGATGTACGAGAACGAGGCAGGTCGCGTGCTCAGCGTCTGCAATATCAGCAAGGATGGCGCAACCGAATGGCTCGGCGAGGATGAAATCGGAAAGCTCGACAAGGGCGGCACCGGGAGTACCGTGATGTTTACGCTGCAGCTTGCGGGCTATTCGAGCTGCGAGGATGTTATCGCGGGCTTTTCCGTTCCGGTTGAGGACCGGGCGCAGATTACCTCGGGCTCGTGGATTGCGTGCGTCTACGGTTCCAACATGGCGCGTCACGTTGCCATGGTGAGCCAAATGGAAAACGGCGACTACCGCCTGGACCTCATTACCGAGGAGGCCATCAAAACCGGTACGTTTACCCAAGGCGGCGGTGCCCCCACGATTAACGAATTTTGGCAGGAGAAGACCGGGCGCGCGCTCGGCTAAGTGCGATGCGGCCAATAGCATAGCGAGGGACGAACATGATGAACGAGATGACGATGAGCCGTGCGGTCTTTGTGGCGGGCGCGGGCGCGGCGGCTTGCGCGCTGGCTGGCTGCTCGGGCACAACGGGCGGCGCCAAAGCAGCGAGCACGGCGGACGCCGCCTGCGTGGACGACAATGCTAACGTGACGGTCTATGCCGCGATCAACTTGGGTGGTGCCGATCTGGTGCGCCTGCTCAAACATCAAAATTATGAGTGGCAAGGCGAGAACGTGGGCTACGGCGCCGTCGATGACGCGGGATTTTTCGCTTTTACCTTTTCCAAGGTTTCGGACGATGTGGACGAGCTTGCGAACAGCGCGATACCGCTTTCGGAGTCCGAGTACGAGGAGCTTGAACCGGGCGGCGGAGACGAAAACATCGCGATTCTGCTCTCGGTGGGCGGCTATACAAAGGGCGAGCGGGCGCTCATCGGCGCGATTGGCGATGCGGCGATGGTGCAGGAGAAATGCACGATCGATGATACCCAGTATTGGCTGGTCAAGGCGCTTGACGGCCACCGCTACGTGATTATGGCCAACGACACCGAAGACGATGGCGATAGCGCTCATGACATCTATATCTACAATGAGGCTTTTATTCGAACCGGCTACTTGAGCGGCGGCGACCAGATCGATATCGATGAGCTCTGGAGCCGCCTGACCAACGCCTCGTAACGCTCCAAAACCACCACAAAGGGGACAGGCACCTTTGTGGTGGTTTTGCCTTAGGGTTGTCTGTTACAGCAGTTCGCCGTGGCGGGCTATGAAGCGGCGCTTTGTCAGCTGGGTCAGCGCAATATAGGCGGCGACGATGCCGATGAGCAGCGCAAAGAAGCTCGCCGGCAGCGGCATGAGGCCCAGCGCATCGGCGATGGGGCTTGCCGGCAGCCAGGTGACAAGCGCCAGCCCCAGCACGGTGAGCGTGCACAGGGCGGGGGCGGCGTGATCGCGCGGGCTCGGCAGGTGCGGGGAGCGCAGCATGTGGATTACGAGCGTCTGCGACCACATAGACTCAACGAACCAACCGCTCTGGAAAATCGCCGCAAAGGTTGCCATGCCGGCAACATTGCCCGCGGCGGCAAGCTCGGCCCAGTTCGCGCCCACGGTGGCGGGGCACACCGCAAAGAAGAGCGCGGCGAAGGTCACGATGTCAAACAGCGAGCTCACGGGGCCCAGCTCGAGCATAAAGCCCTTGATGGACGCAGCGTCCCAGGCGCGCGGGCGGGCAGTCCAGGCATCGTCGACGGTGTCCCACGGCAGCGCGATGCACACGATCTCGTAGACCAGCGACAGCAGCACCAGCTGCAGGGCGCTCATGGGCAAAAACGGCAGGAACAGGCTCGCGACGGTCACGGACAGCACGTTGCCAAAGTTGGAGCTCACCGTGGTCTTGAGGTACTTGAGTAGGTTGCCGTAGGTGCGACGGCCTTCGATGATGCCGCGCTCGATCACGCCCAGGTCCTTCTGGAGCAAGATGATGTCGGCGGATTCTTTGGCGATGTCAACGGCCGAATCGACCGAGATGCCGCAGTCGCTCGCACGCATGGCGGCGGCGTCGTTGATGCCATCACCCATAAAGCCCACGGTATGGCCGAGCAGTTCACGCATGACGCGCACCAAGCGCGCCTTCTGCAGCGGCGAGAGCTTGGCAAAGAGATGGGTCTGCTCGGCGCGCTCCGCCAGCTCGGCGTCGTCGAGCGCATCGATCTCGGAGCCCAGCAAAACGTTGCTTGCGTCGATGCCAATCTGCTCGCAGACGGTGGCGGCGACGCGGTCGTTGTCGCCGGTCAGGACTTTTACCGCCACGCCCTTGGCCTCGAGGGTGGCGACGGCGCCCGCGGCGCTCGCTTTGGGCGGATCGAGGAAGGCCAAAAAGCCCATCAGCACCATGTCGCACTCGTCGGCGATGCCAAACTCGCCCACGGTGCGCGGGTTGGTCTTCTGCGCCACGGCGATCACGCGCAGGCCCTCGGCATTGAGTCCTGCCACCTGCTTGCGAATCTGGGCAAGCTTCTCGTCGGTAAGCGGCTGAGCGGTGCCGTCCACCTCGACGTAGGAGCAAATCTCGAGCATTTCCTCGGCAGCGCCCTTGGTGACCATCTGGGTCTTTCCTTGGGCGTCGGCGACGACCACGCTCAGGCGGCGGCGCGAGAAATCGAAGGGCACCTCGTCGACCTTGGTGTGGCGGTCGCGCAGGCTTTGGCCCAGCATGGAATCGGGCGCGACGGCCGAAGGGGTCATGTCGGCGCGGTCGATCACGGCCAGGTCGATGAGGTTCTTGAGGCCCGTCTGGAAGAAGCTGTTCAAAAACGCATGGCGCAGCACGCGCGTATCCTCGTTGCCGTCGGTGTTGAGGTAGCGCTCGAGCACGATGCGGTCCTCGGTGAGGGTGCCGGTCTTGTCGCAGCACAGCACGTCCATGGCGCCGAGGTTTTGGATCGCAGGCAGCTCCTTGACGATGACCTGGCGGCGGGCGAGGTCCTTGGCTCCCTGCGACAGACTCGTGGTCACGATGACGGGAAGCATTTGCGGCGTGATGCCCACGGCCACGCTCGTGGCGAACAGCAGCGCATCGATGACGTTGCCCTTGGTGGCGGCGTTGATGGCAAAGACTGCCGGCGCCATGACGAGCATCAGGCGCACCAGCAGCATCGAGACGCTCGAGACGCCGCGGTCGAACGCGCTCTTCTCGCCGCGCCCGTTGAGCATCTTGGCGATGCCGCCCAGGTAGGTGTCCGAACCGGTGGCCACGACAAGCGCCATGGCGGTGCCGTTTTGCACGGAGGTGCCGGTAAAGACGATGTTCTTGCAGGCGGAGAGCGGCAGCGTGGAGCTGTCGGCGCCTTCGACGACGGTGGCGACGGCGGTCTTCTCGACGGCCTCGCTTTCGCCGGTGAAGGCGGACTCGATCACAAACAGGTCGCGTGCGGTGATGATGCGGGCATCGGCCGGCACCATGTCGCCGGCGGAGAGGCGGATCACGTCGCCGGGGACGAGCTCATCGAAGGGTATCTCGATGCGCTCGCCGTCGCGCAGGGCGGTGCAGGTGTTGGAGACCAGGTCCTTGAGGGCCTCTGCCGCATTGCCGCTGCGTGCTTCCTGGATAAACTTCATGCCGCCCGATACCAGTAGCATGATGCCGATGACGATGACCGTGGAGGGGTCGCGCTGCGGCTCGGGCACGGCGAGCACGTCGATGTAGAGCGAGACCAGCGCGAGCGCGGCGAGGATGCCGGCGAAGGGGTCGATGAAGGCGTCGGCGATGCGGCGGGCAAGTGTCTTGGTCGGCGCCTCGATGGTGTTGGGGCTGGCGGCGTCCAGGCGCTCGGCGGCCTGCCCGGCGGTGAGGCCGTCAGCCGTGGCGTCGAGCAGCAGGAGGGAGTCCTCGGCGCTATGGGTTGCGGCAAAGATGGTGTTCTTGGCAAGGCCGGCGTGAGCGGCAGGGCGCGCCGTGCGGCGGCGCTTGGAGATGACTTCGAGTACCGTGGCGGTTTTGAGCATCAGCATAGGGTCCTCCTCGTTAAAGGGAGTTAGCGTACGTGTCGTATTGAATTGCAAAAAACCTAGATGTCGCTCACGTCATGCTCGCGAATCACCACAAAGGGGACAGGCACCTTTGTGGTGGTTTTGGTGATCGACTGTTGGCGCTTATGCGTGCGCGGAGTCCTCGCGGCGTGCCGAGGGCGACATGCAGGTTTTTCGACTATGACTGCCTTCCATGGCACACCTCCTTAAGGCCGGGCGCAGCGCGCTTTGGGTATCTCGTACCCGTTTCAATCCGCCGGTATTTTTGACGAGGGGGTTTGCCGTGTCAACCCCATTGTTCGGAAAATCATCGCCCCTGACAAAGCCCTTACAGAGCCCATGGCTTCAAAGCGCGCCCGCATCGACGTCCTACCTGCGCTAAACTGTGAAGCACGTACGCGATTACGAGAGGAGCCCGCATGGAGGCTTACAAGCAAGAGTTCATCAAGTTTATGGTCGAGTCCGACGTTCTTAAGTTCGGCAGCTTTACGCTCAAGAGCGGCCGTCAGTCCCCGTTCTTTATGAACGCCGGCGCTTACGTGACGGGCTATCAGCTCAAGAAGCTGGGCGAGTACTACGCCCAGGCCATCCACGATAACTTTGGCGACGACTTTGACGTGCTGTTCGGGCCTGCCTACAAGGGTATTCCCCTGGCCGTCGTGACCGCGATTGCCTACCACGAGCTGTACGGCAAGGAGGTCAAGTACTGCTGCGACCGCAAGGAGGCCAAGGACCACGGTGCCGACAAGGGCAACCTGCTGGGCTACGAGCCCCAGGACGGCGACCGCGTGATCATGGTCGAGGACGTCACCACCAGCGGTAAGTCCATCGACGAGACCTATCCCAAGGTCAAGGCTGCTGCCGATGTCGAGATCAAGGGTCTGATCGTGTCCCTCAACCGCATGGAGGTCGGCAAGGGCGGCGTGACCACCGCACAGAAGGAGATCGAGGCCAAGTACGGTTTCCCCGTCGCGAGCATCGTCTCTATGGCCGAGGTCGTCGAGACCCTCTACAACCACGAGATTGACGGCAAGGTCGTCATCGACGACGAGCTCAAGACCGCCATCGACGCCTACTACGAGCAGTACGGAGCTCGGGAGTAGTTACGGCGTTTTACCAAACGCCGTAACAGCTCGACGCTGCGCGGGCCGCATTTGGACAATCTGACGTTCAACTTCAAGGGCGCGACCAGAAGGTCAGCGCCCTTTCGTTTCACGTCACCTTGTCTCAAATGCGACCCGCTCGCTCATATGACCCAATCCGCTGTCAAGAGCCACAATGGCCCCGCCGACCGCTTGCAATCGGTCGGCGGGGCCTGCCGTTGAACCCGTCCCGGTCCGCCCCCGGCATGTCGTC
>DBGDFS010000061.1:0-57856 GCA_048342015.1 Collinsella sp. | reverse complement strand
TCGGGCGGCAGGTTGAGGAGCTCGTCGCCGGGACGGTGCAGGCAGACCTTCCTGAGCTTGCCGATCTCGGAAGGCACGTGCAGACCTTTCGTCATGGCCTCCTACCTTTCTTTCGGGCCTTACTGGCCGAATGTATCAGCGCCCCTCCGTATGGGACGCTGCTTGCTGACAGCTCTAGTTATATCCAAAAATCACCTGCAATTCCACCTCGCCCCCGAACGGTCAGCAAAGTGCGATGAACGGTATATCTCATATGATTCCCCCATGATGCACTTCGGTTCTCTAAAGCAGGTTTTCAAAGGTAAATGTTCTTTTTTCTAAGGAATTAAGCTAGATTGCACAAATTTTTTCATGTTTAGGAATTGCATAGCTAAAACGGTTTTCTGCATATATATGTCGTTTGTTCATGATTCAATTTGGATTCGATTATATTCAGCTCGCAATCATTCTTATTCATACATCCTCACCAATTGAGTATGGATATAGATTGTTTCTAAACGAGTTGGGCAGTTAGTTGCATGCCTTGGCAGCGTAAGAAGTAGGTAAAGATACCGTTCACGCGATACGTCCGTGCCACAGGTCGACTAAATTGAGACAATAGTGAATAGTGTTAGGCTACCGTCCCCTGTGGGGACTGAACGGACAGATGCATATGCCGAGCAAAATCGAAAAGAAGCAAGCCGCCGCAAAGCTGCGCAAACCGCCGCGCGACTTCTCATACACGCAAAACCGAGAGCTCAGCTGGCTACGCTTTGACAACCGCGTGCTCGACGAAGCCTTCGACGAAACCGTTCCGTTATTCGAGCGACTAAAGTTCGTGTCGATTTTCGAGTCCAACCTCGACGAATTCCTTATGGTGCGCGTGGGCGGCCTGTCCGATCTGGCAGAGCTCAAAAAGCAGCCTGTCGACAACAAGAGCAATATGACCGCCTCCGAACAGGTCGATGCTGTCATGGCCGAAATGCCCGGGCTCCTTACCCGTTGGGAGTCCATCTTTAAGAGCATCGAAGGCAAGCTCGACACCCTGGGCGTTCACCGCGCCCGCATCGATTCGCTTACGCCCGAGGAGCGCACCTTTGTAACCCGCTACTTCCAGGCCTACGTGTCGCCGGTTATCTCACCGCTGGTCATTGACCCGCGCCATCCCTTCCCCAACCTGCGCAACGGCGCGCTCTATCTGGCTTGTGGCCTGGACGGCGTCACCGACGAGGAAAGCCTGCTCGGCCTGATCGAGATTCCCGCCTCGATGAACCGCGTGGTCGAGATTCCCTCGCCCGCCGGCACCTACTCCTATATCTTGCTCGAAGACGTTATCCTCGCCTGCCTCGACAGTTGCTTTGGCTCCTACAAGCCGCTGGATCGCGCGCTCATCCGCGTCACCCGCAATGCCGATATCGACCCGGACGGCGAGGGCGTCGAGGAGGAGGAAGATTACCGCCAGCACATGAAGCGCATCCTCAAGAAGCGCCTGCGCCTGCAGCCGGTGGTGCTCGCCGTATCGGGCTCACTCGAAAAGCCAACGCTCAAGACCATCCGCAAGGCGCTCGAGCTTTCGCGTCGCTCGGTCTTTACCTGCGATATCCCGCTCAACCTGGGCTACGTCTTTGGCATTGAGGGCAAGATTCCCGAGCACCTGCGCAACGAGCTGCTCTTTACGCCGTTTAAGCCGCAGCCCAACCCCACCATCGATATGACCCGCTCCATCCGCGAACAGGTGCTGCAGGGCGACAAGCTGCTCTTTTATCCCTACGAGGCCATGAACCCCTTCCTGGATCTGGTGCACGAGGCCGCCTACGACCCCGAGTGCATCTCGCTGCGCATCACGCTCTACCGCGTGGCCAAGCAGAGCCGCCTGTGCGAGTCGCTGATCGATGCTGCCGAGAACGGCAAAGAGGTCACGGTGCTCATGGAACTTCGTGCCCGCTTTGACGAGCAGAACAATATCGAGTGGGCCGAGCGTCTGGAAGAGGCGGGCTGCACCGTCATCTATGGTTCCGAGGGCTTTAAATGCCACTCAAAGATCTGCCAGCTCACCTATCGCGAGGGCATGGCGCTCACCCGCCTCACGCTTTTGGGCACCGGCAACTTTAACGAGAAGACGGCCAAACTCTACAGCGACTTTATGCTCATGACAGCCCATCCCGGCATCGGTGAAGACGCCAACCTGTTCTTCCGCAACCTGTCGCTGGGCAATCTGCGCGGCGATTACCGCTTCCTGGGTGTGGCGCCCGTCGGACTGAAACCGCTCATCATGCGCGGGCTTGACCGCGAGATCCAGCGCGCCCTTGCCGGCGAGCCCGCCCGCGTGTTCTTTAAGCTCAACTCGCTGACCGACCGCGAGGTTATCGACAAGATCGCCGAGGCATCGTGTGCCGGCGTGCGCGTAGACATGATCATCCGCGGCATCTCGTGCCTCAAGCCCGGTGTTCCGGGCAAGACCGAGAACGTGCATGTCCGCTCCATCGTCGGACGCTTTTTGGAGCACGCGCGTGTTTACGCTTTTGGCGTGGACTCGGACATGATTTACCTGAGCTCGGCAGACATGATGACGCGCAACACCGAGCACCGCGTGGAGATTGCCTTCCCCGTGCTCGACCCCACCTGCCGCGCCCTGGTGCACGAGTACATGGGCATGCAGCTGCGCGACAACGTGAAGGCCCGCAGCCTCACGAGCGACGGCACCTGGGTCCCCGTGGAGCGTGCAGAGGGTGAGAAACCCTTCAACTCACAGGAAGCCCTGCTGGAGCGCGCCTATCGCAACGCCGAGGCCGCCGCGCAGCAGCGCGCACAGGAGAAGGAACGTGTGGCCGAAGAAGCTATTCAGGCCGAGGTTGAACATGGGGCAGCCGCCAAACCGGAAGCGGTTGCCGCTCCCCCGGTGAATGAGCCCGAGGCTGCCGCAGAGCCCGCCATGGAGAAAGCGCCCGAGCCCGCTACCGCGACTCCGGAGCCCGCCGCCGAGGCAAAGCCCGCCCCAGCTCCTGATCCGCAGCCGACCACGCCCAAGGTCCAAGAGGTCCAGGCGACCGTCATTGAGCCCGAGCCTGCACCTGCACCTCAGCCCGAGCCGCAGGTCACCAAGTCCGCACCCGGGACGAGTGCCCGTCGCGATAAGCCCGCCGGCAAGACCAAGGCCATCGAGCGCCATCGCCCCGGTCGCGTGCGCATGGGCCTGGGTCTGATCGGCCTGGGTCTTAAGACGCTCATTACCGGCAAGACGAAATAGTCGTTTGTAGAAGCAGTTTGTAGAAGCGCCCCGCATTTGAGGAAAGCCTCGGATGCGGGGCGCTTTTCCCTGCTACCATGGTGCGAGCAACAACGCGAATGACAGGCAGGAATATGAAGCTCACTATAGAATCGATGACCTACGGCGCCGACGGGCTGGCGCACGCCGACAACGGCAAGGCCGTCTTTGTGCAGGGTGCCGTGGCAGGCGACACCGTCGAGGCCGAGGTCGTACAGGACGGCAAGTCGTTCATGCGCGCCCGCACCACCGAGATTCTGGAGCCAAGCCCCGATCGCATTCAGCCTCCCTGCCCCTTCGTGGGCATCTGCGGCGGCTGCTCGTGGGGCAATCTCTCACGCACGGCACAGCTCGCCGCCAAGGAGCAAAACCTGCGCTCCACGCTCGAGCGCATCGGCAAGTTCGCTCCTGAGCAGGTCGATGAGTTGGTACAGCCCATCTGCCACACCAAGGACGACTGGGGCTACCGCAATAAAATCGAGCTCGAACCGACCGTCGTCAACGGTCGCGTGCGCCTTGGCATGCACGGTGTCGACCCCAGCAAAATCGTGACCGTCGATACGTGCCCGCTGTTCGATAAGCGCTTCCCGAAGGCGCTCAAATCGGTCGTCGGCGCGCTCAACTATCTGAGCGGCAGCCACGACCTGGGCCTCGAGCGCGTGGGCATTCGCGCCTCGCGCCGCACCAAGGCGCTCGAGGTCGCTCTCTGGACGCCTACGGGCTCCTTCCCGCGCTCGCAGGTCTCCCGCGTTCTGGCAGACGCCGCTCATCCCACGAGCATCGTGCGCGTGATGAGCAAGGGCGAAAAGAAGGCCCGCCGTGTCTCCAAGGTCGAAATGCTCGCCGGAGAGGGCTCATGGACCGAGAATATCGCCGAGGGTCAGATGCGCTTGTCTGCCCCGTCTTTTTTCCAGGTCAACACCAAGGGTGCCGAGATTTTGATCGAGCTTGTCATGGAAGCGCTCGACCCGCAGGAAGACGAGCTTGCCGTGGACCTGTACTGCGGTGCCGGCACCTTTACCCTGCCGCTCGCCCGCCGCTGCGACTTTGTCGCCGCCGTCGAGGCCTACGGCCCCGCCGTGCGCGACCTGCGCCGTAACCTGGAGATCAACAAGCTTGATAACGTCGACGTCATTGGCGGAGACGCGGTACGCGAGTTCCCCGACCAGGATGCCGACGTCTTGGTGGTCGACCCGCCGCGCGCAGGCCTCGCCCCCGAGGCGATCGACCTTATCGCCAGCACGAGTGCCCGCGACGTCGCCTACGTGAGCTGCGACCCGGCCACCCTGGCGCGAGATCTCAAACGCTTTGTCGAGGAAGGCACCTTCTCCCCCGTAAAAATCACGCCAGTCGACCTGTTCCCACAAACCTTCCACTGCGAAACCGTCGTCCACCTCAAGCGCAACTAGACTGTTTGCCCAAGACCACGCCCGATGATTTTTCTGGGACGGGGATTAAATAATCAATTTGCACCGAATGATTATTTAATCCCCGTCCCTTTTTAAACATTGGGAAATCGAGCGTGGCAAGCGGAGGTCTTCGGGGTATAAGACGGCTAATTGTATGCCGTCTATGAAAGGAACCCTCATGCCCAGCGTTGCCGTTCTCGCCGCCGATGGCTTTGAAACTATTGAATGCTTGACCATGGTCGATGTCATGCGTCGCGGCGGCGTGCGTGCCACGCTCGTCTCGATCATGCCCACGCGTGAGGTCGTAAGCTCGCTGCAGATCCCCGTGACCTGCGATGCACTCTTTGATGAGATCAACTTTGACGAGTACGACTGCGTCGTGCTGCCCGGCGGCCTACCAGGTGCCACCAATCTGCGCGCAGATCAGCGTGTCTGCGACGTGGTCTGCGAGTTCGCCGCGACCAAGCACGTCGCCGCCATCTGCGCCGCCCCGTTTATCCTGGGCGAGCTCGACCTGCTCGAGGGGCGCCACGCCACGTGCTTCCCTGGCTTTGAGAAAAGCTTTCCCGAAGGCGCCTATACCGGCGAGAAGGTTACGCAAGACGGCAACATCATCACCGCCAGCGGCATGGCCCAGTCGCTCCCCTTTGCGCTTGAGCTGCTGCGCACGCTCGCCGGCAACAAGGCCGTCGAGAAAGTCGCCGAGGGCATTCAGCTATGATTTTGGCTTCGCAATCACCGCGCCGCATCGAGTTGATGCACGAGGCGGGCTATGACATTCGCATCATTCCTGCCGATATCGACGAAACGCCGTTTGATGGCGAGGCCCCGCTTACGCTCGTTGAACGCTTAGCACGCGCAAAAGCCGCCGCCGTTGCCGCCGAGCATGCCGAGCCCAATGAGCTAACGGTCGCGGCCGACACCATCGTCACCTTTGACGGCAAGATTCTGGGCAAGCCAGCAACCGAGGACGAAGCGCGCACCATGCTCCGTGAGCTTTCGGGCCGCACGCACCAGGTTGCAACCGGCGTCTGCATCGTTAAGGCAGGCGATACGGCCGCCCCGCATGCCGCCGAAAGCCTGTCCTTTGTCGATGTGACCGACGTGACGTTCTACGAGCTCACCGACGAGCAGATCGAGCACTACGTCGCCTCGGGTGAGCCCATGGACAAGGCCGGCGCCTACGGCATTCAGGGCACAGGAGGACGCATGCTCGTGCACGATATTTCGGGCGACTTCTATAACGTGGTGGGCCTACCCATCGCCCGCGTCGCGCGCGCGATTCAAAAACTCTCGTAATTGCATCTGGCGCTGGGTATCCCCCGGCGCCTACAATTTTGGCGTACCGTACGGATCCCGACCGGGCACAAGGCGCGGCGGAAAACCGATAGGAGTTAAACATGGATACACTGCTCGAGGCCATTGACGTCTGCGATGTCGATGGCTTTTGCTATGGCAACTATACGGACGAGGAGGCCGGCACCGGTTGCACCGTAATCGTGGCACCCGAGGGCGCCACCGGCGGCATTGACGTTCGCGGCGGTGCTCCGGCATCGCGCGAAACCGACCTGCTGCGACCCGAGAACACCGTCGACAAGGTCCACGCTGTCTGCCTTTCGGGTGGATCGGCCTTTGGCCTCGAGGCTGCAAGCGGCGTCGCTCGCGAGCTTGAGAGCCGCGGCATCGGCCTTCCCGTCGGCCCCACGCAGGTGCCTATCGTGTGCTCCAGCTGTATCTTCGACCTCGCCTTTGGTAACCCCACCGTTCGCCCTGACATTGAGGCCGGCATCGCCGCGGTGCGCGAAGCACTCGACCACACCCCCACCAGGCTCGAACAGGGCAACGTGGGCGCCGGCACGGGCGCTACCGTGGGTAAGCTCATGGGCCCCGCTACCTGCATGAAGGCCGGCCTTGGCGCTGCCGCCGTGGCGCTCGGCCCCATCAAGGTGGGCGCCGTGGTCTCGGTCAACGCCTGCGGCAACGTTGTCGACCCCTTCACCGGCGAGTGGGTCGCCGGTATGCGCGCCGCAGCCGATAGCGACCAAATCGTCGACATGGAACTCGCAGCCTTTGCCGCCGCCGGATCCATGCAGATGCCGCTCGACCGCACCAACACCACCATCAGCTGCATCGTCACCAACGTGGAACTCACTAAGGCACAAGCCACCAAGGTCTCCCAGATGGCCGCAGACGCCTACGCACACGCCATCCGTCCCACGCACACCACCAACGACGGCGACACCATCTACACCCTCGCCAGCGGCAAACTGGGCGCCCAGGCAAGCGCCGCCGTTCCCCTAGACCTGCTGGGCATGCTCGCCGTAAGGGCCCTACAGACCGCCATCGTAAACGGAGCCAAAACTGCCAAAACCTCCCACGGAATCCCGGGTGCCGCGAAGTAACCTTACTCGACCGGTTGCCCGGTGGGTCTTGGTTATGTTTGCTGCTCTACAGTCCTGGCTCGCACGAAGAGCACATTAAGTGCTCTTCGGCTCGTGCGGAACTCGCGACAAACATAACCAAGCTCCACCGGGCAACCTACTCAACAAGATCCCCTTCAGCCCAGGCCCCTGTGTACCGCGCGTCCAAGATCTTCAAATTCAGTTTGCTGACACAAAGCGAGACATAGCAGAGGACCCCTGGTCCTTAACTTGATACGAGTTCCGCACGCAAAGGAGGCGCCAGTGGCGCCTCCGTCTTGCGCAGGACTGTTCGAAGTAGCAAGTTAAGGACCAGGGGTCCCCGTTACCCGAGCGTTTCTGCACTAGTTGAATTTGAAGATCTTTGAGGCCAGATGGTATAGGCCGAGTGTGGTTTTGTCTCCGGCCCGTCCACGCAGGTTGGTAAAGAATCCGACCACGCCGTAGCGAGCGCGACGATACATGCGCTCGTCGTACTCTTTCAGGTCCTTCCACAGCGTCTTCAGGCGCTCATCAGCACAATCTTCCTCGGAAAGCTTGGTGAGCACCGAGCAAATCGCCATCATCATGGTGAAGTAGCCCATCATGTACGAACGCAGACGCGAGGACTCAACGTCCTGGTACAGGTGGAACGATTCCATCATGATGCGCGTTACGCGGAACTGCTGACCCAGGCGCTTGACCATCGTAGCCTCATTGACGCTTTGGCCCTCGCGACCGATAAAGTAGCGATAGAGGTCGATGTCGGCATAGTACATGGTCTTGCAGCGCGGCAACGGCACGTATGCGTAGATATTATCCACGTAGAACGTGTGTGCCGGCATAGGTAGATTGGACTCGCGCAGTACATCGGTGCGATAGCACAGGCTGTGCATGAGCAGGTTCTGATCGGGACGAAAGTGTCCGATCTGGTCCCAAGAGAAAATCTTTTTGCGCGGCAGGGCAAACTTGTAGCCAATCGCGGTATGCGTGCCCTCGTAAACCTTCTCGTACACGTAGTTCGAGATAAACAGGTCAACGCGCTGATCGCGCTCTTCAAAACCACGCAGAATCGACAGCATAGTCGAAAGAGCCGCAGCGTCGAGCCAGTCGTCCGAGTCGACGACCTTGTAGTAGGTGCCCTGTGCCTCGCGCAGACCCGAAAGAACGGCAATACCGTGGCCGCCGTTCTCCTGGTGTACCGCGCGAATGATACCGGGATAACGTGCCTCCCACTCGTCGGCCTTGGCGGCCGTCTCGTCCTTGGAGCCGTCGTCCACCACGATAATCTCGATATCGGTAGCGTAATTGCTCCCCTCCAAAATGGAGGTGATGCAATGGTCCATGTCCTTGGCGGCGTTATACGAGGGAATACCGAATGTTATGACTTTATGCATGGCAGGCGATAATCTCATCCGAAAGATCGAGGGCAGAATTGGTCACGGCGTCCATATCGTAGTAACGATACTCGGCCAGACGACCCACCGGGTGGAAGTTCGTCAGGTTCTGGACGCGCTCAAGATAGCGCTCGTAGAGCTCGCGGTTCTCGGGCTCAAGAATGGCATAGTAGGGCGTCTCGCCCGAGCCGGGCGTATAGGCCTTGGAGTACTCCTTCATGATGGTGGTCTTGCCGGGCAGGACCTGACCGGTCATGTTCTTGAACTCGGTGATACGCGTGTAGTCCTCGCTCGTGGTGTAGTTGACGGTGCCCACGGGCTGGAACTGGTCCATATCGAGCGTCTCGAACTTCATATCGAGCGTGCGGTACGGCAACGCACCCAAGTCGAGGTTGAACAGCTCATCGAGCGGACCGGTGTAGACGATCTCGCCACCATAGACCTTGCCGTCGATCTTGACGGTAGTCTCGTCGATTTCAAAGAGGTCACGGGCGTCCACGTCGCAGAACACGTCGATCAGGTCGTGGTCGAGCATGTGCTCAAAGAGCGCCGTGTAGCCCTCCTGCGGCATGCCCTGGAAGGGAGCTTGCGGGAAGTAGCGGTCATCATCGCCCACAAAGACGGGAACGCGGCCGGTGATCGAGGGATCGATCTGATCGGGCGTCTGGCCCCACTGCTTCATGGTGTAATGCAAAAAGACGTTCTCGTAGACGTAATCGGCGACCTCGGCAAGATCCGGGTCGTTCTTCTTACGCAGCTCCATAATGGGCACCTTGACATCCTTGCCAAAGGTCTCCACGAGCTTCTGGTACAGCTCCTCGCCGCGCTCGTCACCAAAGGCGAGCTTGAGACTCGCATGGTTGAAGGGCACGGGCATAAGGGTACCGTTGATGTTGGCGAGCACCTTGTGCTGATAATCCGTCCACTTGGTAAAGCGCGACAGGAAATTGTGCACGCGCTCGTTAAAAGTGTGATAGATATGCGGACCGTACTCGTGGATCAGGATTCCGGCCTCGTCAGTGCAGTCATAGGCATTGCCCGCAATGTGGCTACGGCGCTCCAAAACGGCAACACGATAGCCGATAGTCTCGGCAAGACGGCGGGCGCAAACGGCACCGGCATATCCAGCACCGACGACAATCATGTCGTACGCGCCGGCGTTAAAGCCTTCAGGCAGGCCTGAGGTAATCTGCATCGATACTCCTTGTCAAAAGCCACGGGCTCGTTAGCTGGGCTTTTCTCGAACATTCTTCGAGACATATTTATCAGAGCGATTATAGCGCTAATGCGTCCTATAATGAGCTTGCCACACAAGGAAAGCTCAAGCACCGCGGCGTACATAATTGAAAGGTAAACCCGCTAGCAGCGGGTTTATTCGTGAACAGCCGGGTGCCTGGAGCTTAGCGAAACGCTTGTAAGGAGTAACATGAGCGATTTCCTAAACCGTATGAAGTCTGCCGCCAAGGCCGACCTTAAGACGATCGTCCTGCCCGAGGGCGAGGATCCGCGCACTATCGTCGCGGCCACCAAAATCATCGAGGAGGGCCTGGCAAAGATCGTCATCCTGGGCAACCCCGACGAGATCAACGTTCCCGGCGCTACCGTCATCGACCCGCGCAATGCCGAGAAGCACGAGGAGTACGCGCAGAAGTTTGCCGAGCTCCGCGCCAAGAAGGGCGTTACCATCGAGCAGGCTCGCGCCCAGGTGATGGACGCCACCTACTTTGGCACCATGATGGTCAAGATGGGCGATGCCGACGGCCTGGTCTCCGGCGCCTGCCACTCCACCGCCGACACCCTGCGCCCCGCGCTTCAGATCCTCAAGACCGCCCCGGGCACCAAGCTGGTCTCGGCCTTCTTCGTGATGTGCACCGACACCCCGCAGTTCGGCACTGACGGCACGCTGATCTTCGCCGACTGCGGCCTCAACATCAACCCGTCCTCCGACGAGCTCTCCGAGATCGCCATCGCCTCCGCTCACTCCTGGTCCACCTTCATGGGCAACGTTGAGCCGCACGTGGCCATGCTCTCCTACTCCACCATGGGCTCCGCTGGCGGCGAGGTCGCCAAGAAGGTCCAGGAGGCTGTGAAGTTCTGCAAGGAGAAGGCTCCCGAGCTCGCCATCGACGGCGACCTGCAGCTCGATGCCGCTATTGTCCCCACCGTCGCCCAGCTCAAGGCTCCCGGCTCCTCCGTTGCCGGCAAGGCCAACGTGCTCGTGTTCCCCGACCTCGAGGCCGGCAA
Source organism: Collinsella sp. (assembly GCA_048342015.1). GTDB lineage: Bacteria > Actinomycetota > Coriobacteriia > Coriobacteriales > Coriobacteriaceae > Collinsella. Next base: position 47,163 of record DBGDFS010000061.1, on the reverse strand, counting down.
CATCGGCTACAAGCTGGTCCAGCGCTTCGCCGGTGCCGACGCCTACGGCCCCATCCTGCAGGGCATCGCCAAGCCGGTCAACGACCTGTCGCGCGGCTGCTCTGCCGACGACATCGTGGGTGTCGTAGCCATCACCGCCGTCCAGGCTCAGATGGCTGAGTAGCGGACATATCCCCTCGGGACAGGAATTTCCACCTGCTAGCAAAAAGGCCTCCGGAGCTGTTGCTCTGGAGGCCTTTCGTTTACTTGCAAATGCGCGCGTTAGTTGTTCTTGGTCAGGCGCTCGACGTCGTGGGCGATCATGTATTCCTCGTCGGTGGGGATGACCATGACCGTGACGGCGGAACCGGCGGCACTGATGACCTGCGGGCCGTTGCCCACGGCCTCGCGGTTCTTGTTATTGTCGATGCGCACGCCCAGCCACTCAAAGCAGTCACAGAAGGCCTTGCGGATCGACCAGTCGTTCTCGCCGATGCCGGCAGTAAAGGTAATGGTGTCCACGCCCGCCATGGAGGCAATCATGGAACCGGCCTGCTGCATGGCCTTGTAGGCGAACATGTCGAAGGCGAGCAGGCAGCGCTCGTCACCCTCGGAGGCGCGCGTGCGGATGTCGCGGGCGTCGTTGGAGATACCCGAGATGGCAAGCAGACCGGACTGCTTGTTCATCATGTCGTCGACTTCCTGGTAGCTGTAGCCGCCCTCGCGCTGCAGGTAGCACACGGTGGCCGGGTCGATGGAACCGCAACGGGTACCCATCATCAGGCCGTCAAGCGGCGTGAGGCCCATCGTGGTATCGCGGCACACACCGTCCTCAATGGCGGCAAGCGAAGCACCGTTGCCCAGATGGCACGAAAGCAGGCGATGGCAGCGCGAGCCCAGGATTTCCTTGGCCATCATCCACTCGTAACGGTGGCTCGTACCGTGCGCGCCGTACTTGCGCACGTGGTACTTGTCGCACACGTCCTTGGGCAGGGCGTAGGTGTAGGCGACCTCGGGCATGGTCATGTGGAACGAGGTGTCGAAGACGGCCACGTTGGGCAGCTCCGGATACTTCTCGCGGCAATATTCGATTGCCGCCGCCTCGCCGTAATTGTGCAGCGGAGCGAGCGGGGCCACCTCAAGGATCTTAGCCATGGCCTCGTCGTCAACGACTGCGGAATCATCGAAGTGCCAGCCGCCCTGAACGATACGATGCCCAATGCCATCAATCGTAAAGTCGGTCTTCTCGAGCTCCTCGAGCACGCGAGCGATAGCAGAGCGATGATCGGGGAAGGGAACCTCCTCGGTCTGCTTGGTGCCACCGTTCTCGGAGTGACCAAAGATGCCCATCTCCGATCCGATACGCTCGCAATTGCCCTTGGCGAAAACCTCGCGGGTATCGGTATCCAAAAGCTGATATTTAAGGCTCGAGCTGCCGGCGTTGACAACAAGTACGTTCATGAGACTCCTTCGTGATTACAGTACGGTCAGCAAACCTATAAGGCGACCGTACCCTTAATAAGAAGTTATCAGAATTCAATAAATAACTATTAAACTCTTCGCCCAAAGAGCATAAAAGGGGGCTGAACGGCACAAGGCCATCCAGTCCCCTCCCCTTGCATCAATTACTTGCCGCTGACGATGCGCTCGACGTCGGAGGCGATCATGAACTCTTCATCCGTGGGGATGACGAAGATCTTGACCTTGGAATCCTTGGCGGACAGGCACCAAGCGCCGTCGCCGCGCAGGGCGTTGCGGGCATGGTCCATCTTGACGCCCATAAAGGCCAGACGGTCGGCCACGCCAGCGCGGACAGCCGGAGCGTGCTCGCCGATGCCGGCGGTAAAGACCAGGGTGTCCATGCCGCACATGGAAGTGGCCATCTCGGCGGCCTTGGCGGCAATCTTGTAGACGAACATATCGAAGGCGAGCTGAGCCTCGGGGTCACCGGCAGCGGCGAGCTCCTCAACGTTGCGGCAGTCGTTGGTCTTGCCGCCGGTCACAGCCAAAAGGCCGGACTTCTTGTTCATCATCTCGTCGACCTCGTCGAAGGTGTAGCCGCCTTCGCGCTGCAGGTAGCACACGGTAGCAGGGTCGATGGAGCCGCAGCGGGTGCCCATCATGACACCGTCGAGCGGCGTCAAGCCCATGGTGGTGTCCATGCACTTGCCGTCCTCGATGGCGCACAGGGAAGCGCCGGAACCGATGTGGCACACGACGACCTTGCGAGCCTCGCCGTTGGTCATCTCGGCAACCTTCTTGGAGATGTAGCGGTAGCTGGTGCCGTGGGCGCCGTACTTACGGATGTGCAGCTTGTCGCAGACGTCCTTGGGCAGGGCGTAGGTCTTGGCGACCTCGGGCATGTTGAAGTGGAAAGCGGTGTCGTAGACCGTGACGTTGGGCAGATCGGGATACTGCTCCAGGCAGTACTCGATAACGTTGGCCTCGGGGTTGTTGTGCAGCGGGGCGAGCGGAGCGACCTCGCGGATCTTGGCGAGAACGTCCTCGTCGACGAGGGAGGAATCGCCGAAGTACCAACCACCCTGAACGATACGGTGGCCGATACCCTCGATCTTGACGCCGTTGGCCTCGAGGTCCTTCAGGACGACCTCGATGGCGACCTTGTGGTCGGGGAACTCGATGTTCTCGGTCACCTTCTTGGAACCGTTGGCAGCGTGGGTGAAGGTACCGCCGGTAAAGCAGACGCGCTCGCAGGAGCCCTTTGCGGACACCTTGTGGGACTTGGTATCGATGACCTGATACTTAAGCGTCGAAGATCCTGCGTTGACGACCAGAACGTTCATGTGTCTCCCTACTAACAGGCGGTGTGGCGCCGCCAGGTTACATACGCTTCAATAATAAACCCAAACGCCCTCGCGCTCGGGTTTATTGCGTTGATATATAAGTTATCGGTGCCCAAATACTCACGCCCTTTGACTTGTAAGACGAAATAGCGCGGGGATATACACCAAAGAAGATATCCCGAGCGCTACAAGCAATATGACTCGAATACCCGCGATGCTGCTCAACGCTGCATTGAACAGATAGAAAAGGATGGCACCCACCGCCACCATCTGGCTTTGGACCGAAATCAGCGAACAGCGCATCGAAGAATCGACAGCATTTTGAAAAATTGAGTATTTAATTGGAGCAAATAACGAGTAAGCAACCGTCTGCAGTACATAGAACACGGGCAGCAAATAGACCGGAGTAAAGGGAATCAAAAACAGAGCAGTCAGGAAAAGGCGCACGATGCCGCAAATACGCGCAAAGCGGCCCTTGTCGACATGAGCAATCACACTCGGCACAATAAGCCCCATGGAAGCCGAGGCAAGGAGCTGGACCGCAATGGTCACACCCGAAGCGACGGCATTCATTCCGCGACCCGCAAGCAGCAGTGAGAAAAAGTCTTCCAGGGCGACAAAAGCAAATGCCTGAGAGCAGTCCATGATGAACGCTGAACGAAGAATGCCGTTACGCGCAATAGCGGCACCGATCATCTTCGGGCTAATTCCACGCTTAGGTGTCGCTGCAGTGTCCCCTCTTCGCATCTCAGGAATGCAGGCAACGACAACCAACGTCAACACCATTGCGATGATATCTGCCGAAAGACCAATGAGATATGCACCGACAGACGAAATGAAACCGCCCACGCAAGCGGAGATGGCATAAGAGGCATAGAAAACAAATCGCTCAACGACATTAAGTCTTACGAGCTGGTCCTGAGAGACGCTGTCAATGTAGATCGCTTCTATGGATCCGCTCACACATGCAACTGCAAATCCTTTGAGAGCAAACGCGCCGATTAAAAGCAGAGGAGAACGGGCGAAAAGTAGGGCGGCGTAGTATCCAAGCATTCCCACGACGCCAACGAGACCGCTTGTCTTTCGTCCAAACCTGTCAGCAATATAACCAGTAGGAACCTCAAGAATGAACTTACTCACTTGGTATGCAATCATCATGCTAGAAATCGCTACCATCGAGAATCCGACGAATTCAAGGTAAACCGTCAGAAAATACAAAATGGTGCTGAAGTTCGACAGAAAAACGAACGTCATATAAAGCAAAACCGTACGGTTTTTCATGCTCCGCCCTCCAAGAGCCAATAGCCCAAACCGAAATCTTGGAAAAGCATGAGGGCAAAGCCGTCAGTCATGTGTTACAAGGCGTCAACATTCACTTGACGCCACGAGGCCAAATGGCCTCACGAAGCGAGATGACGCAATAGGTGAAGAAATACCGTCTGGTGTCGATCGGTCCAGGCATTTTGTCGATAGCAAAAATAGATGGGCAAGGCCACGTCATGCGAGCCTTCAATGGAGCACTCGCTCACTTCCAGTCCATCTGTTGCGAGAGAAGAGCCAGAAAAACTCAATATCAATCCCCCGGCTTGAAGAAACTCAGTCTGCGCCCTGTTTTCGTATTCGACGTCGCGGAAGCGGAAATTAACCAGCTGAGCCTCGGGACATTGGTTGATTGCATTGAGACAGGGTGACAAATTAATGGGAACAGCCAGCCTGCCGCCCAGCAACTCACGAACGGTCATAGCACCCACAGATTGATGACCCGCTGGACACGAAAGAACCTTGAGCTCCTTTTCACCCAAGTATTTCGAAGAAAGGACACTATCCCTTGGTTCCTCAAATGAAATGGCCGCATCCGAAATGCCAAGCACAAGTGATTCAAAGCATGTGGCCGTTGGCTGATGCCAAACATCAAGGTGAATCTGGGGGTGCAAGCTTTCAAACGAGTCGTACCAGTTTTCGGAAAAAAGACGCCCCCGCCCGTGAAGACAGGGGGCGTAAAGACGGAAGTGGCCGTCGGGCGAAACGCCGCCGTTCCCCGATTGAGCGTACTTTTTGAGATCGTCGACTTGTGCCAGGATCACGCGTGCACGACGCGCAAATTCTCTGCCCGCCGGAGACAAAACAGCCTCCCCCGCCGATCGGTCGAGCAAAACAATCTGATACTCAGATTCCAACTTTTTGATTGCCGACGAAACGGCCTGTGGGCTCACGTGAACGGCGCGAGCCGCTTTGCGCACGCCGCCGTAGTTCGCTACCGCTTGAAGGTATTCGAGTTGAGAAAGCTGCATAGGTTACTCCAAAGGCAGCCAAGTCGACGGGCTACGCGCCCTCAGATGAGGTTCTCGCCCAGGTTTTTGCCACCGAGGACGTGCATGTGGAAGTGCATGACGGTCTGACCGGCGTTAACGCCCTTGTTGGAGATGACGCGGAAACCGTCCTCCAGGCCCTTGGCCTTGGCGACCTCCTGGATGGCGTGGGCCATGGCGCCCATGGTCTCGGCAGGCACGTTGTCGGCGATGTCGCTGTAGTGCTTCTTGGGGATCACGAGCGTGTGGACCGGTGCCTGGGGGTTGAGGTCGTCGAACGCGATGACCTGATCGTCCTCATAGACAACGGTCGAGGGGATCTCGTGGTTGGCAATTTTGCAGAAGATGCAATCACACATAGCTGGTTCCTTTCTTACAGACCAAGGTAATTATATTTGGCCGGGATGGTTAGAACGAGAGGTTGTCGTCGGTGTTGGCGGCTTCGCCGTCGGCGAGCACGTCGTTGCCGTCGACGTCCTTAAGGAGCACCGAGACCTTCTGCTCGGCATCGGCCAGGCGGGTGCGCAGGCTCTTGAGGAGCTCGACGCCGCGGGTATAGCTCTCGAGCGACTCCTCGAGCTCCATATCGCCCGACTCCAGGCTGCGGATGATGAGCTCCAGTTCCTGCGAGGCCTGTTTGTACGTAAGCTGCTCGACCGGGGTCTTCTCTGCCATATCTGTTTCCTTTCCTAAAGGTTTATCGCCATGAAACGCGGCCTACTCGACCGTATCGACCGTTGCCGCCACGTTGCCGTCTGCCATGCGCACGCGAATGGCGTCGCCGGGCTTAAAGGTCTTGGCGCTCGTAGCCACACCGTCATCGCTGTACGCGATGGAGTAACCGCGGGCAAGCACCTTGAGCGGCGACAGGGCATCGAGCGAGGCTGCCGCACGGCCCAAATCGGACGCAGGTTTGTTGAGCATCGTGCGCCCCTGATGCTCCAGGCGGGAGCTCGCAAGCGTGAGCGCATGGCGCTTGCCATCGAGCCCCGAGGTGCTTGCGATCAAGCGCTCGGGCAGACGCTCGAAGTTGGAGCGGAAGGCCCCAACCGAACGCGTTATGGCGCCGGACAGACGATCGGCCGTCAAGGCAAGCTCAGACTCGCGACGCTCGACCATAAACGTTGGATCGTTGAGGCACGGGCGGCACGCGGCCGCATCGAGCGCGTCACCCAGACGAGCCGTATAGGTATCCCAGGCGCGGCGACCGCGCTGATCGAGCATCTCAAAATCAACCTGATTCGACCCAATCATCGATGCCATCGCGGCGCCCAGACGCTGATGGCGCGCCTCGAGCACGTCGGCCAACTCCGTCATAGCCGGCGCCACCGATTCTGCCGCTGCCGTTGGCGTGGAGGCGCGACGGTCGCTCACCATGTCGCAAATCGAGGTATCGGGCTCATGGCCAATGCCGGTCACCACGGGCACGGGGCAAGCCGCCACCGCACGGGCAAGCTCCTCGTCGTTAAAGGTCATGAGGTCCTCGAAGGAGCCGCCGCCACGGACAAGCAAAATGCAATCGGGCGCCGGCGTAATGGCAGCGGCGCGGCGCAAGCCTTCAATAAGCTCTGCCGGCGCACCCTCGCCCTGGACCTTTGCGCCCACGCAGACAAGCTCGACGAGCGGGTTGCGACGGCGCAGCGTACGCTTGACGTCGTCGATTACGGCGCCCGAAAGCGAGGTGACAACCGCCACGCGCGAGCAAAACACCGGGATGCGGCGCTTGCGCGCTTCGTCCATCAGCCCCTCACGGCGTAGCTTTTCGGCCAACTGAGCCACCTGCTGACGCAGCAAGCCCTCCCCCGCCAGCGAGAACGAGCGGGCGACGAAGCTCATGCGACCCGTAGGCTTGTAGAGATTGAAGCTGCCCTTAAAGCTTACCTGCATGCCGTCGCGCAGATCGAAGGTGCGCTTAAGGTAGGCGCCCTTCCAGATGATGCAGTCGACGGCCGCCGAGTCGTCCTTGATTTGGAAGTAGCAGTGGCCGCTTCGGGCATTGGGGCCACGAAAGCCGGTGACCTCGCCCAGGACGCTCAGCTGCGGAATCGCATCGAGCGCGCCAGCGGCGATCTCCACCGCCTGGCTCACGCTGAGCTCTTTGCGTTCCTGCTCGTCCGACCCGTCAAACTCGGCGGAAACGGCATTGCCGGTTAGATTCCAGCCTGCCACGCAGCCTCCTTTCGTCATCGTGCACAAGGGCTCCGGCCCTGCGCAAATTCAAGTCCCACACATAGTACAGCGCCGCGGGGACACAAATCCCCGCGGCGCCTTCCAGTACAAGTTCTTATCGGTTGGAGTTTCTGTTGTAGCGAGCCATAAGGTAGAGCAGCTGAATAATCGAGGTGAGCGCCGCAGCCACATAGGTGAGCGCAGCTGCCGTCAGCACCTTCTTGGCACCGTTGACCTGCTTGGAGCTCATACCCGACTGCTCGATATACGCCACGGCGCGGCGGCTGGCATCGATCTCGACCGGCAGCGTAACCAGCTGGAACAGCACGCTAAACGAGAAGAAGATCAGCGCGAGGGTCGTGAGTCCCGCGATGTTCATAAACAAGCCCATGAGCAGCACGAGCGTCCAGGTGTTCTGGGTAAAGTTAACGACCGGCACGAGGGCGCTGCGCACCTTCATCATGGCGTAACCGCTTTGACGCTGGGCGGCATGGCCCGCCTCATGGCAGGCAACGGCAACGCTTGCGACCGAGCCACCCGAACGGTTAGCGTCCGAGAGATACAGGTTGTTATCCTGCGGGTTGTAGTGGTCGGTGAGCTCGCCGGCAACGCCCTTGATGCCCACGGCGTTGCAACCGTTGGCATCGAGCATGCGGCGAGCGACCGTAGTGCCCGTGTCGCCGTCCGATCGTACCTTGGACCACGTCTTGTACGTCGAGTTGATATAGCTCTGTGCGGCAAGACCAAGCACCGTACAGACAAGAACAACCAGCAGGTACAGCGGATCGATACCAAAGCCGTATCCATAGTAATAAGGCATGCGAATTCCTCCGAATCGAGTTACACGTTGGAGGCATTTTACCCATTCAGGCGGTTAGACTTCCCTATAGCAATTCTATTTTGCCATCTTTGACCGTCAGCCCCATGTTGCCCGAAAGCAGATCGTCCAGGCGTGAGCCCACGAGCTCAAAACGCCAGCCTTCGCGCAGAGGGCTCTGCTCGGGATGCTCAATATAGTCGGCGAGGTCATCGCGCGAGGCGATAACCGAGGTCGCCACGCCCGAGCGCTCGGCAACCAGGCGAATGAGCGCATACATCAGGTCCGTCACGCTCTCCAGCTCCGGCGAGATCTGGCGATGCCCGCGTACCATGAGCGGCAGGCGATCGTGAGGGCAGCTCGCGCCGCGCTTGATGGCCATGAGCGCGCCGTCCACGTCGCGCTCCCCCAGCTGGTCGGTACCGCGGATACTGCGGAACTCCTCGACACGCACGGGATTGCGCTTGACGAGCGCCAGCAGCGTATCGTCGGACATGACCCACTTGCGCGGGATGTTGCGGCGCTCGGCGCGGTCCTCGCGCCAGGCGGCGAGCTCGCGCGCGATACCCAGCTGATGACGGCTACACGAGTTGATGCGCTTGACCTTGCGGAACGCCTCATGACGATCGGCACGGTAGTGCGACTCGTCGGCCAGCGGGCGCAGCTCATCGAGCACCCAATCCACACGGCCCAGCTCGCGCAGACGGCTCATCATCTCGGTATAGGCGACGATCAGGTACTTAACGTCATCGATCGCGTACTCAATCTGCTTGTCGGTCAGCGGGCGGCGCGACCAGTCGGTCAGAGACTCGGTCTTGGGCAGCGAAACACCACAGAATGCCTGCACGAGCGCGCCATACGAAATCTGTTGGCGCTCACCCAAAAAAGCGGCGGCAACCTGCGTGTCAAAAATCGGTCGCGGCAGTGCGCCCACGGTATGGAGCATAACCTCCATGTCCTGGGAGCAAGCATGAAAGACCTTGGTCACGCTCTCGTCGGCCATAAGCTCGGCCAGCGGAGAAAGATCATCGATCACCAAGGGGTCAATTGCGACACTCTCGGCGGGGGTCGCAATCTGGACCAGGCAAAGGCGCGGATGAAACGTGCGCTCGCGCAAAAACTCGGTATCGACGGCAATCGCGTCGAACTCGCGGGCGCGCTGGCAAAAGTCGAGCAGAGCCTGATGTGTGGAAATGTACATATCAACCCATCGAATAAGGTTAGGCCCGAAAAACACGGGTAGGATATCGGCATTGCCCTACAACTATACTCGGTTAGTCACAGAACGGGAACGTAAGTATGCGCTGCCTTATCATCCACAATCCGGCATCGGGTCCCAGCTCAGATGAAATCTACGCATTCACACACGCCCTTGCGCAGGGCGGCGACGAGGTCGTGATGCGTTTTATCGGCGATGGCATGGAGCCCGAGGACGCCGTGGCAGACGTGCGCGAATTCGATCGCGTGGTTGTCTCGGGCGGCGACGGCACCGTTTCCAACGTGCTCGACCAGATGCGCGGGTGCGGCGTCCCCACGCTCGTCTTCCCCTCCGGCACGGCTTGCCTGTTCTTCAACAACATCGGCAATGCCCCCGAGGCGGCGGCGCTCGCCAAGGCATGCCGCGCCGGCCGCACGGTCAAAGTCGACATGGGCGAGCTCTTTTGGCTCGACGAGAACGGCAACGAGAAGCGCCATGGCTTTATCATCATCGCTGGCTCAGGCTTCGACGCCGAGATCATGATGAAGGCCGCTCCCACCAAAAACGACATCGGCGAGATCGCCTACTTCCTCTCTGCGCTCGCCACGCCCAACCCCACGGTGGCGCACTTTACGATTGAGCACGACGGCATTGTCGAGGAGCTCGACGGCATCTGCTGCATGGCCGGCAATACCTCGGTCATCCAAAACGACATCAACCTGTTCCCCGACTGCCGCATGAACGATGGCATGGTCGACATTGCGGTCATCGAACCCGTGCGCACCGTGCAGCTGTTGCCTACTGTGATCACCGCTGCGCTTGACCCCGCCGGTAAGGTACTCGGGCGCCCGCAGTTCAAGATCATCCAGACCAAGGAAGCCAAGATTACCTGCACCCCGTCGCTGGGCATGCAGTTCGATGGCGAGATTATCTCCAGCAATTCGGGCGTCTTTGGAGCCCGCGCGCTTCCGCAATGCCTCGACCTCATCGTCGACGAATTCTCACCGCTTGGTAAATAGGAGGACCCCATGAACGACAATCCCCTGATCGGCTTTATCATCATCGTTTTGGCCATGCTCGTCGGCTATGCGATCAACGTGATCCACCGCCGGAAGAAGTAATTCCACATTGGTATGATATTCATCCAATTATCGTCTCCCCTGCTGTTTATGCATTTGCCAAACAGCGGGGGATTTTTCATTTCGGTATTTCCAGACGCTTTATCCAGATACAGTAATTGCAGGGCGTCTTTATTTGGCTAAAGCTACAGACTGAGTATAATTAACCGCTCATCGTATATTTCATTACGCTTATCGAGTAAGTATTTTTCATAGATGAATATTGTTTCCGATTCGTTACGCTAAGGGAGTGTCTTTATTGGCTGAAGCCCTCTGGCGACAGAGGGCTTTCGCACGCTGGGAGGGATTATGAGGAAAACTCACCCCGTCAACGCGCTCAAAAAGCTGGGCATAGGCCTCGCCTTTGGAGCTGCAACCATCATGTCCATGCCGACCTCTGCGCTCGCCTGCACGCAGATGTACATGGGCAAAGATCTAACGGCCGACGGCAACACGTACTATGGCCGTGCCGAGGACTTTGGCAAGCGCTATCTCAAGCACTATGGCATCGAACCCGCCCACGAAGCCGGCTTTACGTACAGCTCGAATGAGTCTGCTTTCGAATACACTTCGAATAAGCCTACATATCGCTACAGCTACGTACGTGACCATCCCTCCAATTGGGAGGGCCACACCGACGCCTACTCCGAAGCCGGTATCAACGAGAAGGGTGTCTCTTGCTCCGCTACGCTGAGCACCTCCTATAACGAGGATGCCAAAGCAGCAGACCCAATCGATGAGGCTACCGGCATCGGCGAGTACAGCTACGGCAGCGTCATCCTGGGCCAGAGCGCCAATGCCCGCGAGGGCGTCGAGCTCCTCGGCAGCCTGATCGACGAGCAGGGCACTTGCACTAACGACCAGATCATTATCGCCGACAACAACGAGACCTGGCTGTTCGCCACGCTTTCTGCCCATCAATGGATTGCCATGAAGCTGGCCGACGACGTCGCCTCACTCAACCCCAACATCGGCAGCCTCAACTACGATGTCGACCTGAACGATACTGAGAACTGCCTGCACTCCAAGGACATCGAGTCCATGCCCGTGGAGAAGGGTTTCGCCAAATACTCCGCTGACGGTAAATTCGATGTCGCCCAAACGTATGGCGAAAGCCTCGCCGATTCTGGCGTTAACCAATGGTCCCGCTATGTGCAAGGCCGCCATTATTTTGCTAGTCAGCTGACCGAAGGCACGGATTACGAAATTAAAACTATCACCGATAAGGATGGAAAACCCGTCCAAAAGGGAGCTATGGTCAGCGAAATCCAGCCTCTGTTCTTCAAGCCTGGCAAGTCTGGTTGGAGCACCTTTGAGCTGATTCGTGCCTTCGGCAACCGCGGAGAGAACGTCCCTGGTCTCAACGCGAACACTGATGGCGTTTATTGCATCGGCAGCGAGCGCAACACCGAGATCAATCTCTTCCAGATTCGTCGCGGGTATGATCCCGAAGTCGCTACCATCCAGTGGGAAATGCTCTCCCGTGCCGCGTACTCTGTCGCCATCCCGCTGTACTCCGCTCTGATAACTGAAGTTAGCCCCTACTTCAGCGATCAGACCGTCTCCTTCGACCACTGCAATGCGAAAGACGTCGTGTACAACGAGGAGCCCGAGAACTCCATTAACTACGTCCTCATGGACATCAGCTCGCTCTGCCTTGAGAACCCTGACACCCTTGGTACCAGTGTCCGCACCTACCTCGACGCGCTCCAGAACGAGCTCATCGAGCAGAACAAGGAAGTTGACGCCGCTATGCTGGCCGAGACGACCACCGAGGGTCGCACCGCTCTGGCCAACAAGGCAGGCAAGGCTGCCACCGAGAACACCTACAAGAAGTGCAAGGCCCTGCTCCAGGAGATGCGCGCTTATCAGAAGGCCGGAAACTTTGACGAGCGCTTCACCCCGAGCGACCTGAACACCGAGACCAAGGGCCTCAAGGAGTCCATCACCTACGCCAAGGACGCCCTTGCCACCGACCCGGTCACCCCGGATCAGCCCGGCACTCCCGAGCAGCCCGGTAAGCCCGAACAGCCCAGCACCCCCGAGCAGCCTGAGCAGCCCACTAAGCCCGAGCAGCCCGCTGTCAAGCCTGAGAAGCCTGGCAAGTCGGACAACACCACGACCACGGTAACCACCAACAAGACGAACACCAAGGGCGGCCTGCCCACCACTGGCGATCGTTTTGATGGCCGCATGGTGGCCGCATTCGCCATCGCTGGCGTTGCCGTCATCTCCGCAGGCGGTTATATCCTCTATCGCCGCAACAAGGAGTAATCCCTCACTGGTGCGGGCGGGATGGCACGGTTCATCCCGCCCACCCATTTGACCGGCGGGAAACACCGCTGAAATCTTTTCAAAAAAGATTTCCCAGCACACACTTCACTGTGCTATAGTGCAGCGCAACAGCAATTAGGCGCGACCGCGCCACGACATCACGAAAGGAGCCACCAACATGAAGAACACGATGAAGTCTCTCAACAACTGGTGGTGGCGTGATGCGAATACGATCGGTCGACAGTGAGTCCCTCACGCCTGTTTTTGCGCTCTAGGTGATTGGAAGGCCTCCGGTTTCGACCGGGGGCCTTTTTCTATCTCGAGCCCGATCGCATTCGCATCACGCGCCTCCGCTTTTCTCTTGCACTCCCATTCCGAAAGGATTTTCACCATGTCTCAGAACACCACCGCCACCCAGCCCCGCACCGTCCAGACCGCCGACCGCGGCAAACTCGATGTCCGCGCCCTCGTCCTACTCGCCATCCTGCTTGCCGCCGGCTTTATCCTCAACTTCACCGTCGGTAAGGCCATCTCGGGCATCTCGGGCGGCATGATCAGCCCCGAGTTCATCATCTCGGCGTTCTGCCTCACCATCCTGGTCGTCCGCCCCAACATCGGTCAGGCGCTCGTCATCGGTCTTATCTCGGCAGCCGTGATCCAGATCACCACCACCTCGCCGTTCATCGATTTTGCCGCTGAGGGCATCGCCGCCATGCTCATGGCCGGCATCGTCAACGCCGCCGGCAAGAACGGTCAGGTCAAGCCCGCGATCGCCATTGTCGCAACCTTCCTGACCACCTTTGTCTCCGGCGTCATCTTCATGGTCATCAAGATGGCCATGCTCGGCGTGGTCGGCGAGCTCGCCGCCGCCATGTTGCCCGTCGTCGCCATGACCGCCGTCTTTAACGCCATTCTGGTCGGCGCCCTCTACTTGCCCATCCAGAAGGCCCTTAGGCTCAACTAACCCGCTCGGCTTTACGAGCCACCCCATCTTGGCGTTCATTCGTCGCTCGCGTACCCAAGTACGCTTCGCTCCTCTTTCGCGCCAACCTGGGCCCCCTCGTAAAGCCGTCTCCGTGCTTCACCACCAAAGACCGTCCCAAACAACGAGCTTTTTTGGGACGGTCTTAAACAACTGGTCATTTAAGACTGTCCCCAATGACTATGAAAGGTATCCATGGAAACGATCATCAACGTCGACGATGTCTCGTTCTCCTATGGCACGCAGACCGAGCAAGCGCTCAGCCACATCTCGCTCAGCGTGAACAAGGGAGATTTCATCGGCATCATCGGACCCTCGGGCGCCGGCAAGTCCACGCTTGCCGCCTGTCTGTCGGGCGCCGTGCCCCACCACTACACCGGCACGTTCTTTGGGTCCGTCATGGTCGACGGCCACGACACCTGCGAAGTCTCGCTCACCGACGTGTCGCAAATCGTCGGCAGTGTGCTGCAGGATATCGACACGCAGATGGTCGCTTCGGTCGTCGAGGACGAGATGCTCTTTGGCCTCGAGAACTTTGGCGTTCCCCACGACCAGATCAAGCAGCGCGTGAGCGAAACTCTCGAGACCGTCGGCATCAGCGACCTGCGCGACCGCGAGATCGCCACCCTCTCGGGCGGACAGAAGCAAAAGGTAGCCATCGCCGCCATCCTCGCCATGCGTCCGCGCGTCTTGGTTCTCGACGAGCCCACCGCGGCACTCGACCCCGCCAGCTCCACGTTGGTCTTCGAGACGCTGCGTGAGGCAAACCGCGCACTTGGAATCACCATCGTCGTCGTCGAGCAAAAGGTCGCCCTGCTCTCGGAGTACTGCAACCGCGTGCTCGTGCTCAACCATGGCGAAATCGCGCTGCAGGGCGAGCCACACGAGGTCTTCGCGCATACCGACGAGCTCCGTGCCATCGGCGTCGACTGCCCTCGCGTCACGCGTATCTTCAATAGCCTCGAGGCCGATGGCCTGGTAAGCGGTACCCCCTGCTTGGATGTCGATGAGGCCGAGCGCATGATTTCGGGCATCGTCGACCCCGCACGCGCGGCTATCGAAGCCCAGGCGCCCGCCGGTTCCCCGCATGCACCGTCGTTGCGCCCTCATGCCAAGGACGCCGAACCCGTACTCACCTTCGACCATGTTGAGTTTGCCTATCCCAATGGCGGCGCCGCCGTACACGACCTTAGCCTGACGCTCTATCCCGGCGAGCTCGTGGGCATCGTCGGCCAAAACGGCGCCGGCAAGACCACGCTCACCAAACTGCTCACAGGCCTGCTTAAGCCCGCCTCGGGCAGCGTGCGCGTCACGGGACTGGATACCGCAGCCGTTCCCACGAGCCGCATCGCTCGCGAGGTCGCGACCCTCTTCCAAAACCCCGACCGCCAGATCTGCAAGGACACCGTGCTCGACGAGGTCGCCTTTGGCCTGGAGCTTGCCGGCATCGACCGTGCCGAGGCGCTGCGTCGCGCCCAGCTCGTCATCGACCGCTTTGGCTTGCCGGCCGACGAGGCGCCCTTCTCGCTCTCGCGCGGTCAGCGACAAATGGTGGCGCTTGCCTCCGTCGTAGTGGTTGAGCCCAAGATCGTCGTGCTCGACGAGCCCACGAGCGGCCTTGATTACCGCGAGTGCATGACCGTCATGGAAACGGTGCGCACCATGGCCGAGCGCGGTTGCGCCGTTATCATGGTCTGCCACGATATGGAAGTCGTCTCGGATTTTGCCGAGCGCATTGTGGTAATGGCCGACGGTCGCATCCTCGACCGCGGCCGCACGCACGAGCTATTCTCGAACATCGATCTCATGCGGCGTGCCTACGTGGAGCCTCCCCAGGTTATTGAACTCTCGCGCCGTCTGGCATCTTCCGTCTCGCCCGCTTTTGCGCAGGTGAGCGAGGTCACCGATGTCGTTCGAATTACCAAGGAGATGGTCCACCGTGGTTAACGTCATCGACTACATGCCGGGCGATACGCTACTGCATCGCCTGAACCCCGTCGTCAAACTGGGCCTCGCCGCCGCCATCATCGTCGGCATCTTCTTGTCCGACACCTACGTGGCGCTGTTGGGCTTTTTGGCACTCACCCTTGCGCTGGGTGCCTATGCCGGTGTCATCGACCGTCTGCTCTCGCTGCTCAAGTTGCTGATTCCGCTCGCGCTTATCATGCTGGTGCTCCAGCTGGCCTTTATGCGCGATGGCAACGTGGTGTGGAACTTTATCACCGACACGGGTCTCATCACAGGATCGAAGGCCTGCCTGCGCCTGCTGGGCGTGGCGTTACCACTCATCCTCATGCTCATGGTGACCAAGCTCAACGACCTTGCCAACGCCTGCGTCGAGGTGCTGCACGTGCCGCATCGCTATGCCTTCACCTTTACCACGGCGCTGCGCTTTGTGCCGGTGTTTGGTCAGGAGATGAACGCCATCATGGAGGCGCAGACCGCACGCGGCGTCGAGTACGACACCAAGAACCCCATCAAGAAGCTTAAGCTCATGCTGCCACTGTGTGTGCCACTGCTCATCTCGAGCGTGGGCAAGACCGATGCCACAGCCTTGGCGGCAGAACAGCGCGGCTTCTATCTGCGTACGCGCGCCAGCTCGTACAAGCGCTACCCCATCAAGGGCCTGGACATCGCCGTACTCATCGTCAGCATCGCCCTCATCGCCATCGGCTTCCTGTTCTAGTTCACCACCGACAGCAACCGCCCAACGCAAAAGGCCTCGGCTCGCACCAAACGAGCCGAGGCCTTTACTGTTTCACCAGATAAAACCTACCAAAATTAACCTGTCCCTTTTTGACAGGTCGGAAGCTAGAGGCGGTAGGGAGCGCCGCTGCGGATGATGGATTCGCGCACCAGGACATCCATGGCGTCGAGGGTGATCTCGGGCATCTCTCGGTACTTTTGCAGCACCGAGAGCTCGGTGCAGGCCAGAATGACGCGGTCGCAGCCGCTACGGGCAAACTCCCACATCACACGGTCGAACTTATCCATATCGGGCTCACGCCCGGCCTTCACATCATCGTAGATAAGCGACATCACATCGTTCTGACGTTTCTCGCTGGGATAGACGACCTCAACACCCGCAGCCTTACATTCGCGGCCGTAGACGCCCGCGCCCACGGTACCGTCGGTGCCCATGATGCCAATCTTGTGCACCGGCTCGGCCGGCATACTCAGGTTGGGATCGAACTCGCACTCCCCCATCACCGCACCGGCCAGAGCATAGCGCACCGACTCACGCGGCATGTGGATAATCGGCACCTTCGTAAACGACTGAATCTGGTCGTAGAAGTAGTGTGACGTGTTGCAGGGAATCGCTATGTGCGCGCAGCCCAGCGACTCGAGCGCTTGGGCGCACTCCTTCATGGTCGCCAGCAGCTTGGCATGCTCGCCGGTCTTAATGGCCAACGTGCGGTCGGGCATGGTCGACTTGGAGAGCACCACCATGTCGATATGTTCCTGATCGCAGGCAGCAGCCGTATGACGCACCACCTGGTCGTAGTAATACGACGTGGCCTCGGCGCCCATGCCGCCGATAACTCCCAGCTTTTCCATCGCCGCCTCCTTGGTGACGCTTGCGCAATTGCGCGTATCATACCCGCGCCCGCCCGATGCAAACCGGACGGGCGCCGCGCTCATCTACTTGTAATACGTCTTGAACAGCTTAAAGTGGCGCAGCTTGGTGTGCCACATGCGCAGCCAGCGGTTAAAGACAAAGTCGCCCTTCATAAACGAAGGGTCGGCGCCCTTACCTTCCTTGTCCAGGCGATGCACCTTAGCGCGCAGCTCGGGATCCTTGACGTACTTGTCGACGACGCCCATGGGGACGACCATCCACAGGGCCTCGTCCTGCGCCGTCACAAACTCCGGCTCAAACGGGCGGTTGAACACATACTCGTCCACCACATACTTGGCAACGTTAAAGCCGCTGTTGGTAACGTAGTAGTTGCTGCGGCCCTGGCGCGTGTTGAAATCGAAGAACTTAAACGAGCCGTCGCGCTCGTCGTACTTAACGTCAAAGTTGGAATAGCCCACAAAGTGAAGGTCCTCGAGCAGCTTGCGCACGCCGCCCATGAGTTCGTCGTTAGGCTCGGTAATGATACAGGCATGGTTGCCGACACCGTGGGGCTGATGCTCCTCGAGCAGCACATGGCCCAGGCACATCATGCGGACCTTACCGTTGCGGTCGGAATAGCTGGTGAGCACGCGCATGTACTCGTCGTTGCCGGGCACGCGATCCTGCAAGATCAGATCGTCGGTGTAGCCGCTGGCATACGAATCGCGAATGACCTGTTCCAGCTCGGCGCGGTCGGCAATCTCATAGGCCTTCTTCTGGCCCTCGAACTCATGCTGCCACCACATGATGCCGTCAGAAGGCTTCAGAATCATCGGGTAAGGAAAATCGATCTGGTCGAGCACTTCGGCAGGTGCCTCGCCTTGGGCGTTCAGCATCGCCATGGTGAAGGTAAAGGTATGCGGATAAGGCACGCCATGCTTCTCGCACAGCTCGTAGAAGATCTCCTTCTTCTGGCACTGCTCGAGCATGCTATAGGGAGCGTAAGGCGCGACGATGTTATCCGCCAACTCATGGGCATCCTTGGCCTGAGCCACGAGGGCAACATAGTTGTCACCACAGCCCACAAGGACAATCGTCTTATCGGCATGCGCTTGGGCAATGCCGTTGACGGTTTTGAGCATCACGGGCATGGTATCGATATCCACGTTGGGCGTGTAGTCGATAATCTGGCTGCGGTACGCGGGACCCGTCTGATACTTGCCAAAGACCAGACTCTTGACCTGGTACTCCTCGTAGAAGGCACGCGCCACCGAATAGGCGTTGATGTCGCCACCGAGCAGCACGGGAATGAACTCGCGCTCTGTAAATTGCAATGCCATGGAAACTTCCTATCATGAACTGCCCACACAACGGGCGGTCTTTGCGCAACTGATTTATTCTAGCGTGCCAAGCCGCCGGCGCCCAAAGCTCCACCGTATCTATGGCAATCAACGTAATTGTCCAGCACGAAGGCCAGCACGAAGACGGCGCTCACCGTTGTATGACAATGGGCAATGAACCTACCGTTGTTGTAGGATTCAACATGTTGCCCGCCCCGTCGAAAGGTGCACCGTGCCCCAGGCCCATCCGATCAACAACCCCATCATTGACGCCGCCAAGCGCGAACTTGCGGATCGTGCCCGGACGGCAGTTCTCCTACGCACCGCAAACGATGCTTACAACGGGCCTGCCCGTATCGTCTCAATCAACACGTCGGTACACAAGGGCACTCGCAAGTCGCCCGTCGCCGATGGACGCGACACCGTTATAGAGCAATTTGGCCTCGCCACCGATGCGCACGCCGGACATTGGCACCGTCAGGTTTCCTTTTTAGCCGCGGAGTCCATCCAGACGGCGCAGGCACGCGGGCTCGACGTACACGAGGGTGACTTTGGGGAGAACTTCACAACCCGGGGCATCAACCTGCTCTCGCTCCCTTTGGGCACACAGCTCAAGCTTGGAAGCGACGTGCTCGTCGAAATCAGCCAAATCGGCAAGGTCTGCCACACCCGTTGTGCCATCTACTATCTCGCCGGCGACTGCATCTTTCCCCACGAGGGCGTTTTCGGCGTGGTACTAAAGGGCGGAGAGATCAACGCCGGTGACGAAATCCAGGTAGTCAAGCTCGGCGACGGCACCTGTTCGTTCACCCCCGCCGAGGCCCTCGAAGAGATTGAGCAGGCTCGCCAGAAGGGCACGCTGTAGTTATAAAACCCCACGTTGAGATGGCTTTTACAGCCCAAAACTCCTCTCAAACAGAGCTCTGTAACGTTAAAGTTGAACTCTATGGTTTCTCAACAATTCATCATAACTGCAGGTCAAAGCCAAAGCCTCAAGTTCAACTTGACCCTTTGGAACCTTTAAGGTTCAAGTTGAGGTCGAAAGCAGTAGTAGAATACCGTTCGAACCATAACCTACGATTGATTGCAGAGGGACTGGATGCAGCATTCGAATCATCGCACCGCAGCGTTCATTGCGTCGAAGCCGGCTCGTATCATCACGAGCGCCGTGCTCGCCGTTGCGCTGACGGCCACGCCGATGCTCTCCCCCGTTGCGGCGTATGCCGCCTCGCAGGCAACGCAGGACCAGCTTTCCGCAGCCCAGCAGAAGATCGAAGCCGCCACGAGCGCCTACAACGACGCCCGCACCAAACTCGATGACCTGCAAAAGCAGATTGACTCCAATGAGGCAAGCATCGAGGAAATCGAGGCCAAGCTTCCCGAGCAGCAGGCCAAGGCAAGCTCCGCCATGCGCGATCTGTACAAGTATCAGAAGGGCACCAATCCCATCGTGAGCTTCCTGGTCAACGCACAGAGCCTGGGTGAGTTCATCACGACCTGCAAATACACCAACCAGATCACGAGCTCGAGCGTCGACGAGATCGAACAGCTCAATAACATGCAAACCGAACTCGAGCAGAACAAGGCTGAGCTCCAGCAGGCCAAGTCTCAGCTTGAGGCAGAGCAGAAAAACGCCGAGGATGCGCTGGCACAGGCCCAGCAGCTCCGCAGCGAGGCACAGGCAAAAGCCGAGCAGGAAAATGCCGCCGAGCTTGCCAAGCTTGAGGCCGATAAGGCCGCTGCCGCCGAGAAGCTCTCGGGCGAGGGCGTAAGCGGCAGCAATTCCAGCAGCCAGGCCACCAACACCAACACCACCATCGACACCACGGTGAACAACGCCAATACCGGTAGCTCCGATTACGATTCGTTCATTAATGAGTGGACAGGCCGCATCGACAATTATCTCGCCGGCTCCCCCATGGCAGGCCAGGGCTATAACTTTGCCGTCGCCGCTTGGAATACCGGTGTCGACCCCCGTTGGTCCCCCGCCATCGCCTGCATCGAGAGCACCAAGGGTGCTTATTGCGCCAATTCTTACAACGCCTGGGGCTGGAGTGCACGTGGCGGCGGTTGGCGCAGCTTTGGCAGCTGGAGCGAGGGCATCTCCGCTCACGTTGCCTATCTGGGCGCCAACTACGGCTCCACCCTTACCCCGGCAGCGGCCAAAAAGTACTGCCCGCCCACGTGGCAGGACTGGTACAACAAAGTCGCCGCTCAGATGAACCGCATCTAAGTGCAACTGCAAAGGGCCCCAATGGGGTCCTTTTCTTTTAGGTAGCGGAGGTATCGACGACGCCGGTCGCATTGGCAACCGCGACTATGACAATCATGCATAGGAGCAGCACACCCAATGCCTTGAGCCAGAGTTTCGCGAGTTTCTTGCCGCGATAGCTGTCGAGCAGTGCGAATCGCCGACGAAGACGGCGCTTATCGAGCAGTGCGAAATGCATAAGCACCATAAGGCCATCGACAAAGAAAAAATACTCGATTATGAGAAGCCACGTCGGGTAGCTTTGGTTTGCTCCGGTGGGGTGAAAGACGGCAAAGTGACTTCCGGCAAAGAACACAAGCAGCGAGAAGCAGACGAGCGTATTCCAAATGCGGCCCAGAGACTCCGGAACGCGAGAGAGCAGGCCGCATGCAGCGGAGGCGGCAGGGCCAGGAGGCCCTGCGGGGTTCTGGAGCCCTTGGGGCGTCAACACCGTCTCCGAGGCCGGAGTTCGGACAGGCGGCGCAGGAGGCCGCACGGGGCGACTCAGATCGTATGCCGCGCGCGTCGCCCGTCCCAACGCTTCCGCACTCGCAAAACGCTTGGCCGGGTCGAGCGCCATCGACATGCAGACGGCATCGGCAAGTGGAGTGGGAATGCCGCGCGCCTCGCATTGCTCGCGCATGTCGAGCCCTGGCTTAGGGTCGACTCCCGTCAAGCAGAAGAACAACAGGGCGCCAAGTGCGTAGACGTCGCTTCGCACGCTCGTCTGCCCAAACCCATACTGCTCGGGCGGCGCATAGGGTCGCGTGCCAAACTTGACGGTGTCGGCATCGGCGCCATCGTGCCATACGCGCGCGATCCCCAGGTCGATAATCACCAGCGATGAAAACGTCAGGCCGTCATCAGGCGTATAGTTGGCACCTGTCACGATGATATTCGACGGCTTGAGGTCACGATGGATCACCGGCGCCGACGTCTCCCCCGCCATTGCAAAACCGGCATGGAGCTCGCCCACGGCGTCGCAAAGGACAGGATACAATTCACGCGCATAATCGGGGGTGGCTCCCAGACGGTCCACCAGCGCCCCGAGCGTCTCCCCTTCGATGTATTCCATAACCACGTTGAGCTCGTCGCCCACACGACGACAATCGACGATTCTGGGCAGGTGCTCAAAACGCCTGCCTGCCCGCTGAACGGCAAACAGACGCTCGTATGCCCCGCCGATTTGAGCCGAAGCATCGATGCGTTTACGGACAAAGGGGCCGAGCGAGCCACCGCCGGTTCCTTCAAAGTACACGAGCTCGGTTGTTTCAACGGTCGAGCGCTTAAGTACACGCTCCACGCGATAGCTGTCGTCGCAATCGAGCGACGCCAGGTGCTCGGCAAGCGCTGCGGTCAGCTCGTCATCGGAATATGTTGGGGTCTGAGTATCCATAGCCTCCATCATAGCGCAGGGCGCAGACACCCCATGGCATCCGCGCCCCGTTCGTTTGCATCGTTGTTCGGCAGCTCCGCCGGCTCAGATATCAGCCGCTAACTCACCGTCTCCTCGCCAAAGCGATACAGCTCCTCGTTGACCTTTTGGAGGCTGCACCCGCGATCGATGCAAAAGATGATAATCGCATCGCGGCGGTCCTTGCAGTTAAGGACGCTTACCCCGGCAGCCGTCAGCGCACGGTTAGTCTCTTTGAGCGTCAGCGCCATCGCAAAGGCAATCTGCAGCACCTTATTGCGGCTCGGATGCCGCGCACCGGTAAAAATCTGATAGCCAAAGGTCTCATTGAGATCGGCCATACGAACCACGCGCGAGCGCTCCAAGCCCTTTTCCTGCAGTAGCTGCTTCAGGTAGTTCGAAAGCGACGGAGCGGCAAAGTCGTGTTCTTTGATATAGCCATCGATGTTCGGCGCATCGAGAAGCTCATTGAGCAACTCCTCGGTCAGCTTTTTATCGGACATACGACTTCACCTCCCCCAGTGCATGCAACATGCTAGAAACCGCTTACGTCCGAACGCTCCCAGCTAGCAACCTGGTCGGGAGACACCGTACCCAGCGCCTCGAACTTCCAGGAGCCGCCCGCCTTCAGATGATTGGTGTTTGCAAGAGCCGTTCCAACCTGGTTGCCATCGGCATCATACAGAACATATTCAATCTGAATGTAGCTCTTTTCCTTGTCCGTGTTATTGGTCAGGGTGCCCGTGATCTTATAGGTAAACTGATTGGAAGTGTCTTCAGCCTCGTCAGCAATGGTATACGGTTCTTGCGGTTCTTTTTGCTCCTTAGCCTGCTGTGTCGTCTCGGCAGGTTTTGCCGAATCGCTCGCAGACGAATCGGTTGAGTTGCCGCCCATAGAGCCCACGGCACCGACAATAACCAGCACCACGATGATGCCTAGGACAATCTTACCGATTGGCTTCTTTCCCTCTTTTGCCATTATTCATCCTTCCTACGATCCGGCTACCGTGCCGGCACACAGCACATCGTAGGAAGGATTAAACTTGAATTCATTAGCTGAGAGCTAAGGCTGCGGTAAACGGCCAATGCAGTTATCCAAACGTTGAGCAAACGCACTTTGCGCAACCGTCTGCTGGCAGCGCATCAACCCACCGTGACGGATTCCCCGGTAAAGGCACTGACCATCAACAGGACAAAGAACACCAGGTAGCTGACACTCAGCGGGTACGCAATGACCAGGAATACAACCCAGCCGACATTGGTTTTACCGTCGGCACGACGTTGCTCGCGGCAACGATAGAGCCAAATCGTCACGCCAATGGCCACAATCAGCAACACGAGTGCCGCTGCTGCCAACCCGGCAAGCGCAAACATCACGCCAATGCTCACAGCAATAACCGGAAGCAGCAGCAAACCGCACCCGCATCCACCCGGACTATATACGGCAGACTGTCGGCGTCGCCTCATCGCCGCGCCACCCCCATCATCTTTGAGCACTACAGTGCGATAGCCTGCTGAACAGGAACGATCTTGTCGAGTTCCGGTTCGATCCGCCTTTTCTCGGCCTCAAGGTCAAACGCCACCTGAGCGCGCAGCCAATAACCATCCGTCAGGCCAAAGTAGCGGCAAAGACGGAGGTCGGTGTCGGCCGTCACGCGACGTTTTCCCAAGACAATCTGCCCGATACGCTGAGCCGGAATCCCAGTCTCTTTCGCAAGACGATATTGAGAAATGCCCATGGGAACAAGAAACTCCTCTTTGAGAAGCTCACCAGGAGTCACCGGCGACAGCAAATCGGCCGAAGCCTCATCACTTGTGATAATCGACGATTTCGACATTCCAAGCCATCTCCTGTCTCCACTCAAAACAGACCCGATAGCGCTCGTTAACACGGATGCTATATTGACCGGCACGATCGCCCTTCAAAGCTTCCAGGCGGTTGCCCGGCGGAACGCGAAGATCATCAAGCGAAGCACAAACCTGCAGTTGGCGAATCTTCCTCAACGCAACACGCTCAAAGGGCACGAACCTCCTGACCCGCACACCCATGGCAAAGCGTTCGGTATCCTCATCTTCATACGATGCAATCATAGTATCGCCTTACGTTAGTAACGTCAAACGTTTCTATAGACTTACATCTCTATTATATCGTACGTTTGTTCGTGTTTTCTAGAACAAATAGTCCTTCACACCTTAGTCAAGCAAAAGCAATCGTTTATAGACATCGAGGCCTTTGAGTAGGATTTCCTCGTCGAAGAGCATGCTATCGGTATGCAGAGCGCTTGTGGCATAGGCGGGGCAGCCATCCGAATCACTCGGGTTGTCTTGGCCCTCTGGCATACCCGTGCCCAGCAGGAAAAACACGCCCGGCAAATGGCGCTGATAGAACGCGAAATCCTCGGCAATTAACAGCGGCTCCTCCATAAGCTGCAGCCCGGGCAAGGCAGGCGCGACGCTGGCAAATAGCTCGGGGTCGTTGTCGACCGGCGGATAGCCCTCGGCAAAGTCGAGATCGTACGTGCAGCCCGTTGCAGCGCAGGCATCGTCCAGCACGCGGCGCACGCCCTCGCGTGCCCGGTCGAACATGTCGTCTGTAAACACACGCAGGCTGCCGGCAACATGGGCCTCCCCCGCCACCGCATTGCAGACGGTGCCTGCCTGCAGCAGGCCGAACTTGCCAATGCAGGGCTCATCGGCACCCAGCTCATCCATCAGTTCGCGCTCGGCAACCAAGAACTTGGCAGCCGCCAGCGCCGCATCGTGCGACTCCTCGACCGGAACGCCATAGGTCTTAGCAATATGGATGCTCGTCCCGTGAATATGAATGTGTGTCTCACTCGAACGCGCCAGCAACGGACCGGAGCAGCTCGCCAACGTGCCGGCGGGCAGATCGGGCCACACATGGAAGCCAAAAATGCGGTCGGCCCCATAGCGCTCGAACACACCGCTCTCGCATACCGTCTTGGCACCACCGGTCGTTTCCTCGGCCGGCTGGAACACAAAGAGAACATTGCGCCTAATGGCGCCCGGATGCTCGCGAATCGTACGGTCGACATACGTCGCGGCGGCAAGCGCCATGGCCATGTGTCCGTCATGTCCGCAAGCGTGCATCTTGCCGGGATGGGTTGAGGCAAAGGCCGCTCCCGTCGCTTCCGCGATGGGCAGCGCATCCATATCGGCGCGAATCGCCGTGGCATGCGCGGCATCAACGCCGGCGTCGAAGAAAGCACAGACGCAGCTGGGGCACGGATGGGTCACTTCGCAGGTGAGCGGTGCCAGCACGCCCTCGATATAGGCAATGGTTTGCGGAAGATCGAAATCGAGCTCCGGAATGCGATGGAGATCGCGGCGATAGCGACGGAGTTCTTGGAGCTCGGTCATAAAGGATCCTTTCATGGGGCATATCCATTCACACAATATTGTGATGCAGAATTGTGACGCCCTTGTTTCTAGCATATCCCTGCATTTTTTAAACGTTATATACGAATACTCTTGTTTGGTAAAGTGCAACGTGGTAGGGTCGTTACCACTTGATAGAGGCGCGGGCACGAAGAACCGCGGGCGAGCCGGCAGGCTTTGACCCCGTGGGGAGGCGAAACCCGCCGAACTGGGCTTTTCGGGCACGAACAACCTGGTGGGCCTGTGGGAAACACCCACAGGACTGTCTGCAGCAATGCGGGAGCGCTATCCGGACATTGGGTCCACGCTATGCGGATTCGATGCGCAGATGGCGCCGTCTGGATAGCGAGGTTTACGGGACATGGCATTGACCCCCAACGAGGCATATACGGCCAAGCAGCCGTTTGTGGACAAGGAGACACTCGAGCATATCGTCGAGCAGTTCCCCACGCCGTTTCATCTATACGACGAGGCTGGCATCCGCCGCAACATGCAAGAAGTGCGCGACGCCTTTGCGTGGAACCCAGGCTTTAAGGAATACTTTGCCGTCAAGGCCAACCCCAACCCGGCGCTCATCTCCATTCTCAACGAATACGGCTGCGGCTGCGACTGCTCGAGCTATACCGAGCTCATGATCGCCCGCTCGCTGGGTATCACGGGACACGACATCATGTTCTCGTCCAACGATACGCCGGCTGCCGACTTTGAGCTCGCCGACAAGCTGGGTGCCATCGTCAACTTTGACGACATCAGCCACATCGAGTTCTTTGAGCGTGTTGCGGGACCCATCCCCAAAACGGTCAGCTGCCGCTTTAATCCAGGCGGCCTGTTCCAGCTCTCCAACGGCATCATGGACAACCCAGGCGACTCCAAATATGGCATGACCACCGAGCAGCTCTTCGAGGCCTTCCGCATGCTCAAAGCCAAGGGCGCCGAGGACTTTGGCATCCACGCATTCCTTGCCAGCAACACCGTCACCAACGACTACTACCCCGAGCTCGCGCGTATCCTCTTTGAGCTTGCCGTACGCCTGGAGCGCGAGACCGGCGCACACGTCGCCTTCATCAATCTGTCCGGCGGCGTCGGCATCCCCTACCTGCCCGAGCAGCAGGCCAACGACATTCGCGCCATCGGCGAGGGAGTACACGCGGCATACGACGAGATCCTGGTTCCCGCCGGCATGGGCGATGTGGCCATCTGCACTGAGATGGGCCGCTTTATGATGGGCCCCTACGGCTGTCTGGTCACCAAGGCTATCCACGAGAAGCAGATCTACAAGGACTATATCGGTGTCGATGCAAGCGCCGTCGATTTGATTCGCCCTGCCATGTATGGCGCCTACCACCACATTACGGTGATGGGTCAGCCGGGCGGCGCCGACAAGGCCACGGCGCCCGTCACGAACACCTATGACATCACGGGCAATCTGTGCGAGAACAACGATAAGTTCGCCATCGACCGCGAGCTGCCGCATATCGACATGGGTGACCTGCTTGTAATCCACGATACCGGTGCGCATGGCTACTCCATGGGCTACAACTACAACGGACGTCTGCGCTCCGCCGAGGTCCTGCTGCGCCCCGATGGCGCGGCCGACCTCATCCGCCGCGCCGAGCGCCCGGGCGATTACTTTTCCACGCTCGACGTGCTGCCGTGCGGCCGAGAGCTGCTGGCCAAGTCGCGCGCCGAAAGCGCCCGCCGTCGCGCCCAAGACGAGCGCCTGGCAGTCGCAGCTCAATGGAACAAACGCATCCAGATCGCGGAGGCGAAGGAGAAGAACATGGACATCCGCAATCTCGAGGGCTCAATCGTCGCCCTGGTTACGCCGTTTAAAAAGGACGGCAGTGTCGACTTTGACGCGCTCGAGCGCCTTATCGATTTCCACTTGCAAAATAGCACCGACGCCATTCTCACCCTGGGCACCACCGGCGAGAGCGCCACGATGACCGATGACGAGGACAACTCCGTCGTCGCCGCCGTGGTCAAGCATGTTGCAGGACGCGTCCCCGTCATCGCCGGCTCAGGCTCCAACTCCACGCAGACCATGCTCACCAAGTCGCTTACTTACCAGGGCTTGGGAGCCGACGGCCTGCTGCTCATTACCCCCTACTACAACAAGTCCAACGAAGAGGGTATCTATCAGCACTTTAAGACCGTCGCCGATGCCGTTGACATCCCCTGCATCCTGTACAACATCCCCGGCCGCTGCGGCTGCGGTATCAGCGAGCGCAACGTAGAGCGCCTAGCCGCGCACCCCAACATCATGGGCATCAAGGAGGCCTCGGGCAACGTCGCCTACGCGGCCAAGATCGCCCACCTGCTGTCCGACGATTTCCGCATGTACTCGGGCGAGGATGCACTCACAGTGCCGCTCATGAGCCTGGGCGCTTCGGGCACCATCAGCGTGTGGGCCGACGTGCAGCCGCAGCTTGTACACGACATGTGCCGCGCTTATCTGGACGGCGACGTAGCGCGCGCCCGCGATATCCAGATTGCCGGCCAGCCGCTCATCAACGCCCTCTTTAGCGAGGTCAACCCCATCCCCGTCAAGGAAGCGCTCGCCCAGATGGGCATGATCGAGGCAAACTACCGTATGCCGCTGTGCCCCATGGCAGACGACACGCGAGCCGCACTTACCGATGCTCTGAAGGGAGCTGGTCTACTTGATTAAGACCGTCATTATGGGAACGGGCCGCATGGGCTCGCTCATCCGCACTACCGCCGAAGGCATTGTCGACGCCGCCGGGCAGCCCGTTTTTGATATCGTGGCCCAGATTGGCTTCGATTTGAGCGAGCTCGAGAACGCACCGGCTGCCGACGTCATCATCGACTTCTCGAACGTCGCGACCTTCGACGACGCCGTCGCCTATGTCGAGCGCACGGGCGCGGCGTTGGTCTCAGGCACCACAGGCTACACCCCCGAGCAGATGGACCGCCTGCGTGAGCTGGGCCAGAACACCCGCGTTATGCACTCGGGCAATTACTCCATCGGTATCGCAGCCCTGCGCCATCTGGTAGCGCAGGCTACACGCGAGCTGCCCGGCTTTGACTGCGAAATCGTCGAGACGCACCACAACCAAAAGGTCGACGCCCCCAGCGGCACTGCCAAGCTACTGCTCGACGCCGTCGTCGAAGCCGAGCCCGAGGCAGGCTACCACCCCGTCTATGGCCGCGAGGGCATGTGCGGAGCACGCGATCCCAAGGAAATCGGTATGCACTCGCTGCGCGGCGGCACCGTCGCCGGCGTGCACGAGGTGAGCTTCTTTGGCCAGGACGAGGAGGTCACGCTCACCCACCGCGCCACGAGCCGTCAGATCTTTGTCAACGGCGCCTTGGCAGCCGCGCAGAAGCTCGTCACCCGCGAACCCGGCTTCTATACGTTCGACAAGGTCATGTTTGCCTAACCAGGTATCAACCGAATCCACCCAAAGGAGAGATAGCAAATGAGCAACGCAGCCGAGATGGATGCACAGGAGATTATCAACTACATCGCCACCGCGCCCAAAAAGACGCCCGTCAAGCTGTACGTGCGCGAGAAGCCGGGCATGAAGGTTGCCTGGGGCGACGCACATGTCTACGGCGGCCGTCGCGGCAAGACCGTCTTTGGCGACTGGGACGAGCTCAAGACCATCCTGGACGCCAATGCCGATTCCATCGATTACTACGACGTTGAAAACGATTGCCGCAACTCCGCCGTGCCCATGCTCGACCTTAAGGGCATCAACGCCCGCATCGAGCCGGGCGCGATCATCCGCGACCGCGTCGAGATTGGCGACCGTGCCGTCATCATGATGGGCGCCATCATCAACATCGGCTCCGTTATCGGCGAGGGTTCCATGATCGATATGGGCGCCGTGCTGGGCGGTCGCGCCACCGTGGGCAAGAACTGCCACATCGGCGCCGGCACCGTGCTGGCAGGCGTTGTGGAGCCCGCCAGCGCCACGCCCGTCATCATCGAGGATGATGTCATGATTGGCGCCAACGCCGTGGTCCTGGAGGGCGTGCACGTGGGCAAGGGCGCTGTCGTTGCCGCCGGCGCCGTGTGCGTCGAGGACGTCCCCGCCGGTGCCGTCGTGGCCGGTGTCCCCGCCCGCGTCATCAAGATGCGCGACGAGAAGACCAACAGCAAGACCGGACTGGAAGAGGGCTTACGTCAGCTCTAAGGTTACGCGGTTTTACCAAACCGCGTAACTAGTCGACGCTGCAAACGACCCAGAGCGGCAATCTGACGTTCAATCGTCGGGCATGACCAGAAGGTCAATGCCCTCCTCTTTCACGTCACCTTGCTCGCTCTGGGGCGTTTTCGCTGACGTACGCTCAACCTGTAGCGTAATTAAGCCCCAAGCAAGAAGGCCGAAGCCCCGCCCGGGACTTCGGCCTTCTTTATCTCAGGGTTCCATCGTATTCAACCATGGCGGGTTGCTTTGACAGACGCCCTACGGCCGTCTTATAGACCTCGGAACGATCGCGCCGCCCTATTGCCACAATCTCGGCAATCTCAACCATTCCGTCCTCTCGGATTCGGAAAACCATTCTGAGTCCCGCATTCCGCCATTTAATCTTTTTGCAGCCGGCGAGCTCGCCGTGAAGCGGCGTTCCGATTTCATCAGCGCGCGTCTTTAATTTTGCGACGGCAATACGGACGAGCCTGCGCTGGGACCCATCTAGTTTTTGATATTCCTTCTCGACGTCTCGATTCAAAAAGCCGACAACAAAATGCCCGCTCATTCGAAAAGATCCTCGTCGGGATTCGCGTCCGAATCCATCGACTCAAGCTCCGCGAGCTCCTCGGCAGTTAAGGCGTCCTCAAACGGAACAAACTCATGCGGACCATGCTTGACTCGATCCGCAGCGATGCGATTTATCTCAAGTTCATGCAGATACTGCAGCGCGCCGTACATTTCCTCATAGGCAGCATAGTCGATAATCACGGTATCGATATCATTATGATCAGCAATGAACTGAGGCGCGCGTTTTGCGCGTTTACGAATGGCGGATAAGGACTTGCTTGCTTCGGTAGCAGAAACAACCTGGTCTTTTGTAAACACCGGTTTTTCCAGAACGAGTGGGGACATTTTGACCTCCAAAAAATAATCTGGATTATATTTCAAAGTATACTTCAAAAAATAATCCAGACTTTTATTCAAAAGTAAAAAGCCTTATCGATTCTCGATGCTGCCGATATTCTTGAGCTCGATGGAGATGAGGCCGTTGGGCTCGTTGACAAACTCGATGTATTCGGAGTTCGAACCCATCTCGGCCGGAAAGCTGATCTCGATACCCGTGTCGGTACGAATCTTGTGATTGCGTACGGCCGCGCGCTCGACTTGTTTGCGCTCCACGGGCACACGCTCAGGCACCTTCTCCTCGGTCAGTGCCGCGCGCACGCTCTCCTTGATAACCGGTTCATCCTCAAAGACCTCATCGACGATATCCCAAGGCGGCAGCTCCTCGTCATCCTCAACCTTCTCGGCAACGGCAGCCTTAACCTTGGCGAGCGCCACGGCCGTATTGGCACCGTGTTCCTCGGCGACTTCCTCGACCACACGCGTCACGGTGTCGATGACCTCCTTGCCCGATACGCCCGTGTCGCACTGCAGCAGGCCATCGGGGATAAGCATACGGTCCTCACCGGCAATCTTGCGCTTCTTGTCAACGTAACCGATCTCCATGGTGCTCGCACGCACGATGGCATAGCTCGGCACCTTTTGCGAGGGGTTCGGCAGAATGGCGTAGTGGCGCGCGATGTCGTTGCGCACCTCCCCCTCCTCGCGACCCACCTCGTGCATGAATGCCTGCTTGGAGCCCAGCAGCATCACGGCAAACCAGCGGGCATCCTCATCGTCGTCAAAATCGGCCACGAGCACGTCGGTGGACTCGGCTTTCTCGGCTTTGGTGAGCTCGGAGGAGATAAACTCCGCAATCTGCTGCGACAGGTCCACGAACTCGCGCTCGCCAAAGAAATAGCCCTTGAGCTCGCCGCCAAACGCTGAGTTCTCGGCAAACGTGGCGCGTTTATTGTCGGCCGAGGTACGCGCGCGGCGCAGATGCGTGGTCACGAAGTTGCGCACGGTACGGCTCTCGATATCGAGCTCGCGCTGGCTCATGACGTTGACGGCAGAGTCAAAGTCCAGGATATGCAGGATCGCGTGATTGATTTTCATATACGGCATTCCGTTCTAGATCGATTTCGGCACGAACCAGTATAGCGGTCGAGCCCGCCCCAGGCGCATCGAAGATTGGTGCATCGGGGACAGGTTGCTTTGCGCCAATGGCTAGCGCAGGAGCTCAGACTGCCAAGCCTCGAGCTGTTCTGCCAAACTCTTGCCGGCAGCGGGCATGTCGATCTGAGGGCGTTTGGGCAGCAGTGCGCATTTAAGGATTGCCACGATGGTCTGCGAGACAAAGCGTCGTGTATCCTTGTCAAAGCCTTGCGCAGCTTGGAGCATCACGGGCAGGCTCTCGCGCAGATTCCCAGCGATATCCGCAAACCGCTCAGCACCCGTAGCCTCAAACACGGAGAACAACGCATCTACAAAACGCTCGCGCTCGCTAGGCGACACTGCAAGCAGCATCTCGCGAATGGAACCATCAACGTATCGAGCACCGGCGGACAGGCGCTCACAGTACACGAAGTCGCGACCATCAACCACCCAGCTAAAGGGATTGTGCTGCAGCAAGCTGAACTCGGTGCTCTCAACGATGGCATAGTCCTCCTGTGTCTCGAACATCATGCCAAAGATCGACGACCGAGGTAGCGTCTTGTCGATTCGACCGGAAAGATCGGCAAAGGCGTCGCCGTTCAGGAACTCCTCGACGAAGCCCGGACCATCATGGGAATATGCCCGTTCGATTCGCTCACGGGCGATGTTGGAGCACATTGCCGCACCGTACACCGCAAGGTTTCCACCCTTGGAATGACCTCCGCACAAAAGCGGCCCGTCAATCGCATCCGCTGCCTCGTCCACATAACGTGCCGCGGATTCCTGGGCCGGCACAGGACACCGGAACGCCATGTTAAAGTCCTCTTTCCAACCCACAATCGTGCTGTCGGTCCCCCGGAAGGAAAGATAACTAAACCCCGCAGGAAACCGGAACGCCATGGCTGCAAACTGCTCTGTCGCCACCACATCGCTCACGGCACGATAGCCGCAAACGCGCACGCCGCGGTAGCGAGGGCTTGCTGCCACGGCCTCCAACAGGGCACGGCTCCCCTCCGGATCCCACAGGTCGCCAATCATGTCTTGGTAGCACTCGGCGCGCAGCAGCTCGCGTACGTCTAGGCCCTGCCAGTTCGTCAGCTCCGCCATATCACCCGGCAAACGCAAATAGGACAACCACGCAAAGACCAGGCTATCCACCGCGCAGAACGGCCGTTCCTCAAACGGATCAAACGCCGTCTGGGCATAGGTCAAAAAATTAGGCGAATCCGACATGGCCCTCCCATCAACTATGGTGCATTGGGGTGGTGCAAAGTAACCTGACCCCCTCGCACCAAAAAGGCGCCCGGACCGTGTGGCCCGGACGCCTTTCATTGTAGTCTGTTGCCCAAAAGAGCTTGATTTAGCAGGAGAAGTCGACGCTGTCGATGATATCCTTGAGGGCCTTGGCGGAGGCGGTGAGCTCATGCTGCTCGTCATCGTTCAGCGGCACGGGTACGCGGCAGACGACGCCGTCGCGGCCAACGACCGTCGGCATGGAGATGGCCAGATCGGACAGGCCATACTCGCCCACCATGAGCGAGGAGACAGGCAGAACGGTCTGCTCATCGCGCATGACGGCAGTGCAGATGCGCTTGACGGCCATGGCGACGCCATAGTAGGTGGCGTGCTTCTTCTCAATGATGGTGTAGGCGGAGTTCTTGACGTCCTCGGCGATACGCTTCTCAGCAGCCTCATGCTCCAGGTGGCCGTGAAGCTCGCAGAAGGTGTTCAGTGGCACGCCGGCAACCTGAGCGCTGGACCAAGCGACGAACTCGGAGTCACCATGCTCGCCCATGACATAGGCCTGAACGTCACGCGGGTCAACCTCGACGTGAGCGCCGAGCATCTGCTGCAGACGGCCGGTGTCGAGCACGGTGCCGGAGCCGATGACATGGCCCTCGGGCAGACCGGACATCTTGATGGCGGCGTATGTCAGAACGTCGACCGGGTTGGAGACGATGAGCAGAATGCCGTCGAAGCCAGACTTCTTAATCTCGGGAATAATGGA
Source organism: Collinsella sp. (assembly GCA_048342015.1). Classification (GTDB taxonomy): domain Bacteria; phylum Actinomycetota; class Coriobacteriia; order Coriobacteriales; family Coriobacteriaceae; genus Collinsella. The sequence continues at coordinate 13,339 of DBGDFS010000061.1, read as the reverse complement.
CTTAAAGATGCTGACGTTCTTATTGACCAGGTCCAGGCGGGTCTCACCGGGCTTCTGGGCAGCACCAGCGGTGACGACGATCATGGCGGCGTCGGCGACATCGGAGTAATCGCCGGCGTAGATCTTCATCGGCTCGGCAAACGTCATGCCGTGCGCGATATCCAGGGCCTCACCCTCGGCGCGGTTCTTGTCCACGTCGATGAGGACCATCTCGGAGAACAGACCGCTCTGCATCAACGCGAACGCCGACGACGAACCGACGAAACCGCAGCCGACAATAGCGACCTTCTTCTCGTTAACCATTAGAAACTCCCATCTCTCTCCACAAACAAGCCGCCCGGGAACGACCCGAGCGGCTTGCCGTAATCCCAATACATCCAATCGGGACTTTGATTATGCTCCTATTCGCAGCCAAATATCGACCGTTTACCGAAATTATTTGCAGGATTCGTAAAATAACTGTACGAAATCGGTTTCGAGCTATTGACGAGCCGAAACAACTTTCTAATACAGGCCCGCCTCGCGAATGGCCTCGACAGCCAAAGCGATCTGATCGGGCGGCAGGACCAGTGCCATGCGCACGTGCCCCTCGCCCGAAGGGCCAAAGCTCGCGCCCGGCGTCACCACAACGCCGGCCTTCTCCATGAGCTCCTCGCAAAACGCCATGGAATCGGTGCGACCGCCGGGAAGCTTGGCCCACACAAACATAGAACCATGCGCGTTGGGACGCTCCCAGCCCAGGCCCTCAAGACCGTCGCACAGGGCATCGCGGCGCTCCTGGTACTTCAGACGCTGCGCCTCGACCTCATCGCGAGGTCCATTAAGGCACGCGATGGCGGCCTTCTGGATCGGGAAGAACATGCCAAAGTCGATCTGGCTGCGCAGCTTGGCAAAGGCCGAGACCACATCCTCGCGACCGACCAAAAAGCCGATGCGGGCACCGGTGACGTTAAACGACTTGGAAAGCGAGAAGAACTCCACGCCCACCTCGAGCGCACCGGGATACTGCAAGAAGCTGCCGCCGGGCTCGCCGTCAAACACGATGTCGGAGTACGCGTTGTCATGGACGATGAGTAGGTCGTGCTCGCGGGCGAAAGCGATGATCTCCTCGTAGACCTCGGGCGTGCCCACCGAACCCACCGGGTTCGCGGGCAGCGACACGATCATGTACTTGGCACGATCGGCCACCTCGGGATCGATACCCGCCACATAGGGCAGGTAATTGTGCTCGGCAACCAGCGGATAGTACTCGAGCTTGGCATCGGCAATCTTGGCACCCGCCTCAAAGACCGGGTAGCACGGATCGGGAACCAGAATGGTGTCACCCGGATCGAGCAGGGCCAGGCCCAAATGACCCACGCCCTCCTGCGTGCCGTTGCACGACTGCACCATGGACGGCGTAATGCCCGAAACGCCAAAGCGGCGCTCATAGTAATCGCACACGGCTTGCTTGAGTTCGGGCAGGTCGCGCAGGGCATACTTCCACATCTCGGGATCTTGGGCTGCTTGCGTGAGCGCCTCGACCACATGGTCGTACGGCTTAAAGTCGGGCGTGCCCACGCTCATGTTGTAAATGGTCTTGCCCTGAGCCTTCAGCGCGAGAAGCTTGTTGTTGAGCGAAGCGAAGACCTCCGCGCCAAAGCGGTCGAGACGCTGCGATGCCTGCATGGTGCCACCTTTCGATATAAAAAACGCGGCGCTCCGACAAGAGCGCCGCGCGATACGGGCCATCAGATTGCAAAAGTGTAACGCTTGCAACCCCTGTTTTGGTTCAATTTAGTCAACCTTAGCCAATCGGGGCGCGGCGTTAGTCAATCGGGCGCAGCGCGTCGATCTGTGCGAGCCACAAACGCGAACTGGCGTCACTCGGCATACGCCAATCGCCGCGCGGGCTGAGCGTCACCGAGCCCACCTTGGGACCATCGGGCAGGCAGCTGCGCTTAAACTGCTGGGCAAAGAAGCGACGATAGAACGTACGCAGCCACGTGTGGACGGTCTTGGCGTCGTAGACGCCCTCGAAACTCTTGAGCGCCATGCGGTAGATCTTGCCCGGCTCAAAGCCAAAACGCAGCAGGTAGTAGAGGAAGTAGTCGTGCAACTCGTACGGGCCCACCAAATCCTCAGTCTTCTGCGCAATCTCGCCGTCGCCCGTGGGCGGCAGAAGCTCGGGAGATACCGGCGTATCGAGGATATCGAGCAAGACCTCGGCAATACGTCCGCCAAAGACATCAGCCGCATAGCGCACCAGATGGCGCACAAGCGTCTTGGGCACGCTCGCATTGACGGCATACATGCTCATGTGGTCTCCGTTATAGGTAGCCCAGCCGAGCGCCAGCTCCGACAGATCGCCCGTACCGATGACAAAACCGCCAGCCTGGTTGGCCAGATCCATCAGAATCTGCGTGCGCTCGCGGGCCTGGCTGTTCTCGTAAGTCACGTCCTGCACGGCAGGATCGTGCTCAATGTCCTTGAAGTGCTGCTCCACGGCCGCGTGGATCGAAACCTCGCGGAAGCTCACACCCAGGTCGCGGGCGAGCGACTCGGCATTCGACTTGGTGCGATGCGTCGTGCCAAAGCCGGGCATGGACACGGCCGTGATACCGGTGCGCGGCAGCCCCAGCGCATCGAAGGCGCGCACGGTCACAAGCAGTGCCAACGTGGAGTCCAGGCCGCCCGAAAGACCGATGACGGCCGCCTTGGTACCCGTATGGGCAAGGCGGGTCTTGAGGCCGGCGGTCTGCAGGTCGAGGATGGTCTCGCAACGCTCGGCCAGGTCGCCATGGTCGGCCGGCACAAAGGGCGCGCGGGGGAAGACACGGTCGATGTCGCAGGCGTTGCGCAGGACGGGAGCCTCGGAGAGTGTGCTCTCAAAAGAGAACTCAACGGTCGTGGCCTCCGGCGCATCGTCCGCGCGCGCCCACGTCGTCGAACGGCGGCGCTCGGCAACCAGACGGTCAAGATCGATATCGGCGACGGCCATATCGCAGGTAAGCAGTTTGGTGGCGGCGAGCTTGGAGCCATTTTCGTAGATAAGGTTCTCCCCCGCAAAGACCATGTCGGTCGTAGACTCGCCCTCGCTCGCGTCCGCGTAGGCATAGGCGCAGTACAGGCGCGCGCTCTGATTGGAGATAAGGCTGCGGCGGTAATCTGCCTTACCGATAATCTCGTCCGAGGCCGACGGGTTGAGAATCACCGTCGCACCGGCAAGCGCCATCTCGGTCGAAGGGGGCGCCGGCACCCACAGGTCCTCGCAGACCTCAACGCCCAGCACCATATCCTCGGCGCCTTCATCACAGCAGCGGTAGACAAGCCCCGAACCCAGCGGAACCGGACCCTGACCGGCAAATTCAACCCACACGGGATCCGCAGGCGCCGGAGCAAACCAGCGACGCTCATAGAACTCGCCATAGTTGGGCAGATACTTCTTGGCCGTGAGGCCCAAAAGCTCGCCCGCACAGCACACGGCCGCGCAGTTGTAGATGTTTTCAGCCACCGCAACGGGCAAGCCAACGGTAAAGACGATCGGCAGCTCACGGGTTTCATCGAGGATGTGCACCAGCGCTGCCTCGCAGGCATGCAGCAGCGTGCGGTTATGGAACAGATCGGCCGCGGTATAGCCGCACAAGTTAAGCTCGGGCAGCACCAGCGCGCGAACGCCGCACTCGGTAGCCTCGCGAACAGCCGCCAGCGCAACCTCGGCATTGCCCTCGACATCGGCCACGCGAATCCGCGGCGAGGCCGCCGCCACACGCAAAAAGCCATCAGACTGAGAAAGGTGAAGATTCATAAGAATGCTCCCGTGCGTAGACGCCATTCACAACAATTAGCAAGTCCTATTGTAGTTCAACCGCCGGGTGTAACCGCATCCCACCAACTTGGTGAGCAATTGATGAGTTGATGGTATCTATTAAATGTCACGTACGATTCACATCTGGTGGGTACCCTGATGGCTACACGAAACGAAGCAGATTTACACCGGGAGGACCCCGTATGACAACCAAGTACACCGACGCGCCGCGCACGCGCGTCATGACGCCGGCATCGCTCAACAACGGCGTGCACGAGAACCATTCCATCGGACAGACCATGGCCATCGCGCCCAAAAAGGGCCTGTTCGATGACATTTCCATTCCTCAGATCATCGCCGGCGCCGCAGCCGCCGCCACAAGCGTCGCGCTTGCCTCCAAGATTGGTATCGCTGGTTCAGTAATTGGTGCCGCCGTGAGCTCGGTCATCACCGTTGTGTCCTCGCAGGTCTACCGCCACTTTATCTCTGCCAGCGCCGAAGCAATCAAGGGCACGCATGCCGCTGTCGACTATCCTGCCGGCGCCTACGAGCCCGTTGAGCCCGATGTCGAGGAGCACCTAGGTGGCGCCGCGACCACGCAGGAAATGCGCCAGGTTGCGGGATGCGCGACCACGGCGCGCGTCGCCCCTAACAGCCTACGCGCCAAGGCGGCGGCAGAGCGCAGCCAGACGCAAAAGAAGGTCATCGTCTTCTCGATCGCCATCGCCATCGTCGCAGTCATCGCCTGCGCTGGCGCCATCCTTATCACCACTGCCGGTGAGGGTCTGGGCGAGCGTCCCGAGCCGATTCTGTCGTCGCGCACGACCGAGCACGACGCGGATAGCACTGGTCAATCGCAAAGCCAGCAGGCACAGGCGGACGGCACGCAAGACAGTTCTACCTCTGCCGATTCGTCCTCGAACACCCAAAACCAATCGCAGAGTGCCAATTCCTCTACGAACAGCAGCGGCACGCAATCCGGCACGACCGACTCAAGCCAAACGACTGATGGCTCTCAGTCGAGCACGGGCGACCAGGCGAGCGGCAATACATCGGGCACGGGATCTACCGACAGCAGCAACACCAACAGCTCGAACAGCTCGAGCGGCACCGCGTCCGACACGGCATCTGACAGCTCGAGCCAAGGCACGGCATCGGGCAACTAAGCACGTTTGCCTCTCATAGATAACCGACCTGCATAACGGGCGCGAACCGGCAAACGGTCGCGCCCGTTTGCCTTGGGCGCCGAGGTAGCAAGCCCCGCACGATGGTAAGATGCTTTGGTGTGTAAAGAGGAGATTTGCCATGAGCAAGACAATAGTTAAGCCCACGCTATCGCTGGGCAACCGCATCTATCTGTATCGCCTGCTGCGCGATGCGATCGGATGCGGCAAGCAAACGTTTATGACGCAGGTCGAGGAGGCACTCGCCGCTGGCGACATGGCCGCTTATGACCTGGGCTTCGAGTCCACGCGCGAGCTGCTCGAGGAGCTCGACGACTGCATTAAGCTGACCGTCTTTAAGGGCGGTCGCCTGTATGCCACCGTCATCGCCAACGAGGCCTGGGATACCGCCCTTACCAAGGGCGAGGACAAGCCCAAGGCTGCCAAGGGCGCCAAGCAGTCCTACAAAAAGAAAAAGCGCGGTGAGAAGGACCTCAAGGCCGTGCGCCCCAAGCACGTTAAGCGTCCCGAGCCCGAGCCCGTGGCCGAAGTCGCTCCGGAACCCGAGCCCGAGACAGAGATCGAAGTCGCTATTGAGGTAACGGCAGAAGCCGAAACCGAAATCGCCGCCACGACCGATCCCGAAGTCACATCCGAGCAGGAAGCCACTGTGGAGCTCAACGAAGCGCCCAAGTCGACAACCGAAGAAGCCGCTAACCAACCCGAGACGTCTGCGTTCCAAAACAGAGATGTCTTTGGCGACGAGGCCGAGGACGATCAGCCCGAAGAGCCCGCAGAACAGGACGCTACCGAGGCGGCATCGGAGCCCGAGACGCCGCAGCCCGCCATCTCGCTCACGGTCGTCTATGACCCCGAGAACGCCAACGCCGGCATCACCACCATGGCCTCCACGCCCATCGAGGCAAAGCCGAGCGTCGAGAACGAGAACGCGACGCAGGTTGAGGTTGAAACTGCTGCTGCAGACGCGCCCGCCACCGTGAAGTCCGCAGATTCCGCGATCAAGCCGGAAACGACACCGGAGCCCTCACCCGTCATCGAATCCGTGCCCGCCGCTGCTTGCGACCAAATTCCCGCACCGGCACCGTCTCCGGCCCCCGCTGCAGCACCGGCCCCCGCACCCGCAGCACCGACCATCCCCGAGGATTTCCCCATCGATTTCGCAACCGAGGTCTTCTGCCCCGGCCCGCTTCTACACCAGCTGTCGACCTATCTCCCCTACGGCGCCGACACGCTCGGCATCGTCGGCGAGTACTACTGGATCGCCCGCGAGCGCGGTACCATCGAGGCCGCGCGAAACCGCGCAAGCTTCCCCCTGCGTTACACGCAGGCAGGCGAGCGCCACGAAGTCACCGTGCGCATCCGCCGCAACACCACCGGCGGTCTCGGAGCCGCCTGGACCATCGACAAGGTCAACGCCCCGGCCGAGTGACAAAACGGCCCTGGATAGCCATTTGACCATCCAGGGCCGTTTGAAATCAGACCTTTTGGCTGTCATCAGCACATATAGACACCAGAGAAGCAAGCTCCTCCTCAAGTTGCGGAGCAAAATACCTAAAAGAAACTTGTGCTCCAATCGGTATCGACTCAATCATATTCGCAGCATTATCTGAAATACGGTACGATGCAGTTTCACCTGTCTTCAAATCCTCTATTGAGCAGACAGCGTCTTCAGCATCAATCGACCTAAGCACGCCTTTTCCTTGTAACATCACATCGGCATGCCCGCCAGCTATTTCTAATGAACCTGAGTCTGTCGCAGTCACTTCTCCGGAACCTCCGCGCGATATCTCTTCCTTTGTTGAACAGCCCACCAATGAAGCCATCAGCACCAAAGACAGAGCTAGACGAATCGCCCTACTTCGAAAAAGTCGTTCCATAAGTCCACGCATAATAGCTCTGATCATACTTCAGGAAGGATAAAGATGAATTCCAGCCGTCCGCTATGCCAATCATCTGCCTTGTCTCTCCAGTTTTCTTACCAGTAAGTGTGGCGTAAGCCTCCGCTGTTACAGAATGGGCTGATCCGTTGTACAAACTCGCATGTAAAACATTCGGTCTATTAGAGTTAATCTCATTTTGAATGCTCGCGATAGCCGGAGAGGAGACAGTGCGGGCGATAAGAGTACTTCCTCTGCTTGCGCAGTAATTTGTAAACCCCGTTGCACAGGTTGATATCGGCGTTCCACCCAAAACAACGCCGGGAACAGTCTGTTCTTCATCGGAAAGAGCATGGGTATTGGTGTAATTCCATATCTGCATATATTGCGAAGGGTCGCTATATAAATTGGCAATGCCATACAGTTCCGCAACGTTCGAAAAAGCTGTCACCATACAAGCATAGTGGGCGGTAAGCCTCTTAATCTCGCTTTCATCATATGACATAAACTGAGAAATGGAACGAAATCCAGATACTGTGTAATCCTGCATTTGAGTTGCGTAAATTACAACATCGTTCCAGCTTGAAGGTTTATTCGATAAAACGACAGGCCGTCCTTCTATGGAAACAGCCGGGATTGTTCTTCCGCAATTTGTTGTTATTGAACCGTCCAAAGATTGCACGCCGAATTCGAATGGATTGATCATTACGACTGGGTTATTGAAAGAATAAGACTCGACACCAAGATCTCCTCCCCGATCCATAGGGCTGACTAAGCCGTCTCCAAAACGATATCCCGTAAGTATTTCATCATCTGAAGCATCTAAAACCAAATAGCCCGCGGCTCTATTGGATGTCACAACCGGAACAATGTAACCAAGCGGGGACCCATCAACATCTACAAAAGGAATAGGGTCAGAAGGCGTATACGAATAGCCGAGGAGTCCCTTTATATATTTATCGGCAAGCTCTTACGCAATTTCAGAAGTAAATTGTATCTGCTCACCATCAATATTGCCCGTCGAAGCAAAAACCTCTTTCGGACGTGCGGCTAAGGCGACAATTGAAGACGCGACAAGTTGCAGAAAACGACGACGCGAAAGCATCTGTTCTTCTTTCTAGAGAAGCGACTTATAAGGTACTCCTATTCTATAATCTTTTTTGTAACGTTACAGCACTGGTTATATTTCAATTCGATTTGCTTATGTCCTTGCAACCCAATGCGTCTTTACGTTTTAAACGGAATTAGAAAATCACTCATAGCAAAAACGGGCTTTAATCCCAAAGAGATGACTTTGATTATGAATCAAACCAGCAGCCAGGGCATAGCTGCAGTGCAATTGCTACAAGAAAGGCCGCCCTTGGTGGCGGCCTTTCTACTTGCTACTAGTCGCGCGTCAGCTTACGGTGAATACGATGCGGCTGGGCTGCGTCCTCGCCCAGGCGCTCGATACGGTTGGCCTGATAGGCCTCGAAGTTGCCCTCGAACCAATACCAGTTGCCCGGATTTTCGTCGGTGCCCTCCCACGCCAGAATGTGCGTGGCGACGCGGTCCAGGAACATACGGTCGTGGCTAATGACCACCGAGCAGCCCGGGAACTCGAGCAGCGCCGCCTCGAGCGAGGACAGCGTCTCGACGTCGAGGTCGTTCGTGGGCTCGTCGAGGAGCAACAGGTTGCCGCCCTGCTTGAGCGTGAGCGCCAGGTTCAGACGGTTGCGCTCGCCGCCGGAGAGCACGCCAGCGCGCTTCTGCTGGTCCTGGCCCTTAAAGCCAAAGCTCGCCACATAAGCGCGGCTCGGAACCTCGGTCTCGCCGACCATCATGTGGTCCAAGCCGTCCGAGACGACCTCCCATAGGTTCTTGTCGGGGTCGATGCCGGAACGGTTCTGGTCGACGTAAGAGATCTTGACGGTCTCGCCCACCTCGAGCTCGCCCGAAGTCAGCGGCTCCAAACCCACGATGGTCTTGAAGAGCGTAGTCTTGCCCACGCCGTTGGGGCCGATGACGCCCACGATGCCGTTGCGCGGCAGGGTGAACGAAAGGTCGTCGATGAGCACACGGCCATCGAACTCCTTGTGCAGGTGATGGGCCTCGAGCACCTTGTTGCCCAGACGCGGGCCGACAGGAATGCGAATGTCGGTCCAGTCGAGCTTCTGGCTTGCGCGGGCCTCGGCCTCCATCTCCTCGTAGCGAGCCAGACGGGCCTTGTTCTTGGCCTGACGGGCCTTGGGCGAGCTGCGCACCCACTCGAGCTCGGCCTCCATGCGCTTGGCGAGCTTGGCATCGCGGTTGCCCTGGGCCTCGATACGAGCGGCCTTGGTCTCCAGATACGTGGAGTAGTTGCCCTTGTAGGGATAGAGGTGACCACGGTCGACCTCGCAGATCCACTCGGCGACGTTGTCCAGGAAGTAACGGTCGTGCGTGACGGCCAGGACGGCACCCTGGTAGTTGTGCAGGAAGTGCTCGAGCCACAGGATCGACTCGGCGTCCAGGTGGTTCGTGGGCTCGTCGAGCAGCAGCAGGTCGGGAGCTTCGAGCAGCAGCTTACACAGGGCCACGCGACGGCGCTCGCCGCCGGAAAGTACGTTGACCGGCATGTCGGAATCGGGCAGCTGCAGGGCGTCCATGGCCTGGCCGAGCTTGGAATCGATATCCCAGCCGTCGGCGGCATCAATCTCGTCCTGGAGCTTGCCCATCTCGGCCATGAGGGCGTCCATGTCGCAATCCGGGTCGCACATCTCCTCGCCGATCTTATTGAAGCGATCGACCTTGGCGATCATATCGCCAAACGCCATGCGCACGTTCTCGATAACGGTCTTGTCATCGTCGAGCGGCGGCTCCTGCTGCAGGATGCCCACGGTGTAGCCGGGGGTGAGCTTGGCATCGCCGTTGGAGACTTCCTCGATGCCGGCCATGATCTTGAGCAGGGTCGACTTGCCCATACCGTTGGGGCCCACGACGCCGATCTTGGCACCGGGGTAGAAGCTCAGGGTCACGTCGTCAAGGATCACCTTGTCGCCATGGGCCTTGCGAGCCTGATACATCTGGTAGATAAACTCTGCCATTTGCCTGTTCTATCCTTTCTACCTGCTGTTTCCCTATTCTTGATTCGCCTTAGTGGAAACGAAATGAGGGAACCAGCTCTGAAACGTAACGAAAAAGGGGCATGGTTGCCCACACCCCCTAATACTACCTGGGAAAAGTCCCCCGGAACATACCATGAACTGCGTACGCTAGTTTTCCGCAACCTTAACGAGCGGCTCGCTGCGATTTGCGCCACAGCAGATACGAGTAGACGTAGACGGCTCCAACCGAACCAAACGCCAGAGCCGCAATCACCGCGGCGGCGACTTCACTCGAAAGCACGCTGCCTGCCACGCCCATCACAATCAGGCCAATACCCAACACCATAAAGCAGGCGCCGCCAAAACGCTGCGTACGGCGCCAGTTCTCGGGATCGGCAAGCGCCCAGGGCGTCTTGATACCGAGCGTATAGTTCTGCTTCACACGCGGCAAGTAGTTGCCTGCGCCGATGAACAGCAAACCGACAACACCGGAAATCAGCACGTTAACCGAACCGACCGCCGGCACCACGCCCCAGACCGTAAGCTCTCCCAGCCAGCTTATGGCGCACATGAACAAGGTGAAGGCGATTACGAAGCCCTGATAGAACTTGCCCGAGGTTCGATATGCCTCACCTTTGGGGTCGATGCGCGGCACCACGCAGAACATTGCGAGAAGCGCCAGAGGCAGCACGCCGAGCGCGGAGGCCATCCAGCTAGGACCCCAACCGTCGACAGCGCCGTTCGCGCCCCAGTGCGTGGGAATCTGCGCAGGCAAGCTCGGCATCACCATGAGGTGCGCTACGACATTGGCGACGCACAGAGCGACCAGCGCAATCCACACGCGCGACGATACCCCTGTGGGGTGAATGCCCTTGTTTTCGTTATTCATCCTTATCACCTTCATTGTTTGTAAAACCCATAAACCAGCCAATTAAATCCTGCATGACGGTGGTGTTTAAGCTGTATACGATGTTTTGGCCATGGCGCTCGTCGGTCACCAACCCGGCGTTTTTGAGCGTCGCCAAGTGATGGCTCAGCGACGGCTTACTGATATCGAAATGCTCGGCAAGCTCCCCCGCCGTGCAATTGCCCTCGCGCAGCAACTCCAAAATGCGCCGTCGCGTTGGATCGGCAAGCGCCTTAAAACCCTCTCCCGGCATAAGACCTCCTCTCATCATCTCTCATGACGTGCACACTATACTCGATATTTAGATGTTTGTCTAACTATCTAATACAGTAACATCTATAGAACATTCGTTCGTGTTTAGTTACAATGGAAGTTGAAGCAGATGGGCCAGCTCCCTCTACCCAAGAAGGAGATGGACTATGAGTATTGACGATGTCCTGACGTTGTTATTGCTTGTAATCGCGGCTGTGGAGCTCGGCATCCGCATTGGAGGTCGAATGAAATAGCCGCCCCCGGTAATGCGAAGACGGCCACTTCTCACGCTACAAACGTGTTTTGGAGTTGGCCAACCCGCTGCAACGGGCGCCATCTGCTTCAATCTTATGCGAATCACTGCCTCATTTCAACAAGCCCCTAGGGCTCAAATGGAATCGCGATAATACCTATAATGGCGATAGCTAAAACACGACCCGCTTCCCCATCGGAGGATGTTTATGACCGAAACCGCAGCCGCAACTCCCATCGAAACACGCGACACCAAGCTCGAGATCATCATGGGCCGCGAGGCACTCGATAAGCTCGCCGATGCTACGGCACTGGTGCTCGGCTGCGGAGGCGTGGGCTCCAACTGCTGCGAGGCGCTCGCCCGCGGCGGCATTGGTCATTTTGTAATTCTGGATAAGGACATCATCGCGCCCAGCAATATCAATCGCCAGGCTATCGCCTTTCACAGCACCGTTGGCAAGCGCAAGGTGGACGTGATGGAAGCCATGATCCACGACATCAATCCCGCCGCCACCGTTATCAAACGCACTGAATACCTGCTGAGTGACAACATCGACGAGTTCTTCGCGAGCGTTTTGGAGCAGACGGGCGGCAAGCTCGACTACGTCGTCGACGCCATCGACACCATCTCGGCTAAGCTCACCATTGCCAAATATGCTCAGGACCACGACATCCGTTTGGTTAGCTCTATGGGCGGGGCCAACAAGCTCCATCCCGAGTGCCTCCGCTTTGCCGACATCTTCGATACGGTACGTGACCCCATGAGCCGCATCATGCGCAAAGAATGCAAGAAGCGCGGAATCAAGAGCCTGCACGTGCTGTTTAGCTGCGAGGAATCGGTTAAGACCCAACCCCGCGACCCGTCCAATATCCACGAGCGTACCGAGTTGGGCACCGCCAGCTTTATGCCGCCCATCATGGGCCAGATGATCGCCGGCGAGGTTATCCGCCAGATCAGTGGGCGTGGTACCGAACGCGTGCGCGCCGATGGCCAGCGCCTAGACTAGTGGAGCGCGCCGAGATGGGGCCCCAGTTAATTGATGCACACTGCCATCTTGATTTAATGGCTCACCCGGACGCCGTTGCCGATGAGGCGACGGCACTGGGCTTGGGTCTATTTGATTGCGGCGTCGATCCACGCGACTTTTCGGCCGCAAACGAGCGTGCCCGTCGCCAACCAGGCATCATCGCCGGCATTGGGCTTCACCCCTGGTGGCTCGCCGACGGCCGCTGTGGTTCTACCGAAGTCGATCTGCTTTGCGAAGTTGCCGCCCAAGAGCGCTACATCGGCGAGGTGGGACTCGACTTTTCTGCGCGCTTTGCCGGAAGCGAGCCGCTGCAAACACAGGCACTTGACCGGCTCTGCGAGGCTCTCGCGCAACATCCTCTTACCGGGCGTGTGATATCAATTCACGACGTTCGTTCGGCAGGAGCCGTACTGGACGTCCTCGAATCGCATGGACTACTCATCCCAAACCCCGACTCCCCCGCTATCATCTTCCACTGGTTTAGCGGTACTTCGGACGAACTCGTCCGCGCGCGTAATGCGGGCTGTTATTTTTCCGTGAACGAGCGGATGCTCGCCACCAAGCGCGGTCGCGAATACGCCCGACAGATCCCACTCGATCGTTTACTGCTCGAGACCGATGCGCCGGCGGAGGCAAACACCGAAACAAGCGCACAGTCGCTTATCAGATCGCTCACATGGACCTCAGAACGCATCGTCTCACTCAAAAACCGCGACGCAGAGTGCATCGAGTCGGCAGTTTTAGCAAATGCGCACTCTGTTTTTGACCTTCGCTAGCCCCGGTGGGCAAAAAATGCCAAATATGAGTACTGTTGCAAATCCAGTCACATTATTTTACGGCAAAATAGTGCCTTGATAATGTACAGCTAGGTCGCGCGCGCAGACGTGGTGTAAGAGTGTCCTGAGGTCCGTCGCTGCAAGTCCCGATGTTACTCCTTCTTGAGGCCGCGCTTCTCGACTATCTCGTCCACTATCTCCCTGGCGCGCC
>DBGDFS010000060.1:0-1334 GCA_048342015.1 Collinsella sp. | reverse complement strand
GGGTTATAGGCAAGAAAGTGTGTCCAGAGCCTAATCGTAATCCATGCGATAAGGGCCGCTTGCATGCAGGTCATTCCATTGCACAGCAGTGCCCCAGCGCCCCACCGCTTCATCTTTTTCGCTAGCTTCGGCAGCTGCTCGATAAAACTCAGCAATCAGGACGTCCGTCGGCATTTCCTTCAGGATCTCTTTCGGGCTTGCACGGGCTTCAAGGTCCATATAGCACCACCAGAACGCCGCCTTGACGCGCCTCGTCAGCCTCAATCCCCGATGCTCTCGCAGCATGTGGCGGATCTGGGCGTTCACGCCGCCTTCGATCCTGTTCGTAGTCGCCGGAACAGGTCCTCCCTCGAGCAAGCCTTCGTCGAGATAGGTGAATAGGGTACCGGCCCTACAAAGCTTCAGAAGCCCGCCGCGCGCAGTGCGCAGCCTCTCGTGCTTGTAGCGGATCCGCCCGTCAACCACCTCTTTTTCCTTTAGGAATCCTTCCCATGCCGTGCACCAATTAGAGAAGCCCGCAAGCCACTCCGCAGCTTCGTTGAGGCTACCTATGCGCATGAGCTTCTTGGCGATGCCATAGAGCTCAACGCCCGCCTGGAGCCGCGGCCTGGTCGTGGTCTGGCGCTTCACCTGACAGAACGCATGGAAGACGCAGCGCTGCACGCGTGTGTTCGGCCACACGGCGCGTCTCGCCTTCTCGAACCCCTTTCCGCCATCGGTAATCACGACGTCGGGAGGGGCTATGCGCGCCATGAGCGCCGCCCACGCCTGCGCGTTCTCGCTTCTCGCTAGATGCCAGCCGATCACGTGCTTCTCGGTGCAGGCGATCATAATCACGACGTCGCGCCCCAGCCAAAGGCCATCCACCTCCACCACGTGGTGGACCTCGTCACAGACAGGAGCCACGGGCCACAGGTCCCAGAACTTATTCGTGAGATGCCGGAAGGTGCGTCCGGGCATGCCGAACTCGCCTTGGGTCTTTTTCGAGAGCAGCCACCTCAGGAACAGCTCTAGCAGTTTAGGCTCGTTGTCGTAACGTTGCGTGGTGGATGCGCCGCATGCCTTGCAGCGCCAACGAGTCGCCCCCGACGAGGTCTTCCCGTTGCGTTTCGTGTCGCCCCCGCACGCAGGGCACAGTATCTTCTTCATCCCGTGATTGAACCACGGAATTTAAGAGGGCGGTTTACGGCCTCTGACCTGCGGTGTCAAGTCGAAAGCGGACACACATTCTTGCCAGGCACTTAAACCTGCCTCCGAAATTTAAACGATGGTTTATCGAGGGTTTGACCTGCCCTTACACCCCTAAAACGGACACACTTTCTTGCCTATAACCC
>DBGDFS010000059.1:0-9415 GCA_048342015.1 Collinsella sp. | reverse complement strand
TGCTGAAATTCCTTAACGCGCTCGCCGCCCTCGCGGCGGTGGGCACGTTCGTCATCGCGTTTCTTGACTCGTATGAGGTTCGGTTTAAGGTCCGTAGGCGCACGCGCGGTGCGGACGGTGGACGGCATTTGCGCCGAAAGCGCAAATAAGAATGCCCGGGGGTCGGATCCCGGGCATTTAACAAAAGCTGAAAACTAGGCCGCCCGCGCTCTCGTACACTTACGCGGGGTGCGTCGTTTTCTATTGACATTGTATCCCGAATCGCTCAGCCGATTCGGGACATTTTGAAAACTCAAATGCGGGCCCATACTCGCACTGCGCAATGCTGCCAGGCTGCGTTGTCCGGCGTGGAAGCTCGCTAATCGGCTATTATTTGTTTAGACAACCTGAGTTGTAGAGGAGTGACCGGCGATGGTGCAGGGCGCCAAACATATGAAGAGCAATAACGCCGCGGCCAACGGCGGATCAAGCCCTCAGCCCAATCCTCAACCAAAGCCCAAGCGCCGCCGCAAGCGGTTGCCGCGCTGGGCCGACCGTCTCATCACCATCGTCATCATCCTTATTGGCGTGGGCCTTATGACCTGGCCGTGGATCTTGGACCGGCTCGAGGCCTCGGGCGTGTTCAACCAGATCAGCACGGTGTCCAGCACCGTGGACGCGCTGTCTGCCGAGGAGCGCGAGCGCATTCTGCTCCAGGCGCGCTCCTTTAACGAGCAGCTGGCGGGCGAGGCCACCGAGCTCCCCGCCGACCAGATCGAGCCCTACGCTCAGCAGCTCATCTTCGACCGCGACCCCATGATGAGCTGGGTCGAGATCCCCTCCATCGACGTGAGCATGCCCATCTACCACGGCACGAGCGAGGAAGTCCTTATGGCGGGCGTCGGCCACCTGGAGGGCACGAGCCTGCCGGTGGGCGGCACCTCGACGCACTGCGTGCTCACCGCGCACTCGGGCATGCGCAACCTGAGCATGTTCGACGACATCCACTCGCTGGAGCCCGGCGACCTGGTGCTGCTGCACACCATGAACAAGACGCTCGCCTACAAGATGGTGGACTCCGAGGTGGTGCTGCCCGAGGAGATGGAGTCGCTGACCATCGAGCCCGGTGCCGACAAGGTGACGCTCGTCACCTGCACGCCCTACGGCGTGAACGACCATCGCCTGCTGGTGCATTGCGTACGCACCAAGTACAGCAAGAAGGACGTCGACAAGCAAAAGTCGCTGGCCGGCCGCCACTGGGGCAAGCGCGAGTTTGCCGTGCTTATCGTGGTCGTGGCCATTGTGCTGTTGCTGCTGGACATCGTGATCCACGCGGTCCGTAAGCGCCGCAAGGCCAAGGCCTCGGCATAAGACATTCTCCAGAACCACCACAATGGGGACAGGCACCTTTGTGGTGGTCGGGGGCTTCCAAACCATCACAACATTCGATGAAAATCGCGATTTTGGCGAAAAGTGTCGAATGTTGTGATGGTTTTCGTTGCGGGCGGGCCGGTCTTCGTTGTGGGCGGGATGGTTTTCGTTGTGGGCGGGACGGTTTTCGCTATGGACGGTGCGGTTTTGTTGCAGAACCGCCAGCCCGCCGCCTGCCAGCCCGCCGCCCTCGTTACGTTTTCGCTGCATTTGGGTAAAGCGCCTGCTCCAAGCCGGCGTTGCCCTGTATACTAGAGCGGTTTAACTGTTATGCGGAAGGGAGCGCCTATGGCACTCAGCGAGAAAGACGTGCGCGGCATCGCCGAGTACGCAAAGATCGCACTGACCGATGACGAGCTTACCCAGATGACGTCCTACATGAACGACGCCGTCCAGATGCTCGAGCCCGTCTTGCAATATGACTTGCCCGACGTGGAACCCACGTTCCATCCCATCGGAAGCCTGTCCAACGTGATGGGCGATGACCTGCGCGAGCCCGAGCGCGACCTAGCGCTCGACGTCGCGCTGGAAAACGCCGGCAGCGCGCGCGACCGCTACTTCCGCGTGCCGTCCATTTTGGGAGAGGGGGAGAGCGAGTAATGGCGCAGAGCTTCGATTCCCTTACCGCTGCCCAGATTGCCGCGGGCGTTGCCGCCGGCGACTTTACCGCTACCGAGGTGGCCCAGGCCTCCCTTGCCGCCATCGAGGCGCGCGAGGGCGGGGTCCAGGCATTCCTGCAGGTGGCGCCCGAGCTTGCGCTCGAGGCCGCCGCGCGCGTGGATGCCGACCGCGCCGCAGGCAAGCCGCTGCCCCCGCTCGCGGGCGTGCCGCTGGCGATCAAGGACAACATGAACCTCGTGGGCACGCGCACCACCTGCGCTTCCCGCATGCTCGAGAACTATCAGAGCGTCTACACCGCTACCTGCGTCCAGCGCATGCTCGATGCCGGCTGCCTGCCCATGGGCAAGGCCAACATGGACGAGTTCGCCTTTGGCAGCTCTACCGAGAGCTCGGCGTTCCATCGCACCAACAACCCCTGGGATACCGAGCGCGTGCCCGGCGGCTCTTCGGGCGGCTCCGCTGCCGCCGTCGCCGCGGGCGAGGTTGCGCTCTCGCTGGGTTCGGACACCGGCGGCTCCATTCGCCAGCCGGCGTCGCTGTGCGGCGTGGTGGGCTTTAAGCCCACGTATGGCGCCGTGAGCCGTTACGGCGTGGTTGCCTTTGGCTCGTCGCTCGACCAGGTGGGCCCCTTTGGCCGCACGGTCGAGGATGTCGCGCTGGCCATGAACGCGCTTACCGGCGCGGGCCACGATCCGTACGATTGCACCAGCCAGGACTGCGCCGTCGACTTTACCGAGCATCTCAACGACAGCATCGAGGGTAAGCGCGTGGGCATTATCCCTGCGTTTATGGAGGCCGAGGGCCTGACGCCCGAGGTCAAGGCCGCTGTTCAGCGCGCCGCCCAGGAGCTGCAGAACCAGGGCGCCGAACTGGTCGAGGTCGACCTGCCGCACCTGGACGCCGCCATCGCCGCCTACTACGTCATCGGCCCGGCCGAGGCGTTCTCCAACTTGGCCCGCTTCGACGGCATTCGCTACGGCTATCAGGAGGAGGGCTGCGCCAACCTGTCCGACCAGAGCTCGCTTTCGCGCGCCCATGGCTTTGGCGCCGAGGCCAAGCGCCGTCAGATGCTCGGCGCCTACCTGCTGAGCTCGGGCGTGTACGACAAGTACTACTACGCTGCGCAAAAGGCTCGCACGCTCATCACGCAGGACTACGACGCCGCGTATGCCAAGGTGGACACCATCCTCATGCCCGCCTCGCCGCGTACGGCCTTTAAGTTTGGCGAGATCAGCGACCCCACGCAGATGTACCTCTCCGACCTGTACACCATCTCGCTCAACATTTGCGGCAACGGTGGCATCTCGGTGCCGCTGGGCCTGGGCGAGGACAGCAAGCTGCCCGTTTCTGCCCAGCTGGTGGGTCCGGCGTTTAAGGACCGTCAGCTGCTCACGTTTGCCCGCGCCCTGGAGCGCGGCTTTGCCGATGCCGCCACGGGTGCGCCCGCGCTTTCCGTCGCGCCCGATTTTGCCGGGAAGGGAGGCGAGCTGTAATGAAGGAGCTTTCCGAGGTCCTGCAGGATTGGGAGGCCGTGATCGGCCTGGAGATCCATACCGAGCTCACCGCACTCGATACCAAGATGTTCTGCAACTGCAAGCTCAGCCACGATGACGAGCCCAACGCCAACGTGTGCCCGGTGTGCCTGGGCCTGCCCGGCGCCCTGCCGGTGCCTAACAAGCGCGCCATCGAGAGCATCGTCAAGGCCGGCCTTGCCACCAACTGCGAGATCCAGCGTCACTCGATGTTCTACCGCAAGCACTACTTCTATCCCGACATGGCCAAGAACTTCCAGACCACGCAGGGTCCGGTCGCCTTTGCCATGTACGGTCACCTTGATCTGGATGTGACCGGTCGCGGTGCCGCCGAGCGCCCCGACTGCGCGTTTGGCGAGGCCGAGGCTCAGAGCCTGGCGAGCGCCTCGGCCAACGCCGAGGGCCTGTCCACGTCCATGACATCGACCATGCGCGAGGGTAACCAGCGCGCCGGTCACCTGGCCAGCTACGACGCGTCCAACCTGCAGATGCCCGAGCGTCGCGAGGACGGTTCCTACACGGTGCCCATCCGCATCCTGCGCATCCACATGGAGGAGGATGCCGCCAAGATGGTGCACGTGGGCGGTGCCGAGGGCCGCATTACCGCCGCGGCCGAGTCGCTCGTCGACTACAACCGCTGCGGCACGCCTTTGATTGAGCTCGTCACCGAGCCCGATCTGCGCACGCCCGAGGAAGCACGTCTGTTTATGGAGAAGCTCCGTCGCATTTTTGTGACGCTGGGCATTTCGGACTGTTCCATGGAGAAGGGCTCCATGCGCTGCGACGGCAACGTGTCGCTGCGCCGCCGCGGCGAGACCAAGCTGGGCACCAAGACCGAGCTCAAGAACCTCAACTCGTTTAAGAGCCTGCATGACGGCCTTGCCTACGAGATTTGCCGCCAGGCCGAGGTGCTCGAGGAGGGCGGAATCATCTATCAGGAGACCCGCCACTGGGAGCCCAGCCGCAAGCGCACCGTTGTCATGCGTGTGAAGGAGACGGCCGACGACTATCGTCTGTTCCCCGATCCCGACCTGGCGCCGTTCGATCTGGACGACGAGTTTATCGACCGCTGCCGTGGCGAGATTCCCGAGCTGCCCGATGCCAAGCGCGTCCGTTTTGAGGCCGACTTTGGCATTAAGGCGGCCGATGCCGAGCAGATTGCCGGCGACCCGGAGTTCGCCGAGTTCTTTGAGGCCGCCGCTGCCGGTATGGCTGGCAAGGAGGCCCAGACGGTCGCAAACTTGCTGGTGAACGAGATGATCGCCTACCTTAAGGGCGCGGGCGTGTCGCTCGCCGAGTCCGGTATCGCGCCGGCTCAGGTGGCAGCTCTTGCCAAGCTGCTGGCGACCGATGCCATTAGCTCCAATCAGGCGCACGAGGTGTTTGAGGCCATGGCCCAGACCGGTGATGACCCCAACAAGATCGTCGACGAGCGCGGTATGCGCCAGGTGAGCGATGCCGGCGCGCTGCAGCCGATCGTGGACGAGGTGCTGGCAAACTGTGCCGATCAGGCGCAGCAATATCGTGACGGCAACCAGAAGGTTATCGGCTTTTTGGTGGGCCAGTGCATGAAGGCGAGCCGCGGCAAGGGCAATCCGAAGCTCTTCAACGAGTTGCTGAGAACGTCGCTCTCGTAAGCGGGAACCCGGGGGCCCCGGCAGGGCGGGTGCTTCCTCAAAATTTCGAACAGTCCTGCGCAAGACGAAGGCCACATTAAGTGGCCTTCTTTGCGTGCGGAACTCATTTTGAGCAAGCACCCGCCCTGCCGGGGCTCCCGGGTTCTGTGACGACTCGGCCGTTCGGGTCAGGCGGGCTGAATGGAATAGAGTGAATGGGCGCGCCGTTGGCGCGTCCATTTTTGTGCGGGTGACAAAGGGACTGTCCCTTTGTCACATTGCAATAAATGTGATGAAAGTGTGGCGAAATGAGCTTAAAACTTCTGTAAATGTGATAAATGTCACGTTTTACCTAGGGTAAAATGTGGGAAATATCACGTTTACGGAAGTTTCTTTGCGGGAGGTTCGGTCATGCAGCGAGATATCATTGCCAAGCTTAACGCTTGGAAAGCGTCAGAATATCGTAAGCCGCTTATCCTTAAGGGGGCGCGCCAGGTTGGAAAGACGTGGGCGCTTAAGGAGTTCGGCCGAACCTCGTACCTCAATTTTGTGTATCTGACGCTCGAGGAGCCGTCACCTGGGGTACAGAGCGAGTACGCTCAGTTTTTCGAAGGTACGCGCGATCCTCGACGGATCATCTCAAATCTTTCCCTGGCACTTGGACAGCCTATCGAGCCCGGCGAAACGCTGCTTATTATTGATGAGATCCAGGATTGTCCTTCTGCAGTCGGCGCCCTTAAATACTTCTGTGACGAGGCCCCCGAGTATCACGTCGCATGCGCAGGGTCTTTGTTGGGCGTTCGCTTGTCCCGTGAGACCAGCGCTTTTCCGGTGGGAAAGGTCGAGTTCATGGAGATGCGCCCCATGAGCTTTTCCGAGTTTCTGAAAGCCGAGGGCGCTGCAAACTACGACGAATGCCTTGGCGGCCTTGATCAGATCGAGACAGTGCCCGATTTCTTCCATGTCCGTCTCGTCGAGCATCTTCGTCGTTATTTTGCATGCGGCGGCATGCCAGAGGCTCTTGGCCGGTGGGTGGAGACGGGCGATATCGTTCAGGTCGATAAGGTGTTGTCTGATCTCTTGGATTCCTACGAGCGCGATTTTGCCAAGCATGGTGGCCGTGCGCAGTTCGCCAAGCTTTCGCAAATATGGAACTCGATTCCAGCTCAGTTGGCGCGCGAGAACAAAAAGTTCGTTTGGGGTGCGGTGCGCGAGGGGGCTCGTGCTCGAGAATACGAGGATGCTCTGGAATGGCTTGCCGATGCTGGGCTCATCACGGCGGTTCGCCTTAATGCTGCCGGTGGTGTGCCGCTCTCTGCGTACGATGACCTCAAGGCATTTAAAGTCTACTGTCTTGATGTCGGCTTGCTGCGCCGCATGGCAAGGCTGGATGCGTCCGCTTTTGCCATCTCGGATGCGCTATTTTCGGAGTTCAAAGGTTCGTTCGCCGAGAACTATGTGCTTCAGGCATTACTTTCACAGTTAGATGCTGCTCCGCGTTATTGGACAAACGAGAAGCCGAAGCACGAAGTCGATTTTTTGATTCAAGTCGGAAACGAAATCGTTCCCGTCGAGGTCAAATCGGGAGAGGTCGTTCATTCCAAGAGCCTTAAGTACTATGCCGACAAGCATGCGGAGACGACTCCATTGAGGGTCCGCTACTCACTTAAGAACCTAAAGCTCGACGACGGGGTGCTCAACATTCCGTTGTATTTGGCTGATCGATCTGTCCCTCTTATCAAAAAGGCGCTTGATTGTGCGCATCTTGACGTTTAGATCCTGGGTGAGCTGACGGGCGGCGGCTAATTAATCGCTCCGTTACGGCCAGGGAGCTTGGGCCTTAGCGATGCTTGCTTCGCCAAGCCGTGGGTGTCATGCCGGTGTATTGTTTGAAGGCTTGGGCGAAGGCAGCCTGCTGAGGGTAGTCGAGCCGCTCTGCCACCTGCGCTATCGTGAGCGAGCTGTCGGCCAAAAGGTCCTGTGCTCGCTCCATACGGCGTCTGCGAATGTAGGCGCCCATGGATTCGCCAGTTTGGGCCTTAAAGGTGGCGCATAGTTTGGAGCGGCTTGTGTAGAGCCTCTCGGCCACCTCGTTGATACCCACACGTCTGCCTTTGTCGAGCGCGCGCTCTATCATTGCCGTTGCTTCTTCGGCAATGGTTATGCTGACGCGTGTGTCTGCCGCCTGCCGCGCCTGCTTGTGGGCCGCGCGCGAACAGGCAAGCTCCGCGACCATGGTCTCCACGATGCCTTGCATATAGACGTGTCCGCCTACGGTGCGGGCGCGGTCCTCGTTAATCCGGCGCAGCGTGTGGCAGATGGTAGACGTCGCTTCCTCGTGCCATGGCTCGGCAAACGCCTCAAAGACTCCCGCGAATTCGGTGGGATAGCGGTGCTCCAGTTCGTCAAAATATCCAGGCAAAAAGAGCACCGAGCGCGAGTGATAAAGCTCCCCCGCAAACAGCGGGCTTAACTCCTCGCCACAGTTATTTTGGATAAAGCTGCAAACGGCGTTGTTTGGCCACGGTCCATGCAATGGTTTGAGGTTCGCGGGCGTTATGCCAGCCTCGGGCATGCATGTAAGTGTGGGCGCGCTGACCTCGCTCACGCAGGCGTATGGCTCGGGTGTGTATTCGGCCAGGTACATATCGTGCGTCGGGGTGATGAAATGCTCCATGACAATGCAGGCAGGGGAGAGAGGCATGATCCATGCGCGTCCGTGCGCCCGATCGTTTGCCACCTCGCCGGTAAAGACAGCGCCCTTGCCGGTAAGCTCCAGGCCAAACTGCTCAAATTGCGGTGCGTAGAGCTCGGTTATGTCGGTCGCTGCCCGCCGTATTTGCAAAAGCGTCCCTTTCCTTTGCAGAAACGTCCACGCCTGGCTTGATTGTGAGCCATGGCTAACACATCAATGATAAGTTGATTACGGTTAACTCTCAAGCCGTCAGAAGGGAACCTCATGGCAAAGGGATCAAAAAGGGAAGGCGGCGGTATCGGCGAGCTGCTCGCGTATGCCGGCGACCGTAAATTCCTAACTTATTTGGGCATGGCTCTCTCGGCACTCTCGCAGCTGCTGAGCTTTGGCCCGTACGTGTGCATCTGGTTTGTCGCGCGCGATCTGATCGCCGTGGCACCTAACTGGAGCGAAGCCACCGATATCGCGATGTATGGCTGGTGGGCCGTTGGTTTTGCCCTGGCAAGCATCGTAGTTTATTTCGTGGGGCTCATGTGCACGCACCTGTCTGCGTTTCGCTGCGCGTCCAATATCCGCAAGACTACGAGCGAGCACCTGCTTAAGTTGCCGCTTGGCTACTTTGACACGCACGCCACCGGTGAGCTGCGTCGTGTTGTAGACGGATGCGCCGCCTCCACCGAGACTCTGCTCGCACATATGCTGCCCGATATCGCAGGCGCCGCCGCCATGGTCGCAGGTCTGCTCGTGCTGCTTTTCGCCCTCGATTGGCGTTTGGGGGTGGCATGCCTTATCTCGGTCGTCGTTTCGCTTGGCGCCATGGCCACCATGATGAGCGGCAAAGGCGCCGAGTTCATGAAGGCCTACATGGGAGCGCTGGTCAAGATGAACAAGACCGGCACCGAATACGTACGCGGCATCCCCGTGGTCAAGGTGTTTCAGCAGACGGTCTACTCCTTCAAGGCCTTCCACGATGCGATTGCCGAATACGCCGACATGGCACAAAGCTATGCGGGCACGTTCTGCCGAGGTCCACAGGTACTCAACCTTACCGCGCTCAATGGTCTTGTGGCATTCCTGCTGCCCGCGGCGTTGCTGTTGGCGCCGGGCGAGACGGACTTCCCGCATTTTATGGCAAACTTCACGTTTTACGCGATATTTTCGGCCGTGGTACCGACGGCCATGACCAAGCTCATGTTTGTGGGCGAGGCCTCTCAGATGAGTGCCGATTCGCTGGCTCGCATCCGAAGCATCATGGATTCCAAGCAGCTCTCCGTGCCCGCCCAACCCAAGCACCCTGCCGGCAGCGACGTGCGATTTGAGGATGTGAGCTTTACCTACGAGGGCGCCGAAGCGCCTGCCGTCAACCATGCGAGTTTTAGCGTTTCCGCGGGTAGCACCCTCGCCCTGGTGGGTCCCTCGGGTGGCGGTAAGTCAACCTGTGCAAGCCTGATCCCGCGTTTTTGGGATGTTTCCTCGGGTCGAGTGCTCGTAGGCGGTGTGGACGTTCGCGATATGGATCCGCACGAGCTTATGGACCAGGT
>DBGDFS010000058.1:0-7500 GCA_048342015.1 Collinsella sp. | reverse complement strand
GGCATGATCATGGGCTTCCTCGTGGATGCCGGCCTTCGCATCGCGCGCCGCATCGACATGCCGCTGCATATTCACGACTTATGTGAGCAGGAGCATTGCCATTGCCACGACGGCGAAGGCGGAATCCTGAGAAGCGCGCTCAAACATACGTTGCAGGTGACCCTGTTCATCTTCCTCATCACGCTGGCGCTGAACGGCCTGCTTGCCGTAGTGGGCGAGGACGTGCTGGCCGAGTTCCTCGGCGCGAACCCGGCGCTGTCGGTGTTCGGCTCGGCGTTGGTTGGTCTCGTGCCGAACTGCGCGGCCAGCATCGTCATCGCGCAGCTGTACGTGGAAGGCGTGCTGGGCTTGGGCGCCATGTTGGCCGGTTTGCTCGTGTCGGCGGGCGTGGGCCTGCTGGTGTTGGTTCGCACGAACCGCCATCTGAAAGAGAATATCGCCATCATCGTGGCGCTGTACGCGATGGGCGTCATCTGGGGTTTGTTGGCGAACGCGCTCGGCATCGTGTTCTAGGCGTGCGTTCGAACGGATTGCCATGCTGACTTCGCGCGCCCTATGGGGTAGCATAGCGAAGAGCATCCAATCGAAGACGAGAAGGAGAGCATCATGGCGACACTCGAGGCCGGCCTGACGCGCGACGAAGCGTTCGCGCTTTTGCAGGAGCACAACAAGGATCCGTTCCACATCGAGCACGGCGAGACGGTTGAGCAGACCATGCGTTATTTCGCGCGCGAGTTCGATCCTGAGAACGAGGAGTTCTGGGGTATCGTCGGGCTGCTGCACGATCTCGACTGGGAAGAGCACGACGACGAGCCCGAGCTGCACACCATCTACGCGGCGCCGCTCATCGAGGCGGCCGGCGGTTCGCCCGAGCTGATCCGCGCCATCCAGAGCCACACCTCCGACTTCAACCCGGAGCTGCCGAAGCCCGAGCTGCAGATGGAGAAGATCCTGTTCGCCTCCGAAGAACTGACCGGTCTCATCGGCGCGGCGGTAGTGATGCGCCCCTCGAAGAGCGTCATGGATTTCGAGGTGAAGTCGCTGAAGAAGAAGTTCAAGGACAAGCGCTTCGCCGCCGGTGTCAGCCGCGACGTCATCCGCTCCGGCGCCGAAATGCTGGGCTGGGAGCTGGACGAGCTGTTCGCCCGCACCATCGAGGCCATGCAGTCCTTCGCGCCCGATAAAGATACGTTCCAGCCTGCCGAGGGGTAATCCTCTCCAGATTCCAAATGCAAACGGAGGCTCCGTCGTGTGCGACGGAGCCTCCGTGGTTTGAAGGGGCTCGGAAGAGCTTGGAGGGGCGATCGTGGCGGACGGTCGCTCGTTGAAATGGCCGCTGAACGATCCGTCGCCCTACCGTTTCTCCGCTTCTTCGAGCTTGCGGCGCATGGTGCCTTTCTTGCGGCTGACCAGAAGGTAGGCTGCCAGCGCCACGATGGCGACTAGCGACATGGCCTCGAACAGGCCGCGATAGCCCCACAGCGGCTGCACGATGCCTAAAAGCAGCGGGCCCACGCCCACGCCGATGTCCAGCAAGATGTAGAACGTGGAGTTCGCCAAGCTCAGCCGATCGTCGGGGGCGAGGCGCACCGCCAGAGCCAGGCCGCTTGCCTGAACCGTCCCTACGCCGAAGCCCAGCAACGCCGCCGCGATCAGCATGGCCGTCGGCTGGTACACGGTGGCCAGCAGTCCCATGCCGACGATGAAGGCGATGAACGCGGGCACCATGACCACGCGGTCGCCTTTGCGGTCGAACAGCTTGCCGGTGAACGGCCGCGTGACGAACGTGGCGATGGCGTATACGACGAAGAAGAAGCTCGCGGGCGTTTCGAGCCCGTTTTCGGCCGCGAACGGCGTGAGGAACGCAAGCAGGCTGGAATAGCAGAAGAACAGCAGTGCACAAACAGCGCCGATGGGGATCACGCTGGATTCCAGGTAGTTCGTCAGGCTCGGACGGGGCACGCGGAATCCGCCCGCCTGCTCGATGCGTTCGTCGCGGGCGATGTCGCTCGCCTTCCGGGCCACGGTTTCGGCCGATACAGGGTTTTTCGGCACGCGCAGCTGCGTGGCGGCTAGCAAGCAAGCCAGAGCTACGGCGGCGGCTACGAGGAACAACGTTTGGAATCCAGCGTTCTGCGTGAGAAACATGCCCAGAAACGGCCCGATTGCCGCGCCGAGGGTGACGGACAGCATATAGTAGCCCACGCCCTCGCCTTTGCGGTTGTCCGGCACGAGAGCCGTGACGATGGTGCCGATGGCGGTAGAACACGTGCCGAACGCGATGCCGTGCAGCAGGCGCAGCGCGAACAGCAGCCATAATCCCAGGCCGGTAAGGTAAAGTGCCGAGAACGCCGCTTCGAGCACGGCACCGATGATAAGCAAGCGCTTGCGACCGACGCGATCCATGATGCGCCCGCTGAAGAGGCGGGCTATCAGCGCGCCGATGACGAAGATACTGGCCGCGAGGCCGGCGGTGGCCGCGGGCGCATCGTAGGTTTTCATAGCGTAGTCGGCTACGACCACCATGAGCCCGTAGTAGTTCACCATGATCAGGAAGTTCACGGCGGTTCCGAATACGAAATCTCTCGTCCAGAGCTTTTCTCGTGCAATTGCGGGCATGCTAATCGGTCGCCCCGGCTTTCGTCGCTGCGGCGGGAGCGTCCTTCGCGATGAGCACGGCTATAGGCGATCCCTGCACCACGGCGTAGCTGACGCTGCCAAGGAAACCTTTGACGCCGCCCTGTCCGCGGCTGCCCATGACGATGAGGTCGCAGCCCTCGTCTTGCGCGCATTTCAGCAGGAGATCGGCCGGCGAGCTGCCCTTCAGCAGGTGGGCGTGCGCCTTGTTCGGCACTTCGTCTGCAAGCTGCTCCATTTCGACCAGCACCTTCTTCGCCTCGTCGAGCAGCACGGTTTCGGCGCCGGTGCCCAGGCCGTACAGCTTCACCACATGGGCGAACACGAGCTCGACGCTCTCGTCCTGCGCGCCGATGGAACGCGCTAGATGGAGCGCTTTGGCGGAGGGAGCGGAGCCGTCGTAGGCAACCAGGACCTTGGAGCACCACATGAGGCATCACGGCCTTTCTACAGAGGGGTGGGCGTTCGGTTCCTCTTCGATTGTAGTACGAATTGTATCGGTTTGAATAACGGTATGGTGGCAATGGATAGACGGTATTGCGTGCGGTTAGATGTATGACTGGTGTTCGTCAACATAATCATTGACCCGCCTTGCCCGCCCAGCTAAAATGAGTACTCGCGCATTGCTGCGAACGTGGGCCGTTAGCTCAGCTGGTAGAGCAGGGGACTTTTAATCCCAAGGTCGCGGGTTCGACTCCCTCACGGCCCACCATTTTTGTTTGCTCGGCATGCGATTGTTCTTAGCGCGCCGCATCGCGGGCGCTTCTGTTTCAGACTGGGCCATCGTCCAACGGCAGGACTCTGGTTTTTGGTACCAGCTATCCAGGTTCGAATCCTGGTGGCCCAGCCACTTTGCGCGCTTTTCGCATGCGTGCCGTGTTTTGCTATCCCAGCAGCTCGAACGGTACGCGATCGCCGATGCCGGAGGTGGCCAGCACATCGCCCTCGGTGGTGACTAGCACGGCTTCGAGCGCCGGATGCTGCTCGACGAACGCAAGTGCGCGATCGGCTCCATCATGATAAGCGCGGTGGTGTACCCGTCGGCATCGAGCGAGCTCTGCGCGACCACCGTGGCGCTCAGCAGGTCGGTTTCGGCGGGGAAGCCCGTGCGCGGGTCAAGGATATGGTGGTACAGTTTCCCGTCCTGCTCGAAGGCGCGCTCGTAGATGCCGCTTGTCACGGCCGAGCCATCGCGCAGGGCCAGGACGGCGAACGAATCAAGCAGCGGCATCGAGCTGGAGGGAAGGGGACGGCGGACGCCCACGCGCCACGGTGCTCCATCGGGCTTGCCGCCCATGACGGCCACGTTGCCGCCGAGGTTGACCAGCGCGTGTTCCACGCCGCGTTCGCGCAGCAGCGCGAGGATGCCGTCGGCGATGTAGCCTTTCGCGATGCCGCCCAAATCGACGCAGGCCAGCGGGTCGCGCAGCGTCACGACGGCATCGTTCACGATGACGCCGCGATAATCCACGTGCCGCAGCGCCGCGGCCACGTCATCGCGTGCGGGAATCATGCAATCCTTGAAGTTCCACAGCTGCGTGGCGCTTCCCATAGTCACGTCGAATAACCCGTCGACTTCGCGGCAGTACGACAGCGCCGTCTCGATGAACGCGGCTAGCTCGGCATCCACCGCGGCGGGGCGCCCCTCGGCGCTGTTCAGCCGGAACAGCTCGCTTGCAGGGTCTACGCGCGAGAACAGCAGCTCGTAGCGGTCGCACCATTCCACCGCTTCGTCGAGGATGTCCTCGTTGTCAGTTTCTGCGCTGATGATGTTCGTGGTGTTGAAGCGGAAGAAATTCCGAGAAACCATGCCATTGCCTCCAAGTACATTACATTCGCAAATACGCTACTAAGACAGTATGCTTTCTACGGGCGTTTGAGGGAGGGCAGTGCGCATGAGCGGCGCAGCGGGCGATCGGGACGTGCGGACGGTGGAGAGAAGGAACATGATACGACTCGAAAAACGAGGCATTATCAAACGGTTCGACCTGCTTGACACGCTTTCCTTTTTCGCATTCTGCATGAGCGTGCCGTTGTTCCTCCCCGTGCTGGAGCAGTGGCGCGGCATGACGTCGTCGGTTGCCGTTTCCTGGTCGTTTCTGCCTTCGGTGTCGTTCTCGGCCGCGTTGTCGCTGGCGGCCATGTTCACGGCGCTCGCGTTTCTGTTCATCTGCCTGCTGAAAACGGCGCACGCGCGTGTGAGCCGCACTATCATGCTGCTGGCGTTGGCGTGCTATGCGATCGGCTACGGCCTGCTTGACCTGTGGAGCCTCGGCGCGCTCGACGGCTCCGTCGTGGAAGCGGGCAGCGGCCTCATGATGGGTTTCGGCGCTGCCGTGATGTGCCTGGTGTGGGTGAGCCGGCTGCATGTGCTCGAGTTCAGGCGCGCGCTCGTTGTGGCGTGGGTCGCCGGCTGCGTCCTGTTCGCAAGCGCGTCGCTGCTGCCCATGCTGGGCGCGACGCCTGCCCGGACGGTGCTCACCGTGGCGGCGGCGCTGTCCGTCGTAGGGTGCGCGCGGTTGTTCTTCCGCTCAGAGGGAGAGGACGAGCGTTCGGCGCAGGCAGGGGTGAACTGGCGGGACGTGTTCGGGCACCTCGATGTGTCGGTGGTGGAGGGGACGGGTGATTTCAAAACCCCACTCGCTCGCGCGCTGTTCTTCGCCGTTATGCCGTTCGCCATGCTGTTGCTGTTCGTGGCTGACAATAGCCTGGTGCGAACCATGGATTGGGGTGTCGCTCCGCTGGCTTTGGCGGGCGTGCTGGCCGTGGCGGTCATGGTGCCCCTCATTCGCATGAAGACCGATCAGGCGCTCATCAACTTCTCGTACCGTTTCTTCCTGCCGCTGGTGGCCTTCGCGGTGTTCGCGGCCACGGCGTTCGTCGAACCTCCGTTGCAACGCTCGGTGATGGCGGTTGGCTCTCTCTCGTTCTGCGCCATCTATGCGCTCGTGATGTCGGCGATGCTGGTAGCGATGGCGGGTCGCATGCGCTCGCTCGCTCTGCCGGCCGGAGGCATCATGATCATCGTCGGGTGCCTGGTGTGCCTGCTGTCGGACGCCAACATGAACACGGGCGTGCTAGCTGCATGCCAGTACCAGGTGCTGATCGTGCTGTTCGTGGTGATGGCGATCGCGCTCATGGTCACTCCCAGCTCGCGATTGTGGCGCGTTATGCTCGAGGGCATCGATGCCGTAGAGTCGAACGCGCTCGGAGCTCAGGAGGGCTACAACCGTCGTTGCGCCGATCTGTCCGACGAGTACCGCCTGACTGCGCGCGAGGCCGAAATACTGCTTCTGCTGGGTCGCGGCCACACGTCAAGCTTCGTCGCCGATGAGTTGACGGTGGCGGAATCCACGGTGCGAAGCCACCGCAAGAACATCTACCGCAAGCTCGGGGTCTCGTCGCGCGAGGAGCTGTTCAAGTTGCTCGATGATGAAGGCGACGGGCCCGACAAGGGCGTTTAGGGCTTCTCCCCCTTTTCGTTTAGAAGCGCAATCTCGGACGGAATGCAATTTCCTGCGTTTTGACGATGGATTTGCTTCGTGTTGATCCGTATGGTTTGCCCCGTTGTCTAGAGGGAATTCAAGGGAGGCCATTATGGAAACGAACGTCTCACGTCGTGATTTTCTTAAGGGAAGCATCGTGGTCGCATTGGGTGCGGCCGGTGCTGCTACGCTCAGCTCGTGCGCAGGCGGCGATGCTGCAGCGAAAGCTGATTCTGCAGTTGCAACCGCGCCCGACACCGCTGCCAAAACTGCGACCTTGCATCGCGGCTACGGCGCCGCTCACGGAGACAAGTGCTTTACGAGCGTGGTTGTCGCCACGGCCCAAGACGGTACCATCCTCGCCGCCAGCGTGGATGACTATCAGTTCATGCCTGCTGATTCGGCGGGCATCACGCCCGTGCCGAACTCCGACGCTGGATTTGCGGACGGGTACGCCGAGGGCAAGGTGCTCATGTCGAAGACGGTGAACAACGATGCCTATTCGGCCAGCATGAAGGAGAAAGCCCAGTCCACCACGCCGTGGTTGACGTCGATGAAGGCGATAGAGGCGTACTGCGTGGGCAAGAAGGCCTCCGATCTGACGAAGACGAGCCTCGATGCCGTGACGGGAGCCACCCTCGTGGACGCGCCCAACTATCTGAAGCTCGTGTCCGAGGTCGCCGGGAGCGACGACATCACCACGACGGGTGCGTATGCCGGCGACGGTTCCGACCTCAAGATGGGATGCGCCACCGCGGCTGCTCACGGTGACAAGGCGTTCGCGGAAGCCGTTTCCCTTGTGCAGGGGGACGTGTTGGTTGCTTCGAGCATCGACGAGTTCCAGTTCGCCGACGCTTCGTCTGCCGGCCTGGTGCCCGTGCCCAATTCGGACGCCGCCTTCGCCGAAGGGTACGCCGAGGGCAAGGCGCTCATGTCCAAGTCGGTGAACTCCGATATGTACAGCGCCAGCATGAAGGAAAAGGCCCAGTCCACTACGCCGTGGATCGAATCCATGTCGGCTATCGAGTCCTTTGTGGCCGGACAGAAGATCGCCGACGTGAAGGCGAAGGGCCCGGACGCGGTTTCGGGCGCCACGCTCGTCGATACCGCCGGCTACGTCGACACCGCCGTTGCGGCTGCTAAGACGGCGTAGGCGAGCGTTTCGCCTATCGTATTTGTCCCCAAGCGAGCCGGTTGTTTTCCAGCCGGCTCGTTTTGTCGCTTGACCGCAAGGTCGCAAAGTGGCTCGCAGCGTATAATGTGCGAACTAAGGAGGTGTTATGGTCGCGGAGAGTTTGCCCTACGGATGGCAGGAGCGTTCGCCGAAGCAAGTCGCCGCCATCGTGCTGCTCATCCTCATGGCTATGGTGCTCAGCTT